>NZ_CBDAMB010000010.1:0-183557 GCF_965197125.1 Pseudomonas spartinae
AACAAGGATTCCTGAGTGATATCGGCGCCACGCATGGAAATCGGGGTTCCCGGCAGATTGGAGCCGATATCGTAAACCTTACGCCGCAAAGCCAGACAGGGCGTAGGCGAATTTCAACAGGCTGCTAAAGCGCCTTCCACGGTTTTCGGCTATGCGTAGGGTGGATGTCGCTTTTTACATCCACCAGTTCGCAGGGGCGCCGTGCGCACCAAGGCTTCCCGAGCGTCCGTGTCGTAAACTCGGTGCGCGCGGCGCACCCTACGGGTTCGGTATATGCCGCGGACTCGACTCAGGCGCTGGTGATCAGCTCGGAAGCCTTCGACGGCATCGGGCTGACGTCGCAGCCTTTGAGTACCAGGCGAATGATGGTCTGCGCGGCGGCTTCGTAGTCGGCATCATCGAGGCTGGCCTTGCCGGTGACGGTGGAGATCTGCCAGTCGAAGTCGGCGTAGGTCTGGGTCGCTGCCCAGATGCTGAACAGCAGGTGGTGTGGGTCGACCTGCGCCATTTGCCGCTGATCGATCCAGCGCTGGATGCAGGCGATGTTGTGTTTGGCCTGGGCGTTGAGCTGTTCGGTCTGTTCCGCTGACAAGTGCGGCGCGCCGTGCATGATTTCGCTGGCGAACACCTTGGAGGCATGGGGCAGTTCGCGGGAGATGCGGATCTTCGAGCGGATGTAGGCAGTCAGTACTTCGCTCGGGTGGCCCGGCTGGTTGAAGGGGGCAGAGGCGGCCAGCAGCGGCTCGATGATGCTTTCCAGGACCTCGCGGTAGAGGTTTTCCTTGGACTTGAAGTAGTAGTAGACGTTGGGCTTGGGCAGGCCTGCCTTGGCCGCAATATCACTGGTCTTGGTGGCGGCGAAGCCCTTGTCGGCGAACTCCTCGCTGGCTGCACGCAGGATGAGCTCTTTGTTACGCTCGCGGATGCTGGTCATAAGGCCCTGTGGTTTGCTCTGCCGCCGGACGGCGGTCGGGCATGGTAGCACCGGCTTTGCGCGAGGCTCAAGGCAGTGGCCACGGGCTGCTCAGCGCTTAACTGACTCCGTAGTCAAATTTTCGTATACAGGAAATCGCTTTTCTGTTTCTATCGCGCACAGCGTTATCCATGACAAAAAGTCTCGGCGCGTGACGCTGCAGGAGACCCACCGTGAATACCCATCAGCTCGTTGATCCCTTCGGTCGGCGCATCACCTACCTGCGTTTGTCGGTGACCGATCGCTGCGATTTTCGCTGCACCTACTGCATGAGCGAAGACATGCAGTTTGCCCCGCGCGCGCAGATTCTCAGCCTGGAAGAACTCTACGCCGTGGCCGACGCCTTCATCGGCCTCGGTGTGCAGCGTATTCGCATCACCGGCGGCGAACCGCTGGTGCGCAAGAACCTGCTGAGCCTGCTGCGGCGCCTGGGGCAGCGCGAGGAGCTGGATGACCTGGCGATCACCACCAATGGTTCGCAACTGGTGGAGATGGCCGCGCCGCTGCGCGCAGCGGGCGTGAGGCGCCTGAACATCAGTCTGGATTCTTTGCAGCGCGAGCGTTTCGCCGCCTTTACCCGGCGCGACAAGCTCGATCAGGTGCTGGCCGGCATCGACGCGGCGCGTGCCGCCGGCTTCGAGCGGATCAAGCTCAACAGCGTGGTGCAGAGCGGGCGTAACGACGACGAAGTACTGGACCTGGTCGAGTTCGCCATCGCGCGCGGCCTGGATATCAGCTTCATCGAGGAGATGCCGCTGGGCAGCGTGGTCAGCCACAGCCGCGAGCAGACCTTCTGCTCCAGTGACGAAGTGCGCCAGCGCATCGAGCAGCGTCATGCGCTGGTGCGCAGCAGCAAGGTCACCGGCGGGCCGTCGCGCTACTGGCAAGTGGTCGGTACGCAGACTCAGGTAGGGTTCATCTCACCGCACAGCCACAACTTCTGCGGCGACTGCAATCGTGTGCGGGTCACCGCCGAGGGCAAGCTGGTGCTCTGCCTCGGCCACGACAACGCACTGGATCTCAAGCGCCTGCTGCGCGCTCATCCGGGTGACGGCGAGCGCCTGCGTCAGGCGCTGATCGACGCGCTGCGGCTCAAGCCCGAGCGGCACCACTTCGCCACCGACGAGCAGGTCCAAGTGGTGCGCTTCATGAGCATGACCGGCGGGTAGAACCGCCTTCGGATTCCACTACAACAATAAGGAGGCTCTACATGAAGCCCGTACGACTGTGTCTGCTATTTGCCCTTGTGGCCCCCGGCGCCCTGGCCCAGACCTACGTGGTCGGCGTCGAGGATCTGCCGTTCGCACCGCATTACAGCCTCGATGACGAAGGCCAGTACCGTGGTTTCGCTCGCGAGTTGCTGGATGCTTTCGCCGCCGACAGTGGTGTCAGCCTGAGCTACAAGGCGCTGCCGGTGGATCAGTTGCTGTCGGCTTTGCAGCGTGGCGAGATCGACCTCAAGTATCCCGACAGTCCGCACTGGGCCGCAGCACAGAAGGCCGGCATGACGCTGCACTACAGTCAGGCCGTGGTCGATTACGTCGATGGTGTACTGGTGGCGCCGCAGCGTAAGGGGCGAACGCTGGCGGGCATCCATCGGCTGGCCATGGTGCAGGGCTGGACGCCGCGGGGTTACGAGCAGGCCATCGACAGCGGGCAGATCCAGCTGAGCTACAGCGAGGACCTGCGCCAGATGATTCGTCAGGCCTTGAAGCAGGAGACTGACGGCGCTTACTTCAATGTGGTGGTGGCCACCCATTATCTGGACAACATTCGCGCCCGGCCTGGTGCCCTGGTGTTCGACCCCAAGTTGCCGCACACCCGTGGCAGTTTTCATCTGTCGAGCCTGCGCCATCCGCAGCTGATCACCCGTTTCGATCGTTTTCTCGCGGAACACGCGGCCCAGGTGGCGGCGCTCAAGGCGAGCTATCGGGTAGGGGCCAATCTCGATAGTGAGTACATGGGGGTCGAGCAATGGAAGGTGGACTTTCTCGAGCGGCAGAAAGAAAAAGCCGGCGCGCAGGCGCCGGCTTCGTCCCGTCAGTGATTGCTCAGAGACTGGCGTCGGCGCGTTTCAGTGCCTGTGCATGGCCGTGCATCAGGCCATAGTGCAGCACTGCGCCGAGCAGGGCGCCGAGCAGCCAGGCATAGCCGGACAGCTGGCTGAGGCCAGGCGCCCACACCGACGCGACGGAGAACACCGAGCCGACGACGAAGGCGAGCATCGCCTTGCGGTTCCAGCCGCCATCGAAGTAGTAGGTCGAACCCACCTCGGCACTGAACAGCTGCTGCAGGTCGAGCTTGCGCCGACGCACCAGGTAGTAGTCGGCGACGATGATGCCGTACAGCGGCGCGAGCACGGCGCCCAGGGTGTCGACGAAGGCAGCGATGCCGACGTTGCTGATGAAGGCCACCCACAGGGCGCCGATGAAGAAGGCGATGCCGGCAGCGATGAAGCCCCCGGTCCGTGCGCTGATATGCGCCGGTGCCAGGTTGGCCAGGTCATAGGCTGGCGGAATGAAGTTGGCTACCAGGTTGATGCCCACGGTCGCGGCGAAGAAGGTCAGCGCGGCGATGATGGTCAGGGTCAGGTTGTCCACTCGTGCGACGATGTCGGTCGGGTTGGTCAGCGTTTCACCGAACACCACCACGGTGCCTGCGGTGATCACCAGGGCGATCAGCGAGAAGAACGCCAGGCTAACCGGCAGGCCGAGGAAGTTGCCGATGGTCATCTGCTTTTCGCTTTTGACGAAGCGGGCGAAGTCGCCGTAGTTGATTACCACCGCAGCGAAGTAGGCGACCATGGTGCCGACCACGGCGAAGAACGCGGTCACCGGACCGGCCTTGTATTCACCTGTGCCACTGAAGATGTTGCCCAGCTCACTGAGCAGGCTCGGGCCGGCCTTGTACCAGATCAGGCCCATCAGCGCGATCATCACCACGTAGACCAGTGGCCCGGCCCAGTTGAGGAAGCGGGTGATCCAGCTCATGCCGCAGACGAACAGGCCGACCTGGAACAGGCAGACGATCACGTAGGACAGCCAGCCGATGGCGGTCAGGCCCAGGTACAGGGCCGGGTCCTGTGGTTGCAGCAATGAATTGAGCAGCAGTGCCACGGCGGTGGAGGCAAAGTAGGTCTGCACGCCGTACCAGAAGATCGCGACGATGCCGCGCACCAGCGCAGGGAAGTTGGCGCCGCGCACGCCCATGCTGGCGCGGGCGAACACCGGGAAGGGGATGCCGTACTTGACGCTCGGTCTGCCGGTCAGTTGCACCAGACCCATGACGATGAAACCGGCGAGCACGATGCCGGCCAGCACGGCCCAGCCATTGAGCCCGTAGGAGATGAACAGCGTCGCCGCCAGGGTGTAGCCGAACAGACTCTGAATGTCGTTCGACCAGACGTTGAAGATCTCGAACCAGCCCCAGGTGCGTTTCTCGGGAGCCAGCGGGGCGAGGTCCTCGTTGTGTAGCGAGGGATCGATGTTCTTGATGCGAAAGTCTTCGGTGTTGGACATGGACAGCTCCCAGTTTTGTTCTTGCGCCGCGGCGTTCTATGAGGAGATTTGTCTGCAGGTTTCGTTCCGGTTTTGTATTCGCGTCATGACTGATTCAATGTATACAGCCAATTCGACAGTGATTCGGTAGGAACCTGATTGTCTTGTACACAGAAAATGCATTGATGAATATGGCTTTCGGATAAATTGCACACAAAAAATCTGTATTTTGTGATCAAAAACTTGACCTCGCAGTCAGTTGTGTGATTGCAAGGTGCTGGTCGGGAAGTGGTTTGGATGTATCCGATTGCGCACTGAGATGGTGCTTGATCTGCTTCTGGGTGCTGGGTTGGTGCGATAGTTCAGGCCGCTTTGCCAAAGGCTGGGCGCCGTGCGGACCTGGCATTTGCAGCTCAAAGAAAAAGGGAGAAGGGCGCGAACGCCCATCCCCCTTTTACCTGGCCGCCGTCCCTACCCGACGTCGGCGAGGTTCGTTGCGGCCGTGATCAGAAGTGGTACTTGACCAGTGCCTGCACGGCGGTCTGGTCGAAGCGATCATCCGAGCCGTCCACCGGCTTCACCCCGTACTTGGCGCGCCACATGTTGATCTCGGTCCCCACGTAGAGCTGACGCTCCTTGCCAAACAGGGCTTTGCCCGCGTCCCACTTGACCTGGATCGAGGAGCCGACCGAGGTCTGGGTGCCGGCATCGCGCGATGGCGAGCGCCAGTCGAGGAAGCCGTCGACGACGAAGTCCTGGTCGCCCAGGCTGAACGGGTAAGCCGCGCTGACGGTCAGCTGGGTGGCGTAGCCGTTGCTGTCACGGTCGGCGAAGAAGGTGTGATTGTTGATCTTCACCTGATACAGGTTGGTCTTGAAGTAGGTGAAACCGGGGACTTCCCAGTCCAGGCCGACGCCAAACAGGTAGTTTTCCGGGCCAGGGCCGCCGGTGCCTTTTTCATAGGTGAAGGCAGCGAACACGTCCTTGATCGGTCCGGCGGCCAGCTTCTGTCCGCTCAGCCAGCTCAGGCTGACGCGCGGGGAGAATTCCATGTAGTAGAAGGAATCCTTGTCGTGCTGGCGGAAGCTGCCGTTGTCGAAACTGCCGCGCGTCTGCACGTTGTCGGCGTGGATGTAGTCGAGGAAGTAGAAGATGTCGCCCCAGGCCCAGCCACTGGCGTGCTCGAAGGTGAAGGTGGTCTGGGTGCGCTGTTCTTCGCCGTTGAAGTTCATGCGCTGGAAGTTCTCGCCATACAGGTACGACAGGCTGTTGTCCTGCCAGTAGAGCAGGTCGCCAGCGAGCGCCTGCTGACCGGAGAACAGTCCGGCTGACAGCGCGAAGCAGTGAGGCAGATGCTTGAGTTTCATGAATTGTCCTTGTTTTGAGGTGCAAGCAGGTGTCCCCCGGCAGCAGGCTGCCGGGAGTGGATCGGTATGCTGGGGTCAGCTGGTGCGCGCGTCCGGGGTAAGGTCGCGCTTCAAGGTGGTGAGGCTATGCTCATCGACGCCATCGTCCTGGCGGTTCTGCAGCACGGTGTGCAGGTGCGCCTCGGGATCGTAGTCGTCTTCTTCCACTTCCTGCTGCTCGTCCGGCAGGAAAATGTTCAGCGCAATGGCGCTGAAGGCCCCGATGGTGATCGGTGAGCCGAAGATGTTCTTCAGCACGTCCGGCAAGTGCGAAAGCACTTCTGGCACGCCGGCTACACCCAGGCCGAGGCCCAGGGAAATGGCCACGATCAGCACGTTGCGGCGGTGCAGACCGGCTTCGCTGAGAATCTTGATGCCGGCCACCGCGACGGTGCCGAACATGATCAGGGTGGCGCCGCCGAGTACCGGCTTGGGCATCAGTTGCAGCACGGCGCCGACGACCGGGAACAGGCCGAGCAGGACCAGGATGCCGGCGATATAGAAGGCCACGTGACGGCTGGCGACGCCGGTGAGCTGAATGACCCCGTTGTTCTGGCTGAAGGTGGTCATCGGCAGGCTGTTGAACAGCGCGGCCACCGCCGAGTTGCAGCCATCGGCCAGTACCCCGGACTTGATGCGGCGCATGTACAGCGGGCCTTTCACCGGCTGCTTGGAAATGATCGAGTTGGCGGTCAGGTCACCGGCCGTTTCCAGCGGGGTGATCAGAAAGATCACGGCAATGGGCACGAAGGCGATCCAGTCGAAACCGAACCCGTACTTGAGCGGCTGCGGCACGCTGATCAGCGGCACGTCGGCCATATTGGCGAAGTTCACCTGGCCGGTGAACCAGGCTACAGCGAAGCCGAGGGTCAGGCCGATGATCACCGCCGACAGGCGCAGCACCTGCGACGCGGCGCGGTTGAGCACGACGATGGTACCCAGTACCAGACCGCCCAGGGCCAGGTGGTGCAGCGCGCCGAGGTCCGGCGCGCCGTAGCCGCCGGCCAGGTCGGTCATGCCGACCTTGATCAGCGACAGGCCCATCAGGCAGATGATGGTGCCGGTGACCACCGGGGTGATGACCTTGCGCAGCTTGTTGATGAACTGGCTGAAGGCGATCTCGACGAAGGCTGCACAGAAGCAGATGCCAAACAGCGTGGCGAGGATTTCCTCCTCGCTGGCGCCACGGCCCTTGACGATGAAGCCGGCGCTGAGCACCACGCTGAGAAAGCCGAAACTGGTGCCTTGCAGGCACAGCAGGCCAGAACCGATCGGGCCGATGCGCTTGGCCTGGACGAAGGTGCCGAGGCCCGAAACGAATAGCGCCATGCTCACTAGGTAGGGCACATGGGCGCCGAGGCCCAGGGCGCTGCCGACGATCAGGGTGGGGGTGATGATGCCGACGAAGCTGGCCAGCACATGTTGCAGCGCCGCGAAGATGGCGGGAGCGAACGCTGGCGTGTCGTCCAGCTGGTAGATCAGGTCATTGTTGCCGACGGGCGTAGCTGGGGTGGGGGCGTTGCTGTCTGTGGTCATGTCATAGCCTGCCATTTGTTTTTATACGGTCATGGGCTTACACGAGGCTTCACGGCACCTCTTTCCTGCTTGCTAGAAAGTTGTCTAGGTGGTCAGGATGTGGCGACTATAGCAATATGTGGACACGGTTAAAAACAATTTATTTACAGATTGTGCACAAAAAAAGAACCGCCGGTCAGCTTGCGCTGCCGGCGGTTCGGGGGCGTAAAAGATGCCGCGCCCAGTCACGGACGCGACATGTGTGGCAATCAGTTGATCTGAGCGCCCTTGGCGATCCAGCTGCCGATCAGGTCGCGTTCGTCCTGGGTCATCTGGGTGATGTTGCCCAGCGGCATGATCTGCGAGGCAACGCTCTGGGCGTGGATCTTCGCCGCCTGAGCCTGCATCTGCTCCGGCGTATCGAGCATCAGGCCGGCTGGCGCCGCGCTGAACATCGGGCTGGTCGGATTCGCCGAGTGGCACACGGTGCAGCGCTCGTGGATCACGTTCTCGACCTTGGCGAAGTCGCCGCCCTCTGCGCTGCTGGCCGCGGCGCCATTGCCACTGGAGGAGTGTTCGGCTGGTGCGGCTTCACCGACTTCCTCGACCTTTGCCACGGTCTCGCTCGCCGGTTGCTCGACGGCGGCCACCGGAGCGGCGGCCGGTGCGCGATGCGCCGGGGAGGTGACGTAGGCCAGGCAGATCATGCCCAGCGCCGCGGCCGGCAAGGTCCAGACATACTTGCTGCTGTCGTGGCGGGTGTTGAAATAGTGACGAACCAGCACGGCCAGAATCGCGATACCGGCCAGGATCGCCCAGTTGTACTGGCTGCCGTAGGTGCTCGGAAAGTGGTTGCTGATCATGATGAACAGCACTGGCAGGGTGAAGTAGTTGTTGTGGCGCGAGCGCAGCAGGCCCTTGGCCGGCAACAGGGGATCGGGTGTGGTGTTGGTTTCGATCGCCTTAACCAGCGCGCGCTGGGCCGGCATGATGGTGAAGAACACGTTGCCGACCATGATGGTGCCGATGATGGCGCCGGTATGGATGTACGCCGCGCGGCCGCTGAAGATCTGGCTGAAGCCATAGGCGGCAGCGATGATCAGCACGAACAGCACGGCGCCGAGCAGAGCGGGGCGCTTGCCCAGTGGCGAGTCGCACAGAAAGTGGTAGATCAGGTAGCTGACGGCCATGGAGCTGAGGCCGATGGCGATGGCCGCGGCGGGCGCCAGATCGACACCCGGCTTGACCAGATACAGGCTCGGATTGAGGTAGTAGACCACCAGCAGCAGGGCGACGCCCGACAGCCAGGTGAAGTAGGCCTCCCATTTGAACCAGTGCAGGTTCTCCGGCATTTTCGGTGGGGCCAGCTTGTATTTTTCCAGGTGGTAGATGCCGCCGCCGTGAATCGCCCAGAGGTCGCCCGACAGGCCCTCGCGTGGGTTGCTACGGTTGAGGTTGTTCTCCAGCCAGACGAAATAGAATGACGCGCCGATCCAGGCGATACCGGTGATCATATGGATCCAGCGGATGCCCAGGTTTAGCCATTCGGTGAAATGTGCTTCCACGATCTGTACCTCTTTCCCCGGGGGAGGCACGCCAGCCCCGGGCTTCTCTTATTGGTGGGGGTTGAGGAGAAGAAGCTCGTCCTCATTGAAGAAATGCTCATCGCAGTTGTTGCCGGAACCACTGCGATCAACCACCAGGAAGTCATCCCGCTTTTCGATCGTCAGCACCGGGTGGTGCCAGACGCCGCGATGGTAATTGACGCCCTGCCTGCCATTGCTGAGGAAGGCACGGACGGACCCTGATACAGGTACATCGCCAAGTGGCGCGACCACGATCAGAAAGGGGTTGCCGAGCAGCGGGATGAAAGCCTGGCTGCCCAGCGGATGGCGTTCCAGCATGCGAATGGTCAGCGGCATCTCGAGCGACTCGGCGCTGAAGATGCTGATGATGGCCTGATCCTCCGGCTGTGCGGTCTCCACGCTGGCCAGCTTGTGATAGCGGCGGGTGGAACCGTTGTTGATCATGAAGAAATCACTGCCTTCGGTTTCGATCACGTCACCGAAAGGGGCGAAGGCTTCTTTGCTCAGGGGCTCGATGGTCAGGCTACGCATGGCTGTTCTACTTATATTGTTCGTTGGAGTGAGGCGACAGCATTACAGCTGCTGCAGGCGGAAGAGGGCGATCTTGTTGATCTCGGCCAGAGCGGTGGTGAACTCCTGCTCCGGCGTGTTGTGAATGCGCTCCTCGAAGGCCGCCAGAATCTGATGGCGGTTGCTGCCCTTGACGGCCTTGATGAAGGGGAAGCCGAACTTGGCCTTGTAGGCATCGTTGAGTTCGGTGAAGCGCGCGAACTCCTCGGCGGTGCATTCATGAATGCCGGCGCCGGACTGCTCGGCGGTGCTGGAGGCGGTCAGTTCGCCGCGCACGGCCGCTTTGCCGGCTAGGTCCGGGTGCGCGTTGATCAGCGCCAGTTGCGCTTCATGACTGGCGCTCAGGAGGATGTCGGCCATGCGCTGCTGCAGGCTGTCGATGTCGTCGACACTAGCGTCGAGGCCAAGGTCATAGGCCTTCTCGGCCACCCAGGGCGAGTGCTCGTAGATGTCGGCGAAGGCCGCGACGAACGCGTCACGGCTCAGCTGGGAAGGGGTCAGGGTCTGGAAACGGCTCATGGGCGGCTCTCTCATTCGGTCGCGCGGAAGGGGTGGGTGGCGTGCCAGTGCCTGGCGATGTCGACACGGCGGGCACACCAGACCTTGTCATGGCGCTTCACGTATTCGATGAAGCGGGCCAGCGACGCCAGGCGGGCCGGCCGGCCGAGCAGGCGGCAATGCATGCCGATCGACAGCATCTTCGGCGCGCCGGCTTCGCCCTCGGCGTAGAGCACGTCGAAGGCGTCCTTGAGGTATTCGAAGAAGTCGTCGCCCTTGTTGAAGCCCTGCACCTGGGTGAAGCGCATGTCGTTGGTGTCCAGGGTGTAGGGAATCACCAGGTGCGGCTTCTCCACGGTACTGGCCGGGTCCCAGTAGGGCAGGTCGTCGTCGTAGGTGTCGGAGTCGTAGAGGAAGCCACCCTCTTCACGCACGATGCGCCGGGTGTTCGGGCCCAGGCGGCCGGTGTACCAGCCCAGCGGGCGTTCGCCGGTCAGCTCGGTGAGGATGCGGATGGCCTCGAGCATGTGCTCGCGCTCGCCGGCTTCGTCCATGTTCTGGTAGTCGATCCAGCGATAGCCATGGCTGCAGATTTCATGGCCGGCGGCGACCATCTGCTTGATCACCTCAGGGTGACGCTGGGCGGCCATGGCCACGGCGAAGACGGTCAGTGCAATGTCGTGTTTCTTGAACAGGTTGAGCAGGCGCCAGACACCGGCGCGGCTGCCGTACTCGTAGAGCGACTCCATGCATAGGTTGCGCTGGCCCTGCAGCGGCTGGGCGGCGACCATCTCGGAGAGGAAGGACTCGGATTCCTTGTCGCCATGGAGGATGTTGCGTTCGCCGCCCTCTTCGTAGTTGAGCACGAAGGACAAGGCGATACGGGCGTCGCCCGGCCAGTGCGGATGGGGTGGGTTTGCGCCGTAGCCGATCAGATCGCGTGGGTAATCAGCGTTCACTGCAGTCTTCCTATCTGGAGCGTTGCGGTCACTGCGTGCCGGGTTATCGATGGCTACGCGACCGGGATGGCTAATTGTATACAAAGTTGCTTGCCGTTTGTAAATCGACTTTTCATCATTTTATTCAGTGCGCGTGCAGCCGGTGAAACTGCCTTGCTGGTCAGCAATCTGCGCGGATGGCGGCATGAATGCTGGTTTGCGATAAGGAAGGCAGCGAACCGCTTTGGTGCGTTGATGGCATCTCCATTGGATTTATTGTGTACAATTTGTGAGTAAAGTGTTTTATATTCGACCTGCATGCTATCCTGCCACTGCGTCGGAGCATTGCGACGAGCCGATTTCAACAGAGTAGAGGAGGTGTGGTGTTCGTGGGCCGCTCTGCGCCGCGGGCATCCGAGACCCATGGGACGTTTGACTACACATGTACTGGATGCCGCGCACGGCTGCCCAGGGAGTGACATCAAGGTCGAGCTGTATCGCGTCGAAGGCGCGCAGCTGGAGCTGATCACCACCGTTACCACCAACCACGATGGCCGTTGCGATGCGCCGGTGCTGCAGGGTGATGATTACCGTACGGGCGTCTATCAGCTGCACTTCCACGCCGGCGACTACTACCGTGCCCGCGGCGTGAAGCTGCCGGACACGGCATTCCTCGACGTGGTCGTCCTGCGCTTCGGCATCGATGCCGGCCAGGAGCACTACCACGTACCGCTACTGATTTCCCCATACAGCTACTCCACCTACCGCGGTAGCTGAGTGACTGGCAGGCCGCCGCCTGCCAGACGAATGCTTGTCACCCTCAGACTCGTTTGAGTCCTTATGCCCGCTCACACTGCGGGCTTTTTTTTGCCTGCATTGTTTTTAGCCTTCTCCGGCAATCCCTCTGCGCTCGGCGCGCGCCAATAAATGGGAGATGGGTAGCTAGGTGCGCGCAACCTTGACTAAGCAGTCCGTAGCCCGGATGAAATCCGGAACCCAACTGGCGCAACGCGTTGCCTGCCGGCGACGGAGCCAAACGAAAAGCCCCGGCACAAGGCCGGGGATCGTTCAGCGTCAGGGTGCCGTCAGAGGAAGGCGAACTTGGCGATGAAAATGATGCACAGCGCGTAGAGGCTCAGCGACACCTTGTTGCCCTGGCCGGTCAGCAGCTTCAGCGTGGCATAGGTGAGGAAGCCCAGGGCGATGCCGTTGGCGATGGAGAAGGTCAGCGGCATCATCACCACGGTAACGATGGCCGGGATGGTGTCGGTGTGGTCCTTCCAGTCGATGTGAGCCATGCCGCTCATCATCAGCATCGCGACATAGATCAGCGCGCCGGCGGTGGCGTAGGCGGGGATCATGCCGGCCAGCGGGGCGAAGAACATCGCGGCAAGGAACAGGATGCCGACCGTGATGGCGGTCAGCCCGGTGCGGCCGCCGGCAGCGACGCCGGCCGCGCTCTCCACGTAGCTGGTCACCGGCGGGCAGCCGACCATCGCGCCGATGACGCTGGAGGTGGAGTCGGCTTTCAGCGCCTTGGACAGGTTCTGGATCTTGCCGTCGTCATCCACCAGGTTGGCGCGATGGGCGACGCCCATCAGGGTGCCGGCGGTATCGAACATGTTCACGAAGAGGAACGCGAGGATCACGCTGATCATCGCCACGTTGAACGCACCGGCGATGTCCATGGCCAGGAAGGTCGGTGCCAGGCTCGGCGGCATCGACACCAGGCCGCCGTACTCCACCAGGCCCAGCGCCCAGCCGATGGCGGTCACGCCGAGCATGCTGAACAGGATGGCGCCGAACACGTTGCGGTGGCTGAGCACGGCGATCAGCAGGAAGCACACGGCGGCAAGCAGCGCCGAAGGATTGCCGAACGAGCCCATGGTCAACAGCGTGGCCGGGCTGTCGACGACGATGCCAGCAGTCTTCAGGCCGATCAGGCCGAGGAACAGGCCGACCCCGGCGCCCATGGCGAAGCGCAGGCTCATCGGGATGCTGTTGAGCAGCCACTCGCGGATCTTCGACAGGCTCATGATCATGAACAGCACGCCGGAGATGAACACCGCGCCCAGGGCGATCTGCCAGCTGTAACCCATTTCACCGACGACGGTGTAGGTGAAGAACGCGTTCAGACCCATGCCCGGCGCCAGGCCGACCGGCCAGTTGGCGTACAGGCCCATCAGGAAGCAACCCAGCGCCGCACCGATGCAGGTGGCGACGAAGGCTGCACCATGATCGATGCCGGCGCTGGCCATGATGTTGGGGTTGACGAAGATGATGTAGGCCATGGTGACGAAGGTGGTCACGCCAGCGATCAGTTCGGTCTTGATGGTGGTGCGGTGCTCGGTCAGTTTGAAGAAGCGGTCGAGCAGGCCACCTCTTGCCAGTTGAGTCGCGTGTTGTTCTTGTTTGACGCTTTCCACAGCGGGTACTCCTCATCTCTCTTGTTGTGTACCGCCCAGAGCGTTGCGCAAGACAATGCTCTCTGAGGTAGGCGGTGTTCTCGATGGTGCTTCCTGGCTAAGTTGTTGACCGAGCGGTCAAGAAGTCACTCAGGCGCGATTATGATGTTGTATACAAAAAATGCAATTAATGTTTTTAATGTTGCATTAATCGAACCAGTCGAGGGCTTTGGCAGGGAAGTGAGCGGATTCGGCGACAATCCTTTTGCTCTTCAAAGCTAAATTCTTTTAAATCAATTAGATAGGGATATATCTAGCGTGCCTGCAGCTGTCTGCCGGGCGCCGTTCCGACGCCTGGAGCAGGCTCTTAGCCTCTAATGAACTGAGAAGGCAGCTGTATATAAGGAAAGAATTTGTCGTTCTGTGCGCGGTTGTGAATGATGCCTTGTCGGCAGCTCAGCTATGACGTCAGACAGCGGATGGTGTGGAGGCTGATTGATTTGTGTACAATTGCCTCAATTTTTTTCCGATGTTTTTTTGCTCGGCGCTTGTCAGCTACTGGGTAGAACACAGTAGAGTCGCAGTGTCGCCGACTCTCATTGACGCGAGCCAGAATGAACGATCAATTGCAGCCTCTCAAGAAGCAGCCGCGCGCGGGCAAAAGCAGCCGCAGCGGGACTCAGGACGATGTCGTGTATGCCCATATCTTCGACGCCATTCTCGAGCAGCGTCTGGCGCCTGGCACCAAGCTGAGCGAAGAGGCCCTGGGCGAGATCTTCGGCGTCAGCCGCACCATCATTCGTCGCGCCCTGTCGCGTCTGGCCCACGAGGGCGTGGTGCTGCTGCGGCCAAATCGCGGTGCAGTAGTGGCCAGCCCGAGCGTTGATGAAGCGCGGCAGATCTTCTATGCGCGCCGCCTGGTCGAGCGCGCCATCACCGAGCTGGCCGTCGAGCACGCCACCGCCGAGCAGTTGGCCGAGCTGCGCCAGATGGTCAAGGACGAGCAGGACAGCTTCTCGCGCGGTGATCGTGGCGCGGGCATTCGACTGTCCGGCGAGTTCCACCTGAAGCTGGCCGAGGCCGCACGCAATGCGCCGCTGGTGAGTTTCCAGCGCAGCCTGGTGTCGCAAACCTCGCTGATCATCGCCCAGTACGAAAGCGGCAGCCGCTCGCATTGCTCCTATGACGAGCACAACCAGCTGATCGACGCCATCGAGGCGCGCGATGCCGAGCGTGCAGTGCAGCTGATGATGCATCACATGGATCACATCGACAGCAAGCTGAATCTGGACGAGGAAAGCGCCTCGGACGATCTGCATGCGGTGTTCTCGCACCTGCTGCAGACCAAGAAGAAGCCCGGTCGCAGCGCTGCCAATCGTTGATCGACTGCGTGTAACGAAAAAGCCCCGATGCTCGCGCATCGGGGCTTTTTCGTTATGGAGACGATGTGGCTGAGGTGAGGCGCATTTGTGTAGGAGCGAATTCATTCGCGATGCTGTCGAGCCTGATCGCGGATAAATCCGCTCCTACGAGGCGCTCGGTTCGTCGACTTCAGTCGCGCTGGTGCACCGATACGCCGGCTGCGAAGGTCTCTTTCACGGCGCGGTCATCACCGAGCATGGTCAGGGCAAACAGGCGCTCTTCCAGGCTCTTGGCCTGCTGCATGCGATAGCTCATCAGCGGCGTGGCGTTGTAGTCCAGCACCAGGAAGTCGGCGTCCTTGCCAGGCAGGAAGTTGCCCAGCTTGTAGTCCAGATACAGCGCGTTGGCGCCGCCCAGCGTGGCCAGGTACAGCGACTTGAACGGATCGAGCTTGTTGCCCTGCAACTGCATCACCTTGTATGCCTCGTTCAGCGATTGCAGCTGGCTGAAGCTGGTGCCAGCACCGACGTCGGTGCCCAGGCCGACTCGTACGCCATGGGCTTGCAGCTTGTTCAGGTCGAACAGGCCGCTGCCCAGGAACAGGTTGGAGGTCGGGCAGAAGGCCACCGCCGAGCCGGTCTCGGCCAGCCGGGCGCATTCCTCGTCGCACAGGTGCACGCCGTGGGCGAATACCGCGCGTGGGCCGATCAGCTTGTGGTGGTCGTAAACGTCGAGGTAGCCCTTGCGCTCGGGGAACAGCTCTTTCACCCACTCGATCTCCTTGCGGTTCTCGGACAGGTGGGTGTGCATGTACAGGTCCGGGTATTCGCCCAGCAGCTTGCCGGCCAGTTCCAGTTGCCGCGGCGTGCTGGTGGGGGCGAAGCGCGGGGTGACCGCGTAGTGCAGGCGGCCCTTGCCGTGCCAGCGTTCGATCAGCGCCTTGCTCTCGGCGTAACCGGTTTCGGCGGTGTCGGTCAGGTAATCCGGGGCATTGCGATCCATCAGCACCTTGCCGGCGATCATGCGCAGGTTGAGCAGCTCGGCCTGCTCGAAGAAGGCGTCCACGGACTGTGGATGCACGCTGCCGAACACCAGCGCGGTGGTGGTGCCGTTGCGCAGCAGTTCCTTGAGGAAGATCGCCGCCACGTCGCTGGCGTGGGCCTTGTCTTCGAACTGCCGTTCGGTGGGGAAGGTGTAGGTGTTGAGCCAGTCCAGCAACTGTTCGCCGTAGGAGGCGATCATGCCGGTTTGCGGGTAGTGGATGTGGGTGTCGATGAAGCCGGGTGTGATCAGCGCGTCAGGGTAATGCTGGACGTCCACACCGGATAGTTTCGGCAGCAACTCTGCAGCCGCGCCCACCTGGGCGACCTTGCCGTTTTCGATCAGCAGGATGCCGTCCTCGAAATACTCGTAGGACTGCTCGATACCGACCACGGCCGGGTCGGCAAGGCTGTGCAGGATGGCGGCGCGGTAAGCTTTGCGGGTGTTGCTCATCATTCGAATCTCGTGCGTGGGGTGCGCCGTGCGCACCATAAAAATGGGGGCTGGTGCGCACAGCGCACCGAGAGTCAGGACCGGCGCGAGGCCGGCAAAAGCTTGGCGACGCTGGATTCGCCTTTCTTCACGTCCTGGCCGAAGCTCGCGTTGTAGGTGGCGATCACCTCGCCGGCGATGGATACGGCAATTTCCACCGGCAGCTTGCCCTTTACCTCGGTCAGGCCCATGGGGCAGCGCATGCGCGCCATCAGTGTGTCAGCGAAGCCGCGCTCGCGCAGGCGATGCTCGAACTTGACGCGCTTGGTCTTGGAGCCAATCAGGCCGTAGTAGGCGAAGTCGCCACGTTTGAGGATCGCCGCAGTCAGCTCCAGGTCGAGCTGGTGGTTGTGGGTCATGACGATGTAGTAACTGCCGGGTGGCATGTTCTCCACCTCGTCGACCACGTCCTCGCTCACGATCTTCTCCACGCCGGCTGGTATGTGCTCGGGAAATTCGTTTTCCCGCGAGTCGATCCAGCGCACCTTGCACGGCAGGCTGGCGAGCAGCGGCACCAGCGCGCGACCGACGTGGCCGGCGCCGAACACGGCGACCTGCGCCTGCGGCTGGCCCATGGGCTCGAACAGCAGCACGGTGGCGCCGCCGCAGCACTGGCCGAGGCTGGCGCCAAGGGAGAAGCGCTCCAGGCGGGTGTCCTGGCTGCGGCTGGCGAGCATCTCGCGGGCCATCTGCATGGCCTTGTATTCCAGGTGACCGCCGCCGATGGTCTCGAAGATGCGCTCGGCGGTGACCACCATTTTCGAGCCGGCATTACGCGGCGTCGAGCCGCGTTCCTCGATGATGGTCACCAGCACGCAGGCTTCACCCTGTTGCTGCAGGTCGGCGAGGGCGCTGATCCAACTCATTTGCTCAGCCTCCAGGAAGGCGTGGTCTGTCCCGGGCGCGGCAGGCGCCAGTTGCTCGGCGACGGGGCGAGAATCGGTACCGGTGCCGGGCGAGCGGGTGGATTATTCGGTTCGGTGTGTTTTGTCATTGTTGTACACCTGCTTTGTTCTTCATTCACGACTCTGGTGGACAACGCTTCGCGGTTGTCCACCCTACGAGCTGTTCTCCCCTCTCCCGCTTGCGGGAGAGGGGCGGGGGAGAGGGTTGCCGGCTCCATCGAGTTGCTTGAGCCACCCTCTCCCATGAATGGGAGAGGGGGCCGGTCGCGTCAGGCCGTTTCGACCTCGGCCGCATTGGCAGCCTTGGCCGTAGCCTTCAGCTTGCGCATCTGCTCCACCCCCCAGAGCACGCGCTCGGGGGTGGCCGGGGCGTCGATCTGCGGTTGCACCTTGTAGTCGGCCAGGCTGGCCACGGCGTCCTTCAGGGCGCACCAGGCGGCGATGCCGAGCATGAACGGCGGCTCGCCCACGGCCTTGGAGTGGAACACGGTGTCTTCCGGATTCTTGCGGTTTTCCACCAGCTTCACGTGCAGGTCGATGGGCATGTCGGCGATGGCCGGGATCTTGTAGCTGGCCGGGCCGCAGGTCTCTAGCTTGCCCTTGGCGTTCCACACCAGCTCTTCCATGGTCAGCCAACCCATGCCCTGGACGAAGGCACCTTCGACCTGGCCGATGTCGATGGCCGGGTTCAGCGAGTCGCCGACGTCATGCAGGATGTCGCCACGTAGCATGCGGTATTCGCCGGTCAGGGTGTCGACCAGCACTTCCACGCAGGCTACGCCGTAGGCGTAGTAGTAGAAGGGACGGCCAGCCGCCTTGTCGCGGTCGTAGTAGATTTTCGGGGTGCGGTAGAAACCGGTCGAGGACAGCGAGACCTGACCGAAGTAGGCCTTCTGGATCATCTCTTCGAAGGACAGGAAATGATCGCGCACCCGTACCTGGCCGTTGCGGAATTCCACGTCTTCCGGGGTGACCTTGTACTCGCGCACCAGGAAGTCGACCAGGCGCTGTTTGATGGTCTCGGCGGCGTTCTTCGCGGCCATGCCGTTGAGGTCGGCACCACTGGAGGCAGCGGTGGGCGAGGTGTTGGGCACCTTGTCGGTGTTGGTGGCGGTGATCTGGATGCGCTCGATATCGACCTGGAACACTTCGGCGACGACCTGCGCGACCTTGGTGTTGAGGCCCTGGCCCATCTCGGTGCCGCCGTGGTTGAGGTGGATCGAGCCGTCGGTGTAGATGTGGATCAGCGCGCCGGCCTGGTTGAGGAAGGTGGCGGTGAAGCTGATGCCGAACTTCACCGGGGTCATGGCCAGGCCTTTCTTCAGCACTGGGTTCTTGGCGTTGAAGGTGCGAATCTCTTCACGGCGTTTGGCGTACTCGCAGCTTTGCTCCAGCTCGGCGGTCATCTCGTGGATGACGTTGTGCTCGACGGTCTGGTGGTAGTGGGTGACGTTGCGCTCGGTCTTGCCGTAGTAGTTGCGCTTGCGCACTTCCAGCGGGTCCTTGCCCAGGCTGCGCGCGACGGCATCCATCACTTCCTCGATGGCGACCATGCCCTGCGGGCCGCCGAAACCGCGATAGGCGGTGTTCGACGCGGTGTTGGTCTTGCAGCGGTGACCGTTGATGGTGGCGTTGCCGAGGAAGTAGGCGTTGTCCGAGTGGAACATGGCGCGGTCGACGATGGAGCCGGACAGGTCCGGCGAGTAGCCGCAGTTACCGGCCAGGTCCATCTCGATGCCGTGCAGCAGGCCGTCGTCATCGAAGCCGACGTCGTACTCGACGTAGAAGGGGTGGCGCTTGCCGGTCATGCTCATGTCTTCCATGCGCGGCAGGCGCATCTTGGTCGGCCGGCCGGTCAGGTGCGCGATCACCGCGCACAGGCACGCCGGGCCGGCGGCCTGGGTTTCCTTGCCGCCGAAACCGCCGCCCATGCGGCGCATGTCGATGACGATCTTGTTCATCGGCACGCCGAGCACTTCGGCGACCAGCTTCTGCACTTCGGTGGGGTTCTGCGTCGAGGTGTAGACCAGCATGCCGCCATCTTCAGTCGGCATCACCGAGGAAATCTGGGTTTCCAGGTAGAAGTGTTCCTGGCCGCCGATATGCAGGGAGCCCTGCAGGCGACGCGGGGCGCTGGCCAGTTTGCTGGCCGAGTCGCCGATGCAGTGGGTGTGGCTGGCGAGCACGAAGTGCTTCTTGCGGTAGGCCTCGACCACGTCGAGCACCGGCTCCAGGTCCTCGTATTCGACGATCGCGGCCATGGCTGCCTTGCGCGCGTTTTCCAGGCTGTCAGCGGCGACTGCCAGCACCACCTGACCCACGTACTCGACCTTGCCGTCGGCCAGTAGCGGGTCGCCGGCGACCACCGGGCCGATATCCAGTTGGCCCGGTACGTCATCCTTGGTAATGGCGATGGCCACGCCCGCAATCTCATAGCAGGGGCGGGTGTCGATGCGCACGATGCGCGCATGGGCGCGGTCGGACTGGCGCGCGTAAACGTGCAGCTGGTTGGGGAATTCCAGGCGGTCGTCGACATAGACCGCTTCGCCGGACACATGCTTGTCTGCGCTCTCGTGCTTGACGCTGCGGCCGACGCCGCTGGTCATGCCGGCGCGGAACAGGGCGGCCAGCTCTTCCTGGGATTTGTGTTCGATATGACTGGACATCTTCGCCTCCAAAACTTCGCATACCGCTGGGCGGGCCAGCGGCGGATCAATTCACTGCACGCTTACGCGTAAGCGGTCACCCGGGTCTCGACCTCGGGCGACTGCTGCTCCAGGAAGAACTTGCGCAGCAGGTTCTGGGCAGTGAGCAGGCGGTATTCCTTGCTGGCGCGGAAATCCGACAGCGGGGTGAAGTCCTCACCCAGCGCCTCGCAGGCGTGTTCGATCACGCCCGGATACCAGGCCGAGCCGACCAGCGCGGCCTCGCAGGCACTGGCGCGCTTGGGGATGGCGGCCATGCCACCGAAGGCGATGCGCGCGTCCGTCACCACGCCATCTTCGATAGTCAGGTTGAAGGCGGCGCAGACGGCGGAGATGTCGTCGTCCAGGCGCTTGGACACCTTGTAGGCGCGGAACGCCTGATTCGCCTGTTTGCGCGGCACGATGATCTTCTCGATGAATTCGGCTTCCTGGCGCGCGGTCACCTTGTAGTCGAGGAAGTAGTCCTGCAGCGGCAGGATGCGTCGGGTGTTGCCCTGGCGCAGGGCGATCTGCGCACCGAGGGCGATCAGCAGCGGCGGGGCGTCGCCGATGGGCGAGGCGTTGCCGATATTGCCGCCCAGGGTGCCCTGGTTGCGGATCTGCAGCGAGGCGAAGCGGTGCAGCAGCTCGCCGAAGTCCGGGTATTCGTGCGACAGCGCTTGGTAGCAGTCGGACAGCGCGGCGGCGGCGCCGATCTCGATGGCGCTGTCGGTCACTTCGATGCGCTTCATGTCTTCGATATGGCCGACGTAGATCATCACTGGCAGTTCACGGTGGAACTGGGTGACCTCCAGGGCCAAGTCGGTGCCGCCGGCAAGCAGGCGCGCTTCGGGGTTGGCAGCGTAGAGGTCGGCCAGGTCGGCCACGGTGAGCGGCACCAGGCAACGCTTGTCGCCACTGTTGAGTTCGGCGGTTTCACGCGGGGTGATGGCCTTGAGCTGGGCGACGGTATCGCTCTCGAAGGCATCGAACTGATCTGGCTGCTTCTGGCAGCAGGCCTGCTCGGCGGCATCGATGATCGGGCGGTAGCCGGTGCAGCGGCACAGGTTGCCGGCCAGGGCCTCCAACGTAGCGCCCTTGTCATAGCCGCCTGAGTTTTTTTGCAGGGCGAACAGCGACATGATGAAGCCGGGGGTGCAGAAGCCGCACTGCGAGCCGTGGCAGTCGACCATCGCCTGCTGCACGCTGTGCAGCTTGCCCTGGTGTTTTAGGTCTTCGACGGTGATCAGTTGCTTGCCGTGCAGGCTGGAAACGAAGGTCAGGCAGGAGTTGAGGGTGCGATAGCGCACGCGCTCGCCGTCGAGCTCGCCTACCACCACGGTGCAGGCACCGCAGTCGCCGGAGGCGCAGCCTTCCTTGGTTCCGGTTTTGCCGACGTGCTCACGCAGGTAGCCCAGCACAGTGACGTTGGGGTCCAGGGCATGCTCGGTGCGCAGCTCCCGGTTGAGTAAAAACTGGATCAAGGACGACCTCCAGGCACTTTATTGTTATGAATCGTTTGGCTCGCCGGGTGTGCACGCATTGCAGGGCCCGGGCGTGATTGGCCATTGGGGGCAATCTAGAGTTTTCTGACTTTTGGGTCAACAAATATTTGACCTTGTGGTCAGCTGTTTGTCATGCGTTTCGGTTATGAGCGCGGCCGGCCGGATTCATGGCTTTAGAGTAGCGGTTTTCATGCCAGCAAGGGCTGTGCATCGGCTGCCGCGAGGCCGTCCAGGCCGCGTGCGCCCAGGTTGTTCGCAACGCAGGCGCGCACGACCTGGGCGGTCCGGAGGCACCCTACAAAACAAAACCCCGGGAGCCTGCGCTGCCGGGGTTGATCGGATGTGCTCGAGCGGGGTGCTCAGGTCAGCTGCGATTCACTCAGTTGGTGCTCTTCGCCGGCATAGTAGGCGCGCACCTTGGGGTCCATTACCGCACGCCATAGCGGTGGGAAGAGGGCGAGCACGATCATTCCGGCATAGCCATTGGGCAGTTGCGGGCTGTCGTCGAAGTGGCGCAGTACCTGGTAGCGGCGCTTGGCATAGGCGTGGTGGTCGGAGTGGCGCTGCAGGTGGAAGAGAAACAGGTTGGTCAGCAGGAAGTTGCTGTTCCATGAGTGGTGTGGCGTGGTGCGCTCGTAACGGCCGTTGTCCAGTTTGCGCCGGTGCAGGCCGTAGTGTTCGACGTAATTGACGATCTCCAGCAGGGTGAAGGCCGTCAGTGCCTGGCCGAGGAAGAACAGTGCACCGAGCCAGCCGAAGGCCAGGGTGAAGCCGAGCAACAGCAGCGCACTGATGGCGTACCACCAGATCAGCTCGTTGCGCCAATGCAGGGCCGGCAGGCAGCGTCGCTTGAGGCGTTCGGCCTCCAGCCGCCAGGCGTTGAGGAAGTTGTGCTTGTAGGCGTGGGGCAGGAAGGCGTACAGGCTCTGGCCAAAGCGCGAGGAGGAGGCATCCTCGGGCGTCGAGACATGCACATGGTGGCCGCGCACATGCTCGACCTTGAAGCCGGCGTAGCACACTGCTGCCAGCAGCAGGCCGCCTGCGTTCTGCTCCAGGGGCGCGTCCTTGTGGATCAATTCGTGCGAGACGGTGATGCCGATGGCGCCCATCACCGTGCCGACCGAGAGCATCCAGCCGAGCTGGCCGACCCAGCTCCAGCCTTCGTGAGTGGCGAATATCCAGCCACTCCACATCAGCATCGCCAGCAGCATCGGCACCGTGGCCAGACTCAGCAGGCGATAGTAGCCCTGGGCTTCCAGTGCCGGTACGTCGTCGCGCTCATCCGGGTTGGCCGGATCGCGGCCAACGACGAAATCCAGCAGGGGAATGACGCCGAACACCACGCTGATCACCAGCCAGGGCCAGGCGTCGGCATGCAGGCTGCCCAGTGACCAGTGGTAGCTCAGTGGAATACCCAGTACCGGTATCAGCCAGACCCAGTAGCCGACCTTTTTCAGGGCGAGCATCCAGTGCGAAGGAAGGCGTTCGAGCATGGTTTTCTCCGGTCAATTCTTGTTGTTGAATTGGTGTTCGATTGTAGGACAATCGATTTTCGTGACCAGACTTCCATGCCCAACCTTTAGAAGGGAAAGTGCGCCGCGAGGGCGTTTGGCGCGGTAACACGCTGTGTTACACTCGCCGCCAGATTTTCTTGCTCCCGCCCAGCCGTGGCGGGGCTCCCAGACTCGACCGCCTGCCCTGGTTCGACGCAAATAAGGAATGTCATGACGTTCAAGGCCCCGGACAGCCTCGCCGAGCAAATTGCCCATTACCTGGCCGAACGCATCATTCGCGGTGAGCTCAAGGAACGTGAGCGCATCCAGGAGCAAAAAGTTACCCAGGCCCTCAATGTCAGCCGTGGTTCGGTGCGCGAAGCGCTGCTGATTCTCGAGCGCCGTCACCTGATCGTGATCCTGCCGCGTCGCGGTGCCCAGGTCAGTGAACTGACCCCGCATCAGGTCACCAGCCTCTATGCCCTGAGCATCGAGCTCTACATCATGCTGGCGCGCGCCGTGATCGAGCGCTGGAAGGTGGAAACCGATCTGGCGCCGTTCATCGAGATCCAGCAGCGTCTGCTGGCCAGCCTGGAACGCGGCGATATCGCTGCCTTCGTCGAGGGCAGTTTCGACGTGATGCGCGCCGCCTTTCCCTTCGCCGACAACCCTTATCTGCAGGAAACCCTGGAGAATCTGCTGCCGGCCATCAGTCGCACCTACCACCTGGCGCTGGAGCGCCGCAAAGGCGAGATGGGCCAGTTCATGGGCACCTTCGCCAGCCTGCTTCAGGCGATCATCGCCCGTGACCACGAGCGTGCCCGCGAAGTCCTGCAGGCCTACGGTCAGCACAACTGCCAGCTGGTGCTGGCGACCCTGGCCGAGCGCTAAGCCGCGATGCGCCTGAAGAGCATCAAGCTGGCCGGCTTCAAGTCGTTCGTCGACCCGACGACGGTGAGCTTTCCCAGCAACATGGCGGCGGTGGTCGGGCCCAATGGTTGCGGCAAATCCAACATCATCGACGCCGTGCGCTGGGTGATGGGCGAAAGCTCGGCGAAGAACCTGCGCGGCGAGTCGATGACCGACGTCATCTTCAACGGCTCCAACACCCGCAAGCCGGTAACCCAGGCCTCCATCGAGCTGATCTTCGACAACAGCGACAACTCGCTGGTGGGCGAGTACGCCGCCTTCGCCGAGATATCCATCCGCCGCCGGGTGACCCGCGACGGGCAGAACACCTATTTCCTCAACGGCACCAAATGCCGGCGCCGCGACATCACCGACATCTTCCTCGGCACCGGCCTGGGGCCGCGCAGCTACTCGATCATCGAGCAGGGCATGATCAGCAAGCTGATCGAGGCCAAGCCCGAGGAGCTGCGCAACTTCATCGAGGAAGCCGCTGGCATCTCCAAGTACAAGGAGCGCCGCCGCGAGACCGAGAACCGCATCCGCCGCACCCAGGAAAACCTGGCGCGCCTGACCGACCTGCGCGAAGAGCTGGAACGCCAGCTCGAACGCCTGCACCGTCAGGCCCAGGCGGCGGAGAAGTACCAGGAATACAAGGCCGAGGAGCGTCAGCTCAAGGCTCAACTGCTGGCGCTGCGCTGGCAGACCCTGAACCAGCAGGTCGGCAGCCGCGAGCAGGTGATCGGCGACCAGGAAGTGGCCTTCGAGGCCCTGGTCGCCGAGCAGCGCAGTGCCGATGCGGCCATCGAGCGCCTGCGCGATGGCCATCACGAACTGAGCGAACGTTTCAATCTGGTGCAGGGCCGCTTCTATTCCGTGGGCGGCGATATCGCCCGCGTCGAGCAGAGCATTCAGCATGGCCAGCAGCGCCTGCGCCAGTTGCAGGATGATTTGCGTGAAGCGGAAAAGGCGCGCCTGGAAACCGAGTCGCACCTCGGCCACGACAGCACGCTGCTGGCCACCCTGGGCGAAGAACTGGAGATGCTCCTGCCCGAGCAGGAGATGACCGCCGCCGCTGCCGAGGAATCCGCTGCCAGCCTCGAAGAGGCCGAGGCCAGCATGCATGGCTGGCAGGAACAATGGGATGGCTTCAACCAGCGCAGCGCCGAGCCGCGCCGTCAGGCCGAGGTGCAGCAGTCGCGCATCGCCCAGCTGGAACAGAGCCTGGAACGCCTGAGCGAACGCCAGCGCCGTCTCAATGAAGAACTGCAGCAACTGACGGCCGACCCTGAAGACGCCGCCATTCTAGAACTGAACGAACAGTTGGCCGTCGGCGAGCTGGAGCACGAAGCACTGCAACTGGCCGAGGAGCAGCAGGCCGAGCGCCTGCAACAACTGCGCGAGGAATTGCAGCAGGCAGGTCAGGCTCAGCAGCAGGCACAGGGCGAGCTGCAGCGGCTGAACGGTCGCCTGGCTTCGCTGGAGGCGCTGCAGCAGGCGGCGCTCGATCCTGGCCAGGGCGCGGGGGAGTGGTTGCGTGAGCAGGGCTTGCAGCAGCGTCCACGCCTGGCTGAAGGGCTGCGCGTGGAGGCCGGTTGGGAGCTGGCGGTGGAAACCGTGCTCGGCGCCGACTTGCAGGCCGTGCTGCTGGATGATTTCGCCGGCCTGGATTTCTCCGCCCTGGAACAGGGCGAACTGCGTCTGGCCAGCCCGGCCAGTGGCGGTGCGCGCCGCGCCGGCAGCCTGCTGGACAGGGTCGAGTCGAGCCACGACCTAGCCCCCTGGCTGGCCAGCGTGCGCCCGGTCGAGTCCCTGGAACAGGCGCTGGCTGCCCGTGCGCAACTGGCGGATGGCGAAAGCCTGATCAGCCGCGACGGCTACTGGGTCGGTCGGCATTTCCTGCGTGTGCGTCGCGCCGCAGAATCCGATAGCGGCGTGCTGGCGCGTGGGCAGGAACTGGAGCGCCTGCAGCTTGATCGCGAGGAGCGTGAGGCGGGTCTGGCGCAACTGGATGAGCGTTTGCTGGGGCTGCGTGACGAGCAGCGCCGCCAGGAGGAACTGCGCGAACAGCAGCGACGCCAGGGGCAGGAACTGGCGCGCCAGTTGGCCGAGCTGAAGGCGCGCCTGTCGGCCAGCCAGGCCAAGGCCGAGCAATTGGGCCTGCGCCGTCGTCGTTTGCAGGACGAGTTGCAGGAAGCGGCCGAGCAGCGCCAGATCGAGCAGGAGCAATTGGGCGAATCACGCCTGCAACTGCAGGACGCGCTGGATGCCATGGCGCAGGACAACGAGCAACGTGAAAGCCTGCTGGCCAGTCGCGACAGCCTGCGTGAGCGTCTCGACCGGGTGCGCCAGGACGCGCGTCAGCACAAGGATCATGCTCACCAGCTGGCAGTGCGCGTTGGCTCGCTCAAGGCCCAGCACGACTCCACCCGCCAGGCGCTGGAGCGTCTGCAACTGCAGGCCGAACGTTTGCACGAGCGGCGTGAGCAGCTGTCGCTGAACCTGGAAGAGGGCGAGGCGCCGCTGGAAGAGCTGCGCATCAAGCTCGAAGAGCTGCTCGAACGGCGCATGGCGGTGGACGACGAGCTGCGTAAGGCGCGTTTGGCGCTGGAAGATGCCGACCGCGAATTGCGCGATGCCGAGAAGCGCCGCACCCAGGCCGAGCAGCAGGCGCAACTGCTGCGCGGCCAGCTGGAGCAGCAGCGCATGGACTGGCAGTCGCTCAACGTGCGGCGCAAGGCGTTGGCCGATCAGCTCGCCGAGGACAACTACGACCTGCATGGGGTGATCGCCACGCTGCCGGCCGAAGCCAGCGAGAGTGCCTGGGAAGAAGAGCTGGAGCGCATGGCTGCTCGCATCGCCCGCCTCGGGCCGATCAACCTGGCGGCCATCGACGAGTACCAGCAGCAGTCCGAGCGCAAGCGCTACCTGGATGCGCAGGACGCCGATCTGGTCGAAGCGCTGGAAACCCTGGAGAACGTCATTCGCAAGATCGACAAGGAAACGCGCAATCGTTTCAAGGACACCTTCGATCAGATCAATGGCGGTTTGCAGGCACTCTTTCCAAAAGTTTTCGGTGGCGGCAACGCTTATTTGGAACTCACCGGCGAAGATTTACTCGATACCGGTGTAACCATCATGGCGAGGCCCCCGGGCAAGAAGAACAGCACCATTCATTTGCTCTCCGGTGGAGAGAAAGCGTTGACCGCTTTGGCATTGGTGTTTTCCATCTTCCAGCTCAACCCGGCGCCGTTCTGCATGTTGGACGAAGTGGATGCACCGCTGGACGACGCCAACGTCGGGCGCTATGCGCGCCTGGTCAAGGAGATGTCGGCCACGGTGCAGTTTATCTACATCACCCACAACAAGATCGCCATGGAAATGGCCGATCAGTTGATGGGGGTTACCATGCACGAGCCTGGTTGCTCGCGCCTGGTGGCAGTGGATGTCGAGGAGGCGCTGGCGATGGTGGAGGCATGATGGCAGAGCGCTGCGAGATTAACTGAATATAGGCAAAACCTTGTGTGGCTCCCTGTGTAAAGTTGTCTTTCGTCGTGCTAGCTTATTGCCCACTTTTGTTACACGCGGAAAACGTCAGATAGAACATCAAGTTGGCGCCGCGCTTTATAGTCGAGTTGTGATCCGTTTGATTGGATCTTTTTTTCACCAGAATTGTTAAGGGTCAGGTATTTCATGGAATTCGGTCTGCGCGAGTGGCTGATCGTTATTGGCATCATCGTCATCGCTGGCATTCTTTTCGACGGCTGGCGCCGTATGCGCGGTGGCAAGGGCAGGCTCAAGTTCAAGCTCGACCGCAGCTTCGCCAACATGCCCGATGACGACAGTGACCCGGATCTGCTCAGCCCGCCGCGCGTGGTGAATCATGACCGCGAACCGCAGCTGGACGAAGACGACCTGCCGTCGATGAGCGCCAAGGACCTGCCGCGTCGTCAGCGCAACGAGCCACAGCAGGGCGACCTCAATCTGGCCGTCGACGAGCCGGTGCCGACCTTGCTCAATCCGGTCGATGACGAGCCCCAGGAATCGAAGAAAGCCGCCAGGCCGGCAGCCGATGCGGCTCCGGTGGAGGAAGTGCTGGTGATCAACGTGGTCGCGCGCGATGATTTCGGCTTCAAGGGCCCGGCACTGCTGCAGAACATTCTCGAAAGTGGCCTGCGCTTCGGCGAGATGGATATCTTCCACCGCCACGAAAGCATGGCCGGCAATGGCGAGGTGCTGTTCTCTATGGCCAACGCTCTCAAGCCGGGTACTTTCGACCTGGACGACATCGAAGGCTTCAGCACCCGCGCGGTGAGCTTCTTTCTCAGTCTGCCCGGCCCGCGTCATCCCAAGCAGGCCTTCGACGTGATGGTCGCCGCTGCGCGTAAGCTGGCCCACGAACTGGGCGGCGAGCTGAAGGATGACCAGCGCAGCGTGATGACCGCACAGACCATCGAACACTACCGTCAGCGCATCGTCGAATTTGAGCGCCGGCAGTTGACCCAGAAACGCTGAAACACCAGTGCATTGCAAAAGAGCAGCCGAGGCTGCTCTTTTCGTTTGAGAGACCGAGCATGACCAACGCCGCCCAACGTATTACCGAACTGCGCAATGAACTGGACGCGCACAACTACCGTTACTACGTGCTGGACGAACCGAGCGTACCGGACGCCGAGTACGACCGTCTGTTCCGCGAGTTGCAGGTGCTGGAAGCCGAGCACCCTGAACTGGTGACGCCCGAGTCGCCGACCCAGCGCGTTGGTGGTGAGGCGCTCAGCGCCTTCGGCGAGGTGCGCCATGAGGTGCCGATGCTCAGTCTGGGCAACGCCTTCGAGGAGGACGACATGCGCGCGTTCGACCGTAGCGTGCAGAACGGTCTTGGCCTTCAGGGCGGCGATCTGTTCGGTGGCGGCGCCGAGGTGGAGTACAGCTGCGAGCCCAAGCTCGATGGCCTGGCGGTCAGCCTGCGCTACGAGAATGGCCAACTGGTGCGTGGCGCCACGCGCGGCGACGGCAGCACCGGCGAGGACATCACCAGCAACGTGCGCACCATCCGCAACGTACCACTGAAGCTGCAGGGCGAAGGCTGGCCGCAAGTGCTGGAGGTGCGTGGCGAAGTGTTCATGCCCAAGTCCGGTTTCGAGGAACTCAACGCCCGTCAGGCCGAGAGTGGCGGCAAGACCTTCGCCAATCCGCGTAACGCCGCTGCCGGCAGCCTGCGCCAACTCGATCCTAAGATCACCGCCAGCCGCCCGCTGGAGTTCTGCTGCTACGGCGTCGGCCAGGTCAGCGGCGAGCTGCCGGGCACCCAGGTGGCCATGCTGCAGCAGCTCAAGGCCTGGGGCGTGCCCATCAGTCGTGAGCTGAAACTGGCCAAGGGCGTCGAAGATTGCCTGGCGTATTACCGCGACATCGGTGAGCGGCGTCTGAGTCTGGAATATGACATCGATGGCGTGGTGTTCAAGGTCAACAACATCGAAGACCAGCAGCAGCTGGGATTCCGCGCGCGTACGCCACACTGGGCCATCGCCCACAAATTCCCGGCGCAGGAAGAGCTGACCGAGTTGCTCGACGTGGAATTTCAGGTCGGCCGTACTGGCGCGGTCACGCCGGTGGCGCGTCTGAACCCGGTCAAGGTGGCCGGCGTGATGGTGGCCAACGCCACCCTGCACAACATGGATGAAGTGGCGCGCCTCGGCGTGATGATCGGCGATACGGTGATCATCCGCCGCGCCGGTGACGTGATCCCGCAGGTGATGGCCGTGGTGCCCGAGCGTCGCCCGGATAACGCGCGCCCGGTGCACATTCCCGAGCAATGCCCGGTGTGCGGCTCGGCGGTGGAGCGCACGCAACTGGTCAAGCGCAGCAAGGGCAAGGAGTCGCTCAGCGAAGGCTCGGTGTACTGCTGCGTTGGTCGCCTGAGCTGCCAGGCGCAGCTCAAGCAGGCGATCATCCACTTCGTCTCGCGCCGTGCCATGGATATCGAAGGCCTCGGCGACAAGACCATCGAGCAGTTGGTGGACGAGAAGCTGATCGCGTCGCCTGCAGACCTGTACAAGCTGAACTTCGAGCAGATCATCGGCCTGGAAGGCTTCGCCGAGGTGTCCAGCAACAAGCTGCTGGCAGCCATCGAGGACAGCAAGCGACCGACCCTGGCGCGCTTCATCTACGCCCTAGGCATTCCCGATGTCGGCGAGGAAACCGCCAAGGTGCTGGCGCGTTCCCTGGCCTCACTGGAGCGCGTGCGTCAGGCGCTGCCGCAGGTGCTCACCTACTTGCCGGATATCGGCCTGGAAGTGGCGCACGAGATCCACAGCTTCTTCGAGGACGCGCACAACCAACAGGTGATCAGCGCCTTGCTGGGTGAGTGTGGCCTCGAGCTGCAAGAGGAGGGGGAGCTGAGCGCCGAGTTCTCGGCCATTGCTACTCTGGGCGGCATGCTCGACAAGCTGAATATTCCCAGTGTCGGTCCCGGTGCTGCGCAGAAGCTGGCCGAGCGTTTCGGCAGTCTGGATGGCGTGCTCGTTGGTGATTGGCTGGACATGCGCCAGACCCTGCCGGAAAAGCAGGCCAAGGCCGTGCGTGAGTTCTTCGACAATGCCGATAACGCTCAGCTCGCGCGCGCCATCGAGCAGCAACTGCGTGATTTCGGCATGCACTGGGAAAGCGAGAAGAAGGTCGCCGAAGGGCTGCCGCTGGCCGGCCAGACCTGGGTGCTCACCGGTACCCTGGAACTCATGAGCCGCGACGTGGCCAAGGGCAAGCTGGAGAACCTGGGGGCCAAAGTGGCCGGCTCGGTATCGGCCAAGACTCATTGCGTGGTGGCAGGGCCCGGTGCCGGCTCGAAGCTGGCCAAGGCCAGCGAACTGGGCGTCAAGGTGCTGGATGAAGCGCAGTTTGTCGACCAGCTCAAGGTCTACGGCATCGAACCCTAGGGTGCTGTTCGCGAGCAGAGCTCGCTCCTACAGAGGCGCCGATCTTGTAGGAGCGGCTTCAGCCGCGAAATAACCGGTGCTGGGCTGCTCCAAGGCTCGCGGAGCACGGTCCGCCAGCAGAGGCGTGTTCCACCCTACGCTGTCAGCTGGGCTCGGGTAGGGTGGATGACGCTCTTATCATCCACCAAAGCGATGGATCGGTTGCAGCGGGTCCAGCGCAGCGGGTGGATCGATGAAACCTGATCCACGCCCACCGCGTCAGCTGGCGAAGCGCTGATCCAGATAGGCGATGATCGCTTTGGACTCGTACAGCCAGGTGCTTTGACCGTTTTCCTCGATGCGCAGGCACGGCACCTTGATGCGGCCGCCTTGCTGTTCCAGCGCCTGGCGATGCTCGGCATCGTGCTTGGCATCGCGCAGTTGCACCGGCAGGTTCAGGCGATGCAGGTTGCGCCGCACCTTGACGCAGAACGGGCAGGCGTGGAACTGGTACAGCGCCAGGTTGGCCGTGGCGCGCTCGACGTCGGCTTGCGCCTCGGGACTGCGCTTGAGCTTGCGCGGGCGGCTGATCCAGTCGACGAACACGACGAGCTGGCCCAGGCCGATACGAAGGGCTTTGAGCAACATCTTTCTAACTCCTGAAATGCCGACGGCCGTTCACGCAAGTGAGCGGCCGTCTTCGGGTGTCTGGCTCAGCGAACCAGATTGAGGAACTCGCCGCGAGTCGCCGGGTTGCTGCGGAACTCGCCGAGCATCACCGAGGTGACCATTGAGGAATTTTGTTTCTCCACGCCGCGCATCATCATGCACATGTGCTGCGCCTCGATGACCACCGCCACGCCCAGCGCGCCGGTGACCTGCTCGACCGCCTCGGCGATCTGCCGGCTGAGGTTCTCCTGGATCTGCAGGCGGCGGGCGAACATGTCGACGATACGCGCCACCTTGGACAGGCCCAGCACCTTGCCGTTGGGGATGTAGGCAACGTGAGCCTTGCCGATGAACGGCAGCAGGTGATGTTCGCACAGCGAGTACAGCTCGATGTTCTTCACCAGCACCATCTCGCTGTTGTCGGAGCTGAACAGCGCGTCGTTGGTGACTTCCTCCAGCGTCTGCTGGTAGCCACGGCACAGGTACTGCATGGCCTTGGCGGCGCGCTTGGGCGTGTCCAGCAGACCTTCGCGAGAAACGTCCTCGCCGAGCTGGCCAAGGATCGCGGTGTAGTGTTGTTCCAGGGACATGGAAAATCCTGTTGGGTATCGAAGGGCGCAGGGTAGGGCGCCGACAGGGGCCTGGCAAGAGTGCCAGGTGCTCTGATTACTCGTCGCGGCCATCCATCATGGTGCGTTTGAGGATGATGTACACCGCGCCGGTACCACCATGCTTGGCCAGGCAAGAGCTGAAGCCCAGTACCTGTGGGTGCTGACGCAGCCAGGTGTTCACATGGCTCTTGATCATCGGTTTGCGCCCGTCCATGCGCACCGCCTTGCCATGGGTGACGCGCACGCAGCGAATCTCCAGTTTGGTGGCTTCGGCAAGAAACTCCCATAGCGTATCGCGTGCCTTCTCGACGCTCATGCCGTGCAGGTCAAGGCTGCCGTCGAAGGGAATCTGGCCCAGTTTGAGCTTGCGCATCTGGCCGTCCTGCACGCCGTTGCCGGCCCAGTACAACGGGTCTTCGGCGCCGACGTCGATGACGAACTGATCGGACAGGCCGTCCACCTTGATCTCGCCCTGGCTGATGGTCGCAGCCTGGCGCAGGGTGTTGAACTGTTTACGGTCAGGCTTGGGTTTGCCAGTGTCGGCACGGTCGTGCTTGAGCGGCTTGACGCCGCGCAGCTCGGCCCGGAACAGGGAAAAGTCGTCGTCTTGCATCGGAGGCTCCGCGAAACAGGCTGGCATTTTACCCAAATGCCGGTCGTGTAAGCGTAGAAAGACGAATTTGTAGCAGCCGGTCTACTGGCGCTCACCGGGCCACTTGGCGAACAGCGTCGCTGGCAAGCCAGCTTCTGCGGCTGTTGTGGGTGATGTTTCGCTTGGTCAGTCGCGCTTTTTCATTAGCGAGGGCGACAGGCTCAGATCGCTGGGGCGCCGCAAGCGCCTGCGGCAGCGACGCCAGAAGGCGATACCGGCCCACAACAGGAACAGGCCCAACAGCAGCAGGACGATGGCTTCGCCCGTGGTGTCGTTGAGCGCCCCGAGGACCGGCGCACGGCCGGCCAGAGAGGCGACGCCGGCCATTGCCAGGAGAATGCCGAAGGCGGCGAGCAGCGCACCCAGACCGGCTCCGATACGCAGACGCCAGTTTCTCGGCTGGCGTGGGCGCAGGCGGCGTGCATCGAAATCGTCGGACAGCTTCATTCCGATTTCCTTTGGCTTATCGGCGGTATGACCGGCTGGTTGCGCCTGGGTTCCGCCGCGCAGGCGAGACTGCTAGCGCGTTCACACCAGCGCTTTGGCGTTCGGCACCAGGGTGGCGAAGTTATCGCCCAGCGTGATCACCTCGATGCGATGCACCTCGGCGGCGGCAATCACGCTGCCATCTGGCGCCGGCAGGTCACGGGTGGCGCAGGCGGCATCGACCAGGGTGCAGCGGTAGCCATAGTCCTTGGCGGCGCGAACGGTGGTGCTGACGCTGGAGTGGGTCATGAAGCCGCAGACGATCAGGTCGAGATGGCCGAGCGCCTGCAGGCGATCATGCAGCTCGGTGCCGGCGAAGGCATTCGGCAGGCGTTTTTCGACCACGATCTCGCCAGCCAGTGGGGCCGCTTCCGGCAGGTGGCGACCACGCGGGCCGCTGGGGTCGAGCAGGCCGCCGGGAATACCGAGGTGCTTGACGTGAACGATGTCGGCACCGGCACTGCGCGCTGCTGCCAGCAGGCTGGCGATCTCCGCCAGCGCAGCATCGAGCCCCGGCAGCGCCAGCACGCCGCTGCGGTACTCTTCCTGGGCGTCGATGATCAGCAGGGTCGCATTGTTCAGGCTGGCCGGTGCGTGGCCACGACCGGTGAGCTGGAACATGGTTTGCGGATGGGACATCTCGGGCTCCTGGCTGATGGTGATGATGTGCCATTGTCCGCTTGCCAGAGCGCTCTGTGAACCTCTATCTGCGCCAAGGCTTGCTCGGTGCGTTTTGCCGGAGCAGAATCGGAACTGCCCCGAAGGACTCGGGGTCGTACGCAAAAGGAGTTGCCATGTCGCTTTTGTCGCAGTTACCCCAATATTTCTGGCTGTTGTTCTCCATCGCTGTGGCCATCGCCGTGCTGCGCGAGCTGCGGCGCCCGGATGATGACCTGGTGCGCAAGAAACGCGAGCGCTCCTGAGCTTTCGTTAACCTGTCATTCATGCGCGAGCGACCTGCACTGGGCTAAACTTCCGCACTTTTCACCCGGAGGCCGCCCGTGACTGCTCTCTCTACTCGTTTACGCACCCTGCGTGATTACATCCGTTGGGCTGTCAGCCGTTTTCAGGCCGAGCAACTGTTCTTCGGCCATGGCACCGACAACGCCTGGGACGAGGCGCGCCAATTGGTGCTCGGTACGCTGCATCTGCCCTGGGAAATTTCCGACGCCTATCTCGATTGCCGTCTGGAAGACGACGAGCATGCGCACCTGCAGGCTGTGCTCAAGCGTCGTATCGAGGAGCGTGTCCCCACCGCTTACCTGCTGGGCGAAGCCTGGTTCTGCGGTTTGCCCTTCGTCGTCGATGAGCGTGTGCTGGTGCCGCGCTCGCCGATCGCCGAGCTGATCGACTGTCATTTCGCGCCCTGGCTGCCGAGCGAACCGGTGCGCATTCTCGACCTGTGCACCGGCTCCGGCTGCATCGGTATCGCGTGTGCCTACGAGTTCCCTGAAGCGGAAGTGGTGCTGGGCGATCTGTCGTTCGATGCGCTGGAGGTGGCCAACCTCAACATCGAGCGCCACGGCCTGGAGGATCGCGTGTACTGCGTGCAGGGCGATGGCTTCGCCGAATTGCCAGGCCAACGCTTCGACCTGATCGTTTCCAACCCGCCTTATGTCGACGCCGAGGACTTCGCCGACATGCCCGCCGAATACCAGCACGAACCGGAGATGGGCCTGGCCTGCGGTCATGATGGTCTGGATCTGGTGCGGCGCATGCTGGCCGAGGCGGCCGATCATCTCACCGAACGCGGCGTGCTGATCGTCGAGGTGGGCAACAGCCAGGTGCATGTCGAAGCGCTTTACCCGGAAGTGGACTTCACCTGGCTGGACTTCCAGCGTGGCGGACACGGCGTGTTCCTGCTGGCGGCCAAGCAGTGCCGCGAGCATCAGGAGCTGTTTCGTTCGCGGGTGAAGGGCTGAGCGGATGGTTTTTCGCGGCTGAAGCCGCTCCTACGGTAGGAGCGGCTTCAGCCGCGATATCTATCAGGGCCTAGGGCGGATCGGGGCGCCGACTGCTCGTGGCGAAGCGAGCAGCCCACCGGTTCATGCCGAGAAAGGCGCCATGACCTGGTCCAGCATTGCGCTTCGGCCGCGATGGATCAGCGCGTGGCGATCCAGATCAGCAATCCCGCCTGAAACAGGCTGAACGCCACCAGGCAGGTGATGGTGAAGCGCAGGCCGCTGTCTTCGCGCTTGAGGCGCTCGACCCGATCTCCCAGCTTGCGCAGTTTGGCGTCCTGCTCCTGCAGGTTCTGGTCTGCCTGCTGCAGCATCGCCGCGGCATCCAGCAGTTCGATGATCTGCACCTTCTCGGCCTGCCAGTCGCCATGCAGCGAACTGACCCGTGGCGCGCTGTAGAAGGGCTTGAGCTGCAGTGGGTCGCTGTACTCGATGGTGAAGCCCTGCGCCTTGACCGCGTGGTCGCGGCGGGCGCGGGCAGCGTCGTTGAAGTTGTCCTTGGTCGGCAGCGCGCCGCCTTCGACGGTGTAATGGGCGAATTGCTTGCGTGCCCAGGCAATGCCCTGGGCCATGAGAAAACGTCCCAGGCCGCGATTGGCCGGCTCCACGCTGAAGCCCTTGTCCGGGCCGAAACGAACCTCCTTGTTCTGATGATCGGCCCAGACTTCCAGCAGGTTGCTCTGCCGATGCAGGCGTTGGCCTGGCACCTGAATGGTCAGGCGCAGCATGCTCAGACTCCGGGTGTGACGCTCCACCCGGCCAAGCTGGACGAAACGCAGCGGTCTTGGCCCGGTTTCGCGGTCGACGGGTAGCGGCGCCAGGCGCAGCAGGCTGAACTGCTCGGCTGGCAGTTCAGACCAGGGGTGTGGCGCGGCGGGCGCTTCGCTGGCTGCGGCTGCGGCTGCGGGGGCCTGCGCCTCCGGGGCTGGGTTCTCGCTCATGGGCGTCCTGTGCGCTTGGTCGGGTCATTTTGCAGGTTATCGACCGTTTTTCTCTGCGCTGGAGCGAATGAACGCGACGATCCGCTCGCCCAGAGCACGGGCCAAGGGTAGCTGCGGATCGTCGTAGGACGCTACCTGTTCGTTCCAGGGCGCCGGGGTGATGCGCATGACATGGTTCATGCCAGGGATCAGCGCCAGTTCGGCATCGGGCTTGGCCTGCTTGAGCAACTCGGCATTGTCCGGGCTGACCTGGGCGTCGTGGGTGCCTTGCACGATCAGCGCGGGAATCTGCAATGCCGCGAAGTTCTCTGCCGGATCCTGGCGCAGCAAGCTGATCAGGTAGGGCTGCACGCTGGGGCGATAGATCGCTTGCAGCTCCTTGGGCACCTTGGGCTGCAGCTTGCCGCGAATCAGGTTGGCGAGAATGTGCCGGCTTTCGTCCAGCAGGGGCGGTGGCAGGCGCATGGCCAGTTGCATGTCCAGCACCTGGCCGATGGGGTAGGCGGGGCCGGCGATGGACACCAGCGCATCGGCCTGGCTGGCGGGCGCAGCCAGGCTGGCTATCAGCGCACCTTCGCTGTGGCCGATGAGTATCAGGCGATCGAAGCGCGGATCCTTCCGGAGCAGCCTGGCCCAGCCTTCGGCGTCATCCACGTAGTGTTCGACGCTGAGGTCGCGCTCATCCGGGGTGGCGGCGCGGCTGGCAGCGACGCCGCGCTTGTCATAGCGCAGGCTGGCGATGCCATTGCGCGCCAGCACCTGGGCCAGCTTCTTCAGAGCGTCGTTATAGCCGCCTTCGGGGTTGTTGCCGTTGCGGTCGGTAGGGCCTGAGCCGGCGATCAACAGCGCTACCGGTAGCGGCTTGTCGCTTTGTGGCACCAGCAGGCTGCCATACAGGGTGCCCTGGTCGGTATCGAGGCTGACGGGGGATTGCCGGGTGGTGCTGGCCTGGGCCAGACCGGTGATCAGGGTGAGGGACAAGAGCAGGGCTCGCAGCATGATGAGGGCAGGGTAGTGGCAGACTGGCATTGGACGCTAGCCGAGCACCAAGGTTCGGGGTGAACTGCAAGAAGGTGGCAGGTATACTCGCCCACCTTGTGAATCGGGCCTGCGCAGCGCCGGGCCTGAGCTGAATTTCGCGGAGCGTCTTCCCATGTCCGGCAATACCTACGGCAAGCTGTTCACCGTCACCACCGCAGGCGAAAGCCATGGCCCGGCGCTTGTCGCCATCGTCGACGGGTGCCCGCCGGGTATCGAGATTGCCCTGGAAGACCTGCAGCGCGACCTCGACCGTCGCAAGCCGGGCACCAGCCGCCACACCACGCAGCGCCAGGAAGCCGACGAGGTGGAAATCCTCTCCGGGGTGTTCGAGGGCAAGACCACCGGTTGCTCCATCGGCCTGCTGATCCGCAACACCGACCAGAAGTCCAAGGACTACTCGGCGATCAAGGATCTGTTCCGCCCGGCCCACGCCGACTACAGCTACCACCACAAGTACGGCCTGCGCGATTACCGTGGCGGCGGCCGCAGCTCGGCGCGCGAGACCGCCATGCGCGTCGCGGCCGGCGCCATCGCCAAGAAGTTCCTGGCCAGCCAGGGCATCGTCATCCGTGGCTACATGAGTCAGCTAGGCCCCATCGAGATTCCGTTCAAGACCTGGGACAGCGTCGAGGACAACGCCTTCTTCAGTCCCGACCCGGACAAGGTGCCGGAGCTGGAGGCCTACATGGATCAGCTGCGTCGCGACCAGGATTCGGTGGGCGCGAAGATCACCGTGGTTGCCGAAGGCGTCATGCCGGGGCTCGGCGAGCCAATCTTCGATCGCCTCGACGCCGAGCTGGCCCATGCCTTGATGAGCATCAACGCGGTCAAGGGCGTGGAGATCGGCGCCGGCTTCGCCTGCGTTGCCCAGCGTGGCACCGAACACCGCGACGAGCTGACCCCGGAAGGTTTCCTCTCCAACAATGCCGGCGGCATCCTCGGTGGCATCTCCAGTGGCCAGCCGATCGTTGCCCACCTGGCGCTGAAGCCGACCTCGAGCATCACCACGCCGGGGCGTTCCATCGACGTCGACGGCAACCCGGTGGATGTCATCACCAAGGGCCGTCACGACCCCTGCGTCGGCATCCGCGCCACGCCGATCGCCGAGGCGATGATGGCCATCGTGCTGATGGATCACCTGCTGCGTCACCGCGCGCAGAACGCCGACGTGCGCGTCACCACGCCGGTACTGCCGCAACTGTGATCTGGGCGCGCGCGGCCTTGCCGTACTGGCGGCTGTCCGGCTTCTACTTCTTCTACTTCGCCCTGCTCGGGGGTACGGCGCCGTTCCTGGCGCTGTACTTCGATCACCTGGGCTTTTCCCCTGCACGGATTGGCGAGCTGATCGCCATTCCCATGTTGATGCGCTGCCTGGCACCGAACCTGTGGGGCTGGCTGGGGGATCACACCGGCCAGCGCTTGTTGATCGTGCGTTTCGGCGCGCTGTGCACCCTGGTTTGCTTCGCCGGCATCTTTCTCGGGCAGAGCTACGCCTGGCTGGTGTTGATCATGGCCACGCACGCCTTCTTCTGGCATGCGGTGCTGCCGCAGTTCGAGGTCATCACCCTGGCCCATCTGCGCGAGCAGGCGGCGCGTTACAGCCAGATTCGCCTGTGGGGCAGCATCGGCTTCATCGTCGCCGTGGTCGGCCTCGGCCTGTTGTTCGAGTGGCTGAGTCTGGACGCCTACCCGGCGGCGTTGCTGGTGATCATGGCCGGCATCGTCGCCAGCAGTCTCTGGGTACCCAATGCGCAGCCCTTGCTGCGCGCGAATACGCTGGAGTCGGAGGGCTTTGTGCGCCAATTGCGCCGCCCCGGTATCCTCGCGTTCTATGTTTGCGTTGGGCTGATGCAGTTGAGCAACGGCCCGTACTACACCTTTCTGACTCTGCACCTGGAGGGCGTTGGCTACAGTCGCGGCGCCATCGGTCTGTTCTGGGCGCTGGGGGTGGTGGCAGAGATCCTGCTGTTCCTGGTCATGGCGCGCCTGCTGCAGCGTTACTCGCTGCGTGCGGTGTTGCTGGCCAGCTTCCTGATCACCGCCGTGCGCTGGCTATTGCTGGGCAACCTGGCCCAGTACCTGCCGCTGTTGCTGCTGGCGCAGTGCATGCACGCCGCGACCTTTGGCGCGTTCCACGCCGCGTGCATCCATTTCGTACAGCGCAGTTTCGCTGATCGCCAACAGGGCCAGGCCCAGGCGCTGTATGTCAGTCTGGCCGGGATCGGCGGCGCGTTGGGCGCGCTATATGCCGGTTACAGCTGGAAGAGCCTGGGCCCGGCCTGGACTTTCGCCATCGCCAGTCTGGTAGCCTTGCTGGCCGCCTTCATCATTGCCACCCGTCTGCCGCCCGAGCAGCCCTGAATCGAGTGAACCCGTCATGAGCAGCCTCGCCGTCTACCTGGATACCGCACCGGAACTGCCGAATAAGGTACTGAACTACGCTGACGACATCGCCAGCACGCTGGCGGCGGCGGGCATCGACTATCGTCAGGTGGAACTGCCGGCTGCCTTGCGCCCTGGCTGCGAGCAGGCCGAATTGGATGCGGCCTACGGCCTGTGGCTGCAGGCATTCATGAGCAAGGAAGGTCACGTGCAGCAGGAGCTGTTCAACCTGCAACGCAATGATCCGCAGAAGCTGGAGCTGCGTGCGCGTCATCTGGATGAGCAGGCGCAGTCGACGGCCAGTGCCTGGTTGTTCCTCGGTGGGTTTGCCCAGCTCAGCCTGCACCTCGATGGCCACGTGTACATGCTGCAGGGCGAGAGGGGCGACCTGCTGTCGCTGCCAGCCGGCACCCGCCACTGGTTCGACCTGGGTGAGGAACCGCATGCACTGGTAGTGCGCCTGAGTGCCAGCGAGGATGCACCCGTGCGTACCGATGACGATATCGCCAGCCGTTTTGCCCGGCTCGGTGATTGAGGGAACCGACGCCAGTCGCCAGCTATCCTATGCAGGCAACCTTTCAGACAGGAGTGTCGTCATGGGTTCCATGTTCAATGGCCTGATCGGCCTGGTCATCCTTGCCCTGGATATCTGGGCCATCCTCAACGTGATCAAGAGCAGCGCCGAGACCGGGATCAAGATTCTGTGGATTCTGCTGATCGTGCTGCTGCCGGTGATCGGTCTGATCATCTGGGCGCTGATGGGGCCGCGCGGCAACGTCAGGATATGAGCCGGCTGTGGCTGCTGGCCTTGGCGCTGCTGCCACTGTTCAGTGTGGCAGCAGATAACGCCAATGCCTGGCAGGCACTGCGCGAGGGTCGCGCGTTGATGCTCATGCGCCACGCAACGGCGCCGGGTACGGGCGACCCGGCGAATTTTCGCCTGGAACGCTGCGAAACCCAGCGCAATCTCAACGATCAAGGGCGTGCCGAGGCCCGGCGCTGGGGCGAGTTGCTCGCGCGTCAGGGGATCGAGCAGCCGCGCCTTCTCAGCAGTCGCTGGTGCCGCGCACTGGACACTGCGCGCGGCATGCTGCGCGGCCCGGTGCAGCCGTTCGCCGCGCTGGATTCATTCTTCGGCCAGCCCGAGGACGGTGCCGAGCAGACCGCCGAGCTGGTTCGCATGATCAACGAGCTGCCGCTTGGTGCGCCGTTGCTGCTGGTTTCCCATCAGGTCAACATCACCGCGCTGACCGGCATCTTTCCTGCCTCGGGCGAAGGGCTGATTCTGGCGTTGCCGCTGCGCCCGCGTGCAGAACCTCTGGCGCGCATACCCGCGCCCTAGGTTACAGAGCCAGTTGCGCCTGCGCCGGCTGCAACACACCCTCCAACTCCAGCAATTGCTGTTTGCGCGGCAGGCCACCGGCATAACCGGTGAGGCTGCCGTCACGGCCGATCACGCGATGACAGGGCACGATGATGGAAATCGGATTGGCGCCATTGGCCGTTCCCACCGCACGCACCGCCTGTGGCCTGTCGATGACCCTGGCTAACTCGGAGTAGCTGCAGGTGCGCCCGTAGGGGATCGCCTGCAGCGCCTGCCAAACTGCCTGCTGGAAGGCCGTGCCCTTCGGCGCCAGGCGCAGTTCGAACTGACGGCGCTTGCCGGCGAAATATTCGTCCAGCTGGCTGCACACGGCGTCCAGCTCACGGCCAGCGGGCTGCCAATGCTCTTCGATGCGCCAGGGCCGGCTGTCCAGCTCCATCAGCAGCAGTTGCAGGCCGCTTTCATCGGCCGCGAGAAACAGCGGGCCGACGGGGCTGTCGTGGTAACGGTAGTGCATGTTTCAGCCTCCCGAATAGTTATGCCAGAGGTGCGCCGCCGCATAAGCACGCCAGGGGCGCCAGGCTTCGGCGCGTTGTTTCAGGCGACGCGCATCGATCCCTTCAGCCCCCCAGACGGGCGCCTTGAGCAGCCCCAGATCGCTGGCGGGAAAGGCGTCGGCCTCTCCGAATGCGCGCAGGGCAATATACTCCGCCGTCCACGGACCGATGCCGGGTAGGGCACAGAGTCGTTCGATCAGCGCCGCGCAGCCCTTTTCCATATCCAGCTTCAGGCTGCCATCGGCGATGCGCGCGGCGAAATGCTGCAGGCACTGCACACGCTTGCCGGGCATGCCGATGCCGGTCAGATCGGCCTCGGCAAGTGCTTGCGGCGAGGGGAACAGATGGCTGATACCCAGTGTTTCCGGCGTCTCGATTGGCGTGCCGACACGCTGTACCAGGCGCCCGACTATGGTGACCGCGGCTTTGACCGTGACCTGCTGGCCGACGATAGCGCGCACTGCCTGCTCGAACGGGTCGAATGCCACTGGCAGGCGCAGGCCCGGATTGCGCCGCAGCAATGGAGCGAGCAGCTCATCAGTGCCCAGATGCAGGGCAATCGCCTCGGGTTCGCTGTCGAGGTCGAACATGCGCCGCACGCGTCGTTCGAGTGGATCGAGATGCGCGGGCGAGGCCAGGCGACAGCGCAACTCCAGCGCGTTCTGCCCCGGCAGCGGAGCGACCCTGAACCAGCCCGGTGCGCCATCGATGCTGAAACCGCGGCTGTAGCTCTCCGCGCTCAGCGACTCCAGACCGGGAATCGCGCGCAGGGCGAAATGGCTGTGGAACTGTTGCCAGTCCCAGGGCGGTTGGTAGGGCAGAAGCAGCGTGATGATGTTCATGGCTGGCACCCTAGCTCGGCGCTTGCGGCTTGTCAGCGTGAAGATGACTTTCAAATCCCGGCGCGCTCGTAGCTTCGGCCTGGGCGAAAGGGCTAGAACCATGCATGAGGCCCACATCGATTCGGCGTGCGCGGTCTTTCTTAACTCCAGGCCACGCCAGAGGCGCTGGCGTTCAACATGGGCCCCGCCTCGGGGCTCTACGGCTGCGAGCTACTCGGCCAGCAAGTTCGCTGTACGCGGCCTGACGAAGCACTGGAGCTGGAGTGGCGTGAGCACGGCAACCGCGTGGGGGACCTGATGCCGCCATTCGCCGACACGCCGATGCTGCGCAGTCAGGCGCAGCGTCCACCGGTGATGCGTCGCCTGGACATGCGTCTGCAGGCCGAGCAGATCGCCGAATCAGCCTGGAAGCAGGCTCACGCCAGCATCGTGCATCGCCCGGTGGGGCTGCTGTTCAACCTCGGGCAGGTCACGCCGAGGTGGATCAACAGGTTGCTGATGGGCTGCTTCAGTCGCCCATGAGTGCAGGCGAGGTGCCCGGGATGGCCAGTTGCCGCTGGTCGTCGGCTTTGTCACAAAGGCTTTCTGAACGAAGCCAATCGCGTATTTAAGGGCTACTCTTGAGAGGACGGTCTTCAGTCCGGTGTTCTGCCGGGCAGTCGTCGATACGCTTGCAGTAGACACATCGAGCACCTGCTCGATTCTCGGGGCGGCGCCAACAGGGGTCGCGACACCGTCCACAAGACGGTCGCATTGGGAAAGCGGTTAATCCATCCATAGCCTGAGAGGGGGTCGTTTATGAGCACAGCCTTCCACGAAGACTCCAGCACTTCGGTGCTGCGTCGGATGAAAGAAGGGGGATTCGACTTCGCCCAGTTTCACCCGATCGAGTTCTACGCCATCTTTCCCGACGAAGAGCGGGCCAGAATGGCGGCCAGAAACTTTCGCGGCGAGTCGCTCAATGCCCAGATATCTGCCCGTGAGGACGGCATCTGGCACCTGCAGATCAGCAAAGTGATGTACGCCACCCATGCCGGTATCGGCGAGTTCGAACACGACCTGGAGTCCATCGTCGTCCCGCTGGGCGGCAAGATGGATGGCTGGGGCGTCACGCAGGAGGTGAAAGCGTCAGCCATGCGTTAGGGATTGCCGCGGCATCCGTCAGCAGACCATCGGCCGGCCACCCGGCCGATGGCTTCAACTCCCAGCCCACCTCGACTTGCCACGCCTTCTCGCGCAGACTGCGCGGCGGAGGTACTCATGGCCGATGTTCTGATCCTGACCCATATCGATTATTGCCCACCCGCCCACCTGGCGCAGGTGCTGCAGGCGCGTGGCTGCAGTTTCGACGTGTTGCGCGTCGATCTGGGCCAATTGCGCGACTACGACCTGGAGCGGCCCAAGGCGGTTGCTGTGATGGGCGGGCCGATGAGCGTCAACGACCCGCTGCCCTGGATCGCCGACGAAGTGGCGGCGCTGCAGCGCTTCATCGCGCGCGACATTCCGCTTATCGGTCACTGCCTGGGCGGCCAACTGCTGGCCAAGGCGCTGGGCGCGAGCATCCGCCGTATGCCCTACACCGAGGCGGGGTGGCAGAGTATGCAGCGGCGCTCAGAAGCGTCCGATAGCCCCTGGCTGGCGCACTTGCCTGAAGAATTCAGCATTTTCCAGTGGCATGGCGACACCTTCGCGCTACCTGACGGCGCCCAGCCTTTGCTGAGCAGCCGCTGGTGTGACAATCAGGGCTTTGCCTGGGGCGACAAGGTCCTAGCACTGCAAGGGCATCCGGAAATGACCCAGGCGCTGGTCGAGCACTGGCTCGGCGACTGGGCCCATCTGCTCGATGCCAGCCAGCCCAGCCAGCAGAGCATTGCCGAGATGCGCGACGACCTGAGCGGAAAGGTCAGTGCGCTGAATCGGGTCGCCGAGGGTTTCTACGCGCACTGGCTGAAACTGGCTGGGCTGTGAGCGTGGACAAGGGCGAAGCTCGATAGGCGCTTGATCACCGCTCAAGGCTCGTCAGGGATCAACGCCAGCAGGTCGGTCACGCCAACATCCACTCCGGCCTGAGCCAACAGCGTCGTGGCCTGTCCTCGGTGATGCGTCTGGTGGTTGAACAGGTGCGTCAGCAGGGCGAAGAAGTGCTTTTGCGCGGCGACACCCTTGGTGTTGTGGTAGCTCAGCGGCTGATCCAGCTGTTCTTCGCCCATCTCGGCAGCCAGGGCCTCGATGCAACTGTCCAGCTGCTTTCGCAGTGTGGCCAGCTCACGTATGTCCGCCGCCATCGGCTGATCCAGCCGCGTCGGTGTCTGCAACTCTGCGAGAGTCTGCAATGCCCGGAAGTTCGCCGGGTGTGCGCGGTAGCGCCCCAGCCAGATACGGTCGGCCACCAGCAGATGATTGAGCGTACCGAGGATCGAGCCGAAGAACGCACCACGCTCGGCACTCAGCGCTTCGTCGGGCAGGGTGCACGCCGCCGCGTAGAGCCGTTCGTTCATCCAGCTGTTGTAGCGTGCCATCAGGCGGATATGGTCGATTCTCTGCATGCTTGCCCCTGTCGTTCGCGACTTACCGTTGATTGTGGCGCTTGCGCCAGTCTTCGCTCAGCAGTCCGAATAGTGCCGAATCCGATACCTGTCCGTCGATGATCCAGCGTTGGCGCAGCAACCCTTCCTGGCTGAACCCCAAACGCTCCAATGCGCGCCCGGAGGCGCTATTGTTCGGGTCGATCTCGGCCTCGACGCGGTTGAGCCCCAGGGTTTCGAATCCATGGCGCAGCAACTCGCCGGCCGCCTCCTGAACGTAACCCTTGCCCCAGGCAGAGGATGCAATGCCAAAGCCGATCTCCGCGCGACGAGATTCCGGCTGGTAGTTGAATAGCAGGCACTTGCCGATCAGCTCGGCGCTTTCCCTGATGACGATAGCCAGGGTCAGGCGCTCGCCCTCGTGCATGGCGTGTCGTTCTGCGTGGATGTAATCCAGCGCCACGGCCTCGGTGTCCCAGGGCGGGGTGTTCCAATAGCGCATGACCTGCGGATCGGAGAAGGTCGCAAACAGCGCTGGCGCATCCGCTGCTTGCAGAGGACGCAGCAGTAGGCGATCCGTTGTCAGTGTCACGCAAAGATCAGGCATGGGTTTCCTTGTGTTCAGAAGCGCTCGTCAGCAATGGCCGGCAGCACCAGCTCACGCACGTAGCTGGCATCGGACAGACTCAGCAGTGTGCGCACCAGGGCGACGACATCGTGCAGTGGAATCAGCTGACCCTGGCCATGCTGCGCGGCCCGCTCGACCGGCGTTTGCAGATCGTCCTGGGTATTGAGGTAGCCCAGTTGCAGGCAGGTGACGGCCAGACGCTGATCGCGAAAACCTTCGCGCAGGGTCTCGGCAATGCCCTTGAGGGCGAATTTGCTGGCACCGAACGTGACTTCCGGACGGCCGCTTTGTGGCAGCGCCGAGGTGGAACCGGTCAGGATCAATTGCGGTTTGGCGCGGCCGAGCAGGCGCGGTAGCAAGCGTTTGAGCAGCAGCAAGGTCGCGCCGATATTGACGCTGACCATCTCGAGAATCTGTGCGTCCTCGTCCTGCAGAAAACTGTAGTCATCCTCGAATGCGCGCGCTTCCCAGATACCCAGGTTGTAGATGATCGCGTCCAGCTGTTGCGGTGCCTGGGCTTCGATGGCTTCTACCGCCCGCAGTGGGTCGCTCATATCGGCTTCGATCCACTGGATGCCCCTAGGCAGATCGGCTGGATGACTACGCGAAATTCCGACCAATTCGTGGTCTTGCGCCAAGCCGTCTACCAAGGCGCGGCCAAGACCTCGACTAGCGCCGATCACCATGATTCGCATCCTGTACCTCCTTGATTTGTGCAGGGATCTTCCGTGGCTGCGGACGTTAATAGGGGGACTGGCGGCGGGTCAAACGATGGTCCGTCGGCGCACGGTTTTAAGCGTTACAGATTGTCTCTACAACGATTTTGGGCCGGAGAGGGCAGGGCTGCAGGGAGCCGGGTTCCCGCCTGTGCAGGAACGACGGTTCGCTACTCAGAGGTGTGGGCGACTATTGGCCGTTCGGTTCCGACCATACGGCGAACTCGTTGCCACCCGGTTCGACGAAATGAAAGCGCCTCCCGCCTGGGAAGGCAAAGATCGGTTTGACGATCTCTCCGCCGGCGGCCTCGACCTTGGCCTGAGTGCCTTCCAGCTGTGCACTGTAGAACACGATCAGCGCGCTGCCGCTGTCGCTGCGTGCGGACATCTCGGCGCTGAAAAATCCGCCATCGAGGCCTTCGTCGGCGAAGGCGGCGTAGTCGGGGCCATAGTCCGTGAATCGCCAGCCGAAAGCGGCCTGAAAGAAGGCTTTGGTGGCCGGCAGGTTGCGGGTGGGATATTCGACGTAATTGATCTTCTCGTGAGCAGGCATGCCGAGTTCCTTGGCAGTGAAAGGGGGGATTACTGACGTGATTTAGCCAGGTCGATAGCCGCCTGGATAGCGGCGCGTGCCTGCGGGCTGTTCTTCCAGCAGGTCGAGCCCAACTGAGCGGCTACCGCCGTGACGATATCGCCGACGCTGGCTTCGGCCAGCTCCTGAAGCGAGTTGATGCCGATCTGTTCGAGTCGTTGCACGACGGTCGGGCCTACGCCTTTAACGTTCAGAAGGGCCTGGTGTTCATCGTGTGGGAAGGGCATTGGGGTTCTACCGATTTGAGTTGGATATGGTCACTTTGAGTTTCCGCAGCTCCAGCAAGACATGAAATTGCCAGGGTTGTATTCCTTGCACTTTTTGCAAGGCCACTCGTTTTCGCTGAGTGAATCATTTAATTCTTGTTCATGTTGGTAGCGTCCGACTAATTTGGCTGCGGTTTCAAATTGTTCAGGATGTACCCAGAGTTCGGGGTGTATCGGTTTGTTGAAGGAAATCACCGAGCGGATAGCGTCTTGGTGTTCATTTAATATTTTTGTGGTGATGCCATTGCTTTGCAGGTAGCTGGCTATCAGGTTTACCTGAATGAGACTGTCGGACTCCAATAACTTTCGCACAGTTAAAGCACCTGGTATTTGATTAAGGAGGCGGCCTCAGTCCGCTTCCGCGAGCGATCTGAACCTATGGTCAGGCGGTTACCGTGGCCATTTTTATGACTTGGGCAGGCTTGGCACGAAATGTTGGGCTATGGGCGTCAGCGGCAATCATGTGCTCTGTTTGATCGTGCGCGTCTAGTGCGTCTTGCGATGTCCATCGTTCGATGAGCAAGAACTTGTTTTCATCCGCGGCATCGCTAAATAACTCATATTGCAGGCAGCCAGGTTCCGCGAGGACTAGCGGTTTAAGATTTTTATATGCCTCAATTTGGAGGTCTCGTTTGCCTGGCATTACTTCGATCATGACGACGAGATTGACTTCTTCCATAATGGTCTTCCTTTGGTTGTTGATCCGATTGCGATATGCCTGGCAATTGAAATAGTGACCAGGTAAAAGCGAAGCCTTTGACTGGGTGGTGAGTGAAACGTCATGCGTTTAGCCGAACAGTCCAGAGATCGCACTGGTTATACCTTCGACTATCGCTAGGACACCATCGACTATGGCTTCTAGAATGCCTGACAATATCTCCAATGGACCGCTGTCAGTGAGGATGACAGGTGTTGCTACGCCGGCAACAGATAGCGCTACAGCGGCCATGGCAACAGAATGAAATCCTGCGACCAGGATATAAATCACGGATGAAAGAAGGAGGATTACGCTGAGGGCATTGAGCGCTCTATGGCCAAGTGAACGTTTGGTTTTCATCTTGATTTTTACTCCATGTATAACTGAATACTAAATTGTCATGGCTGCATGGTGTTTGGTTGGAGGGCTGGATGTAGCTCATTACGGCGAGCGGAGTGAGCGGTTTTAATGCTGTTTGGCAAGTGACAGATATCGCTGGGTAATGTATCTGATGTTACGCCCCAGCGGGGGAGCGAGGCTCACTTCGCATGGAAAGGTATCTCATGACTTCGTACTCGTCTCCGAGATAAGCAAACAATTCGTTACCCAATGGCTCTGAGGCTTGAATGTGTAAAATCAAGTGTTCGATGTAAATCAAGTCGAAGCCGGAGCCGTTTTCCAGGTGCAAGCGCTCGCTACCAATGACGTGAACCTGTGGCTGCTTGCATCTATTGAAATACTCAGACCATCCGTCGACCTGATGCCACTTGTAACTTCCGTAGGTCGGCATATCCAGTGCCTTCACTAACGCAGTCTTCGACGCCTGGTGTGCGAAAGCTAGTGCCAGCTCTTGGGACGGAAATGCCTCCACTAGGTCAACATATTGAGTCAGTCCATCGTAGTCGTACTGGTGGCGCGATGCTACGGCAATATATGGATTTTCCCCTAGACGCCTTCGTTCAGCCTGTAACCCAGACTCGACAGCCGCAATAAAGGAAGTAATATATTTCCCGTTCCAGCATGGAAGGATGCTACTTGCGGATGCCAGCGTGATATTTGTATTCATGTCACTTCCGCGGAGTTCAGTCGCGGGCCTCCGTTGTCGCTATGGTTTCTATGTGGTTTCGCTTACATTTGTATAGCCCGCTTCAGTGAGCGAAGCGAACGGTTTGAATGCTGTAATGGACTCTCCCCACACCACAGTTCTATATCAAGGTGTCGAGGTTTCTTTGAGCGGGAGAGTCGTTATGAAGCGCATTGCCGTTGATCTGGCCAAGTCCGTTTACCAAGTTGCCGAGAGTGTCCGTTCCGGCCAGGTGGTGCAGCGCAAGCGGCTGAACCGAGAGGCGTTCCGTCGATATATACAGGAGCAGGCCGAGCCGGTCGAGTGGGTGATGGAAGCCTGTGGCACAGCGCACTATTGGGGGCGGCTGGCGCAATCACTCGGTCATCAAGTGAAGCTGATCCATGCGCGCTATGTCCGCCCCTATCGACGGCGCAACAAGACCGACCGCAACGACTGTGACGCCATGCTGGAAGCGGCGCGCTGCAAGGATATTTATCCGGTGCCGGTGAAGAGCCACGAGTAACAACAGCTCCAGCAGTTGCACGGGCTGCGGGAAACCTGGAAGAAGAGCCGAACCCAACGTATCAACCTGCTACGCGGCCTCCTGCGTGAAGCCGGTATCGACGCGCCAGCCTCGAGCACTGCATTTATCCGGGCAGCCAGCGAGCTGGTTGAGCAACCTGAACTCGAGCCCCTGGGCCGTCTGCTGCATATCGTCCTGGCCGAGATCAATCTGTATGAACAGTGCATGGCCGAATGCGAACAGCAACTCAAGTGCTGGCATGCTGACGATGAAATCGTGCGCAAACTAGATGAAGTCAGTGGTATTGGCCTGCTGACTGCCAGCGCCCTGACCACCGCTGTCGGCAAGCCTGAGCGCTTTGCTAACGGTCGCCAGCTCAGCGCCTGGCTGGGCATGACGCCGCGGGAGTTCAGCAGCGGCAATAGCCGCAAGCTTGGCCATATCAGTCGACAGGGCAATGTCTATGTACGCACGTTATTGATCCACGGCTCACGTGCAGCCTTGCTGGCGGCTCAGCGTTGCCAGGCACGCACGCCAGAGAAATTGACCCAGTTACAGCGCTGGGCCGTCGAGATGGCAGCCCATATTGGCCACAACAAAGCGGCTGTGGCGCTGGCCAACAAATTGGTCAGGATCTGCTGGGCGGTGTGGTGCCATGAGCGGCGCTTCAATGGCAATTGGCAGAGCACAAAGCCCGCCTGACGGCGGGAGTGATCAGTAAAGATGTGATGATTTTCTTGTGGTTGTGGTTGTGGTGAACAGCAGCACTGTCGGAACAGGCGAGTCCTGCAGCGGAATAAGGCCGATAACAATGATGATCCCCGTGATCGATTGAACGCTTGGCCCCCGCTGCGCGAACTACAGAATGGCCAGGGCGGAAAAGCCCAACACAGGCCGGATATACGAATGCAACCGCGCTGACGACAAGTGCAAAAAAAAAGCTTTGCTCACTACTTGTGGGGAGAGTCCATATACCAGTTGTTATACGACGCTCTCGTTGACACTTAAAATGACCTGATCTTGAGAACCCTCATGCGTCAGGATAGCAGGCTTACGCAATATGTTTGATAGCCACTTCATGAAGCTTGTTAGTATTTTATATTCTGCCAAGCTTCTGATCTCCCTTGGTGAAATATCGAGTTCAATTTCTGTTTCCATGAAAAAATGGCAGTTAACCTTGATGTTGTTATCGAGCCAAATGCATAGAGTCGTCGGATTGGTTTTCTGCAGTTCTTTTATTTTATAAAAATTGTCGGGCAGCGCTCGCTCGGAACTGCCGTGCACAAATTTAAACTCAAAACTCTCATTCTTGACTTTTTTGATGAGTTCATTCCAAGCATCAACGCAAACATCCAGCACATAGATGTCTCGCAATGATCCATCTACTGCAAACTCTTCGTTGACTTCAAGCCAGCCTTTCATATTGGTTTCGTATAACTATAAATAGACATCAAATGGTGCATAACCTGCGGGCAGTTTTGGTGGATAACCTTCCTGGTCATTTTTCAAGATCCTTCTCTAGCTCGCGGGAGATAGCGAGGCGATGGGGTGTTTGGAAGGTTATACACCATGTCGCATAACGGCGGGCAAGTGGCAATTACGCGAATACGGGGCAGCTGGAGGGGAAGCAAGGGGGATTGTGAGCAAGCTCACTTATATAAAAAGCGCGGCGGAGCTTAGGGGGGAAAGGCGCAGCGGTGAGCCGCTGCGCCTTTTGTTTCAGCGGTTGAAGCGTTCGACCAAGGCGTATTGACCCTGTGCGGTGTTGGTCAGGGCTTCGCTGAGTTTCGCGGTGCTTTGCGCTTCGCCTGCGGTCTGGTCGGCCAGTTGCGCGATGGTGGTGATGTTCTGGTTGATCTCGTCAGCGACGGCGCTTTGCTCTTCCGCCGCTGCGGCGATCTGATTGGCCATGTCGGCAATATTGGCCACCGAGTCACTGATGCCGGACAGCGCCTGATCGGCCTGCAGTACGCGTTCGACGCCTTCGTCGGCCTGCTTGCGGCCGATTTCCATGGTCAGCACGGCCTCTTCGGCGGTGCGCTGCAGCTTGGCGATCAGGGCGTGGATCTGTTCGGTGGATTCGGCGGTGCGCTGCGCCAGCGAGCGCACCTCGTCGGCCACCACGGCAAAGCCGCGGCCCATTTCGCCTGCACGAGCCGCCTCGATGGCGGCGTTGAGGGCGAGCAGGTTGGTCTGGTCGGCGATGCCCTTGATCACGTCGACCACGCCGCCGATTTCGCTGCTGTCCTGGGCCAGGCGGGTCACGGTTTCTCCGGTATCGCCGACCGATTGCGACAGGCGCTGGATGGCTTCGCGGGTTTCTGCGGCGATGGTGCGGCCTTCGCTGGTCAGGCGGTTGGCTTCCTGGGTGGCGATGGCGGTGCGGGCGACATTGCTGGCCACTTCCAGAGTGGTGGCGGCCATTTCGTTGACGGCGGTGGCGACTTGTTCGGTCTCGCTGCGCTGGCGCTCGAGGCCGGCCGAGCTGTTGTGCGCGAGCTTGTCGGCTTCACGCGCTTGCTGGGTCAGTTGTTCGGCGGTGTCCTGCAGGCGAGTGAGGCAGGTTTTAAGCCGTGCGTCCTGGCTGAGCATGGCCATTTCCAGGCGTGCTTCGGAACCACGGCTGTCGGTGTACATCTGCGCGATCAGCGGGTCGGAGGTGGTTTGCTCGGCCATGCGCAGCAGGCGTTTGATGCCGCGGGTCTGCCAGGCGATGCCGGCCAGGCCCAACGGGACGGAAAGCAGGGCGGCGAGGATGAAGCCCCAGTTGCTGCCCATCCAATGGCCGATCAGGAAACCGATCTGGCTGACCAGGATGAAGGGCATCCACGCCTGGACGATGGGTAGCCACTGGTTGCTGGCCGGAATGGCTGATTTGCCGGCGTTGATCCGGCTGTACAGCATTTCGGCGCGGCGCACCTGCTCGGCAGTCGGTTTGACGCGGACGGATTCGTAGCCGACAACCTGGTTGTTTTCGGTCACGGGTGTGACGTAGGCGTTGACCCAGTAGTGGTCACCGTTCTTGCTACGGTTCTTGACGATACCCATCCACGGGCGGCCGCTTTTCAGGGTCGTCCACATATGCTCGAACACGGCGGCCGGAACGTCGGGGTGGCGCACGATGTTGTGTGGCGCGCGCAGCAACTCTTCACGACTGAAACCGCTGATGTCGACGAAGGCGTCGTTGCAGTAGGTGATTTGCCCTTTGAGATCCGTGGTGGATATCAGGCGTTGTTGCGCAGGGAAGGTGCGCTCACGCTGAGTGACCGGCTGGTTGTTACGCATGGCAGGTATCCGTCGTTGTAATGCCCTGTCATCGGCCGACGAACGGCAAAGTTGAGGGCGAAATCCATTTTGGGCAGTGTAAACGCTTTTTGAATGGCGTCACGTTTCTGTCACGACCTCGGCCATCTCTGGCCCGACGGATAAGGAGGGCCCTGCCGCCAGTGGCGGCAGGGCAGGTGCATCAGTTGGCGATCATCTGGCGCAGCACGTAGTGCAGGATGCCGCCGGCCTTGAAGTACTCGACCTCGTTGAGGGTATCGATGCGGCACAGCACTTCGACTTCCTCGTGCGAGCCGTCCTCGCGGCCGATGATCAGGGTCAGTGGCATCTGCGGGCGCAGTTCCACGCCTTCCAGGCCCTCGATGGCCAGCACTTCGTTGCCGGTCAGTTTCAGGCTGGTGCGGTCGGTGCCCGGTTTGAACTGCAGCGGCAGCACGCCCATGCCCACCAGGTTGGAGCGGTGGATGCGCTCGAAGCTCTCGGCGATCACCGCCTTGACGCCCAGCAGGTTGGTGCCCTTGGCCGCCCAGTCGCGGCTGGAGCCGGTGCCGTACTCCTTGCCGGCGATGATCAAAAGTGGCGTGCCTTCGGCCTGGTAGCGCATGGCGGCGTCGTAGATCGCCAGTTTCTCGCCGCTGGGCACGTGCAGGGTGTTGCCGCCTTCCTCGCCGCCGAGCATTTCGTTGCGGATGCGGATGTTGGCGAAGGTGCCGCGCATCATCACTTCATGGTTGCCGCGGCGCGAGCCGTAGGAGTTGAAGTCGGCCTTGTCCACGCCGTGCTCGCTCAGATAGCGCCCAGCCGGGCTGTCGGCTTTGATATTGCCAGCTGGCGAGATGTGGTCGGTGGTCACCGAGTCGCCGAGCAGGGCGAGGATGCGCGCCTCGCGAATGTCGGTGATGCGCGGCGGCTCGCCAGCGATATGCTCGAAGAACGGCGGATGCTGGATGTAGGTGGAGTCGCCTTGCCAGGCATAGGTGTCGGCCTGGGGCACGTCGATGGCTTGCCATTTCTCGTCGCCGGCGAAGACTTCGGCGTATTCCTTGCGGAACATGGCGGTGTCGACCTTGGCGATGGCCTCGGCGATCTCGGCCTGGGATGGCCAGAGGTCCTTGAGGTACACCGGCTGGCCATCCTTGCCGGTGCCGAGAGCGTCGCTCGTCAGGTCGAGGCGCACGCTACCGGCCAGGGCGTAAGCGACCACCAGGGGCGGCGAGGCCAGCCAGTTGGTTTTCACCAGCGGATGTACGCGACCCTCGAAGTTGCGGTTGCCGGAGAGCACCGAGGCGACGGTGAGGTCGGCCTGGGTGATGGCTTTCTCGATGGGCTCACGCAGCGGCCCGGAGTTGCCGATGCAGGTGGTGCAGCCGTAGCCCACCAGGTCGAAGCCGAGCTTTTCCAGGTAGGGCGTCAGGCCGGCGGCGTCGAAGTACTCGGTAACCACCTTGGAGCCGGGGGCCAGCGAACTCTTCACCCAGGGCTTGCGCTGCAGGCCTTTTTCTACCGCCTTCTTGGCCAGCAGGCCGGCAGCCATCATCACGCTGGGGTTGGAGGTGTTGGTGCAGGAGGTGATGGCGGCGATCACCACGGCGCCGTCCTGCAGGCGATGGGTGTGGCCATCGTCCTCATAGTCGATGCCGCCGCTTTGCTTGTCGCCGCCGACGGCGGTACCACCACCGCCCTCGCTGAGCATGCGGCCTTCTTCCTTGGCCGCCGGCTTGAGCTGCAGGCCGACGAAGTCGTCGAAGGCCTGGCTGATCTGGCTCAGCGAGACACGGTCCTGCGGGCGCTTGGGTCCGGCCAGGCTGGCTTCGACGCTGCCCATGTCGAGGCTCAGGCTGTCGGTGAACACGGGTTCGGCACCTGGCTCGCGCCACAGGCCCTGGGCCTTGCTGTAGGCCTCGACCAGTTGCACGGTGGCGTCCGGGCGGCCGGACAGACGCAGGTAGCCGAGGGTGATGTCATCCACCGGGAAGAAGCCGCAGGTGGCGCCGTATTCAGGCGCCATGTTGGCAATGGTGGCGCGATCAGCCAGGGGCAGGTCGGCCAGGCCGTCGCCGTAGAATTCGACGAATTTGCCCACCACGCCTTTCTTGCGCAGCATCTGGGTGACGGTCAGCACCAGGTCGGTGGCGGTGATGCCTTCTTTCAGCTTGCCGCTGAGCTTGAAGCCGATCACTTCGGGAATCAGCATCGACACTGGCTGGCCGAGCATGGCCGCTTCCGCCTCGATGCCGCCCACGCCCCAGCCGAGTACGCCGAGACCGTTGATCATGGTGGTGTGCGAGTCGGTGCCGACCAGGGTGTCGGGGTAGGCGAGGGTGACGCCGTCTTCCTCTTTGCTCCAGACGGTGCGGGCCAGGTATTCGAGGTTGACCTGGTGGCAGATGCCGGTGCCCGGTGGCACCACGCTGAAGTTGTCGAAGGCGTGCTGGCCCCAGCGCAGGAAGGCGTAGCGCTCGCCGTTGCGCTGCATTTCCAGTTCAACGTTGTCGTGGAAGGCGCTGGAGGAGGCATAGCGGTCGACCATTACCGAGTGGTCGATGACCAGATCCACCGGCGACAGTGGGTTGATCCGCTGCGGGTCGCCGCCGGCCTTGGCCATGGCGTCGCGCATGGCGGCCAGGTCGACTACCGCGGGCACGCCGGTGAAGTCCTGCATCAGCACGCGTGCCGGGCGGTACTGGATCTCGCGGTCGGAGGCGCGCTTGTCGAGCCAGTCGACCATGGCTTGCAGGTCTTCGGGCATCACCGTCTTGCCGTCTTCGTTGCGCAGCAGGTTTTCCAGCAGCACCTTGAGCGACATGGGCAGGCGGTCGATATTGCCGAGCCGTTGGGCGGCTTCGGGCAGGCTGAAGTAGTGGTAGGTGGCGTCGCCGATTTTCAGTTCGCGGCGGCAGTTCAGGCTATCGAGGGAGGGCATTGCACATCTCCTTGCGCCCGCACGGTTCGGGCTGTGTCTGATGGCGGCAGACCTTCAAGCTAGTTCGGCTTGAGCGGTCTGGCTAGCGCATATCCTTTTATGGGTTGCCATGCGCTGCCTGTTTATCGGATCGCCAGGCTTCATCGCGGCGCATTCGCCAGCGGCCGGGGTGTCGATCCGTATCTATTGGCAGCACATGTATAGCTGGACAGGTTTAACGGCTCGGGGTTCCGGTCTCGGGTATCATGCGCGCCTGAAGGAGACCCTTTGATGAATACCCTGTTTCTGCATTGCCGCCCCGGTTTCGAGGGGGAGGTCTGCGCCGAGATCAGTGATCTCGCTGCGCGTCTGGATGTACCGGGCTACTCCAGGACCAAGCCTGGCAGCGCCTGCGCCGAGTTCGTCTGCAGTGAGGCCGATGGCAGCGAGCGTCTGATGCGCAGTGTGCGCTTCAAGAGCCTGATATTCCCGCGGCAATGGGCGCGCGGTGGTTTCGTCATGTTGCCGGAGAGCGATCGCATCAGCGTGTTGCTCGAGGCCCTGGCTGATTATCCGGTGTGTGGCAGCCTGTGGCTGGAGGTGGTGGATACCAATGACGGCAAGGAGGTCTCGACCTTCTGCAAGAAGTTCGAGGTGCCGCTGCGCAAGGCGCTGCTCAAGGCCGGCAAGCTGGTGGACGACGCGAAGAAGCCGCGCCTGCTGCTGACCTTCAAGAGCGGCCGTGAGGTGTTCGCCGGCATCGCCGAGGCGGACAACCAGGCGATGTGGCCGATGGGCATTGCGCGCTTGAAGTTTCCGCGCGAGGCGCCGAGCCGTTCCACGCTCAAGCTGGAGGAGGCCTGGCACCATTTCATTCCGCGCGAGCAGTGGGATCAGCGCCTGGCGCCCGGCATGACGGCGGTGGATCTGGGCGCCGCACCGGGCGGCTGGACCTGGCAACTGGTCAATCGAGAAATCCGCGTGACTGCCGTGGACAACGGGCCGATGGCCGAAAGCCTGATGTATTCCGGTTTCGTCGTGCACCAGCGCGCCGATGGCTTCACCTTCCGCCCGCGGCATCCGGTGCACTGGATGGTCTGCGATATCGTCGAGAAACCGGCACGCACGGCGGCGATGATCGAAACCTGGCTGGGCGAGGGGCTGTGCCGCGAGGCGGTGGTCAACCTCAAGTTGCCGATGAAGCAGCGCTATGCCGAAGTGCGGCGTCTGCTCGATCGCATAGAGTCGGGGCTGGCGGAGCGCGGCCTGAAGGTCAGCATCGGCTGCAAGCAGCTCTATCACGACCGTGAGGAAGTGACCTGCCACCTGCGCCGCCACGGCAAGTGACGACGCCGCACGGCAGGCAAACCGGGCACGTGCCCGGTTAGGCACGGCCCGGACTCCCGCGTCGCTTCGGGCTCCGCCCTAAGCTGGCGTGCGAATCGTCCATGACGCGCCAGAGCGCAGGCACTGTGCCGCAGCCGAGCGGTGCGCGCTGCCCATCCAAGGTTGTGCGCGCAGGGTGACCTGGAGGTCAGCTTTGCGCGACAATACGCGCCTGCCTGTGGAGCCCCTTATGTCCGAAGCCCTGACCCTCAATCACGATGACCTGCTCGACGCCAGCGGCCTGAATTGCCCGGAACCGGTGATGATGCTGCACAACAAGGTGCGCGACCTGTCGCCGGGCGGCCTGCTCAAGGTGATCGCCACCGACCCCTCGACCCGTCGTGATATTCCCAAGTTCTGCGTGTTTCTCGGTCACGAACTGCTCGGTCAGGCCGAAGAGGACGGCGCCTACCTTTACTGGATTCGCAAGAAGGCCGATTAGGCTGCTGCTTCAGGCGCGGCGCACCCTAAGGCTCCGCGCTGTTCCATCCCGCCTGTCCTGGCGCCAGGCCGCAGCTGTTGAGCACGTTCTGCCAGGCTTTGACGTGACGCGCCGTGGCCGCCTGGAAATCCCGCCATAACGAATCCTGCTCGCCGGCCAGGCGCAACAGGTAGTCGCGGGTGGCGTCGGGGATGCCCTCGATGCGCTGCAACTGCATTAATGCCGCCTGCCACTGCTGACCACGTTGATCGACCTGTGCCAGATACGGCTGCAGGCCGCCTGCGTAGAACTTGACGAAGATGTTCTGCAGGATGCGCCCGCGCGGCGTGGCTTGGCCCAGTGGGCACAGCGGGCGGTTCTTCTGGCGCTGCTCCAACAGGTCGCTGCCAGCATCGAGGTTGTGGCGCAGGCTGGCCAGGCTGGTGATCAACTGACCGCCTTGTTCGCTGGCGTAGAGGGCGAAGAACAGTGGCTCCAGCTGTTCGGCGCTTGGCGGCAACTGCGCAGGCAGGGCGGCGCCAATGCTCGCCAGGCGCTGCAGTGCGTCCAGTGCGGCGCTGTCTTCCTGGGTATCCACCGGCAATGCCTGGTCGGCGAAGCGCAGGTAGTGTTCGAACTCAGGGCTGCCGTTGAGCGCGTTCCAGAAAACCGCAGATAGTTGCTGGCGCTTTTCGCTGGCCAGTTGCTGCAAGGTGGTTTTGAGGCTGGAATCGTCTTCGAGGTAAGGCAGGCAGGCGTCGATGGCACGCAGCAAATCACCTTCGTAACCCAGGCGCTGGCTGGGCATCAATTGCTTGCCCAGGCTGCTGTTGCGTTGGCTGATCAGCTGTTGCAGGTGCGGACAGCGGCGCGCATCGATGACCAGATCGAGCAGGCCAATACGCAGTTCGGCAATCTGCACTATCCGCTGGCGCCGCGGCGGCAGGCGATACTGGCTGATGTCGCGGCTGTCGAAGGCGATGAAGTCGCTGGCATCGAGCGAGCGTTGCAGGCGCTGCAGGTAGTCGCTCTGCAGGGCCAGGCCATCGTTGGCCGGGCCGCAGCCGGCGAGCGCCAAGAGGCAGAGAAGCAGGGTGAGTCGGGTCATGCGCTCAGTCTAGAGGCGATGGTCTACCGATCCAATCACTCAGGCCGTTCGGCGAATGCGCTTGCGAGCGCTGCGGGCCAGGCGCACGGTAAGCATCGCGGCAGCGCAGGTCAGCCCGACCACCAGCCCCTGCCACAGGCCACTCGGGCCACTGGGTTCGCCGAACAGGTCGGACAGCCCCAACGCATAACCTACCGGCAAGCCGATGCCCCAGTAGGCGAACAGGGTCAGCAGCATGGTGATGCGCGTGTCCTGATAGCCGCGCAATGCACCGGCCGCAGTCACCTGAATCGCGTCGGAGAACTGAAACAGCGCGGCATAGACGATCAGCGTTGCCGCGACCGCGATGACGGTCTTGTCCGGGGTGTAGATCTGCGCGATCTGTTCGCGCAGCAGGAACATCAGACTGGCCGATACGCAGGCGTAGCCCAGCGCCGCGCCCATGCTCACCCCGGCGGCGAAGCGCGCCTCGCGCGGCTGGCCACGGCCCAGCGCCTGGCCAACGCGCACGGTGGCCGCCATGGCCAGCGAGTAGGGGATCATGAATACCATCGAGCTGAAGTTCAGGGCGATCTGGTGCCCGGCCACCACCGCGGCGCCGAGGCCGCCGATGAGCAGGGCGATCACCGCGAAGATGCTCGATTCGGCGAACACCGCCACGCCAATCGGCACACCGATGCTCAGCAGGCGCTTGATCACCGCCCACTGCGGCCAGTCGAAACGGGCGAACAGGGCGCTGTTGCGGTAGTAGGGCGCCCATTTCACCCAGACCAGCATGCCGATCAGCATGAAGATCATCACCAGCGCGGTCGCCCAGCCGCAGCCAACGCCGCCCATGGCCGGCAGGCCGAACTTGCCGTAGATAAAGATGTAGTTGGCCGGGATGTTCAGCAGCAAGCCGAGGATACCCAGCACCATGGACGGGCGGGTGTGGCCAAGGCCGTCGCTGCAGCAGCGCAGCACGTGATACAGCGCCACCGCGGGGAAGCCGCAGGCCACGGCGCGCAGGTAGCCCATCGCAGGGTCGATCAGCGATGGCTCGACGTTCATGACGCGCAGCACGAATTCGGCGTTCCACAGCAGGGTAGCGGCGCTGCCGCCTACTACAAGGGCCAGCCATAGTGCCTGGCGCACCAGTGGGCCGATTTCGGCCTCTTCGCCAGCGCCGAAGCGCTGCGCCACCTTGGGCGTGGTGGCCAGCAGAATGCCGGTCATCAGCAGGAACACCGGCACCCAGATCGAGTTACCCAGCGCCACGGCAGCCAGGTCCTGCGGGCTGACGCGCCCGGCCATCAGCGTATCGACGAAGCCCATGGCAGTGTGCGCCAACTGCGCGATGATGATGGGCGTGGCCAGGAACAGGAGGCTGCGCAATTCCGTGCGCACGCGGCCAAGGCGGGTGTCGGTGGACATTTCGACTCTTCAGGATCACAGGAAACCGCGTAGTCTACGCCTTGACGTGACGGTCAGGAAAGCACGATCTGCCCCTCTGTCTGGCGGGCTGTGGGGCGACGCTGAGGTCTCGGCTGACTTAGAATGGCGACCTGTCCGATGGAGCCCGCCATGCACATAGTCGCCGACGAAAACATTCCCCTGCTCGATGAGTTCTTCGCTGCGTTCGGCAGCATCCGTCGCTTGCCGGGGCGCAGCATCAGCGCGGCCGACGTACGTGATGCCGACCTGTTGCTGGTGCGCTCGGTCACCCAGGTGAATCGCGCCTTGCTCGAAGGCAGCCGGGTGCGCTTTGTCGGCACCTGCACCATTGGCACCGATCATCTGGATCTCGATTACTTCGCTGAAGCGGGTATCGCCTGGAGCAGCGCCCCGGGCTGCAACGCCCGTGGCGTGGTGGATTACGTGCTGGGCAGCGTGCTGACCCTGGCCGAGCGCGAGGGTGTCGACCCGGCTGCACGGGTCTATGGCGTAGTGGGTGCGGGGCAGGTCGGCGGTCGCCTGGTCAAGCTGCTGCAGGGGCTGGGCTGGCAGGTGCGCGTCTGCGACCCGCCACGTCAGGCTGCTGAGGGCGGTGATTTCGTCAGCCTGGAGCGGATCATCGACCAGTGCGATGTGATCAGCCTGCACACGCCGCTGGATGCCTCGACCCGCCACCTGTTCGATTCGGCGCGACTGGCGGCGCTCAAACCAGGCACCTGGCTGATCAATGCCAGTCGTGGTGCCGTGGTGGACAATGCCGCATTGCGCAGTCTGCTGCCGCAGCGGCCTGATCTGAAGGCAGTGCTGGATGTCTGGGAAGGCGAGCCGCAGGCCGATGTCGAGCTGGCCGCTCTGTGCCAGCTGGCGACGCCGCATATCGCCGGTTACAGCCTCGACGGCAAGCTGCGAGGGACGGCGCAGATCTACCAGGCCTGTTGCCGGGTGCTGGGTGTCGCCGAACAGGTCATGCTCGCCGACCTGCTGCCGGCACCCTGGCTGAGCGAGCTGAGCCTCGACGGCAGCGCGGACCCGGCCTGGGCTTTGGCCAGCCTGTGTCGCGCAGTGTACGACCCGCGCCGCGACGATGCGGATTTTCGCCGCAGCCTGGTCGGCGCTGCCGAAGCCCGGCGTGCCGGCTTCGATCACCTGCGCAAGCACTACCCGATGCGTCGCGAGACGGATGGCCTGCGTGTGCGCATTCAGGGCGATTCAGGTCAACTGGCCGCTGTGGTACGAGCCCTAGGCGCCACCGTTTTGTAGAGCGGATTAGCTGCTTGCTGAGCAACTCGTGTCCTGGTGTCGATAACCCTCCCTACGGATAGTGCGTTATCCACGGGTCTTATTTTCGAGCAATTAAATTGCATGCAATTTAATTGCTCGCTAGTTTGTTCATCACTTTCAGCCCATTCAGGACGATTCCCCATGAGCAATGTGCTTTTCGATATTCCAGTCACCACCATCAAGGGCGAGCAGAAGACCCTGGCCGATTTCGGCGGCAAGGCGGTGCTGGTGGTCAACACTGCCAGCAAGTGCGGGTTCACCCCGCAGTACAAGGGCCTGGAAAACGTCTGGCAGCAATACAAGGACAAGGGCCTGGTGGTGCTCGGTTTCCCCTGCAATCAGTTCGGCAAGCAGGAGCCGGGTGACGAGGGGGCGATCTCCGAGTTCTGCGAGCTGAACTTCGGCGTCAGCTTCCCACTGTTCAAGAAGGTCGACGTCAATGGCGCAGGTGCTCATCCGCTGTTCGTGCAATTGAAAAAGCGCGCCCCCGGCCTGCTGGGCAGCCAGGGCATCAAGTGGAACTTCACCAAGTTCCTGATTGGCGCGGATGGCAAGGTGGTCAAGCGCTTTGCGCCCACCACCAAGCCTGAAGAGCTGAGCAGCGAGATCGAAGCCCTGCTGAAATGAGCGTTATCGATAGCGCTGCGCTGCAACTGGACAATCAGCTGTGCTTCAAGCTCTACGCCGCTTCACGCGCGGTGATTCGCGCCTACAAGCCGATGCTCGACGCCCTCGGCCTGACCTACCCGCAGTATCTGGTGATGCTGGTGCTGTGGGAATGGCAGGAGCGGGCGCCGCAGCAGCCAACGCTCAAGGCGCTTGGGCAGCGTCTGCAGCTGGATTCGGGCACCCTGACGCCGCTGCTCAAGCGCCTGGAACAGATGGGCCTGGTGCTGCGCCGCCGTGCCCAGGCTGACGAACGCGAGGTGCATCTGGCGCTGAGTGAGGCCGGCACAGTGCTGCAGGCGCAGGTCCTGCCGCTGAAGGCGCAATTGCTTTGCCAGTTCGACGGTCAGGATCTGCTGGAGCTGGAAGGGCTGCGGCGCAACCTGGATCGCTTGCTGGCCAGGCTCAACGGCTAAGGTCGACGGGCAGCCAGGTGTCGAGCATGGCTGCCAGTTCTTCACGGCGGAAGGGTTTGGCCAGGTAGTCGTTCATGCCGGCGGCGCGGCAACGCTCACGCTCGTCGGACAGGGCGTTGGCGGTCAGGGCGACGATGGGCAGTTCCGGCCAGCGCCCATTGCTGCGAATGCGCCGGCTGGCCTCGTAGCCATCCATCACCGGCATGTTGCAGTCCATCAGGATCAGGTCGACGGCTTCCTGTTCCAGTATTTCCAGGGCTTCACCACCATGGCCGGCCACCAGCACCTGGTAGCCGAGCTTGGCCAGCATGCCCTTGGCCACCATCTGGTTGACCGGGTTGTCCTCGACCAACAGCACGCGTGCGGCGCTTTCCCGCGCAGGTTGCACCTGCGTGTTGCTGTGAACGTCTGCGTCGTCGATGTGCAGGATGTGCCGCAGCATTTGCAGCAGCCCGCTGCGCGCCAGTGGGCGGGCAATCTGCAGCAGCGGCATGAGGCGTTGCGCCTGATCCTGTGGCAGGAAGTTGCCATAGGCGGTCACCAGCAGCGCCGGTGTGCCAATCGCCGGGCGGATGCCGAGCAGGCATTGCGGGCAGTCGCTGATCAGCAGGTCAGCGTCCACGCCTTGCAGGCTGGCATCGGTATCCAGGCGCTGATAGTTCAGGCCCCAGGTCGGCAGCCACTGCGCGAGCATCTGTTGCAGGCCGCTGCTGGCCGGGGTCAGCGCAACGATACGGCCCTTTAGTGCAGGCTGTGCGCTGGGTTGTGCATGGGTTGGCAGCGGCAGGTCGGCGCAGAATTCGCTGCCGAAGCCTTCTTTCGATTGCAGGGTCAGCACGCCGTGCATCGCTTCGCACAAACGTCGCGTCAGCGCCAGGCCAAGCCCGGTGCCGCCGTATTCGCGGGTAATGCCCACCTCTGCTTGGGCGAAAGGCTGGAAGATGCGCGCCTGGGCATCTTCGCTGATGCCGATGCCGGTATCGCGCACGCGAATGCTGATGCCTTGCGCGCCGCAGGTGACGATCAGGTCGACGCGGCCAAAACGGGTGAATTTGAGGGCGTTGGACAGCAGGTTGCTGACGATCTGGCGCACCCGCGTCGGGTCACCCAGCACCTGTGCCGGTAGCGCCGGGTCGATCAGGCAGGTCAGCTCTACGGCATTGGCGGCGTTCTGCGACAGCAAGCTGGCGGTTTCTTCCGCCAGCACGCCGAGATCGAAGGGGATTTGCTCCAGTTCGAGCTGCCCAGCTTCGAACTTGGACAGATCGAGGATGTCGTTGAGCAGTTCGACCAGAACCTTGCCGGAGTCATGGGCGATGCCCAGTTGCTGACGCTGTTCGGCGCTGAGCGGGCCGTCCAGCGCCAGGGCGAGCATGCCCAGCAGGCCATTGAGCGGTGTGCGGATCTCATGGCTCATGTTGGCCAGGAAGGCCGAGCGCGCCTGCGCCATGTTCAGCGCCGTGGTGCGCGCGGCGTCCAGTTCGGCGTTGGACTGGCTGAGGCGCACGTTGGTGGCCTTGAGTTCGGCGGTACGTGCCGAGACGATGTTTTCCAGCTCGCTCAGGTACTGGGTCAGGCGGTCCTCGGCGTTGCGCCGTTGTCCGATTTCCAGGGCGATGCTCGACAGCTGGCGGTTGGTGACTTCGACCAGGGTGCCGATTTCGTCGCGCTCGTGGCCTTTGGGGCAGGGCACCGGATGATGTTGCGGGTCCTGCGGGTTGCGCTCGCTGAGGGCGCGAATCACCCCGGTCAGGGGTTTGGTCAGCATGAAATAGAACAGCACCAGCAGGATCAGCGACAGCAGCAGGCTGCGGGCGAAGCCGGTGATCAGGGTCAGTAGCGAGCGTTTCAGGAAGTGGCTGCCAAAGGCGTAGGTGTCGACCTCCAGGCGCAGAACGCCAAGCGCTTCGTGGGGGGCGTGGCTGACGTAGAGCGGGTCCTGGAACTGCCGCTGGGCGCCGAACAGACTGTCACTGAATACCCGGTAGCGGCTTTCGCTGCGTGGCCGGCTGACGCTGGCCAGAACCATGCCGTTGTTGTCGATCAGTTCGGCCCGGGTTACTGCCGGTGAGCGCAGCAGGCCGAGGACCAGTTCCTGCGCCAGTTCGGCGTCGATGTTGTAGGCGATACGAGCGGCGGGGTTGTGGCTGATTTCCAGCAACGCGCGAATCTCGCGGTTGATGGAGGCGTCTTCGCTGGCATAATCGACCGCCACTTGGGTGACGCTGAGCAACGTGCCGAGGATAAACGCCACCAGGACGGTCAGGCCGGCCTGTTTGAACGACAGGCGATGGGTGAGCGAAATATCCATGAATGCGTGCGTCGTCTCTGATCCTTGGGCGCCTGCCAAGCATAGCCGATAGCGACCCGGTACCGGCAGGGCCTACAACGTGCGGTTCTGCGCAAAAGGAGTAGTAGATAGTGGATTCCCGATTACTGGACTTTCTGGCCCGCGCCGAGCAGGTGCTGGAGCGCATTGAACCCCTGCTGCCTGCAGTGCGTCCGCAGGTGGACTGGAGCAGCTGCGTGGCGGCGCGCTGGGTGCATGACGGGCGTAGCGGCTACCTGCTGCCACTGGACGTCAGCCTCGACCTGTCGCTGAGCGATCTGCTGGGTGTGGACGCCCAGCGCGAGCAGTTGGCGCGCAATACCCGACAGTTCGTCAACGGTATGCCAGCCAACCATGCCTTGCTCTGGGGCGCGCGCGGCACCGGCAAATCGTCGCTGGTGCGGGCCTTGCTCGCCGAGCATGCCAAGGCCGGCCTGCGCCTGATCGAGATCGAGCGCGATCACCTGGCCGACCTGCCGCGCGTGGTCGAGTTGCTGGCTGGCTTGCCGCAGCGCTTCGTGCTGTTCTGCGACGATCTGTCGTTCGAGGCGGGTGAGGGCGATTACCGTGTGCTCAAGAGCGTGCTTGACGGCTCGCTGGAGCAGGCGCCGGACAACGTGCTGCTCTACGCCACGTCCAACCGCCGCCACCTGGTGCCCGAGCGCCAGAGTGACAACGAGAACTGGAAGATGGTCGACGGCGAACTGCACCCCAGCGAGTCGGTCGAGGACAAGATCGCGCTGTCCGACCGGTTTGGCCTGTGGCTGTCGTTCTATCCCTTCAGCCAGGAGCACTTTCTGATCGTCGTGCGCCATTGGGTGGACGTGCAGGCGCGCCAGGCCGGGCTGAGCTGGAGCTGGGATGAGGCGCTGGAAAAGGCGGCCATTCGCTGGGCGCTGGGTCGCGGCAACCGTAATGGCCGCTGTGCCTATCAATTCGCCCGCCACTGGGTTGGGCTGCAACTGCTGGAGCAACAGGCATGATCGATCTTTCTCAGGCTGCTGGCGACCTCAATGGCTACCCATTGTTGAGTGCGCAGTTGCAGGCGCTGCTGTCCGGCGAGCGCGACTTCATCGCCAATGCCGCGCAGTTTTCCGCCTTCCTCTTTCACGAGCTGGCCGACCTGAATTGGGCCGGCTTCTATCTGGTCAAGGATGGCGAGTTGGTGCTTGGCCCGTTCCAGGGCCAGGTGGCGTGCGTGCGCATCGCCTTCGGGCGCGGTGTCTGCGGTGCGGCTGCGGCCAGCCTGCAGACGCAGCGAGTCGAAGATGTGCATGCCTTCGTCGGGCACATTGCCTGTGACAGCGCGTCGAACAGTGAGCTGGTGGTGCCGCTGGTCAAGGAAGGGCGTCTGATCGGCGTGCTGGATCTGGACAGCCCGTCGGTCGGGCGCTTCACCGAGGTGGATCAGGTCGGTATCGAAGCGCTGGCAGCGATTTTCCTGGCTGCCAGCGACTGTTGAAGCCGAACAGGGCGCGCTATGCGCGCCCTGGGTAGGGTTCAGCGCTTGGCGCCGATCTTCTCCAGCGTGCGCAGCTCACGCGGCAGCACTTGCTGTATCGAAGGGCGGGCCTTGACGCGCTCATAGTGCGCGGCCAGTGCCGGCCAGCGGCTCGCGTCGAGGGTTTCGCCACCGTGTTCCATGTTGATCAACTGGCTGGCCAGCGCCAGGTCGGCCATGGACAGCTGGTCACCGAGGAAGTAGGGCTTGTCGCCCAGCGTAACTTCGAGGTAGTCGAAGTGGCTGGGCAGCTTGTCTCTGAGCGTCTGCTGCACCTTTTCCTCGTCGCATGGCTGGCCCATGGTGGCTTTCAGCACGCGGTTGCGGAATACGCTGAAGGTGCACAGCGGCGCCAACTCGTAGTCGGCGTATTTTTCCAGCCAGCGTACCTTGGCCCGTTGCTCGGCATCGGCGCCATATAGTGGCTTGCGCTCGGGGTAGCGATCCTCGAGGTATTGGCAGATGACGCTGGAGTCCGCCAGCGTCAAGTCGCCGTCGCGAAAGGCGGGAATGCGCCCCAGCGGGTTGAGCTCGCGAAACCAGTCCGGCTGGCCGAAGGGCATGACGACTTCAAGTTCGTAATCCAGACCCTTCTCGATCAGGCACAGGCAGAGCTTGCGAACGAAGGGGGACAGCGGCGCCCCATATACAGTCAGGCTCATTGCGACTCCTATTGGCGGTCAGCGTGCACGACCGAGCGAGCGTGATCGACGCTTGCTCAGTCGTAGATGTTCTTCTTCTTCCAGTCGTCTTCCAGGCCCTTCAGGCCTTCGGTCAGCTCACTGGGTTCATCCGCTGCGGGGACGTTATTGTTGAGCACCAGGGCATTGGCTCGCGCCAGCTGCTCTTCGAAGCGCTTGAGCTGGGCCTGATAAGGCGCCGGCTCAGGCTGTTTGCGCAGGTACTGCACGCCGCGTTCGAAGGCCAGACGCGCCTGGCCGGGCTGGTTCTGTTGCATGGCCGTCTGGCCCAGGGTGCTGAAGAACTCGATATGCACCAGCACCAGCATCTGGCGAATCTGCTTGAGCCAGTGCTTGCCGTCGTTGGCGGGCAGCAGGCCGCCCTGTACCGAACCGGTGATCAGGGCGTGCAGATTTTCCAGGAGAAAACGTACGTCCTTGGCCTTGGCCTCGTTGGCAATGGGCTGCGGCGGGTTCTTCACGGCAATGGATTCGCCCTGAGCGATCTGTGCCTTGAGCGTATCGGCATCGCTGCGCAGCGCCGCATTCTGTTTATCCAATGCCAGCAGACGTTCGCTGACCTGCAGTTGCAGCTGACTCAGCAACAGCTTCAGTTGCGGCGTCATCAGTTGGCCGGGCATGCGGTCGGAGATGTCCTGGCAGCGACGGATGCGGTCGAGCAGATCGGCGCGCTGGCGTGCTTTATCCAGTTTGCTGTTCTCGACGGCATGGTTGACATAGGCAATCACCATCAGCAGGGCGATGCCGCCGACGATCAGCAGGGTAATCACGAGTGCGGACACTGCTTGGGACCTCTCGGAAATCGACTTTTCGACCGAGTGTAGTGGCTTGCTCGCATGGCTCCTAGTGGCTTATCGATTTCTGGGCTGAAGTCTTTGATTTTAAAAATTTTTTATAGAGAGGTTGACGACCTCTAAAAGCCTCCATAGAATGCGCGCCACTTCCAGCGCAAAGCCTAAAGCGGAGCGAAGGAAGCCGGAAAGTTGCTTGATGTTCCGGGGTATGTCCCCTTCGTCTAGTGGCCTAGGACACCGCCCTTTCACGGCGGTAACAGGGGTTCGAGTCCCCTAGGGGACGCCACTTTCAAGTTGTAATGCGGGAATAGCTCAGTTGGTAGAGCACGACCTTGCCAAGGTCGGGGTCGCGAGTTCGAGTCTCGTTTCCCGCTCCAGATTTTAGAAATGCTGCTTCGGCAGGGTTTCAAACGAAGTTCCAGGTCCCCTTCGTCTAGTGGCCTAGGACACCGCCCTTTCACGGCGGTAACAGGGGTTCGAGTCCCCTAGGGGACGCCACTTCAAGTTGTACCGCGGGAATAGCTCAGTTGGTAGAGCACGACCTTGCCAAGGTCGGGGTCGCGAGTTCGAGTCTCGTTTCCCGCTCCAAATAAACGAAAACGCCGCTCAATCGAGCGGCGTTTTCGTTTCTGTCGTTTGCCTTCAACAGCCTGTTAGGCCGTCTGCGCCAGATACAGCAAGGCATAGCCCAGCCCACACAGGCCCCAGCCCAGCCAGGGCGAGAACAGGGCACGCCACAGCCAGTGGCGCGGGGCGAAGCCGACGCCATGGATGAAGGCGCAGGACACGCCCCACATCACCAGCATCAGCAGCGAGTGGCTGTAGCGCCCCTGACTGTCGAGCATGGCGCCAGGGTGGATCAACAGCAGCAGTGCCAGCGGCGTGGCCAGTAGCCAGGAGAGCGCGCGCAAGGGCGCACGCTCGCTCAGGGTGATGTCACTCATGCTCGCTCTCGGTATCGAGATTCTGCGTGGTTTCCAGCCACAGTGCGTTGATGATGCCGAAGCTGCTGGCCAGCAGCACGCCGAGAATCCAGGTGAAGTACCACATCGCGTTTCTCCTCAATACAGGCCGTGGGGGTTGGCTTCGATGCTGCTGTCATTCAACTTGCCCCACATCTTCACGTAGCCCCACAGGGTGTAGATGAGGATGATCGGCACGAAGATGCAGGCCACGACGAACATGATGCCCAGGGTCTTGTGGCTCGATACCGCGTCCCACACCGTCAGGCTGGAAGCCGCATCGAGGCTCGACGGGAAGACGAAGGGGAACAGGGCGAAGCCTGCAGTGCAGATGGCGCCGACGATCATCAGGCTGCTACCGATGAAGGCCAGGCCGGCGCGGCGCCAGGTGCTGGCGAGAATGGCCAGTAATGCGCCGAGTATGCCCAGCACGGGGGCGCCCAGGGTCAGCGGATAGCGGCTGTAGTTGCCGAGCCAGCCGGCGTTGTCGGCCAGTACCTGCTTGTTCAGCGGGTTCAGCGCGGCGCCGGTTTCGACGGCGCTGGCCAGGCTCATGCCGTTGATGCCGAGGGCCAGCCAGCTGCCTGCCAGCAGGAACCCGATCAGGAAGACCAGGGCGCTGAGGAAGGTGGCCTGGCGCGAGCGGGCGGCCAGGTCGCCTTCGGTGCGCATCATCAGCCAGGCGCCGCCATGGCTGCAGAGCATGCTCAGGCTGACCACGCCGCAGAGCAGGGCGAAGGGGTTGAGCAGGGCGAAGAAGGAGCCGTGGTAGGTCGAGCGCATCATGTCGTCGAGCTGGAACGGCAGGCCGAGGAACAGGTTGCCGAAGGCTACGCCGAACACCAGTGCCGGTACCGCGCCGCCGACGAACAGTGCCCAGTCCCAGGCGCTGCGCCAGCGGGTGTTTTCCAGCTTGCTGCGGTAGTCGAAGCCCACCGGACGGCAGAACAGGGCGAACAGCACCAGCAACATGGCCCAGTACAGCCCGGAGAAGGCCACCGCGTAGACCATCGGCCAGGCGGCGAACAGCGCGCCACCGGCGGTGATGAACCACACCTGGTTGCCGTCCCAGTGCGGGGCGATGGTGTTGACGGCGACGCGGCGCTCGTTGTCGGTCTTGCCGACGAAGGGCATCAGCGCCATGGCGCCCATGTCGAAGCCATCGGTGAGGGCGAAGCCGATCAGCAGTACGCCGATCAGCACCCACCAGACGAGTTTCAGGGTTTCGTAGTCGAACATGGCGAAGTCCTCAGGCTTGGGCCGGCTGCTGTTGCTCGAAGTGGTAGCGTCCGCTGTGCAGGCTCGAGGGGCCAAGGCGGGCGAACTTGATCATCAGGTACATCTCCACCACCAGCAGCAGGCTGTAGAAGGCGATCAGCGCGGTCAGCGAACCCCAGATGTCGCCAGCCGACAGGCTGGAGGTGGACAGATGGGTGGGCAGCACCTCACCGATGGACCAGGGCTGGCGACCATGCTCGGCCACGTACCAGCCGGTCTGCGCGGCGATCCACGGCAGCGGCAGGCTCCACAGCGCCCACTTGAGCAGCCAGGGTTTGCTTTCTTCGTTCTTCTTCGCCGAGGCCCAGAAGGCGCAGGCGAACAGTGCGAGCATGAGGAAGCCACTGGCGACCATGATGCGGAAGGTCCAGAACAGGCTGAACACGTTAGGGATGGTATCCAGCGCCGCCTGCTTGATCTGCGCCTCGCTGGCGTCGGCCACGTTGGCGGTGTACTTCTTCAGCAGCAGCCCATAGCCCAGGTCGTTCTTCACTTCGTTGAAGGCAGCGAGGGTCTCGGCCGACTTGTCGCCGCCGCGCAGGCGTTCCAGCAAAGCGTAGGCGGTCATGCCGGTGCGGATGCGCGCCTCGTGCTCGACGAGCAGGTCCTTGATGCCCTTGACCTCCTTGTCCAGCGAGCGGGTGGCGATCAGGCCCAGGGCGTAGGGGATCTTCACCGCGTAGTCGGTACGCTGCTCGTCCTGATTGGGCAGGCCGAACAGGGTGAAGCCAGCCGGCGCCGGATGGGTGTCCCATTCGGCCTCGATGGCGGCCAGCTTGGTCTTCTGCACGTCACCGATTTCGTAGCCGGATTCGTCGCCGAGCACGATCACCGAAAGGATCGAGGCCAGGCCGAAGGCCGAGGCAATGGCGAAGGAACGGCGGGCGAAGCCCAGGTCGCGTTTGTTCAGCAGGTAGTAGCTGGAAATGGCCAGGACGAAGATCGAGCCGGTGACGTAGCCGGCGGCCACGGTGTGCACGAACTTGACCTGCGCCACGGGGTTGAACAGCAGCGCGCCGAAGTCGGTCAGCTCCATGCGCATGGTCTCGAAGTTGAACTCGGCGCCCACCGGGTTCTGCATCCAGCCGTTGGCGATCAGGATCCACAGTGCCGAGAGGTTCGAGCCAATCGCCACCAGCCAGGTGACGACCAGATGCTGCACCTTCGACAAACGATCCCAGCCGAAGAAGAACAGGCCGATGAAGGTGGATTCGAGGAAGAAGGCCATCAACCCCTCGATGGCCAGCGGCGCGCCGAAGATGTCACCGACGTAGTGGCTGTAGTAGGCCCAGTTGGTGCCGAACTGGAACTCCATGGTCAGCCCGGTGGTGACACCGAGGGCGAAGTTGATGCCGAACAGCTTGCCCCAGAACTTGACCATGTCCTTGTAGACCTGTTTGCCGGTCATCACGTAGACCGACTCCATGATCGCCAGCAGGAAGGCCATGCCCAGGGTCAGCGGCACGAAGATGAAGTGATACATCGCTGTCATGGCGAACTGCAGACGTGACAGATCGACGACTGATTCCGAGATCATCTCGGTTTCTCCTCGGTGGGTAGTGAAGAAGGGGTGCTGGCCTGGCCCAGCAGGTGGGCCTCAATGCGTTGCTGGCCGTCCTTGGGCACTGTCGGCTCGCTGAACCAGATGGCCTTGATGCCCAGCAGCAGGGTCAGCTTGATCAGCAGGATCACAGCGATTTCGCGTACCAGCGGAATGCGCCAGTGGGAGGTAGGTGCGCGTTCGGGCATCTCGACACTCCGGTTTTGCCGACGCTGGCACTGATGCAGCGTCGGCAGAGTGGATGTGTCTTAATGTTACTGGGTACCCATGGGGGTATGTAGGGGCGACCATTGATATAGGTCAGGGGAATGGCAGTTAGTGGGGAAAATCCTGCAGCAGCTGGCCTTGGCGGCTCAATCGAAGGCCGGCAGGGTAGGTGTCAGCAGCTCGAGACCGGCCGCTTGCCAGGCTTCGATGCCGCCGGCCAGGGACACCACGTAGCGATAGCCCATGTCCTGCAGGGCGCGTGCAGCCAGGGCCGAGCGGCCACTGTTCTTGCAGTAGAGCACCAGTTTGAGCGTGCGCTCGGTCAGCTGCGGATCGTTGCTCAGCTTGAACTCCAGCAGGCCGCGGGGAATGTTGACGGCGCCGGGAATGTGCGCGGCGCCATATTCGTCCGCTTCGCGCACGTCGATCAGCAGGTCGGCGTCGCGGATTGACACTGTGGCCTGCTGTAGATCCACTTCCGTGATATGGGTTTTGGCTTCGAGCACCAGGTCATGAGCGCTTTTCATGGGAGTTTCCTTGCCGGCAGGGTGGTTGGGAATCGGGTGGGGCGAGCTGCCTGAGCGCCTCGAACTGGCTGATGAACACCTGGCCGCCGAAGTGCTGCAGGAAGTCGGAGCGGCGCAGGCGATCCATCACCGGCCCCTTGACCTCGGACAGGTGCAGCTGCACGCCGGCGGTGTGCAGGCGCTCGACGATGGCGTTGAGCGAGTCCAGCGCGCTGGCGTCGATCAGGTTGACCCCCGAGCACATCAGCACCAGGTGGCGCACCTGCGGGCGGCTGGCAATCAGCTCGCCGACGCGGTCTTCCAGGTAGCGGGCGTTGGGGAAATACAGGCTCTCGTCGACGCGCAGCGACAGGACACTGGGCGACTCGATCACGGCGAAGCGCTCGACATTGCGAAAGTGCTCGCTGCCCGGCACCTGGCCGACCACGGCGATATGTGGCTGGCTGGTGCGCCAGAGAAACAGCAATAGCGACAGGCCAACGCCAAGCAGGATGCCGGCTTCGACACCGATCAGCAGCACGCCGAGCAGCGTGGCGATCTGCGCCGCGCCGTCCTGGCGTGAGTAGCGCCAGGTGTGGCGCAGCGACTGCAGATCGACCAGGCTGAGCACGGCGACGATGATGGTGGCGGCCAGCACGGCCTGCGGCAGGTCGTGCAGCAGGGGTGTCAGCAGCATCACGCTGAGGCCGATGCCGAGGGCGGTGAACACGCCGGCCATGGGCGTCTGCGCGCCGGCATCGTAATTGACCACCGAACGGGCGAAGCCACCGGTCACCGGAAAACCACCGCTCAATGCCGCGCTGATGTTGGCGGCGCCGAGGCCGAGCAGCTCGTTGTCTGGCCCGATGCGCTGGCGCCGCTTGGCCGCCAATGTCTGGCCGACCGAGACCGATTCGACGAAGCCCACCAGGCTGATCAGCAGCGCGGCCGGCAGCAGTTGCATGGCCAGATCGAGATCCAGTGTCGGCAGCGTGAGCCCCGGCAGGCCCTGTGGCACCAGGCCGACCACCCTGACGCCGGCGTGCTCCAGTTGCAGCAGGCTGACTGCGACAATCGCGACGATGATCGCCAGCACCGGGCCGGCCTTGGCCAGGTTGCCGGCCAGTTGCGGCGACAGGCCAAGGCGCTGCAGTCGCAGCTTCAGCCGGGTTCTGGCCCACCATAGCCACGCCAGGCTGAGCGTACCGATGAGCAGGGTCGGCCAATGCGTATCGGGCAGTGCCTTTAGAAGTTGTGGCAGCAGATGCGGCAGATTTTCGCCGGAGGCCGAGACACCAAGCAGGTGCTTGAGCTGGCTGACAGCGATCAGAATGCCGGAGGCGCTGATGAAGCCGGAGACCACCGGATGGCTGAGGAAGTTGGCGATGAAGCCCAGGCGCAGCATCGCCATCGCTGCCAGCAGCAGCCCGCAAAGCAAGGCCAGGAGCATGGCGGCGCCAGCGTATTCGGCACTGCCGGCCGGGAACAAAGGCGTCAGGGTGGCGGCGGTCATCAGCGAGACCACGGCCACCGGGCCGACTGCCAGGGTGCGACTGGAGCCGAACAGGGCGTAGGCCAGCAGCGGCAGGATGCTGGCGTAGAGCCCGGTCACTGGCGGTAGGCCGGCGAGCATGGCGTAGGCCAGGCTCTGCGGAACCAGCATCAGGGTGACGATCACCGCGGCGAGGCTGTCCTGCGCCGCGCTACGCCGGTCGTAGGATCGGCCCCAGTCCAGGCAGGGTAGCCAGTGGCGAAGCTTCATGTCCGGCCCCAGCTGAGGGTTGCTCTGCTAGAGGACATCGAGCGGAATCTTCAGATAGCGCGTGCCATTGTCTTCGGCCGGGGGCAGTTGCCCGGCCCGCATGTTCACCTGAACCGAAGGCAGGATCAGGGTCGGCATGCCGAGTGTGACGTCGCGCGCCTGGCGCATGGCGACGAACTGGTCTTCGCCGATGCCCTGGTGCACATGGACGTTGTGCTGTCGTTGCTCGCCGACCGTGGTCTGGTTGCGGAAGTCGTCGCGGCCCTCGGCCTTGTAGTCGTGGCACATGAACAGGCGGGTCGCGTCGGGCAGGGCGAAGAGCTTCTGGATCGACTGGTAGAGGAGGTGTGCGTCGCCACCAGGGAAGTCGCAGCGCGCGGTGCCATAGTCGGGCATGAACAGGGTGTCGCCGACGAAGCCAGCATCACCGATCAGGTAGGTCATACAGGCCGGGGTATGGCCGGGCGTGTGCAGGGCTCGACCCTGCAGCTCACCGATACGGAAGGTGTCGCCATCGCACAGCAGGTGGTCGAACTGGCTGCCGTCGGTGGCGAACTCGCTGCCGGCGTTGAACAGCTTGCCGAAGGTGTTCTGTACGACGGTGATGCGCTCGCCGATGGCCAGCTTGCCGCCTAACTCATGTTTGAGGTATGGCGCAGCGGACAGATGGTCGGCGTGCACGTGGGTCTCCAGCAGCCACTCGACGTGCAGGCCGCGTGCCTTGACGAAGTCGATGATGCGCTTGGCGCTGGCACGCGAGGTGCGCCCGGAGGCAGGATCGTAGTCCAGTACCGAGTCGATGATCGCGCAATGCTGGGTGACGGGGTCGATGACCACGTAGCTGTAGGTGTAGGTGGCGGGGTCGAAGAACTCGACGACATCGGGGCGCATGATGAGGCTTCTCTCTTATACCCATGGGAGTATTCAGTTAAGAGTAATCGTAACTGTTTTTTGGTTCTATGCTTAGATTTAAATGAAATAAGAGAAAGAGCCTTGTTCAGCTCAGCTATAACCGCTGCTCGAGCCTTTGCAGTGCCTGGTTCTCGCTGGGCAGAGTGGGCTTGGCGCACGCGAACGCTGCGCCGGGAGGGCATCAGGTGTACTTGGTGAATATCTCGCGCACGCGCTGCAGGGAGGCATCGGTGTCCTGCTCGGGGTCGAGCATGGCCTCTTCGATCAGGCAGGTCAGCATCAGCCGGTAGGATTTGTCCAGCGCGCTACGCGCCGCCGAGAACTGCTGGGCGATGGCGGCGCAGTCCTCACCGCGCTTGATCATTGCCTGGATGCCACGGATCTGTCCTTCGACCCGGGCCAGGCGTTTGAGCATCGCCTGCTGCTGCTCGAGCATGCGTACGTGCAGGTCGGTAGGTTCGGTCATGGCGTTTCCTTTGCGATGGGGCGGCTCAGGGTGAAGGCGCCGCGCAGTTCACCAAGCTGGTAGCCGCGAGCCTGATCATGCGGATAGTACTGGTCAATCACATTCTCTACCTCTGTGCTGATCGCCTTACCGTGACACGCCAGGCACGGCTCGCCGACGGCAATGGCCTGCATGTAGCGGTATTGCCCGTCGACTTCCTCGGCATGGCGCAATTGTGTGATGGGCGTCCCACTGGCGGCTGCGGCGGCGAAGCTCTGCAGCACGCTGCGCTCCCAGGCATCGGGGGCGTTGTCCGGGTTGCGTACCTTCAGGGATGTGCGACCGATCTGCCAGGCCTGCTGGCTGTGCTCGCGGGCAATCTGCGGCGCCAGCGCCTGACAGGCCTGCACCGCGGCTCCTGGCCCGCCATCGGCAATGGCCTGGCGCACGGTGCCGAGCAACTGCTCGGCGAACGCGGGTATCTGCTTCGCCGCGTCATCCTGCCAGGGTGTGGCGGCGTACAGTGTGTTGCTGGCGAGCAGGGCGGTGAGCAGCAGCGTGCGCATGATCGATCCTCATAAATACTGGTGGGAGTATTTATGCACGAAAAAGGCAAGCTGTCATCGCCGTGCCCTGCGACATTACGACTCGTGAGATAGCCGCTGCGGATCAGTGCTTGGAGCCGTCGGTGGGCAGGGCCAGCAGCTGTTTTTCCTGGTTCCAGTCGAACGGCTCGTCGTTCTCTTCGGCTTCGAAACGGCGCTCGTCGAGGGTCTGGTACAGGGCGATTTCCTCGTCGGGCATGAAGTGCAGGCAGTCACCGCCGAAGAACCACAGCAGGTCGCGCGGTACCAGGTGAGCGATCTGCGGGTAGCGGTGGAACACCTGGCTGATCAGGTCCTGGCCCAGGTACTGGCTGGAGACCGGGTCACGCGGCAGTTCGGCGAGCAGCTCGTCGTAGCGCTCGAGGAACAGGGCGTGGCTGTCGTCGAGCACCTGTTCGGTTTCGCCCAGGGCGACGAGAATGCCGCGCAGATGGTTGAGCAGGGCGAGGTGGTGTTCGAGATGGCTGGCCATGGTGCAGGCTCCTGAAGGGTAAAACGGGCGCAGGAGTATAGAGTTCCTGGCGCCCGCTGTCCCGTTTGGCTGGCCTTGCGTAGGAGGGGCTTTCGGCTCGGGCATCCTGCTTCGCTCTACCTCCTGCATCCCTGCAGTCGTAGCCGCGGCACAAGAAACTCGCGGCTAAAGCCCCTCCCACACGCAGTCGCGTCAGCGCACCTTGCCGCGACTAAGCTTGAGCTCGTCCTTGGCGAAGTCGTCGACGTCGATCACCCGGCGCCGCGCCGCCTCGGCCGCGTGCAGGCGCTGGCCCTGTTCGCCGTCGAGAATGCCGGCCGCGATCGCCGCTTCGATGGCATCTTGGCCCGGCGCTGGTTGCAGGCTGCCGTCCTTGAGCGCCTGGTGCAGGCGTTTGCGCGCGTCCTGGCTGGCGTGCACCAGGTTCAGCGCATGTTGCAGGGCGCCGACCGAATCCTGGTCGGCCTGCGGGCGATAGCAACCTTCCAGCACCGACTCCAGGGCCGGGTCGCCAGCCTGGCGGCCAATGATCGCGGCCACTTCGGCATCCAGTTCGTCGCTCGGGCCCTGATGACGGCGGCCCAGCGGGAACACCAGCACCTTGAGCAGGCAACCGAACAGGCGGTTGGGGAAGTTGCTCAGCAGGTCATCCAGCGCCTGTTCGGCATGGTAGAGGTTTTCCTCCATGGCCCAGCGCAGCAACGGACGAATGTCTTCTGCATAGTCCAGGTCGTGGTAGCGCTTGAGTGCGGCCGAGCCCAGGTAGAGGTGGCTGAGCACGTCGCCCAGGCGCGCGGACAGGCGCTCGCGGCGTTTCAGGTCGCCGCCGAGCAGCATCATGCTGCTGTCGGCGCACAGGGCGAAGGCCGCGGCCAGGCGGTTGAGCGCGCGGTAGTAGGGTTGGCTGAGGTCGTCACCCGGTACGGTGCCCAGGCGGTTCAGCGTCAGGCCGAGCAGCAAGCTGCTGGCGGCGTTGCCGACGGCGAAGCCGATATGGCTCATCAGCAGCGAGTCGAACTCGGCCAGGGCCTGGTCCTTGTCGTCGCGGTCGGCCAGGGCCATTTCCTTGAGTACATAGGGATGGCAGCGGATGGCGCCCTGGCCGAAGATCATCAGGTTGCGCGAGAGGATGTTGGCGCCCTCGACGGTGATGAAGATCGGCGCACCCTGCCAGGAGCGGGCCAGGTAGTTGTTCGGGCCCATGATGATGCCCTTGCCGCCGTGCACGTCCATGGCGTGGCTGATGCACTCGCGGCCGCGCTCGGTTAGGTGGTACTTGAGGATTGCCGACAGCACCGAGGGCTTCTCGCCCAGGTCGACGGCGTTGGCGGTGAGGATGCGCGCGCTGTCCATCAGCCAGGCATTGCCGCCGATGCGCGCGAGCGCCTCCTGGATACCTTCGAATGCTGCCAGCGGCACGTTGAACTGCTCACGCAGCTGGGCGTATTGGCCGGTGGCCAGGCTGGTGAACTTGGCGGCGCCGGTGCCGACTGCCGGCAGGGAGATGGAGCGCCCGACCGACAGGCAGTTCATCAGCATCATCCAGCCCTTGCCGAGGTACTCCTGGCCACCGATCAGGTAATCCAGCGGAATGAACACGTCCTTGCCCGAGTTCGGGCCGTTCATGAAGGCGGCGCCCAGCGGCAGGTGGCGACGGCCGATCTCCACGCCGGGGGTGTCGGTGGGGATCAGCGCCAGGCTGATGCCGAGGTCTTCCTGGTCGCCCAGCAGGTGATCCGGGTCGTAGGCCTTGAAGGCCAGGCCGAGCAGGGTGGCCACGGGGCCGAGGGTGATGTAGCGCTTTTCCCAGTTCAGGCGCAGGCCGATCACTTCCTCGCCGTTGTGCTGGCCCTTGCAGATGATCCCGGTGTCCGGCATGGCGCCGGCGTCGGAGCCCGCCAGTGGGCCGGTGAGGGCGAAGCAGGGAATGTCCTCACCGCGTGCCAGGCGCGGCAGGTAATGCTGGCGCTGTTCTTCGGTGCCGTAGTGCAGCAGCAGCTCGGCCGGGCCGAGGGAGTTGGGCACCATCACGGTGGAGGCCAGGTCGCCGCTGCGGGTCGCCAGCTTCATCGCCACCTGCGAGTGGGCGTAGGCCGAGAAACCCTTGCCGCCGTATTCCTTGGGAATGATCAGGGCGAAGAAACCATGCTGCTTGATGTGCTCCCAGGCTTTTTCCGGCAGATCCATCTGCTGGCCGACCTGCCAGTCGCTGACCATGGCGCAGAGTTCTTCGGTGGGGCCGTCGATGAACGCCTGTTCTTCTTCGGTCATTTTTGCCTTGGGGTAGGCCAGCAGCTTGTCCCAGTCGGGCTTGCCGCTGAACAGCTCGCCATCCCACCACACGGTGCCGGCTTCGATGGCATCGCGCTCGGTGGCCGACATCGGCGGTAGCACGCGCTGGAACCAGGCGAACAGTGGGCTGGTGAACAGTTGTCGGCGCAGATCGCCGAGCAGGATGAACGCGGCTACGGCGCCGGTGACGATCCACAGCAGCAGTTGCAACCAGCCCGGAACCGGGCTGAACAATGCCATGGCGACCAGATAGGCCGCGGTGATGCCGAGGGCGGGTAGGGCGGCTGTGCGGCTGTGGGCCAGGTAAGTGACCCCGAGCAGCAGAACCAGCAACCAGATGACGAGCATGTGCATTCCTCCATGATTCGAACGGGCAACGCCCCGAGCATAGCCTTAATTGGCGGCAGGGGCGGTGAGCTTGGCCGGATCGTCGTGAACGTTGCGTAATGGGCAGGATTAGACTGAAGCGAACTTCAGGAGTATCCGTCATGCAGACCTATCTACGTCCCGGCCGCTTCATTGACAGTGACCACCCAGCGGTAATCGAGTTCGCCGAACGTTGGCGTGGCGCGTCACCAGAACCGCTCGGTCAGGCCGTGGCCCTTTATAGCGCAGTGCGTGACGAGATCCGCTACAACCCCTATACCTTCAGTCTCGATGCGCAGACGTTGAAGGCCAGCCACGCCTTGGCGGCAGGGGAGTCCTACTGCGTGCCCAAGGCCAATCTGCTCGCCGCGTGCGCCCGGCATTGCGGCATTGCCGCGCGGATCGGCCTGGCCGACGTGCGCAATCACCTGTCGACGCCGCGCCTGCTGGAGCTGCTGCGCAGTGAGGTGTTCGCCATGCATGGTTATACCGAGTTGTATCTGCATGGGCGCTGGGTCAAGGCCACTCCGGCGTTCAACGAGGCGCTGTGCCGGGTGTTCAAGGTGGCGCCACTGGAGTTCGACGGCATGCATGACAGCGTCTTCCACCCGTACAACGACAAGGGCGAGCGTTACATGGAGTACCTGCATGACCACGGCCAGTTCGACGATCTGCCCGAACGATTGTTTTTCGATCATCTGCGGCGCTGTTACCCGCATCTGTTCGAGGCGGGTGCGCTGCAATTGAGTGGCGATATGCAGCGTGAGGCGGGTGTTATCGACTGAGTCGATAATCAACATCGCCAGGACGGTCTTTTCTCTATGTGTCCGGGTCGGTAGGGTGCATGCCTGCAACGAGTGGGCGAAACACGCGGTTGCAATCCACTGTGTCCGCCCACATCTATAACGACCTCACTCTCGCGCGGGAAACCCCATCTTCATGAGCTCCGCCCTGACCATCCGCCAGTTGACCAAGACCTACGGAAACGGCTTCCAGGCCCTGCACGGTATCGATCTGGACGTCGCCGAAGGTGATTTCTTCGCCTTGCTCGGCCCCAATGGCGCCGGCAAGTCCACCACCATCGGCATTCTCTCCACGCTGGTGAACAAGAGTGGCGGCACGGTCAGCGTGTTCGGCCATGACCTCGACCGCGAGCCCTACGCACTCAAGCGTTGCCTGGGCGTGGTGCCGCAGGAGTTCAACTTCAACCAGTTCGAGAAGGTGTTCGACATCCTCGTCACCCAGGCCGGCTATTACGGCATTCCGCGCTCCATTGCCAAGGAGCGCGCCGAGCAGTACCTGACCCAGCTCGGCCTGTGGGACAAACGCGACGTCGCCTCGCGCGAGCTGTCCGGCGGCATGAAGCGGCGCCTGATGATCGCCCGCGCCCTGGTGCACCAGCCGCGACTGCTGATTCTCGACGAGCCGACTGCCGGGGTGGACATCGAGCTGCGCCGTTCGATGTGGAGCTTCCTCACCGAGCTGAACAAGCAGGGCACGACCATCATCCTCACCACTCACTACCTGGAAGAGGCCGAGCAGCTGTGCCGCAACATCGGCATCATCGACCACGGGCGCATCGTCGAGCTGAGCAGCATGAAGGATCTGCTGAAGAAGCTGCACGTCGAGACCTTCCTGCTCGACCTCAAGGATTCTTTCAGCGAGGCGCCCAACCTGGTCGGCTACCCGGTGCGCCTGGTCGACCACCACACCCTGGAGGTGCAGGTGGAGAAGAGCCAGGGCCTCAACGCGCTGTTCCAGCAACTGGCGCAGCAGCAGGTGCAGGTGCTGAGCCTGCGCAACAAGAGCAATCGCCTGGAGGAGCTGTTCGTCTCCCTGGTGGAAAAGAACCTGGCCAAGGTGGCGCAATGAATACCCCGTACCTGAACAGTGAATTCGCCGCCAATCTGGTGGCCCTGCGTACCATCGTCCACCGCGAAGTACGCCGTTTCGTGCGTATCTGGCCGCAGACCCTGTTACCGCCAGCGATCACCATGGTTCTGTACTTCGTCATCTTCGGCAATCTGATCGGCCGGCAGATCGGTGACATGGGTGGCTTCACCTACATGGAATACATCGTGCCCGGGCTGATCATGATGTCGGTGATCACCAACAGCTACGGCAACGTGGTGTCGAGCTTCTTCGGCAGCAAGTTCCAGCGCAACGTCGAGGAGCTGCTGGTGTCGCCGGTTTCACCACACACCATTCTTATCGGCTTCGTCGTCGGCGGCGTGCTGCGCGGGCTGGCAGTGGGGCTGATCGTCACCATCCTGTCGCTGTTCTTCACTCACCTGCAGGTGCATCATCTGGGCGTGACGGTGCTGGTGGTGTTGATGACGGCGACCATCTTCTCCCTCGGTGGCTTCGTCAACGCGGTGTATGCGCGCAATTTCGATGACATTTCCATCATCCCCACCTTCGTACTGACACCTTTGACCTACCTCGGCGGGGTGTTCTACTCCATCACCCTGTTGCCGCCGTTCTGGCAGACGGTGTCGCTGGCCAACCCCATCCTGCATATGGTCAACGCCTTCCGCTACGGCATTCTCGGGGTGTCCGACATTCGCATTGGCGTGGCCATCGCTTTCATGCTGCTGGCGACCGCCGCGCTTTACACGCTGTGCATCCGCCTGCTGGTCAGCGGCCGTGGCATGCGCCAGTGACGCCGGACCCTCGCGCTTTTGTGGGAGCGGATTCATCCGCGATTTTCGCAGCGCAGGCCGCGCCTACACGTTTGCGTCATCCGGGCTACTGTTGGCGCTCGCGGCTGAAGCCGCTCCTACGGCGCCAGGCAGCGCTAGAAAAAACATAGCGAAATAACTTGCGCGCCTGTCAGTAACGCAGCAGCCGGTTAGACTCCGCCTCTACCGAGAAAAAGGGGCTGATCATGACCGTGCTGTTACGTGCTCTTCCATGGTTGTTGCTGGGTGCATTCGCGCCGCCTGCCAGTGCAGCCGAAGGGCCGATGGTCGAGGTCGTGGCGGTACGCCAGATGGAGGTGCGCGACGAGCTGATCACCTTCGGCTCGTTGCGTTCCGACGAGTCGGTGATGATCCGCCCGGAAGTGGAAGGACGCCTGGCGACTCTGCATTTTCGCGAAGGCCAGGCGGTGACCGCGGGCGATCTGCTGGTCAGTCTCGATGATGCGATCGCTCGCGCCGAGTTCGCCCAGGCTCGAGCCAACCTCGATCTGGCCGAGAAGAACCACCAGCGTGCGCAAATGCTGTTCCAGCGTGGCGCCAGTAACGCCCAGGCGCTGGATGAAGCGCAGAGCCAGCTGCAGGCCGCACGCGCCAGTCAGGCCCTGGCCCAGGCCCGGCTCGACAAGACCCAGATCAAGGCGCCTCATGACGGCACGCTCGGCCTGCGCCAGGCCAGCGTCGGTGACTACCTCAGTGCCGGGCAGAACATCGTCAACCTGGAAGTGCTCGACCCACTGAAGGTCGACTTCCGCATCCCGCAGAAGGCCGTGGCTCAGGTGCGCCTCGGCCAGACCGTGGAAATCACCCTCGATACCTACCCGGATGAACGCTTTCGTGGCGACATCTTCGCCATCAATCCGCGCCTCGATGAAGCCGGGCGTAGCCAGGCGATCCGCGCGCACATCGGCAATGCCGACCGCCGCCTGCGCCCGGGCCAGTTCGTCCGCGTTTCGGTGATTCTCGAAGAACGCCCCAATGCACTGGTGATCCCCGAAGAGGCGGTGATGCCCCAGGGTGACAAGCTGCTGGTCAATCTGGTGGCAGACGGCAAGGTCGAGCGCCGTGAGGTGCTTCTGGGCAAGCGCTTCGAGGGGCTGGTGGAAGTACGTGAAGGGCTGCAAGGCGACGAAACCATCATCAGCGCCGGTTGGCAGCGGGTGCGTGAGGGGCTGGCGGTGCGCACCAAGAGTGGGGAGCGCCAGCCGTGACGCTGTCGGATATCTGCATTCGCAGGCCGGTATTCGCCACCGTTCTGTCGCTGATCGTGGTGCTGCTGGGGCTGATGGCTTACGACCGTCTCAACGTGCGCGAGTACCCCAATATCGATGTGCCCATCGTCACCGTGCAGGTCACCTATCCCGGTGCCAGCCCGGAGATCATGGAGTCGCAGGTGGCGCAGCCGGTGGAGGACGTGCTGTCCGGCATCGAAGGGCTGGATTTCGTCACCTCCATCAGTCGCGCGGAAAACACCCAGATCACCGCGCAGTTTCGCCTCGGACGCAGCGCCGATGAAGCGGCCAACGATGTGCGTGACCGCCTGGGGCGGGTCCGCAGCCTGCTGCCGGACGAGGTCGACGAGCCCATCGTGCAGAAGGTCGAGGCCGATGCCCAGCCGGTGGTGTGGATCGCCTTCCACAGCCAGCAGCACAGCGCCATGGAGATTACCGACCTGCTGGAGCGGGTGATCAAGGATCGTCTGCAGACCATTCCCGGTGTGTCCGAAGTGCAGGTGCGGGGTGCGCGTACCTTTTCCATGCGCATCTGGCTCGACCCCGAGAAGCTTGCCGCGCACAACCTCACCGTGCAGGACGTGGAGGACGCCCTGCGCCGGCAGAACGTGGAGATTCCGGCGGGTCGCATCGAGTCGCGCGAGCGCGAGTTCAGCGTGCTCTCGGAAACCGATCTGCGTACGCCGGAGCAGTTCAACGAGCTGATTCTCGACGATTCGCAAGGCTATCTGTTGCGCCTGTCCGATGTCGGCCGCGCCGAAGTGGGGCCGCGTGACGAGCGCAGCGTAGTGCGTTTCAATGGTCTGCCAGCGGTGACCCTGGGTCTGGTCAAGCAGGCCACAGCCAACCCGCTGGATATTTCCGACGGGCTCCAGGCCGCCTGGCCTGACGTCAAGGCGCTGTTACCCGACGGCATGAAGATGACCGTGGCCAACGACAACTCGCAGTTCATTCGCGAGTCCATCGACAACGTCTTCACCACCATCTGGGAGGCGGTGGCGCTGGTCATCCTGATCATCTTCATCTTCCTGCGTTCGCTGCGTGCCACGCTGATCCCGCTGGTGACCATTCCGGTGTCGCTGATCGGCGCCTTCGCCCTGATGTCGCTGATGGGCTTTTCCATCAACACCCTGACGCTGCTGGCCATGGTTCTGGCCATCGGCCTGGTGGTGGACGACGCCATCGTCATGCTGGAGAACATTCACCGCCATATCGAGGCGGGGATGAAACCCATGCAGGCAGCCTTCACGGGCAGCCGCGAGATCGCCTTCGCGGTGATCGCCATGACCCTGACCCTGGCCGCGGTATTCGCGCCCATCGGCTTCATGCAGGGCACCACCGGCAAGCTGTTCACCGAGTTCGCCTGGACCCTGGCCGGCTCGGTGCTGGTGTCCGGCTTCGTCGCCCTGACGCTGACGCCGATGATGTGTGCGGTGATGCTCAAGCCACATCAGCACGGGCAGCGTCATGGCCGCGTGTACAACCTGATCGAAGGCTTCCTCAATGGCCTGACCTACAGCTACAAGCACAGCCTGGAGCGTGCCCTGCGCGCCTGGCCGCTGGTGCTCGGCGTGCTGCTGGGTGCTTTCGTGCTGTGCGCCTGGCTGTTCGGCAGCCTGCGTTCCGAGCTGGCACCGACCGAGGACACCGGCACCATCGTCGGAGTGTTCAATGGCCCGGATGGCGCCACCATCGACTACACCGCGCGTTATGCCCGCGAAGTGGAGGCGGCCTATGCCAGCATCCCCGAGACCAACCGCTATTTGGTGGTGGCCGGTTTCCCGACCGTGGCCCAGGGCATCTCCTTCATGAAGCTGGAGGATTGGGCCGAGCGAAGCCGTAGCCAGTTCGAGATCCGCAACCAATTGCTGCCCAAGCTGCAGGACATCGCCGGCATGCGCGTCACCCCGGTCAACCGTCCGCCACTGGGGCAGAGTGCGCGCAACCAGCCGATCAACTTCGTCATCCGCTCCTCGATGGAATATGCCGAGCTACAGGGGTATGTCGACCAGTTGATGGAACGCATGCGCGATTATCCGGGGCTGGAAGGGCTCGACAGTGACCTCAAGCTCAACTCGCCGCAGCTCAAGATCGCCGTCAACCGCGAGCAGGCCGTGGCGGTCGGTACCGACGTGTCGCTGATCGGCCGCAGCCTGGAAAGCCTGTTCGGCAGCCGTCAGGTGACGCGCTTCAAGCAGAACGGCGAGCAGTACGACGTGCTGGTGCAACTGGCGGACATCGACCGCAGCAATCCGCAGGATCTGGATCGCGTCTACGTGCGTGACCGCGACGGCGGCATGGTGCAGCTGTCCAACCTGATCGAGGTGCGCGAGACGGTGGCGCCGCGCGAGCTCAACCACTTCAACCAGTTGCGCGCGGTGACCATCAGCGCCAACGTCGGCACCGGTTACACCCTGGGCGAAGCGCTCAATCATCTGGAAGGCGCCGCCCGCGAGGTGTTCCCGCCCGAGACGCAGTATGACTACACCGGTACTTCGCGCGATTTCAAGGAATCCAGCTCGGGCATCGCGCTGATCTTCGCCCTGGCGCTGGCGTTCATCTTCCTGGTGCTGGCGGCACAGTTCGAGAGCTTCAGCGATCCGCTGATCATCCTGTTCAGCGTGCCATTGTCGATGGCCGGTGCCTTGCTGGCGCTGAAGCTGTTCGGCGGCACCTGGAACATCTACTCGCAGATCGGCCTGGTGACCCTGATCGGCCTGATCACCAAGCACGGCATTCTCATCGTCGAGTTCGCCAACCAGTTGCTGCGTGAGGGCAGGGCGCTGCGCGAGGCGGTGATCGAAGCATCGGTACAGCGTCTGCGGCCGATCCTGATGACCACGGGTGCCATGGTGCTGGGTTCGCTGCCGCTGGCCATTGCCACGGGCGCCGGCGCCGAAAGCCGCCAGCAGATCGGTCTGGTGATCGTCGGCGGGCTGCTGGTCGGTACCTTCTTCACGCTCTACGTGATTCCGACCCTGTACCTGCTGCTGCGCCGTTGGGCGCCGCTGCGTGGGATTGGGGACGAGCCGGTGGCGGTATGAATCCTGTAGGAGGCGCTTTAGCGGCGAGCTTTTGAGACAGTCGCGGCTACGACTGCAGGAGGTAGAGCGAAGCAGGATGCCCGAGCCGCAAGCCCCTCCCACGGATTGCCGTTCAGCGTTCGGACGGCGGGTGCGGCGGGGCGGTCAACCCGTTAAACTCGCCCGGTTTTTCGCCACCCTGGATTGCGCACCATGCAGCACCCCGCCGAACATTCCCCGCTGGGCAAGTCCAGCCAGTACATCGCCGAATACAGCCCCGAGCTGCTGTTCCCCATCTCGCGTACCACCAAATGGGCGGAGCTGGGTCTCGATGGCGCCAGCCTGCCGTATCAGGGCGTGGACTACTGGAATTGCTACGAGCTGTCCTGGCTGCTGCCGTCCGGCAAACCGGTGGTGGCCATCGCTGAGTTCGCCATCCCGGCCGACTCGCCCAACATCATCGAGTCGAAGTCCTTCAAGCTGTATCTCAACTCGCTGAATCAATCGGCTTTCGCCACCTGGGACGAGGTGCAGGCGACCCTGGCGCGTGATCTCTCGGCGGTAGCCGGCAAACCGGTGGCGGTGCGTCTGCGCTCGCTGAGCGAGGTGTCGGCAGAGGGGGTGGCGAGATTGCCGGGGCAGTGCATCGACGAGCTGGACATCCGCGTCAGCCAATACGATCACCCGCAGCCCGAACTGCTGCGCTGCGATGCCGGCCATGTGGTTGAGGAGAGCCTGCACAGCCACCTGCTCAAGTCCAATTGCCCGGTCACCGGCCAGCCGGACTGGGGCAGCCTGGTCGTGCAGTACCGTGGCGCAGCGCTGGATCACGCCAGCCTGCTGGCCTATCTGGTGAGTTTCCGCCAGCACGCCGACTTCCACGAGCAGTGCGTCGAGCGCATCTTCCTCGATCTGCAGCGCCTGCTGCAGCCGCAGTCCTTGACCGTCTATGCGCGTTACGTGCGGCGCGGCGGGCTGGACATCAATCCCTATCGCAGCACCGAGGCGCTGGCCCCGGAAAACGCCCGCCTGGCGCGTCAGTAGTCCATGAAAAATGCCGCCCGATGGCGGCATTTTCTTGAGTCGCTGCAGGGCGTTCAGATGCCCATGTTGGCCAGGCTTTGCATGATGTTGCGCAGGGTGCCGGCGAGGGTGGGGTGGCTGGCCTCGAAGCGCTCCACCGCCAGATTGACGCCATCGACCAGCGTGGCGTCGGGCGCTGACGCGGCTTCGCGCGCCAGTTGCACCTCGATTTCCTGGGTCAGCAGGTAAAGCGATGCGCGTTCTTCCTCGGTCAGCGGCGTGTCCTGAGCCAGGTGTTGCTGGAGCGCTTCCAGTTGCTGCTGCAGATCGCTTGCTGGCATAGAGTTCTCTCCTTGTCGAATCGGCATAGACATGGACCTCCAGCATTGCCGGAAGTTTTCAGCCCGTACCTGAAGGTTAATCCAAGCGCGCGGGCTTTGCCTGATCCGAATCAAGGGCTCAGGGCTTTTCGCCCTTGCTGCGGCGCAGGCCGATATCTTCCAGACTGGCTTCGATCTCGCCCAGATGATCGACCACCGAATGCACGCCCAGGCGGTAGAGCTGCAGCGTAGCTTCGGCGCGCAGGCGTTCCTGATCGCTTGTGCCGAGCGCCTGCCAATCCGCTGGCGCATGACCGCACAGCGGCCCGCAGGCAGCCAGGCCTATGGTCCAGCAGCCGGCATTGAGCCCGGCTTGCAGCAGCAGGGGGTTGCCGCTGACGACAATGCAACCTTCCAGGCGCTCGACACCCATCTGGCTCAATGCCTGCCAGCAGCTGTCGGGTGCAGGCCAGGGTCTGTTCTGACGCGCCAGCACGGCTTCGACAGGCACTGGCAGCGCCTCGGCCAGGCGCAGGCTGGCGTCGGCTGGCAGGTCGTCGAGCCAGGCGCAAGGTGTGCCTTGGGCGTGCAGGGTTTGCAGCAGCTGTGCGGCGCCGGGGGTCAGCTCGGCATGCTCGCTGGCCACTTCGCTGAGTGCCTGCTGCAACGCCTGCTGTTGCGCTGTGGTTGCCGCCTGGCCCAGCCAGGTATCCAGTGCCTGCAGGACTGTACCCGCCACGGCAGGGCTGGCGCCGCTGGGATGGAGTCGCTGCAGCGCGACGGGCAGGGTACGGGCACCGAAGTCGACCAGGCAGCCGGACAGTTGAAAGATCAGGGCGGTGCAGGGGGAGGGCATGGGATCATCCGTGGCATTGGCCCTGATCAATCTAGCGCCCGCGGATGACCGAAAGATGACCGTCAGGTTACGCCGAAGAGCGCCCGCACGTGCTCGGGCAGGGCCACGGAATTACCTTTGGCATGATCGATCCACACCAGCTTGCAATAACCCTCACCGTAGAGCGTCTGCGGTTCTTCCACGGTCATCAGCCGGTGTTCTATCACCAGGCTGCTGCGTCCGACTGCGCCGGCGCGCAACTCGACCACTACGGTGGCAGGGTGCACCACCGGCTTGAGATAGGTGTGCTGGGTCTGCAGCACCACCGGGCCGAATGGCACGTTGCTCATCGCCACGCCGGCCAGTTCGAACCAGGCGACACGCGCCTCTTCCAGGTATTGCATGTAGATGATGTTGTTGACGTGCCCGTAGCTGTCCATGTCGCCCCAGCGTACGGGGATGTGTGCGGTGTGCAGCAAGGTTTCGTCGGTCATCGCTTTTCTTCGCTATGCTGCCCAATCAGGGCTCCTGGCTTTATACTACGCGGCCTGCGGCCCATTGGCGGTGGCCACATTATTCCCTCAAGGAGAGATTTCAAATGCATGTGATCGGTGCTCGCTGGATCGCGCGCCTGGGCGGCCTGATGGCCCTCGTTGGCTTGAGCCTGCTGCCTGCAATGAGTCAGGCCGCTTCGGAAGAAGACCCTTGGGAAGGTTTCAATCGCCCGATCTTCCGCTTCAACGATACCGTCGACACCTATGCGCTGAAGCCGATCGCGCAGGGCTACCGGGCAGTCACGCCGCAGTTTCTCGAAGATGGCGTGCACAACGTTTTCGGCAATATTGGCGACGTTGGCAACCTGGCCAACAACCTGCTGCAGGGCAAGCTGCACAACGCCGGTGTCGATACCGGCCGCCTGATCTTCAACACCACCTTCGGCCTGCTGGGCTTCTTCGACGTGGCCAAGCACATGGGCCTGCGCAAGAACGACGAAGATTTCGGCCAGACCCTCGGCGTCTGGGGGCTCGACAGCGGGCCTTACCTGGTCATTCCGTTCCTCGGCCCGAGCAGCGTACGCGATGCCAGCGGTCGCGTGCCGGACAGCTTCCTGACCCCCTATCCGTACATCGATCATGTACCGACCCGCAATGTCACCCGTGGCGTACAGGTGGTCGACACGCGCGCCAACCTGCTGCAGGCAGAACGCCTGGTCAGCGGTGACAAGTACATCTTCATCCGCAACGCCTACCTGCAGAGCCGTGAATTCAAGGTCAAGGACGGGCAGGTCGAAGACGACTTTTAAGCCCGTGCAGATGCGAAAAAGGCGGCCCTTGGGCCGCCTTTTTCGTAAATACAGATTTCAGCTCATCGACATGATTGCCAGGCCCAGCGATTGGCGGCCATCGCCCATGTCACTGACCCGAACTACCTCGGCATGAGCATCGAGACCCGCCAGTTCGCTATGCTCCGAGGGAATGTGCACCTTGACCTTGTCGCCCATGCTCAGCGCGACCTCAGCCTCGATTTGCATGCCGGTACTGGAAAGATCCAGGCACAGTGCAGGGATTTCCCGGCCAGCATGATGGAGGACGACTGCTGCTTCCAGTCGCATGCGGATGTAGTCGCGTTTCTCGCTGTACGCTCGATCATTCTGACTCATGGACCCTGTCCTCTTCTTATGAGCTCTCCCGTGGCTCTTATAACTCCCGCCGATTTGACCTGTAAAGCCGCCGAACGACGACCGGTCCCGGCTTGAATCGGCCGGCAGATGGGAGTACCGTCTGCCCCTTGAAATCGCCCTGGCGCCACTGATGCGGCGCCGCGCTACGGGCAGTGACCAAAAATTGCCCTGGCGCAGTTTGCCTGGATACCCCATGCACAAAACCAGTGCCACTCTGCTGATCATTGACGACGACGATGTCGTACGTGCAAGCCTCGCGGCCTACCTCGAGGACAGCGGCTTCAAGGTGTTGCAGGCCAACAACGGTTTGCAGGGGCTGGAAGTGTTCCAGCAGGAAGGCCCCGACCTGATGATCTGCGACCTGCGCATGCCGCAGGTCGATGGTCTTGAATTGATCCGTCGTATCAATGCGCTGGGCGTCGAAGTGCCGGTAATCGTCGTTTCCGGCGCTGGCGTGATGAACGACGCCGTCGAAGCCCTGCGTCTGGGCGCTGCCGACTACCTGATCAAACCCCTCGAAGACCTTGCCGTGCTGGAGCACTCGGTGCGCCGTGCCCTGGATCGTTCGCGCCTGCGGGTCGAGAACCAGCGTTATCGCGAGAAACTGGAGGCAGCCAACCGCGAGCTGCAGGCCAGTCTGCACCTTTTGCAGGAAGACCAGAACGCGGGGCGCCAGGTGCAGATGAACATGCTGCCGGTGACGCCCTGGCAGGCCGATGGCCTCAACTTCGCGCACCAGATCATCCCTTCGCTGTACCTGTCGGGTGACTTCGTCGACTACTTCCGTATCGACGAGCGCCGTATCGGCTTTTATCTGGCCGACGTTTCCGGCCACGGGGCGTCCTCGGCATTCGTCACCGTACTGCTCAAGTTCATGACCACACGACTGCTTTACGAGTGGCGTCGTGGCGGTACCCTGCCGGAGTTCAAGCCTTCCGATGTGCTCGGCCATATCAACCGCGGGTTGATCAACTGCAAGCTGGGTAAGCACGTGACCATGCTCGGCGGTGTGATCGACGAGGAGAGTGGCATGCTCACCTACAGCATTGGCGGGCATCTGCCTCTGCCGGTGTTGTTCGAGAATGGCCAGGCGCGCTACCTGGAAGGACGCGGCCTGCCGGTCGGCCTGTTCCAGGAGGCCGAATACGGTGACCTGGTGATGAAGCTGCCGGAGTCTTTCAGCCTGACCCTGCTGTCCGACGGTATTCTCGACCTGTTGCCGGGTGACACGCTGAAAGAGAAGGAATTGGCGCTGCCACAACTGGTTAGCCAGGCCGGCGGTACGCTCGGTGGTTTGCGTCAAGTTCTCGGTCTGGCCAATCTTGGCGAGATGCCGGATGATATCGCCTTGCTGGTGTTGAGCAGGAACCTTGCATGAATCCTGGGATAAGCCCCGGTCGCATCCAATTCGCCGAGCAGGATGGAACATTCGTCCTCAAGTTTGTCGGTGAAGTCCGTCTGACGCTGTGTTCAGCACTGGATGCCACGATTGAAAAGATTTTCACCGCGTTGAATTTTTCGGCGATCGTCATCGATCTGACCGAAACGCGCAGTATCGATAGCACCACCCTTGGTCTGCTGGCGAAATTGTCCATTTTGTCGCGGCAAAAGGTTGGTCTGTTGCCGACCGTTGTCACTACTCACGACGACATCACCCGTTTGCTGGAGTCCATGGGTTTCGATCAGGTGTTCAACATCGTCGACCGGCCGATTCCTTGTCCGGACTGTCTGGATGACCTGCCTTCGCAGGATCAGTCCGAAGAAGTGGTGAAGGCCAAGGTGCTCGAAGCGCACCGTATTCTGATGGGGCTCAACGACTCCAATCGCGAGGCCTTTCACGATTTGGTCAACGCACTCGAGCGGCACTGATCTCCCGCTTTCTGCAGGGTGCGCTCTGCCCGGGTATTGATCTCGCCGTATAGAAAAGGGGCGTCAGCTTGGCTGGCGCCCCTTTTTCGTTCAGGCCTTGGCGGCCAGCAACGCTTCGAGTTTTTCCTGATCGCGGGCGAACAGGCGAATGCCTTCGGCCAGTTTCTCGGTGGCCATGGCATCCTCGTTCAGGGCCCAGCGGAAGGCCGCTTCATCCAGGCTCTGGCGAGGCTCACCGGTTGCGCCAGGCGCGAGCTGGCGACTCAGCTGACCATCGTCCTCGGCCAGTTTCTGTAGCAGTTCCGGGCTGATGGTCAGGCGATCACAGCCCGCCAGTGCTTCGATCTGGCCAAGGTTGCGGAAGCTGGCGCCCATCACCACGGTGTCGTAGCCGTTGGCCTTGTAGTAGTCGTAGATGCGCGCGACCGACTGCACGCCCGGATCTTCACTACCCGCGAAGTCACGACCTTCGGCCTTCTTGTACCAGTCGTAGATGCGCCCCACGAACGGCGAAATGAGAAATACGCCGGCGTCGGCACAGGCCTGTGCCTGGGCGAAGGCGAACAGCAGGGTCAGGTTGGTCTGCACGCCGGCTTTTTCCAGCTGTTCGGCGGCGCGGATGCCTTCCCAGGTGGAGGCGATCTTGATCAGTACGCGTTCGCGGCCGATACCGGCTTTTTCGTAAAGGCCGATCAGGCGCTCGGCGCGGCGCAGGGTCGCCTCGGTGTCGAACGACAGGCGCGCGTCGACCTCGGTGGAAATGCGCCCGGGAATGACCTTGAGGATTTCCTGGCCGACGGCAACCGCGAACTGGTCGCAGGCCATGCCCAGGTCACCCTTGCCAGCGGCCACTGCCTGATTCAGCAGATCCGCATAACGGGGCAGGGCAGCAGCCTTGAGCAGCAGCGAGGGGTTGGTGGTGGCATCCACCGGTTGCAGGCGAGCGATGGCGTCGAGGTCACCGGTGTCGGCGACTACGGTAGTGAACTGCTTGAGTTGTTCCAGCTTGGAGGTCATGACGAGGCCTTGTCGTTGCAGATGGCATGACCTTACCCGAGGCGCCTTACAGGCTCAACGGTCTGGCCACTGACAAAACTTACCTTCTTGGTATGCGCTTTTGGCCGGCTCGTTCGTCTTTATCCATGACAGTGCGTCAGAACGTACCGAAGTCGGTGGAGTCCGATTTCAAACGAGCCAGCAGGGAGCCCGAATATGTCGACCCAAACCCCGTCTTCTCGTTCAGTCCCTGGCGAGCCGGATACCCGTCAGTGCCGCGAGTGGCTGCAGGCAGTTGGCCTGCGCTTCAGCATGCCCAGACTCAAGGTGGTGGAGGCGCTGTGCCGTGCGGATGAAGAGCAGGGCGTCTCCGTCCGGGAGTTGCACCAGCAATTGAGTGAGGCGGGTGAGCCGCTGTCGCTGGTCAGCGTGCGTCAGGTGCTGCAGCGCCTGGCAGGAAACGGGCTGGTGCAGGCGACAGGGCGCAGCCGCTATCGCCTGGCAATGCCGGATCAGTGCCCGCGCAGCAGTTCGGCGGCCTGATCCAGCAGCGCCAGCGGATCCTTCACCTTGTGGATGTCCACCGACAGCAGTTGGCGGAAACGCCGCGCACCGGGGAAGCCCTGAGCCAGGCCAAGCACGTGGCGGCTGATGTGGTGCAGGGTGCCACCGTCGCGCAGATGCTGCTCGACGTAGGGCTTGAGTGCGAGCAGGGCATCCATGCGGGTGATGCCTGCGTCTTCGGCGCCGAACAGGCGGCTATCCACCTGTGCCAGCAGATAGGGGTTGTGATAGGCCTCGCGGCCGAGCATCACACCGTCGAAGGTCTGCAGGTGCTGCTCGCATTCCTCCAGGGTCTTGATGCCGCCGTTGAGGATGATCTCCAGATCTGGAAAATCCTGCTTGAGCTGGGCGGCGATGTCGTAGCGCAGCGGTGGAATCTCGCGGTTTTCCTTCGGCGACAAGCCTTCGAGGATGGCGATACGCGCGTGCACGGTGAAGCTGCGGCAGCCGGCATCGCGCACCTGGCCGACGAAATCGCACAGCTCGGCATAGCTGTCACGACCGTTGATGCCGATGCGGTGCTTGACCGTCACCGGGATGCTCGCGGCGTCCTGCATGGCCTTCACGCAGTCGGCCACCAGCGCTGGATGGCCCATCAGGCAGGCGCCGATCATGTTGTTCTGCACCCGGTCGCTGGGGCAGCCAACGTTCAGGTTCACTTCATCATAGCCCTGTGCTTCGGCCATCTTTGCGCAGGTCGCCAGGTCCTGCGGGTTGCTGCCACCGAGTTGCAGGGCGATGGGGTGTTCGCACTCGCTGTAACGCAAGAATCGCTCACGGTCGCCGTGGATCAGCGCGCCGGTGGTGACCATCTCGGTATAGAGCAGGGCATGGCGCGACAACTGGCGCAGGAAGTAGCGGCAGTGACGGTCCGTCCAATCCATCATCGGTGCCACGGAGAAGCGGCGGGACAGGGTGGAGCGCGTGGTGTCTGGTTTTGAAGCTGACTCTAGAGGCATTTCGCGTGTCGCGTTCTCAACGTGTTTTCAGGGGTTTTCAGGCATTTTTCTAAAGCAGATGGTAAAATGTACCACCTGAAAAACTTCTTGTACCACCAGTCAGGAGGGACTGCCTTGGCAACCATCCGAGCCCGAAAGAGTGCGGACGGATCGCTCCGCTACACCGTGCAAATCCGCATCAAGAAGAATGGGGTGCAAGTCTACCAAGAGAGCCAGACATTCACCCGCAAACAGGCTGCACAAGCTTGGGCTAAGCGACGAGAGACGGAGCTGAGTGAGCCAGGTGCCATCGAGCGGGCAAATCGCTCCGGAACAACCGTTGCTTCGATGATTGAGACCTATCTGGAGGAGTACGGTAGAGCTCGGCCGATGGGTAAGACCAAGAAGGCGACGCTGGAAGCTATTGCCAAGAGCTATCTGGGTGAGTGCGAAGATCGTAAGGTCAATGCGCAGGTGCTGGTTGATTACGCTATCTGGCGTATGAGTGCCGAAGGGGGCGGGGTTCAGCCGCAAACGGCTGGTAATGATCTCGCTCATCTAGGTGCGGTGCTGTCTGTTGCTCGCCCTGCTTGGGGGTGTGATGTCGACCCGCACGCCATGGCGGATGCGCGGAAAGTGTTAGCCAAGCTAGGTTATAAGCTTAAGAGTCGTGAGCGAGATCGCCGACCTTCGTTAAAGGAGCTCGACTTAGTTTTCATGGAGTTCCAGAAGATTCTGGCAAGTCGACCTACCTCCATCAACATGCTGAAAGTTTCGGGCTTCGCGATCTTTTCAACGCGCCGACAGGACGAGATTTGCCGTATCCGCTGGGATGACCTGGACGAGTCGCGGCAGATGGTGATGGTGCGGGATATGAAGAATCCGGGCGATAAGATTGGCAACAACGTGTGGTGTTATCTGCCGGATGAGGCCTGGGCGATTGTGAAGAGCATGCCGCGCACATGCGAGGAAATTTTTCCCTACAACAGTGAGTCGGTGTCCACTGCATGGGCACGAGCCTGCGAGCGTGCAGGTGTCGCGGATCTGCACTTCCATGATCTTCGCCACGACGGAGTTAGCCGGCTATTCGAAATGGGGTGGGACATTCCCCGTGTGGCAAGTGTTTCCGGTCACAGAGATTGGAACTCATTGCGGCGCTATACCCATCTGAATGGGCTTGGCGACCCTTATGTTGGGTGGGACTGGCTGCCGCTGCTATTGGCGTCGGGTGTCGGATATGGAGATCGTACTCTTAACGGCCTCTCCCGACGCGGAGGGCGCCGCTAAGCTGATCGCTCTCTCTGATTGCTTCTGCGCGCTGGATATCGAGATAAGCCGCCAGGTCCTCAAGGTGTATTCCCTTGGCGGCTTTCTGGCTCGGTTCGAGGCGTACAATGGGGATCTTTAGCGCACCGCTCAGTACCTTGCGTTGGAACATTTCGGGGCTGAGATGCGAGAAGTAGTCCTGGCAAACTCGATCCAGCGGGATTATTGCTTTCCCATCGTACTGCGCCATCAACAAAAATAATGTCTTCATTGCTCCATGCCATAGTGCCATTCCAGTGAGTTCAGCGTACTGGAGCTAGGTTCGGTGGCCAACCAGCTCAGTCATAGAGGGGCGCGGGAGGGTGGATGATTCATGGAGTGTGGGCGCCGTTAGTTATGCGACGCCCGCAGTTTGGTGAATTGTTACTGCAGCCAGCTTTCGACGACCTTGGCGCCGAACTCTTCTTTCCAGGCTTTCAAGACTTTGTGGTTGCCTCCTTTGGTTTCAACAACTTCGCCGGTCTTAGGATTCTTGTAGCGTTTTACTTGGCGGGGGCGGTGCGAACCGAAATTTTGATTGCTGAGCTTGCCGGCTTTAGTTTGCGGGTCGAGGATGGCGATGATGTCACGCAGACCTTTGTCGTACTCCGACATCAGAGTGCGCAGCTTTTCCTCGAATTCCATTTCTTTTTTCAGGCCATCGTTCTTCTTGAGAGCTTCCAGCTCTGCCAGTTGAGCAGCCAGTTGCTGTTCAAGTGCGCGAAATTCAGCAAGCTTCGACATTCTATACATTCCTCTCATGTGGTTGATTTAGGAATTAACTATAAATCCATTCTACGATGATCGCCGATGGCATGAAATCCATTCAATGTTTGGCTTGCTACAGGATCGTCCTCTGTCTAATTGGACTGAGCATTAAGCCGGTCTTGGATTATCGCGCACTCTTGCATGAGATCATCGAATGCTCGTGCGTTCCCAATCATGACGCCGTCGTCGAGCATCATCGAGTAATCTTGCTCTAGTGCTTCGCGGGCTGCGCCATCAGGGACGATTTGGATGTGCCCTCGTGCAGCCGCATGGTAATCAACTACTGAGCCGTCTATGGACTTTTCCTGGAAGAACCAGCTTTTGTGATTCGCAACTGTGTGGGCGACCTCTCGATCAACAGCGATCACGTCGAAGTATTCGGTGCGTGCTATTGCGGCAAGGTCGTGCCAGTGCCTGGCGAATCGTTCGCTTCTGATCTGCTGTTGTGCGCAGTAGACATGAGCAGCGGTGGCTTTCTCCCAAAACGTTCGTGCGATATCCATGACAATGGGATCGGCCTCAGGAAAAGACACTCCCTCAACGGCGTCAGCCATGTCGCACCTCACATGCTGAGGTGCATGGGGTTCTCCAGTGGAGCGGGCTCCGAACTCCAAAGTGACGACGGGTGGGATATAACCGGTTCCGTTGACCATTGCAGGGTAGCGGAGGAAAAGCCTCTCGCCACCTATCTCCAACTCCGCATCCAATTGCTCCCGTTCGAGTGAGGATTGCAGGGCGGATTGGATCGTCTGTTGGATCCAGCCCGGTAAGCGCTCACGAACCTTGCTGCTCCAGCGCCGTGCTTCGCTCCTCGAGGAGGGAAGATCTGAGTGCCCTGTGAGCTCGGGGATCAACTCGCGGATGTCGTAGGTCAGGTCAATGTCCTCCGAAAACCTGTCGATGACTTTGTATGCCTTCGACAAGGAGGTGCCGCCCTTGAAGGTCAGGCTCTGTCCGATGTCCGCTGTGAATAGTGCTCGTAACACCCAGACCACCCACAAGTCCTTTTCCAGCAGGTGAGCAGGGCGTCCAATCTGGGCAGCGGCGAACTGAAGTGCCTCAAGCTGATCTTGCTTCGAAAGATCGAAGAACTGTTCAGGCATGTGCGTTCTCTCGACCGATGGCCTGTGCCATCCAGCTAGGCAGGAGGGTGCGGCTCGCGAGCAGCGAGTTCCACTCTGACTCTGGAAGAATGCCATGAAGTTTGCCTACTGCCTCGCTCACATGTGCCTGGCCTAGCCAGGCAAGGGCGCGGACTGCTTCGCCAGCCAGTGTTGACCCGAGTGCTAGTACCCAGCGAGGCACGTGCTGTATGAGCACTTCTGTCTTGCCGAGCTTCATCGTGCGGGATCGCCCAGTGGTCAGGAAGGCTTCCTTGATCGGAACCTGCTGAGTAAGTCCGAGGGCGTTGGCGGCTCGCGCCCCATGCGGTACCAGTGTCTCACCACGTTGCTCGGCGATTGCCTTGATCACTTTCTCTGGCGCAGGCGGGCGCGTGCCGAAACGACTGGTGATAGGAGCGGCATAGGTGCCGCGAGCCACGCGTATCAGTTTCCCGGCCTTGGCCAGGCGAGATAAGGCTTGGTCTACTGCCGCGCGGCTGCCCAGGTGGATGAAGTCCTTGGGCGCAAGCACGCCGCCTTCAGGGAGTTGCCGGCTTTGTTCAAGAATTGTCTCGGGTAGGGTCTTCACGACGGTTGCCTCAACAGGTGTCGCAGCTGATATGTCAGAAGTATATATTTGTTTCTGACATTACGACAATTAACCACCTTCCTGGACTCCGGCATTAGCCCTCTTGAACACCCGATCCCTCGCCATGAAGGCTTCCAGCATGTGCGGGATGAGCGTCAGGGCGTCGACCTCTTCACCGTAGGTCTGTGAGTGCAGTGCCGCGTAGCGCTCGAGGTCAACCTTCAGGCTGGCCGGGCAGGTGAAGGTAAGCTTTGTGTTCTCGGTTTTCGGCAGCGGGCCGAGACGCAGCTTGGTCGTGCTCATTGCGGGCTCCTTTGTTGAGCTGTGACGGGGTGGTAGGGGCGCAGCACCAGGTCGCGGTTGACGATTACGCGCAGGGGCAGGCCTGGGCGCTGGGTTAGCGTGGGCTGGATATCGAGGTTGCGGCGGGTGACCTCCTGGCCGACGTGATTCACTGTGTCCTGCAGGCTGTCGCGTCCGGCGATGATGACGCGGTCGCCGTCGGTGCGGTTGGCCGGTGCCGCCAGCTCGGCACCGATGCCCAGTAGGCTGGTCATGGCCGCGCCGGCGACGATCCGATCCCAGTGCCAGTCGACGCCATCCTCGAGACCGGCATAGCCGGCCGCATCGGTTCCGACCAGGTTGTCGAGTTGGAAGGACGAGGTGTCCGGCAGGATCACTCGCTGCCACACCACCTGCACGCGGCTCTGCCCGTAGTTCACCTGGCTGTTGTAGCGACCGAGCAGGCGGGCACCTTGGGGGATCAGCACGTGTTCACCGGTGGCGCTGTCATAGACCGGCTCGGTCACCGTGGCGATCACGTCGCCGGGTAGATCCGACTTGATCCCGGTGACCAGCGCCGCTGCGATGATAGTGCCGGCCATCACCTGGTAAGGCGACTCAGGCATCTGCAGCAATCCTGAATTACGGATTTGTGCATCTACGGATTTACTGAGAAACGCCTCGTTCTGCTCCTGCTGCGTTGGTGTTCCTGCGGCGGCTACTGCGCCTGACGAAGCCATACCCAGAGCCGGGGGATCGAGTTGAGCGCCACCACCAGATGCGATATTCGATTTCCGCGCGCTGCTGGTCTGGAAAAACACCGAGGACTGCGCTGCTTCCTCAGCTTCCTTGAGCAGGGCCAGGCGCTCTGCTTCGGCGGCATCTGGCCCATGTCCATAGCTTTGCGCCTGCTGCTCCGCCCTGAGGATTGGCCCGCCCAGATCGCCGGGCAGCGGTGGGCCCAGTTGCGGCACCTCGGGTGCAGTGGGAGGCGGCAACTCCGAGTAGTCTGTCGGCAACTGTTCCAGCCCCTCGGAGCGCGCCACGCGGTCGACGTTGTATAGCTCGTTCTGCTCGGCGCCCTGGCGGCGCTGCTGCGGTTGCAGCGACCACAGCATGGCTCCGAGTACCGCAGCCGACAGGCCGCCGACCACTACCGCCAGCATGCGCGGATTGAGGCGGGTGACTGGGCGAGGCTTGGCGCGCAGCTCCAGCGACTCCGGCGCCTCCTTGGGCGGTAGCGAGGTTGCTGCGGCTTGGTTTTCGTTCTTGGCCGTCATGCTCATGGCCTCCGTGCCACGCCGTCGGTGCGCTCGATCCGCACCACGTCACCCTTGTCGGCGCCCAGGCGCAGCTCGGCTGCGCCGAACAGGCGGTCGACGATGTAGTAGGGCGCGCGGAAACGATAGTTGACCAGTTGCCCGTCACCTTCGGGGCCAATTACGAACAGCGGCGGTAGCTCGCCCCGGGCTATACCGGCGGGGAACTGGATATACACCTTACGGCCGTCATCGAAGGCGCGCAGCGGTTTCCAGGGCGGATTGCTGCCGCTGATTGCATAACGAAAGCGCAGCTGCTCCAGCGCCAGGCCGGCATCCACTGGCGCCGCAGCCTGGGCTTCACTGGCGCGGCGTTGCAGGGCGAGCATACGATCCTTCGGATAGTCCCAGGACACCGACGCCATCCAAGCCTGCTCGGTGGAACTCAGCTCGATCAGGTAGGTGCGGCGCGTGGTGGTGATCACCAGGTTGGTCTTGAGGTCGACCCGCGTCGGCTTGATCAGCACGCTGGTGCGTAGCTCGCCTCCGCTTCCGCTGGTGGTGTCGCCGACGATCCAGCGCACGGTGTCGCCAGCGGCCACGGTGATCAACTCTTCGCCGGGCTGCAGGTTGATCGTTGTGACTCGGCCCGGGCTGGCATACACCTGGTACAGCGCGCCATCGGAGTAGGGCCAAACCTGGATGGCGTTGATATAGCCCTCGCGGCTCGGCGCGACTCGAGCGTCGCGATTGGCGCGCGAGACCCGCACGCGTTCATCGGCCGGTTCCTTGGCCGGCTTGCTACGCTGAGTTTCCGGCAGTGGCTTGAGCTGGTCGGGCAGGGCCAGGGGCTTGGGTACTTCCACTACCTCGATGGGCTTGGGCGGCTCCGGCATGCGCTGCGCTTCTACCGGTTCATCCAGTGCGATCACTGGCGGCTGCTGGCTGGCGCAGCCGGCCAGCACGCTCAGCAGCAGAGGGCAGATTAAGAGGTTCAAGGAGGTTTTCATGGTTTCTTGGCTCCTTCCGTAGTGTCCAGCTCACGGCTCCAGGACAGGCCGTTGACGTAGATGCCGAGCGGGTTGCGGCGCAGCTTTTCCTCGGTGCGTGGCGGTTGCACTACCAGCGAGATCACTGCGGTCCAGCGCTCCAGGCCGGCGGCTGAACCATTCACGAAGCGACGTTCGATCCAGCGCACCTGGAACGAGCTGTCGCTGGCACGCACCACGCTGGTGACCTCCACCGATACCGACTCCTTGCCGACCCGGGTAAAGGGATCGTTGGCGCGGGCATAGTCGTTGAGGGTGGCCGCGCCGCGGTCGGTGGTGGAGTGATAGGCCTCCAGCCAGTTCTGCCGCACCACCACCGGATCGATCGAGAGCGAACGCACCAGATCGATAAAGCGCGCCAGGTGGTGAGCAATTTGTGCATCCTGGGGCTGGTAGGGACTGGCGGCTTCGCCGACGGCGCGCACCTGGCCGAGGTTGTCGACCTCCACCACGTAGGGCGTCACCGTCGACTGCGCCGAACGCCAGACCAGTCCGCCAGCCATCAGCAGCGCCAGGCCCAGGCAACCGAAAGCCACCAGTCGCCAGTTGCGTGCCTGCGCCAGGCTGCTGCCCATGCGCAGGTCCCAGGCCTGTGCCGCGGCCTGGTAAGGGGTGACAGGTTGAGGAGTGTCGCTATAGCGCACCCGTGGACGTCTGAATCGCATCCTCGTCCTCCTTTACGAATTCGATGGGTCGCGGATCTGCGGCCCAGGTGATGAACCACCGCCATCGCCACCACGAAGGGTGTGGGCGACCGTACTGGTGGCCTGTGAGAGTTGTTGCCTGCGCTGCAGGCGCCTGGCCCAGTCGGGCTGTTTGGCAGGGGCAGTTGCAGGATCGGAAGCTGCGGGGGCGCCACCTGCTGCAGCGCCGGAAGAGGCCCCTACCAGAGAGCGAGCGCCGCCCATTGCCAAACGTGCTGCTCCGGGTGCCATACGTGCGCCGGCCAATACCGCGCCCCCGACACCTGCGGCGACTGCAGCCGCACCAGCAGCCATGCCCGCTGCGCCGAGTGCAGTACCGGCTGCTGCACCAGCACCCAGTTGCGGTGCGCCGGAGACCAAGCCGGTGGCAATGCCTGGGCCGAAGATGCCCAGGCCGAGCAAGGCCAGCGAGGCGAGCATGACCACCAGCGCATGGTCGATGGAGGGCTCGTCCGGCACAGCCTGGAACTCGGCGAACAGCCCGCTGCCAATGCCGACGATCACGGCCAGCACCAGCACCTTGATGCCGGACGCGACCACGTTGCCCAGCACCTTCTCGGCGAGAAAGGCGGTCTTGTTCCACAGCGCGAAGGGCACCAGCACGAAGCCGGCGAGGGTGGTCAGCTTGAATTCGACCAAGGTCACGAACAGCTGAATGGCCAGGAAGAAGAAACTGACGATCACCACCAGCCAGGCGAGAAACAGCACCAGGATGCTGTGCAGGTTGCCGAAGACTTCGGGAAAACCACTGAGCTTGCTGATCTGGTCAAGCAGCGGCCCTCCAGCATCAACCCCAATCGCGGCCAGCCGCCCTGGTTGCAGAAACTCCGCATGACTCAACCCGGAACCTGAGGCCAGCAGACCCAACCCGGCGAAGGAGTTGAAGACGATCTTGGCCAGGGCATTGAAGTTGCCGATGATGAAGGCGAAGGCACCGACATAGAGGGTCTTGCGGATCAGCTTGGCGCTGACGTCCTCACCGCCCATGGCCCAGAACAGCCCGGCCAGGGTCATGTCGATCACCACCAGGGTCATGGTGAGAAAGGCCACCTCACCGCCGAGCAGGCCGAAACCGGTGTCGATATACAGCCCGAAGACTTCGAGGAATCGGTCGATCACGCTGACGTCGTTCATTGCACGTCCTCGTCGAAACTTGGCGGTATGGCGGGTAGATCAGCAGGACGCAGAAACTCGCCGGGCCGAGCACAGCCCGAGTAGAAGCGCTCAGCCGCATCGTCTTGCCGAGCCATGACCCCGTTGTCGACCTGTCCGCAGGCGACCAGCACCAGCAGCGGCAGCAGTGTCAGGAATCTCATGAGGACGTCTCCCTACCGATAGAACTGCACGGGGGAGGGGGTATAGGGCGTGCCGTTGCCCATAAAGCGACGCCGCCGTTCGCGTGCCTCCTCGGCCGCTGCAGACTGCCGGGCAAGTTCCAGGGTGACGGCGCGGTTCTGGGTGATCTGCAGTTGCTGCGCCTGGATCGACTGCTTGGCCTGCAGGGCCAGCAACTGATTGGTGGCCTGGGCAGCCTGCAAGGCGCCACCCGCCGACTGGCTCTGCTGCACCAGAGCGGCCAAGGCGCTTTCATCCTCGGCCAGGTTCTGCGTCACCTGCGCCTGCACACGCAGGGCGGTGTGCAACCCGTCGAGGCCCTGCTGCCAGCGCTCGCGCGCCTCCTGGGCCAGACGCTGGCTGCTGACGTCGCCGGTGTACTCGTTCGGGTAGAGTCGGCTGAATTCCTGATCCAGGCGTTGCACTTCGTAGGCCAGCCCTCGCGCCTCGGCGAGCAGCCGCTCAGTATTGGCCAAGCTCGCGCGCAACTGGTTGACCACGTTGTAGTCCAGGCGCTGCAGGTGACGGGCCTGGTTCAGCAGCATCTGGGTCTCGTTCTGTAACTGGCGAACCTGGTTGTTCGCCATCTCCAGGGTGCGTACTGCAGTCAGCGTGTTCTGCACCAGGTTGGTCGGATCGATTACGGTGAAAGCGTTGGCCGGCTTCACGGCCAGCAGACCTAGTACCAGCAGTGTTGCGCAGGGGAAATGGTGGGCAGGGGATCTCATGGCAGGCACTCCATGCGTGAAGAGGGATAAGCGGTGAGCAGGTCGGCGGCCCAGTCCAGATCGCGGTAACGCAACCAGGCCGCGGCGAAATCGGAGGCGCCGGACGTCTGTTGGATTCGATCGATCTCGCGCTGCTCTGCCGGGCTGGCGGAGGCAGCAAAGGCCAGTGCCACCGGCCCCAGATCGAGGTCGAACAGGCGGTTGCCCAGGCGCGACTGGTAGTAGTAATCACGCTTGGGCGTGGCCTGGGCGATGATCTCGATCTGCCGGTCGTTGAGGCCAAAGCTCTGGTAGATGCCGCGGATCTGCGGCTCGCCCGCCTGCGGGTTGGGCAGGAAGATGCGGCTGGCGCAGCTCTCGATGATTGCCGCAGCGATGCTGGAGTCCTTGATGTCGGCCAACGACTGGGTGGCGAAGATGACGCTGACGTTCTTCTTGCGCAGAGTCTTGAGCCACTGGCGGATGCGCGCGGCGAACAGCGGATCGTCGAGAAACAGCCACGCTTCGTCGAGGATCAGCAGGGTCGGCGCGCCGTCGAAACGTTCCTCGAAGCGGGCGAACAGGTAGCTCAGCACCGCAGCCACCGCCGCCTTGCTGTGCATCAGTTCCTCCATCTCGAAGCACTGCACGTCGGCGCTGCCCAGCCGATCCTGGTCGGCGTCCAGCAATGCGCCATGCGCGCCGCCCAGTACGTAGGGCTGCAGCGCCTGGCGCAGGGCGTTGTCCTGCAGCAGCACGGACAAACCGGTCAGTGTGCGCTGCGCTTCGGGCGCGCCAGCCAGACTGTCCAGCGCCGTCCACAGCGCGGCCTTCTGCTCGGGGCCGACGGCTACACCTTCCTGCAGCAGGCGAGCCTCCAGCCACTCGGCGGCCCAGGCTCGGTATCCCGGCTGATCGATGCGCGCCAGAGGCTGGAAGGCCAGGTCGCCGTCGCCGCCGAGGTCGTAGTGCTCGCCACCCAGGCCCAGCACCGTCGCGCGCAGCGAACGTCCCATATCGAACAGAAACAGGCGCGAGCCCGGGTAGCGGCGAAACTGCAGGGCCAGGGTCGCCAGCAACACCGACTTGCCCATGCCGGTGGGGCCGGCCACCAGGGTGTGGCCGACGTCGCCGACGTGGGTAACCAGGCGAAACGGCGTTGCGCCATCGGTGCGGGTGATCACCAATGGCGGGCCATCCAGATGTTCGTTGCGTGCCGGGCCAGCCCAGACTGCCGAGACCGGCAACAGGTGCGCCAGGTTGAGCGTGGAGGTCGGCGGCTGGCGGACGTTGGCGTAGGCGTTGCCAGGGATCGACGACAGCCAGGCCTCCACCGCGTTGAGACTCTCGGTGATGGTGACGAAGCCGCGCCCCTGAATCACCCGCTCGACCAGGCGCAACTTCTCGTCGGCGACCTGGGCGTCGGCATCGCTCACCGTCACGGTGGCGGTCACATAGCCGAAGGCGGCCTGGTCGGCACCGAGTTCCTGCAGCGCCGCATCAGCGTCGCTGGCCTTGTTCGCCGCGTCGCTGTCGAGCAGCGGGCTTTCCTGCTGGAAGATAGCTTCGCGCAGCAGCGCCAGGACGCCCTTGCGTTTGGCGAACCACTGCCGGCGCAGGCGCACCAGTTCCTTCTCGGCCTCGTCCTTTTCCAGGCAGATAAAACGGGTCGACCAGCGATAGGCGAAGCCCAGACGGTTGAGGTCGTCCAGCACGCCTGGCCACGTCGAGGTGGGAAATCCACGGACCGACAGCGTGCGCAGGTGCTGCTCGCCCAGACGTGGCGCCAGGCCCGTGGTCAGTGGACTGTCGGCCAGCAGGGTATCGAGGTGGAAGGGCACTTCGGGCACCGCCAGCCGCTGGCGGTGGGTCGATACCGTGGCGTGCAGGTAGGTCAGCGTCTGGCTGTCGTCGAGCCAGGCTAGCTCCGGCAGTACCCCGTCCAGCAGGTCGAAGAAACGATCCGTCTCGGCGACAAAGGCGGTCAGTCGTTCGCGCCAGTCGACGCCGCGCTGGGGCCGGTGCTCGTAGAGCAGGCCGGCGGCGCGCGAGCGCGATTCCTCCGGCGGCAGGTAGAGCAGCGTCAGGTGGTAGTTACTCTCGAAGTGGCTTCCATGCGCCTCGAAGGCGGCGCGGCGCTCCTCGTCTACCAACCAGGACAACGGCTCTGGAAAATCGCTGTCAGGATAGTCCGCCGCCGCCAGACGCTCGGCTTCGACAAACAGCGCCCAGCCCGAGCCTAGGCGACGCAGGGCATTATTCAGGCGTGCCGAGGTGGCCACCAGCTCGCTCTGGGTGGCGCTGTCCAGGTCTGGCCCGCGAAAGCGCAGGCTGCGTTGGAACGAACCGTCCTTGTTCAGCACGACGCCGGGTGCGACTAGGCCGGCCCAAGGTAGCCAGTCGGCGAGTTGGGCGGGGCGGCGCTGGTATTCGGTGAGGTTCAGCATGGCGGCCTCCTCACACATCCAGCAGCGACGGCTGCTTGATATGCCGGGCGAACACCTGCAGGAACTGAGGATCCTGGCGGGCACCCCACACCGCCAGCGAGTGGCCTACCAACCAGAGCGCCAAGCCAGGTAGCCACAGCTGCAGGCCCAGACCGATCACTGCCGCCAGAGTGCCGTTGAGGATCGCCACGTTGCGCGGCGCGCCGCCGAGCAGAATCGGCTCGGTCAGCGAACGGTGCAGCGGCACCTCGAAGCCGGGGATGAGATCGCGCTCGCCGTTCATGCGATCACCGCCCCGCCGGCAAAGCTGAAGAAGCTGAGGAAGAACGACGATGCGGCGAACGCAATCGACAGACCGAAGACGATCTGGATCAGCTTGCGAAAGCCGCCGCTGGTGTCGCCGAAGGCCAGCGTCAGGCCTGTGGTAATGATGATGATCACCGCGATAATGCGCGCCACTGGACCCTGTACCGAGTCAAGGATCGATTGCAGCGGTCCTTCCCAGGGCATTCCGGAGCCAGCGGCGAGCACAGGCAGGGAAGCGCCCAGGCATAGGACACCGAGCATCAAGGCGTCGATGAAGCGACGACGATTAGCAACGTGGGGATGGCAGGCAGTCATGGCTGTTTTCCTGAGGCAGCGAAGGAATGAATGCGGGGGCGATGGAAGTGAGTTGATAGCCGCGCTCGTCATAGCCGGTGACGCGGGCGATCTGCTGGACATAGCGCGTGCTGCCACGCCCGGCGAGAAACACCACCAGGTTGACCGCCTCGGCGATCAGCGCCCGCGGCGCGGTCAGGGCGACTTCCAGAATCAGTTGCTCCAGGCGAAGCAGTGCGCCCTGCGCAGAGCCGGCATGGATGGTGGCAATACCGCCGGGATGGCCGGTACCCCAGGCCTTGACCAGATCCAGCGCCTCGCCGCCGCGCACCTCGCCGACCACCACGCGATCGGGGCGCAGACGCAGCGTGCTGCGCACCAGGTCAGCCATGGAGACCACGCCGGGCTTGGTACGCAGGGCTACGTGATCGAGCGCCGGACACTGCAGTTCGACCGTGTCCTCCAGCACCAGCACACGGTCGCCGCTGCCGGCCACCTCGGCCAGCAGCGCGTTTGCCAGAGTGGTCTTGCCGCTGCTGGTGCCGCCGGCCACCAGGATGTTCTGCCGCTCACGCACGGCCACGCGCAGGTGTTTTGCCTGCGCGGCGCTGAGGATGCCGTCGGCCACGTACTGCTGCAGCGGGATGACGCCGGCTGCGCGTTTGCGTAGGGCGAAGGTCGGCCCGGCTACTACGGGCGGCAGTACACCTTCGAAGCGCTCACCAGTCTCTGGCAGTTCGGCACTCAGCAGCGGCTTGTTGCGATGTGCCTCCTGGCCGACATGCGCTGCCACCAGGCGGATGATCCGCTCGCCGTCGCCAGTTGCCAGCGTGCCCAACCGGGCGCGGCCGGCTGACAGGCGATCCAGCCAAAGCACGCCATCGGGGTTGAGCATCACCTCGATCACGTCCGGGTCATCCAGGGCGGCAGCTATCAGCGGGCCCATCGCCGTGCGCAACATGCGCGTGCGCCGATCCAGGGACGTTGCCGCAGCGCTCAGCATTGGGGAGGAGGCGACAGTCATGGACGCTCTCCCGATACCTGAGCCTCTGCCTGAACCTCTTCGTGCACGTCTCTGACCAGGCTGCGACCGCGCTGCAGGTGACGCCCCAGTTGCTCGACGAACTGGCTGAAGCGCAGCTTGCCCTGCGCGCGTGCTGCTTCCTGATGCGCCTCTGGTACCGGCGTGCTGACCGTGAGGTAGTAGCGCACATACAGCGCCACGGTCTCGATCAGGATGTGCTGGTCGCGCTCCAGGCGCTCGAACTGACGTGACAGGCGATCCAGGCGCTTGGCCATGGCCACCTCGCGCTGCTCGCCGGACTCGGGTGACAGCCAGGAGGCTAACGCCGCGGCGATGATCGAGGACTTCGACACACCCTTGGTGATCGCCAGTTCGTTCAGGCGCTTGGCATGCTCGGGTTGGATAAACAGGTTGAGGCGGGCTCGGCTCATAGGGCAATTCCATCGTTAGGGTCGAGGGCGGCCAGCCGTGCCACGCGCTGCAGGCGCGGATCCGGCTGGGTGGGGAAGGGCGCGGGGACGTCGTCCTCGTCGAGCAGCAGTAGGTCGCTGGTCAGCTCATGGTGATCTGGCAACTGGGCGAGTTCCGCCAGTTCGTGCTGACGGCGCGGGCCGCCGTCCTCGATGGTCGAGTCATTGCTCAGGTTGGTCGGCGATGCTGTAACGGCCGCAGGCACGGCCAGGCCGCTCCAGTCGTCCGCGCGTGGCGCCGGAGCGTCGGCATAGCGGCCCGGCTGCAAGCGCGGCGCTGGCAGTACCCGACTCTGGAAGTTGGTGTCGGTGAAGTAGCGAAGCTTCTTCGCGCGGATCGGTGCGAGGCCCGAAAGCATCACCACGGCTTCGTCGCTGGGCAGTTGCATTACCTCGCCCGGGGTGAGCAGAGGGCGTGCGGTTTCCTGGCGCGAGACCATCAAATGGCCGAGCCAGGGGGCCAAGCGGTGGCCGGCATAGTTGCGCTGCGCGCGCAGCTCGGTGGCGGTGCCCAGGGTCTCGGAGATGCGTTTGGCAGTGCGTTCGTCGTTGGTGGCGAAGGTCACCCGCACATGGCAGTTGTCGAGGATCGAGTGGTTCTGGCCGTAGGCCTTGTCGATCTGGTTCAGCGATTGCGAAATGAGGAAGGCGCGCAGTCCATAACCGGCCATGAAGGCCAGCGCCGTCTCGAAGAAGTCCAATCGCCCCAGCGCCGGAAACTCATCGAGCATCAGCAGCAGCTTGTGCCGACGCTCGATACCGTCGGAGCCGTCGAGCGACTCGGTCAGGCGCCGGCCGACCTGGTTGAGGATCAGGCGGATCAGCGGCTTGGTGCGGCTGATATCCGAGGGCGGCACCACCAGGTACAGCGACACCGGATGCTCGGCTGAGATCAGGTCGGCGATACGCCAGTCGCAGCGCGAGGTGACCTCGGCCACCGTCGGGTCCCGGTAGAGGCCGAGGAAGGACATGGCCGTGGAGAGCACGCCCGAGCGCTCGTTGTCGCTCTTGTTCAGTACCTCCCGCGCCGCCGAGGCCACCACCGGATGCGGGGCATCGCTCAGGTGCGGCGTGGTCATCATCCGGTGCAGCGTCAGTTCGAAGGTGCAGGCCGGATCTGAGAGGAAGTTGGCGACGCCGCGCAGGGTCTTGTCCTGGCCGGCGTAGAGTACGTGCAGGATGGCACCGACCAGCAGCGCATGGCTGGTCTTCTCCCAGTGGTTGCGCCGCTCCAGCGCTCCCTCCGGGTCGACCAGGATATCGGCGATATTCTGCACGTCGCGCACCTCGTGGGCGCCACGGCGGACTTCCAGCAGCGGGTTGTAGGCAGCCGAGGCCAGGTCGGTGGGGTTGAACAGCAGGCAGTGCGAGAAGCGCGAACGCCAGCCCGCGGTCAGGCTCCAGTTCTCGCCCTTGATGTCGTGGATGACCGCTGAGGCCGGCCAGGAGAGCAGGGTGGGGATCACCAGACCGACGCCCTTTCCCGAGCGCGTCGGTGCGAAGGTCAACACATGCTCAGGGCCTTCGTGACGCAGGTATTGGTCGTCGAACTGGCCGAGGAACACACCCGCAGGCTGGGTCAGGCCAGCTTTGCGCACCTCATCCGTATCGGCCCAGCGCGCCGAGCCGTAGGTGGTGACCCGGCGTGCCTGACGTGCCCGCCAGATGGCCATGCCGATGGCCACCACCAACGCCAGCAGGCTGCTGCAAGCAGCGATGCTGCCGCCGACGTTGAAGACATCCGGCGCATAGGCATCGAAGACAAACCACCACTCGAACAGACGCCAGGGGTGATAGACCGGTGTGCCCAGAAGCTCGAACCAAGGTGCCCCCAGTCGAACCTGGTAGCCGAGCGCGGCAGCAGTCCACTGCGTGGCACCCCACACCCCTGACAGAGTAATGGCCAACACCACCAGCACCTGGCCGTACAGCACCGTCGTCGCTTGCATCCCTGAACCCAACTTCCCAGACAAGACTCACGGCACGCGTATGTGCCGCGGGCGAGAGGTTCGGTACTGGGAGAGGAAGGGTCAAAGACCGTTTTCGAGATGGCTAAGAAGGATATGGCAACAGTTATGGCAGAGACGGACAGGGGATGAAACCGGCGAGGTGTGGCGACTACTGCAGGCAGATGTTCACATAGCTATTGTGTCGCCGCCGCGTCTGCGGAAGTTGCTTGTGGACGAAAATAAGATCGATAAGTCTTTAGTCCAGCCAACGCTCGAATACGCTACTGGCGCTCTTGTCGTGCAATCCAGCGTCAAGCTGGCTCGCAATCTGGCGCTGTGAGTTATCGTCGAGGGCGTCGACAGCCAGCTGACCTCGGGCCACATGCGCGTCATCATCTGTGACGAAGTGCAGTGTTATTTCGTAGCAGTACCCTTGCAGATGGGTGGGGTTACCGGCTTCAGTCGATGCCGAGACACATGTACTTTTGCTCAATGTAGTCGTCGATGCCGTAGTGCGAGCCTTCACGGCCCAGGCCGGATTGCTTGATGCCGCCGAACGGCGCGACCTCGGTGGAGATTAGTCCTTCGTTGACGCCGACCATGCCGTATTCCAGCGCTTCGCTGACACGCCAGGCGCGGCCAAGATCGCGGGTGTAGACGTAGGAGGCCAGGCCGAACTCGGTGTCGTTGGCCATGGCGATGGCTTCGGCTTCCGTGTCGAAGCGGAAAATCGGTGCCAGTGGGCCGAAGGTTTCGTCGCGGGCGACCAGCATCTGCGTGGTGACGTCGCCGAGCACGGTCGGCTCGAAGAAGCTGCCGCCGAGTGCATGAGGGCGGCCACCGGCCAGTACCTTGGCGCCCTTGCTGATGGCATCGGCAATATGTTCCTCGATCTTCTCCACCGCCTTGGCGTTGATCAGCGGGCCCTGTTGAGCGCCATCTTCGCTGGCCGGGGCGACTTTCAGCGCGTTGACTGCGACGACCAGGCGTTTGCTGAACTCGTCGTACACGCCGTTCTGCACCAGCAAGCGGTTGGTGCACACGCAAGTCTGCCCGCTGTTGCGGAACTTGGACGCGATGGCGCCCTGTACGGCAGCGTCCAGGTCGGCGTCGTCGAAGACGATGAAGGGCGCGTTGCCACCCAGCTCCAGGCTGACTTTCTTGATGGTGTTGGCGCACTGTGCCATCAGCAATTTGCCGATTTCGGTGGAGCCGGTGAACGACAGCTTCTGCACGTCCGGGTTGCCGGTCAGCTCGCCGCCAATGGCCCGTGAGTTCTTGCCGGGCACCACATTGAGCACGCCAGCCGGGATGCCGGCGGCTTCACCCAGCGCCGCCAGTGCCAGCGCCGACAGTGGCGTTTCCGAGGCAGGCTTGAGCACCACGGTGCAACCGGCGGCCAGCGCCGGGCCGACCTTGCGGGTGATCATGGCGTTGGGGAAATTCCATGGGGTGATCGCGGCGACCACGCCGATGGCCTGCTTGATCACCACCAGGCGCCGGCCCTGTTTGTCGTGCGGGATGACATCGCCGTAAATGCGTTTGGCTTCCTCGGCGAACCATTCGATGAAGCTGGCGCCGTAGGCGATTTCGCCACGACTCTCGGCCAGCGGTTTGCCCTGTTCCCAGCTGAGCAGGCGGGCCAGGTCTTCCTGGTTGGCCATGATCAGGTTGTACCAGGTGCGCAGGATGGCGCTGCGCTCCTTGGCGGTCTTCTCGCGCCAGGCGGGCAGGGCGGCCTTGGCAGCGGCAATGGCGCGGGCCGTTTCGGCCTGGCCGACTGACGCGACCATGGCGATCAGTTCGCCATTGGCCGGGTTGGTCACGCTGAAGCGGGCCTGGTCGTCGCCCTCGACCCAGAGGCCACCGATATAGGCGCGTTCACGCAACAGGCTGGAGTGATTGAGTTGCATGGCTTGGGCTCCGAAGTAGAAGCGCCCTCTGAGCGGTGCAGGGAGGGCGCGTGATGAATGCTCCCCAGGTCGAGAGGCGCTTTTGTTCGGAGATTTTTTTATTCAGCCACGATTTTTATCAATCTATTTTTGATAAAAAACTCAATATAAGAGATTTTTGAGATTTTATGAGGTGATATGTCGCCCTTTCATGCGTCTGAGGTGCTGTGCTGGGCCTGCATGTTGGTGGCGATCAGGCGCGTAGTCTGGATCACCAGGTCGATGACGCGCTCCTGGCGCAGCAGCTTGAAGGTGTCGGTAGTGCCGACCGCCGAGACGCTGCCGACCACTTCCTTGCCCTCCATGAGCATGATCGGCGCGGCGATGCCGGTGAGCCCCAGGTTCAGTTCGTCGTGGGTGATGCAGTAGCCATCCTTGCGGATCTTCTTTGCTGCGCGGGCGAACTCCGACCAGCTGCGACTACTGTAGGGGTTGTTGGGATCCTTGGAGATCTGCTCCTCGAACAGCTTGAGCAGGCGCCGGCCCTTCTGGTAGGCCACCAGCACCTTCGATTGCGCGCCACGAAACAGCGGCAGGGGATGACCTCGCCCGAAGGAGAAGTGGTACTGCTCGTTGGGGTCGGTGATGTAGGTGTTGATGATGTGGCCGTCGTAGAAAACGCTGGCGAACACCGCCAGACCGGTTTCCTCGGCCAGGCGCTGCATCGGTTCGCGGCCAGCGATGAGGATGGGGTCGTACTGCCGCATCATCCAGTCCAGTTCGATGATGCGTGGGCCCAGGGCGTAGTTGCCGGCGCCGACGCGGCTCAGTAGCCCGGCTTCGCAGAGATCCTTGACGTAGCGGTAGACCGTGGCGCGCGACAGCCCCATGCGCTCGGCGATGGTTTCCGGATCCAACTGCAGTTGCTGCGGGCCGAACAGGTCCAGTACCCCCAGGGTTTTGCTCAAGCTGCTCATGATGTTCCTTCCGGGTTCTGCCCGTGTGTGAGGGGCTGGTGGACGCGTGCCTCGAAGCATAGCTGGGAAATGGATTGTTTTTCGAGCGCATTTTTAGGCTTAAAAATCTCATTTATCTCGTATTTTGAGCTTTTTGATAAAAAATACTTGTTGGTATTGCAGTGCGATGCAATAAATCTCGCATTCGTCAACGCATGCCATGGGATCGTCAAATGAATGGTGCCGAACTCCTGATCGAAGCCGCTGCCGCCAGCGGGGTCGAATACTGCTTCGCCAACCCTGGAACCACCGAGATTCCGCTGGTGGCCGCTATCGCCAAGCATCCAGCGCTGAAACTCAAGCCTGTGCTGTCGCTGTTCGAGGGTGTTTGCACTGGCGCCGCTGATGGTTACGGACGCATCGCCGGCAAGCCGGCCATGACCCTGACCCACCTCGGCCCGGGCTTCGCCAACGGCATCGCCAACCTGCATAACGCCCGCCGTGCCAATACCCCCATCGTCAACGTGATCGGCGACCACGCCTCGTGGCACGTCAACTACGATCCGCCCTTGGCCAGCGATATCGAAGCCATGGCCGGCGCGGTATCCGGCTGGGTGCGCACCTCGCGTAGCGCCGAGCGTATCGGCGAGGATTTCCAGAGCGCTGTGCAGGCTGCCTGGCAGCCACGCGGGCAGATCGCCAGCCTGATCCTGCCGATGGATCTGCAGGCCAACCTGGTGTCGGCAGGTGCTGCGCACTTCGCGCCGCTGCTGGCGCCGATTCGCCGCCTGGCCGGTGACAAGGTCGAGCAGGTGGTGGCCGCACTCAAGGCCGGCAAGCGCCTGGTGTTCATCGTCGGTGACAGCGGCCTGACGGCCGAAGGCCTGGAGGCTGCTGGCCGCCTCGCCCACCTGCCGGGTGTGCGGCTGTTCGCCGAAACCTTCCCGCGGGTCAGCCATCGCGGTGGTGGCCTGCCGGATCTCGACCGCCTGCCGTACTTCCCGGAAGTGGCCATCGAAATTCTCGACCAGTACGACCTAGTGGTGTGCGCTGGCGTGCCGGAGCCGATCAGCTACTTCGGCTACGAAGGCATCGCCTCGCGCCTGGCCGAGCGTGACCGCCTGTTGTCGCTGGCCGAGGTCGGTGACGATGTGGTCGGCGCCATCACCGCCGTTGCTGACGCCCTGCAGGCGCCGGCCCATGTGCCTGTGCCGCAAGGCATCGAGATGCCGCCGGCCGAAGACGCGCTGTCGCCGCAGTCCATTGGCAAGGTGCTGTCGGCGGCCCTGACTCACGACTGCATCGTCTCTATCGAAGGCGGCACCTGCGGTTATCCCTTCTTCACTGCCTCGGCCGGCGCGGCGCGTCATCGCGTGCTGACCAACACCGGCGGCGCCATCGGTCAGGGCATTCCGGCCGGCTTCGGCGCGGCCCTGGCCGAGCGCGGCAACACGGTGTTCTGCCTGCAGTCAGACGGCAGCGCCCAGTACACCATCCAGACCCTGTGGAGCATTGCCCGAGAGCAACTGCCGGTGATCATCCTGATCGCTGCTAACCACCGTTACGCGATCCTGCAGAACGAGCTGCGTCGCTTCGGCGTCACCGAATTCGGCCCGCAGGCGCTGGCGCTGACCGAGCTGGATCGCCCACGCGTGGATTGGAAGGCCCTGGCCAAGGGGTACGGCGTACCGGCCAGCAGCGTGCGTACCAATGCCGAACTGCAGCAGGCGCTGGCCCGCGCCATCGCCTCTGCCGCCCCCTGCCTGATCGAAATGGAGCTGTAAGACCATGAGCGATATTGAGCTGTTGCCTGCGGTACGTGATTTTCTCAGTACACCACGTCGCCTGTTCATCGGCGGTTCCTGGCAGGACGCTGCCCTCGGTCAGACCTTCGCCGTAGAGAACCCTGCCAATGAGCAGGTGCTGTGCGAGGTCGCCGACGCCTCGGAAGCCGACGTCAACGCTGCCGTGGCGGCAGCTCGTGCTGCCTTCGAGGGGCCCTGGCGGCGCGAGACACCGGCCCGCCGTGGCCTGTTGATGATGCGCCTGGCCGACCTGATGGAGGCCCACGCCGAAGAGCTGGCGCAACTGATTACCCTGGAAAACGGCAAGCCCATCGCCAACGCCCGGGGCGAGGCAGCCAGTGCCGCCAACATCATTCGCTACTTCGCCGGCTGGCCGACCAAGATCGAGGGCAGCACCATACCCGTGTCGCCGGCCAGCGGCGCGCCGATGCTCAACTACACCCTGCGCGAGCCGGTGGGTGTGTGCGCGCTGATCGTGCCGTGGAACTTCCCCCTGACCATGTGCGTATGGAAGCTTGGCCCAGTATTGGCCACCGGCTGCACCGCCGTGCTCAAGCCCGCCGAGCAGACCCCGCTGGTAGCCGTGCGCCTGGTGCAACTGATCGAGCAGGCGGGCATTCCCGCCGGCGTGGTCAACCTGCTCACCGGCTTCGGTGCGCGCACCGGCGCACCGCTGGCCCAGCATGCCGACGTGGACAAGATCGCCTTCACCGGCTCGACCCAGGTCGGCCGGCTGGTCGCCCAGGCTGCCACCGGCAACATGAAGAAGGTGTCGCTGGAACTGGGTGGCAAGTCGCCGAACATCATCCTCCCCGACGCCGACATCGCTCGCGCCGCCAAGGGTGCCGCCGACGGCATCTTCTACAACCAGGGCCAGGTGTGCACTGCCGCCTCACGCCTGTACGTGCACGAAAGCGTACTCGACCAGGTGCTCGCTGAGCTGCGCCGCCATGCCACTTCCTACGTGCTCGGTTCCGGCCTGAATCCGGCGAGCAGCATGGGGCCGCTGGTTTCCGGACGGCAACTGGGCACGGTCAGCGGCTACCTGCAACGCGGCCAGGCCGAAGGTGCCGAGCTGATCTGCGGCGGCAAGCGCCCCGAGCATCTGGACAAGGGCCACTTCATCGAACCGACCGTGTTCCTCGACCGCGCCGAAAACGCCTGCGTGGCGCGCGAGGAAATCTTCGGTCCGGTGGTGACGGTAATGAGTTGGTCCGACACCGGCGAGCTGGTCAACCGCGCCAACGATTCCCCGTTCGGCCTGGCTGCCGGCCTATGGACGCGTGATCTGCGCGCCGCTCACCGCCTGGCTGCCGAACTCAAGGCCGGTTCGGTGTGGATCAACTGCTGGAACGTGGTCGATCCGGCCTCGCCTTTCGGCGGTTACAAGCAATCCGGCTGGGGCCGGGAAATGAGCAAGCACGTGATCGACGCCTACACCGAGACCAAGAGCGTCTTCGTCGATCTCGCCTGACCTGACAAAACAAGAGGATCAATCATGGATCTGCAACTCAAAGACCGCGTAGCCATCGTCACCGGCGGCGGCATGGGCATCGGTAAGGAAGTGGCGCGCTTTCTCTCCCAGGAAGGCTGCAAGGTGGTGATCTGTGCGCGGCGCATGGAGTACCTCAAGCAGGCTGCCGAGGAGATCAGCGCCGAGACCGGCAACGAAGTGCTGCCGCTGTTCTGCGACACCAATGAGATGAGCGCGGTGGCCGAGATGGTCGCCGAGACCCAGCGTCACTTCGGCCGCATCGACATCCTGGTCAACGGTGCTGCCGCGCCGTCCGGCGTGGTACGCAACGACATCGAGCACGCCGGTGACGATGAGCTGCTGTCGGATCTGAATACCAAGGTGATCGGCTACTTCCGCTGCGCCAAGGCAGTGACCCCGCACATGAAGGCCGCCGGCTTCGGTCGCATCATCAACATCGGTGGTCTGACCGGCCGCGGCAGCAAGGTGCTGTCGGGCATGCGCAACCTGGCCATCGCGCACATGACCAAGACTCTATCTGACCAGCTCGGCCCGGACGGCATCACCGTCAACCTGATTCACCCGGGCGTAGTCGACACCCCGCACATCCAGGAGCTTTACGAGCGCGAAGGCGTCAAGCAGGGCAAGACCCCGCAGCAGGTCGAGCAGGGTTACATCGACGCCACGCCGATCCGCCGCACCCTGCAACCCATCGAGATGGGCTGGCTGATCGGTTTTCTCGCATCGCCCAAGGCCGGCGCCATCACTGGCGAGTCCATCGGCATCGACGGCGGCCTGACTCGCGGTATCTTCATCTGAGGAGCAAGCAGCTATGAGCAACGGAACCTTTCTGGTCGCCACCGTTGGCCAGGCCATCATCCGCAGCGCCGACAACGGCGCCACCTGGCACCGCCAGGGCCTCGGCCAGCCGCTGGAGTTCGATGCGATCACCCGCTCGCTGAGCCTCGACCCGCAGCGCCCGGAAGTGATCTACGCCGGTGCCGATATCGGCCTGATCGTCAGCCACGACGTGGGCAGCCATTGGCAACTGGTGGACTCGCCGTTCAACGGGCAGACGGTGTGGAAGGTGGCGGTCGATCCGCAGGATCCGCAGCGCATCTTCGTCGGCACCGGCGCGCCGTCGCGTGCAGTGTTGTGGCGCACCCTCGACGCTGGGCAGAGCTGGTACCGCGTGCCGGTGGAAATTCCCGAGTTCTGCGCCGGTGTGAGCAAGCCGCGCCTGCTGGCCTTCGCCTACGACCCGTGCGACCGCAATCAGGTCTGGTTCGGCCTGGAGGAGGGCGGGCTGTTCCATAGCCGCGATGGTGGCGACAGCTTCACCCGTGTCGATGACCGCCTGCTGTGGGATTACAACTCGGACATCCACAACATCCTGGTTATGCCCAATCACGGCAAGAAGATCATCGTGGTGGTGTGCGTCAACGCCATCTACCGCAGTGAAGACGAAGGCCAGACCTGGAGCGGGCAACTGGCCAGGGACGACTTCGGTCTGTACTACGTGCGCGCCATGAATGCGCCGCTGGACAGCGAGGACACCGTCTACCTGAGCATTTCCGACGGCACGCCGGGCACCACCAGCAAGATTCTCGTCTCGCGCGATGCCGCCGCGACCTGGGAAGTGCTGCCGCTGCCGCAACAGCCCAACTCCTGCATCTGGGCCATCGGCATCAACCCGAGCAACCCACGGCAGATCATCGCCGGCACCAAGTACGGCCATCTGTTCACCTCGGAAAACGGCGGTGACGGCTGGCTCAAGCAGTGGCGCGACTTCAGCGAGATCGCTGATGTGCTTTGGACACCGGCGGTCGCGCAGATCAAGCCGGCGCATACCTCTGTCACCAGCAAGAAGTGAGGAGAAGCGCGATGAAAGTCGAGGTCGTACGTACCCATCTGTCCCTGTTCGTCAGCGATCCGGATGCTTCCGCGCTCTGGTATGCCGATGTGCTCGGCATGCATGAGAGTGCCCGTGGTGAGGCCTGGGTGATGATGGCTTTCGGCAGCAAGCACCATGATATCGCCCTGATTAAGGCCGCTCCCGGCGCTCATCATGGCGGCCTGGGCCTGCAGCACTACGGGCTGGAGATCGCCGGCGACATGACCACCCTGCGCCAGCTCTACGGCATGTTGCTGAGCAAGGGCGTTGAGGTGGTGAAGATCACCGACCACGAGATCGGCAACGGCCTGTATTTCAACGACCCGGACGCGAACCGTCTGGAGTTCTTCCTCGAGACCGATCACGACGACGAACGCGCCAAGGCTCGTTTCAAGGCCGCCTGCGCACCCAGTCGCAATATCACCCTCGACCCTCTTTAAGGACACGACCATGAAAGCGAGCAACTTTGCCAGCTACCACATCCGCAAGTGGTACAGCTTCACCGAGGAAACCCTGGCCAACGAGACCGGGCAACTGGCCGACGGTGAGCCGCTGTTCAAGTACGTCATCGCCGCCGCCGTGCATAACCCCTACGCCGGGCGTTTCAGCCAGGATTTGAGTCAGTTGATCGACGACTCGCCAGCCCTCGGTGAGGAGTTCGGCCGGCGCATCCGCGAGGTGGCTGGCGAGCGCCAGATCCTCAGCTATGGCAAGGCCTGCCTGGTGGGCGCCAATGGCGAGTACGAACACGGCAATGCCTTCCTCACCAACCCGGCAGCCGACCCGGTGCGCGTGGCCTTGGGTGGTGGCAAGTCCTGGGTGCCGTCCACCGGCAAGCGCGGCGCGCCGGGCTGCACCATCGACGTGCCGCTGGCGCACAAGGATGCGCTCTATGTGCGCGCCCAGTACGACACCATTTCGGTGACCTTCGGCGACGGCCCGGCCCCGGACGAAGTGATCATCATCTGGGCCTTCGCCACCCGTGGTCGCCTGCATGCGCGTCTGGGCGGTCTGCAGGCCAGCGATATCAAGGGCGATAACGGCCTGACCTGATCCGGAGTTTTGCGATGACCGTGCACAGCCAGTTCTTCAACAACCGCAGCGGGTTGCGTCTACATGTCCTGCGCTGGGGCAACCCCGAGGGTACGCCGCTGATCCTGCTGCACGGTCTGCGCGCCTACGCGCAGACCTGGGAGCCCCTGGCGCAGGCGCTGGGCGATGAGTTCTGCTGCTATGCCCTGGATCAGCGTGGACGCGGCCTGAGCGACTGGGCCGAGAGCAGCAGCTATCACACCCAGTCCTACGTGCAGGATCTGCAAGATCTGGTCGCGCACCTGGGGTTGCAGCGCTTCGCCCTGGTGGGTCACTCCCTTGGCGGGGCCAATGCGCTGGAGTACGCACGCCAGCATCCAGGTCGCCTGCTTGCCCTGGTGGTCGAGGACATCGGTCCCGGTTCGTCGAGTGTCGGCGACGGCGCCGAGCGCATCCGCCGCGAGATGCGCCAGACGCCGCTGCTGTTCGCTGATTGGGACGCGGCGCGGGCATTCTGGGTCAAGTCACGCCCCGGGCTTTCCGAGCAGGGCCTGCGTTCGCGTCTGGCCCACTCCATGCAGGAGACCGCGCAAGGCATCGTCTGGCGGCATGATCAGCAGGGCATCGCCGAGGCGCGCCTGAGCATCGAGCCGGTCGACCTGTGGCCGGCGGTGCGCGCACTGGATTGCCCGACGCTATTCGTCCGTGGCGGCAATTCGGATTTTCTGCCGCCAGCGACCCTGACGGCGATGCAGGAACACAACAGCAACATCCGCACGGTGGAGATCGCCGACGCGAGCCACTACGTGCACGATGACCAGAGCGACGCGTTCAACCGCATCGTTGCCGGTTATCTTCGGGAAATGACCAAGCCTTCAGAATAAAAAACGGGTGAGCGAAAGATGAAACGGGAAACTACCCAGGTCGTGATAGTCGGTGGCGGCCCCAATGGCATCACCGCGGCTCATTACATGGGCCTTTACGGCATCGACTGCGTGGTGCTGGAACTGGCCCAGGGCATCCTGCCGTACCCGCGTGCGGTGGGCATGGACGATGAGGCCCTGCGTGTGCTGCAGACCGTCGGGGTAGCCGAGCGTGCGCACCGCGACATGATCGCCAACGTGCCGCTGCGCTACTACAACGCGCGCGGCGTGTGCTTCGCCGAGGTCAAGCCGAGCGTCGCCGACTACGGTTGGCCGATGCGCAACATCTTCATGCAGCAGTTGCTCGAAGGCACCCTGCGCGAAGAGCTGGTGCGCCACGAGGGCGTCGACCTGCGCGAAGGCCACGAGATGTTGGCGCTGGATCAGGACGATGACGGCGTCACCCTGCAGGTGCGCGATGCGGGTGGTGAAACCTACGAGTTGTGTGCGCGCTACGTGATCGGCGCCGATGGCGGCCGCTCCTGCGTGCGCAAGCAACTGGGCATTCCCCTGGTCGGATTGACCCACCCGCGCAAATGGGTGGTGGTCGATGCCGCCAACGACACCCTGGATGCGCCCTACACCGCGCTGCACGCCGACCCGCAGCGGCCGTTCGTGTGCATCTACCTGCCGTACCGCCAACGCCGTTGGGAGTTCATGCTGCTCGAAGGCGAGAGCGAGGAAGCCATGTGCGAGGAGGGCAATATCCGGCGCCTGATCCGTGGCCATATCGGCGAGGCCGTGGATCAGCTGGAAATCGTCCGTATCCGCGCCTACACCCACAACTCGCGGGTCGCCGAGCGTTTCGTCAGTGGCCGCGTCGCGCTGATCGGCGATGCCGCGCACATCACCCCGCCCTGGGCCGGGCAGGGCCTCAACTCCGGCCTGCGTGACGTCGCCAACCTGTGCTGGAAGCTGGCGGCAGTGCTCAAGGGCCGCGCCAAGCCCTCGATCATCGACACCTACGACGTCGAACGGCGTGGCCATGCCACCGACCTGATCGCCCTGGCCGACAACATGGGCGCGGTACTGGGCATGACCAACCCGCTGGTGGCGGGGGTGCGTGACTGGCTGTTCCAGGCGGTGAACACCGTCGACAACCTGCGCTCGCACCTGGTGGAGTTCAAGTTCAAACCCAAGGCCACTCTGACCAAGGGCCTTGTGCATCACGAACGCCCGGACCTGAGCGAGGGCGATCTGGTCGGCCAGCTGTTCATCCAGCCGAACGTCGAGAACGCCGAGGGTCAGCGCCAACGCTTCGACGAAGTGCTCGGCCCCTGGTACGCGGTGATCGGTTATCGCTGCAACCCGCTGGAGCAGGTCAGCGCCGAGATGCAGGCCTACTGGCAGGGTCTGGAAACCCGCTTTATCCAGGTCAACCGTTCGCGCAGCGGTGCTCGCAACCAGCCGCTGAGCGCCGCTGGCGTGATCAGCGTGGAAGACCTCGATAACCGCCTGGGCGACTGGTTCTGCAAGGCCCGCGACAGCATCGTGGTGGTACGCCCGGATCGCTTCATCGCCGCCATTACCACGCCGGAGCGGCTCAACGAGGTGCTGGGCAAGCTGGCCCGGCAACTGTCATGAATGACCTGAACCAACTGCCTGCCGAGTTGCGCGAGGCGCTGCAGCAAGCGCAAGCCCTGCCCAAGCTGGAGCAGGCGTTGTCGCTGCAGCAGGGCTACAGCTTGCAGGGCGAGGCGCTGGCGCAGGCCAGCGTGGCCCTCGGCGGCTGGAAGGTGGCCCTGAGCGGCGCACTGGCCCAGGCACGGCTGGGGCTGAGCGAGCCGGTGTATGGCTGGCTCAGCGCCGACATGCAGCGCGCGTCCGACAGCGCGCTGCCGCTGGCGCAGCTCATCGCGCCCAAGCTGGAGGTGGAGGTGGCCTTCGAACTGGGCCGCGACATCGCCCCTGGCGAGCATGACGACGCCAGCCTATTGGCTGCGGTGCTCCGCATGGCGCCGGCCTTCGAGGTTGCCGACTGCCGCTGGCAAGGCTGGCGCTTCGATATCGGTGCGTTCCTGGCTGACGATGCCGCGGCGGCGCTGTATTGCCTCGGCCCCTGGCAGGCGTTCGACGCGCAGGCTTGCCGCCGTATCGATTGCCAACTGATGCATGACGATGCCGCGCTCGGCAGCGCCGAGGCCGGTGAGATTCCCGAGCAGAACCTGCTCTGGCTGCTGCGCCGCTTGTTGGCTGACGGTCAGCCGCTGCGCGCCGGCCAGGTGATTCTGTCCGGTGCACTGCTGGCGCCAATGGATGTGCAAAAGGGCCAATACAAGGTGCAGATGATGGGAGTAGAGTTGGCTCTACGCTTCGAATAACTAAGCTAAGAAAGCGCGTAGCCGTTCAGGGATGAGGGATTCCTGGCGGTGAATTGCGCAGAGAGGCGATGGTCATGTTCAGCGAGATTCGTTCCTTTTCCGACCCGCAGCAGCATGCCAGCTCCTTGCTGGGCTGGCAGCAGGTCTACGACCAGCAGAGCTGCGGGAGCTTTTCCAGTGAATTGCGTCAGGTGACTGCTGACCACTTCCAGATATTCCAGGAAAGCCTGGACAAGCGCATCGTGCAGTATGGGCGTTCGCCCAAAGGGCGTTTGTGTATCGCCCTGCTGATGAGTGCCGACCGTTCGCCGCTGGTGCTGGGGCAGAAGGTCGGCGCACACAACGTGGTGCTGCTGCGCGATGGCGAGGAATTCCTCCTGCATTCACCGGAAGGCCTGTGCTTTCTCGGCGCTAATGTCGATCTGGTGCGCTTCGCCAAGCTGGCCGCGCTGGAGCTGTCCTCGGACAAGCTCGAGCTGCTCAAGTCGATGCCGCAGCTGTCGCTTTCCGAGCCGGTGCTGCAGCGCGTGCGCCAGCGTATCTATCCAGTCTTCGAGTGCCTGCTGCAGCGCAGCGAGCCAGTCAATGCCGCCGTCGAGAAGATGCTCGAAGACACCCTGCTCGATGCCTTCCTCGACCTGTTCAGTCATGCCTCGGAAGAGGGGCGCGACCGGCGCGGCAGTTCCGCGGTGTGCGCCTATCTGGTCAAGCGCAGCCAGGAGTTGGCGATGGAGGCGGGCGCCGAGTCGCCGATCAGCATCATCGATCTGTGCGAGCAACTGCGCGTCAGCCGCCGCACCCTGCAGAACAGTTTTCAGGTGATCACCGGCACGCGGCCGGTGGAATACCTGCGCAACCTGCGCTTGAACGCGGTGCGCCGGCGCCTGGTCAGCACGCCGGCCAGCCGGCTCAAGGTCGGTGAAGTCGCGGCGGAGATGGGCTTTTATCACCTCAGTCATTTCGCCACTCACTACCGCGCCTTGTTCGGCGAATATCCCTCCGAAACGCGGCGCGCCTAGCGCCGTATCTCTCGTGCTTTATTGTGTCGTCGGCACCTGGCTGGCGGCACGTTTGAACTGCTGCCAGCTCTGCTCCAGCGTCTGCTTCTGAGCCGGTAGCAGGCTTTCCAGCAGATAGCTTCGGCGCCGCTGCGCCGGGCTCAGTACCTGCAGCGGATTTTCCGCGATCAGCGTCTGCAACGCGGCGGCTTCACTGGGCAGCGGGGCATAGAACTGGGTGGCGCGAGCATTGCGCACGATGTTGTCTGGTGCGATCAGAAAATCGATCAGGCGGTAGACCAGTTCGGGCTGGCCGGCATTGCTGGGAATGGCCAGGGTGTCGATGTAGATCGCGCTGCCTTCCTGCGGGATGCGGTAGGTCAGCTGCGGATTGTTCTGCATGGCCTTGAGGGCGTGGCCGCTCCAGGTCATGGCCAGGCACAGGCGGCCTGCTGCCAGCGCGTCGATATGTTCCCAGTTGTCCAGTGCGCGCAGCTGCGGTGCAAGCGGGACGAGCGTTTGCACGCTGCGGGCGATCTGCCGGTTGCCACTGGCGGACAGGCGCCGCCCCTGGTAGTTGAGCAGCACCGAGGTGACCTCTTCCGGGGCATCCGGCAGGCCGATACCGCACGCGCTGAGCCGGGCGGAATGCGCCGGGTCGAACAGCACTGCCCAACTGTTGGGCAAGGTGTCGGTATAGGTGGTCTGGGCCTTCTCGGTATTGACTGCAAGGCCGATCGAACCCCACAGGTAGGGCACGCTGTACTGATTGGCGCTGGGAATGCCGGCGAGTATCGACAGCAACCAGGGGTCGAGCTGCGCATAACTGGGCAGGCGTTTGCTGTCGATGCGGGTCAGACGCTGTTCGGCGATCAACTGCTTGAGCATGAAGTGGCTGGGCACTACCAGGTCGTAGGGCTTGCCGCTGCGCAGGGCCTGATCCAGCTCCTGCGCGGTGGTATAGGCCTGGTAGTCGACGCGGATGCCGGTCTGCGTCTCGAAGTCCTTGAGCACGGCGGGGTCGAAATAGTCCTTCCAGCTGTAGAAGCGAATCACGTCCTGGGCCTGTGCCTGCAGGCTGGTGGCGAGGAGCAGCGGATAGAGCAGACGTTTCATGAGGTGGCTCCTGGATATGCGGGGGTCAGGTACGGAAATGCTCCACCAGACGCTGTTGCTGGATAGACATATCGTGCAGGGATCGGCCGATATGTGATGACGCGTCAATCTGCGCCGTGAGTGTCGCGCTGATGCTGTGGATACCATCGACACGCTGGGCCACGTCCTCCAACCCAGCGCTTTGCGCCTGGGAGGCTTCGGCGATTTGCCGGTTCATGCGGTCGATCACGCCGATCGCCTCGCCGATGGTGTGCAGGGCAGTGTGGGTATCGTCGAGCAGGCCGACGCTGTTGCGCGCCTGTTCGCGGCTGCGATGCATGCCGCTGACCACGTCACGGCTGAGCTGCTGCAGGTTCTCCACCACCAGGCGGATCTTGCCCACCGAGTTCTGCGTGTTGTCCGCTAGGTGGCGCACCTCGTCAGCGACCACGGCGAAGCCGCGACCCTGATCGCCAGCGCGTGCGGCCTCGATGGCGGCATTTAGCGCGAGCAGGCTGGTCTGCTCGGCGATGGTGCAGATCACATCGAGCACCTGGCCGATTTCCTCGCTGCTGCCGGCCAGTGCCTGTACGTCCTGCATCGCGGCTTCGAGGCGCTGATCCAACTGAGTGATGGTTTCGGTGGTCCTGGCGAATGACTGCACGCCCTGCTGGCCAGCCTGATCGGCAGCGCGCGCAGCGTCGGCGGCCTGGGCCGAGCTGCCGGCGACTTCCTGGGCGCTGGCATTGATCTGTTGCAGCGCCACGGCCGCTTGCTCCACCTGCTGGTGCTGGCGGTGCATGCCGGCGTTGATGTCCTCGGCGACGCTGGCCGCGCGGTCGGCGGTTTCACGGGTGCTTAAGGCAGCCTTCTGGATCTCGCCAACCATCGGTTGCAGATGATCGAGAAAGCGATTGAAGCCGGTGACCAGCCGACCCAATTCGTCGCTGCGCTGCCTGGGCAGGCGCCGGGTCAGATCGCCGTCGCCCTCCACCAGTTCGTCGAGCATCTCGGCCACCCGTTGCAGTGGGCGGCTGATGCTGCGCGCCGTGAGGCCGATCAGCAGCACGCCAAGCAGGCTGACACCGAGCCCCAGGCCCAGGCTTTGCCACAGCGCATCCTGCTGGCCGTTGTCCATCTGCGTCTGCAGGCGTTGGGCGGGGGCGTGCAACTGTGCGTTGGGGATGTCGATATGCAGGTGCCAGGGCCGCGAATCGGTCAGGGGTTGCAATACCTGGCTCAGCTGCACGCTGTTGTCGGCGGGTGCGTTGGCGAACGGGCTGCCCAGCTTGTCGGGCTGGGCGCTGTGCCCGGCCAGCAGGTTGCTGGCGGAAAGGATGTAAACCGCGTTCTGGCCCTGATACAGCTCGGCGCTGAGCTCTTCGGTCAGGCGTTGCAGGGTGGCCAGGCTGATGTCGAAGCCCAGCACACCGATCACCCGGCCGTTGTCGAGCAGCGGGATGGACAAGCTGCTCATCAGCGTATTGTGGCCTTCCACCTCTACCGCATAGGGCTCAACCACGCAGGGTTTGCCGCTCTGCACCGGGCAGACGTACCAGGCGTTCTGCGGCTCTGCACCCGCTGGCGCCTGGTTGGCGTTGATGTTCTCTTCAGTCAGTGTCGCCTGCACCAGCTTGCCGGGTTCGCTTTGCGACCAGTACAGGGCGAAGCGGCCTTTCTCGTTGCTCGACACAGGTTCCTGAGCGATGAAATCATTGTCCTGGCCGTCGAGAGCATCTGCCTGCATCACCAGATAGATTCCGAGCGTTTTCGGACTGGCGAGCAGGGCGTCATGGATCAGTACGACCAGTTGCTGGCGCAACGTGTCGGCCGAGCCGGCACCGCCATCATGCTGCTTACGCAATTGCAGCACCTGCCCGGCGATGCCGTCACCGTACAGCTCCATGCTGCGAAAGAAGTGTTCGATGCGCAGTTTCTGCGCCACTGCGCTGGCGTCCAGTCGTGCCTGTGCCGACTCTTCGAGGATGCGCGTGCTCTCGCGCTTGAACAGCTCGACGTTGCGATGTACCTGGTAGAGGGTGATGCCGAGTACCACGGCGACCACGGCCAGCAGGCTACAGCCGCTGAGCAGGCTGATGCGCCACTGAATGCTGATGCGCTCGAAAGACATGATCGAACCTCCTGGTGGTGCACGGGCTGGGCTGTCAGGGCTGAGGTGTGATGAGGCAATCGTCCATGGCTTGCTGCACAAGGGGCTGGTGAGCCTGGGCGAGCCAGGTCAATGGCTCACGAATGCCCGCACGGATCAGATTCATCCGCTGCAGGGCCCACTTCACGGGGATCGGATTGGTTTGTGTGACCAGCGCGGCATGCAGGGGCTGCAGATAGCGCTGCAGGGCGCGGGCGTGCGTGGCATCGCCGGCCAGTGCCGCATCGCACAGCTTGGCCATGGCACGCGGGGCAACGTTGGCGGTGACCGAGATGTTGCCCTGACCACCCATCAGCATGAGTTCCGCAGCGCTGGCATCGTCGCCCGAATACAGGGCGAAGCCGTGCTGCACAAGTGGCAGCAGCGCCTGGGCACGGGCCAGATTACCGGTGGCGTCCTTGATGCCGACAATGGTGTCGAACTCGGCCAGCCTGGCCACTGTTTCCGGCAGCAGATCGCAGGCGGTGCGCGCCGGCACGTTGTAGAGAATCTGCGGGATGGGCACGGCCTGGGCGATTTCGCCGAAATGGCGGTACAGACCCTCCTGGGTTGGCCGCACGTAATAGGGCGTGACCAGCAGGCAGGCGTCGGCACCGATGTCTGCGGCTGCAGCGGTCAGGGCGATGGCTTCGCGGGTGCTGTTGCTGCCGGTGCCGGCGATCACTGGCAGGCGTCCGGCGACACGCATGACGATGCGCCTGACCACGTGCAGATGTTCCTTGAAATCGAGCGTCGAGCATTCACCGGTGGTGCCGACGGCGACGATGCCGTGGCTGCCTTCGTGCAGGTGGACTTCCACTAGGCGGTCGAGTGCGGCGTAGTCGATGGCGCCGCTTTCGCGCATGGGGGTGACGAGGGCAACGATGCTGCCACGGATCATGGTTTCAGGCCTCGGCTTGTTGTTCTTCTATCGTGGCGGGATGAGGCTCCCGCTGCGCGGCGTTGGCGCCACTATAGGAAGCGCAAAAGAGCTGGCGTTAGCCCAAATCGGCAGCGTCCTTGCACGCCCTGTTTGCGTGCATGCCTCCTGCTGGGGCGGGTCTTGCGATGCTGCCGATTTGGGCTAACGCCTGGTTGGGGATCGGCCTAGCATCGAAATCGCTAGCGTGACTACAACAATGAATTCGCTGGTCGGCATGAGCGGCACAAGCGGCTCACCGGTCTTCCAACGACTGCCTCATAAAACAAGGTCAAGAAAATGAGCGTATCCATGAGTCCGACCGTCAGCTCGACCGAGCTGCGGCGTGGCGCCCTCAGCGTCGGTTTCATCATCTTCTTCGTGGTTTCTGCGGCCAGCCCGCTGAGCGTACTGGCCGGTGGTTTCCCCATCGGCATCATGCTCGGCAACGGCGCCGGCACTCCCGTGCTGCTGGCACTGACGCTGCTGGTGCTGCTGACCTTCTCGGTGGGCTACACCACCATGGCCCGCCATGTGACCAACGCCGGCGGCTTCTATGCCTTCTCGGCACGCGGTTTGGGTGGCCTCGCCGGCGGTGCGGCCGGGGTGCTGGCGATGTTCGCCTACAACATCCTTCAGGTTGGCCTGTACGGCATGTTCGGCGGCGTGGCTGCCGGCACCATGGCCAGTGTGTTCGCCATCGACATGCCATGGTGGGTCTACTCGCTGCTGGCGATGGTTAGCATCGCCATCCTTGGCTACCGCAACATCGACCTGTCGGCGCGCGTGCTGTCGGTCATCGTTATCGCCGAGTACGTGGCCATCCTCACCCTGGATATCGCCATTCTGCGCAGCGGCGGCGAGCACGGTATCAACCTCGATTCGTTCAAGCCCGAACACGTGTTCAGCGGTAACCCGTCGATCGGTCTGCTGTTCTGCTTCGCCGCTTTCATCGGCTTCGAGGCCACCACCATCTATGGCGAGGAAGCGAAGAACCCGCAGCGCGCGATTCCCTTCGCCACTTATGCCTCGGTGCTGCTGATCGGCTGCTTCTATGCGCTGTCGATCTGGGCCATGGTGATTGGTGTCGGCTCCGACAAGATCGTGCCGCTGCTGCAATCGCTAGAAGACCCGACCACCTTCATCTACGGCCTGTCCGATCACTTCGTCGGTGCCGAGCTGACCCAGGTGATCCGCGTGCTGTTCTTGATCAGCATCTACGCCGGCCTGCTGGCCTTCCACAACTCGGCAGCGCGCTACTTCTACGCCACCGGTCGTGATGGTCTGCTGCATGGCCTGCTGGGTACCACCCACCGCATCCACCAGAGCCCGCACATGGGCTCGGCCCTGCAGACCCTGATCGCCGCCGTGGTGGTGCTGATCTTCGCCGCCGCCGGCGCTGACCCGATCCTGCAGCTGTTCGCCTGGTTCTCCAGCCTGGCTGCGCTGTCGCTGATCCTGCTCATGGCGCTGACCTCGGTAGCCGTGCTGGCTTACTTCCACAAGCACCCGGAGCTGGGCCTGGGCCTGCTGCGCCGCTTCATCATGCCGGCGTTCTCCGGCCTGGCGTTGATCTGCGTGCTGGTGGTTGCGGTGATCCACTTCGAGGTGCTGACAGGCTCCAGCAAGCTGCTCTCCTACGGGCTGTGCATCCTGATCCCTATCTCCCTCTTCGTCGGCGTAATGCTCGCCGCACGTCTGCGCCGGGTTGCCCCCGAGCGCTTCCAGGCACTGGGCAGCCACAGGCTCTGAGCGGCTGCCAGGCATTCATCCATCACGTCACACACACCACCAGCTAACCGCCGTGCACGTCGTGTCGCCGGCGGCCAAGGGGATGCTTCATATGAACGATTATCAGATGCTCATCGACGGTGCCCGGGTGGCGGGCGAGGGCGATCCCTTCGAGGTGATCAACCCTGCCACCGGGCAAGCTTTCGCCCTGTGCCCGGCCGGCACCGTGGCGCAACTGGAGCAGGCCGTGGTGGCTGCCCAGCGCGCGTTCACGAGCTGGGGCCGCAGCTCATGCGCCGAGCGTTGTGAGCGACTGCAACTGATCGCCGCTGACATCGAGCGCAAAGCCGATGAGCTGGCCAGGCTGATCGTCCTGGAACAGGGCAAACCGCTGGCGCTGGCGTTCTCCGAAGTCATGGGCGGGGTCGCCTGGACGCGCTACGCCGCCTCTCAGGAACTGCCGGTGGAACTGGTCGAGGAAACCCCGACCCAGCGCGTCGAGCTGCACCGCAAGCCGCTCGGCGTGGTGGCCTCGATCACCCCGTGGAACTGGCCGTTCATGATCGCCATCTGGCACATCATGCCGGCGCTGCGCGCAGGCAACTGTGTGATCAGCAAGCCATCGAGCCTGACCCCGCTGAGCACCATCCGCCTGGTCGAAATCATCGCCCGTCACGTGCCGGCCGGGGTGATCAACATCGTCACCGGCGAACGTGGCTTCGGCAGCGCCATCGCCAGCCATCCGGGCATCCACAAGATCGTCTTCACCGGCTCCACCGAGACCGGCCAGCGGGTGATGCAGGCCGCGGCCGGCAACCTCAAGCGCCTGACCCTGGAGCTGGGTGGCAATGATGCTGCCATCGTCCTGCCCGGTACGCCGGTCGAAGCGGTAGCCGAGGACATCTTCCAGGCCGCCTTCCTCAACATGGGCCAGACCTGCGCCGCACTCAAGCGTCTGTACGTGCACGAGTCGCAGTACCAGGCGTTCGCCGAGGCACTGGCCGTCATCGCCCTGCGCCAGGTGGTCGGTGATGGCCTGGAAGAGGGCGTCACCTTCGGCCCGGTGCAGAATCCCGAGCAACTGGAGCTGGTCGCCGAGCTGGTGGACGACGCCTGCGCCAAGGGCGGCCAGGTGCTGTGTGGCGGTGCGCCGCTGCCGCGCGCTGGCTTTTTCTACCCGCCAACCATCGTCACCGGCGTCAGCGACGGCCACCGCCTGGTGGACGAGGAGCAGTTCGGCCCGGTGCTGCCACTGATCGCCTACCGCGACGTGGAGGACGCACTGCGTCGCGCCAACGCCAGCACCATGGGCCTCGGCGGCTCGGTGTGGGGCCCGGATGCGGCTGCCGCGCAGGCTGTCGCGGCGCGCCTGGAAAGCGGCGTGGCGTGGGTCAACTGCCACGCCCAGATTCAACCCAACACCCCGTTCGGCGGCTGCAAGATGTCCGGTTTCGGCGTCGAGTTCGGCCAGGAAGGGCTGCTGGAATTCACCACGCAGCAGCTGTTGTTCGTCCGCAAGCCTGCGGCTCAGCAGTGAGGATCACCACCATGTCGACCAATGCCATGTTCAAGCACAGCGAAACTCCCGAAGCAGCGCAGGGCGAAGCCATGTACGCGAAATACAAGACAGCGGAAAAGAAATTCTGGCACCCGATGAGCGCCTCGGCGCCGGCCAATCGTGCCAAGACCCTGATCATCGCCCGCGGTGACGGTAACTACATCACCGACATCGAGGGCAACCGCATGCTCGATGGCGTTGGTGGCCTGTGGAACGTCAACGTCGGCCACAACCGCCCGGAAGTGAAAGCCGCTATCGCCGCACAGCTTGACGAGCTGGCCTACTACCAGACCTTCGACGGCATCGCCCATCCACGCGTGTTCGACCTGGCCGAGCGCCTGACCTCGATGTTCGCCCAGGAGAAAATGGCCCGCGTGCTGTTCAACTCCGGCGGCTCCGATGCCGTTGAAACCGCACTGAAGATGGCGCGCCAGTACTGGATCGCCTCCGGCCAGCCGGGCCGCACCCGCTTTCTTTCGCTGCGCAACGGTTACCACGGCGTGCACGTCGGTGGAACTTCGGTCGGCGGCAATGGCGTCTACCACTATAATCACGGCCAACTGCTCGCCGGTTGCCACCTGCTCGATACCCCCTGGCTGTATCGCAATCCCTGGGATTGCGCCGACGCCGAGCAACTGGTCGAGCATTGCATTCGCCAACTGGAAGACCAGATCGCCTTCCTCGGCGCCGGCACCATCGCCGCTTTCATCGCCGAACCGGTGCAGGGCGCTGGCGGCGTGATCGTGCCACCGTCGGCTTACTGGCCGCGCCTGCGCGAAGTCTGCGACCGCCACGGCATCCTGCTGATCGCCGACGAAGTGGTCACCGGCTTCGGACGCAGCGGCTGCATCCTCGGCAGCCGTGGCTGGGGCGTGGCGCCGGACATCCTGTGCCTTGCCAAGGGCATTTCCGCCGGCTACATCCCGTTGGGCGCCACGGTATTCAACCAGCGCATCGTCGATGCCATCGAGAATGCCCCCGGCTTCGCCAACGTGATCATGCATGGCTACACCTACAGCGGTCATCCGACTGCCTGCGCGGCTGCCCTGGCTGTGCTGGACATCGTCGAGAAGGAAGATCTGCCGGGCAACGCAGCCAAGGTTGGCGCGCACCTGATCGCAGGACTCAAGCCGTTGAGCGAGCAGTTTGATGTGGTCGGTGAAGTGCGCGGCAAGGGCCTGATGATCGCCCTCGATCTGGTCGCCGACAAACGCACCCGTCAGCCGCTCGACCCGGCGTCGGGCCAGGCCTCGCGCATCGCCGAAGCGGCGCGCGCGCAAGGCGTGCTGGTTCGTCCGGTGGGCAACAAGATCATCATCTCGCCGCCTCTGACCCTCACCACCAGTGAAGCCGACCTGATCGTCGACGCGCTGAGCCGCGCCCTGACCACGCATTGAACCTGCCAGCCCGCGCCTCTCGGCGCGGGCGCTTATCCCTCCCGCCAAACCAATAAGAACGCCTGCACACGCACTGAGGAGCTCAATGAAGATGAATGTACGACACAGCAGCAAGCTCGCCATGGCCCTGGCCGTTAGCGCGGCACTGTCCGGGCAGGCCCAGGCCTACGAGCTTTACGCCGATGACGACACCCAGCTGAACGCCGACGTACTGGCCGTCTTCGGCATGATGAACAGCCGCAAGAACTACGACGGCACCACGGGGGGCTCCACCTGGCGCGAAGGTTTCATCAAGTACGGTCTCAGTGGCCAACAGGGGCTGGGCAGTGCTGGTAGCTTGTACGGGGCTTTCGCAATGGTCAGCTCGCGCACCTGGGGTGATGGTGATCCGGCTGGCAATACCATCGGCACCGAGCGCACCACCAAGATCGAAGATGCCTACCTGGGCTGGCGTTCGGGGGACCTGTTTCCCGTGCTGGGCAAGGATGGCGTGGATTTCTCCGCCGGGCGCCAGGTGGTCAAGCTGGGGCGCGGCTTCCTGATCAACGACGATGGCCCGAACCTGGGCAAGGGCCCGGCAGATGGTGACCTCAATCGCGGCGGCGCCTACTACATTGCCGCACGGCATGCTTTCGACCGCACTGCCGTGCTGCGTCTGGGCGGCGAGGAAGGTCTGCATGGTTCGGTGGTCTGGCTCAAGTCCGACAACCGTGCCCAGGCTGAAACCGAGCTGGCCGCCGGCACCCTGGATTACACCACTGAGGCCGGCACTCTGGGACTGACCTGGGTGCATGGCCTGGACGTCAACCAGCGTTGGGCCAGCCCGATCCAGAGCGAGCGCGACAATCTCGACGTCTACAGCATTCGTGGTGAAGGCAATGCCGGCATCGAGAATGCCAATTTCGCCTTCGAATATGCCTGGCAGGATGTCGACACCGGGGTAGAAAAAGCCTGGTACGCCGAGGCTGGCTATACCTTCGCCGACGCGCCCTGGTCGCCCAACCTGACCTATCGCTACACCCGTTACTCGGGTGGCTGGGATTCGCTGTTCACCGGCCTCAGCACGGGTTATGGCACCTGGCTGCAGGGCGAAGTGGCCTCCAACTATTCCGGCCCCTTCAACACCAACACTGGCATCCATCATCTGGGCCTGAAGGTCAACCCGATGGAAAGGCTCACCCTGGGCGCCTTGTACTTCGACTACAGCACCCTGCATGAGCGGAGCAGCCTGAATTTGGATGCCCGCGAGCTGGATCTGTATGCCGAGTGGGTGGTTAGCGACAACCTGATCATCAGCCCGCTGGTGGGCCTCTATCAACCGAAGAAGAGCGCCGACAATGGCGGCAATCAGGTCGGTGGCAATGGCACCAATGTGTACAGTCAGCTGATGGTCATCGTACCGTTCTGACGTGAGCGATACCCTCTTGGCGTGACCGGGCTTTGCTCCTAACCACGCTCTAGTCGCGTGTCACGCAGCCGCCTTCTGGCGGCTGTTTTTATGACAGCAACGGCCAGCTCAGAACGAAGCGGCTGCCACCCTTGGCCGATGCCTGGCAGAAGGCCTTCCCGCCATGCGCCTCGATGATGGCCTTGACCACTGCCAGGCCCAGGCCGCTACCGCCGCTCTTGCGTGAGCGCGACGGGTCGCCACGGCGAAAGGCCTCGAAGATGTCGGTTGCCAGGGCGCTGTCGATACCGGGGCCGTCGTCTTCCACGCTGAGCTGGCAGTCGTCACCTACTCGCTCCAGGCGCACCTTGAGGTTGCCTGGGTCGGCATGGCGCAGGGCGTTTTCTAGCAGCGCCATCAGTGCCTGGCGGATGCGCACGGCATCGCACTCCACCAGCAGCCCAGCGTCCAGCTCCTGCCACAGGTTAAAGCCCTTCTTTGCCAGCGGCGTGGCGAAGGCCTGCAGCACGCTGCCCAGTTCATCGGCGAGACGCACGCTGGCCCGTTGCACTTCCAGGTGGCCGCTGTCGTTGAGGCTCAGCACACGCAGGTCTTCGATCAGGTGGTTGAGGCCTTCGACCTGGCGCAGCAAGCCCTCGAACAGCTCGCTGCTGGGGCTGAACACGCCTTCGGCCAGGCCTTGCAGGCGGCCGCGCAGGATTGTCACCGGAGTGCGCAGTTCGTGGGCGATGGCGGCGTTCCAGAACTCGCGTTCGCGGGTCATGCTCTGCAGGCGCTCGGCCATGGCGTTGAAGTCGCGCACCAGTTGTGCGGTTTCGCCCATGGCCTGTGCGTCCAGCGGTGCGCGCGCGTCGAGCTTGCCCTGGGCCACTTCGCGCAGGCTGTGTGCCACCGAATTCAACGGCGTGATCAGGCGCCGTGACAGGCGTATGGCGACGAACACCGCCATGCTCAACGCGGCGATGATGGTGCAGACGATCCACACCAGCTCCAGGCGCGAGGGCACCATGGTGTCGGAGATGCTGCCTGGCAGGTAGGTCACGGCGAAGGCGTAGAAGATGTAGGTACCAATCACGGATAGGCAGATGATGCCCAGCGCCATTACCGCCAGTGACTGGATGATCTGTCGACGCAGGCCCGGTGCCGGTTTCATGGCTCGACGCCGAAGCGATAGCCCACGCCCCAGACGCTGGCCGGCACGCCCTGGATGTCGAGCGCTTCGAGCTTCTTGCGCAGCTTGCTGACGTGGCTGTCCACGGTGCGCTCCTGGGTGTCGCCTTCGGGCAGGCAGGTGACCAGCAGCTCAGCACGGCTGAACGCCCGTTTCGGCGCGCGCATCAGGCAGGCCAGCAGTTTGAACTCGGTCAGGGTCAGCTCCAGCGTTTGCTGCTGATCATCGACCATCACGCTGGCCTCGTGGCTGTCCAGGTCGATCTGGAACGGCCCGACGCGCAGCATCTGCGTGGCAGCAGGCGCGCTGCCCCGTGTACGCCGCAGCACCGCCTGCACCCGCGCCACCACCTCAGCCGGGTTGAAGGGTTTGACCACGTAGTCGTCGGCGCCCAGGCGCAGCCCCATCAGCTTGTCGATGTCCTGATCGAGCGCAGTGAGCATGATCACCGGGGTGTCGCCACGGGAGCGGATTTCGCTGAGTACCTTCCAGCCATCGAACACCGGCATCTGCACATCGAGCAGCAGCAGGTCCGGCTTGAGCGTCTGGTGCAGGGCCAGGGCCTGCTGGCCATCGCTGGCGTGCTGGGTGCGCAGGCCGCTGCGCTGCAGGTAGGCGATGAGGATGTCGGCGATCTCGGCCTCGTCCTCGGCGATCAGCACCAATGCCGGGGCAGGGGAGGCAGTGCTGGTACGGGCGTGGGGATCGGACATGGGCGGGCTCGCGCAGAGGGGCGGCAAATACTATCGCGGCCTCCATGCTTTCTCCACATAGCCTCGAATCATTCGCAACAGCACCGCTTCAGACTGCAGCCTCGATCAGCTCCCGGTCGCCATCAGGTCACCGGAGCCTAGCGTGCAACGAGGAGTGGGTTATGGGCAGTAAACAGCGGCATCTGGGCATCGTGCTCGCAGGGCTAGCCGTATGGGCTCTGACAGGCTGCGACGCCGCGCCTGAGCAAAGCGAGGCGGCCGCGCCGCTGCAGGTGTCGGTGCTGACATTGCAGACGCAGGAGCTGTCGGTCAGCGAGGACCTGCCAGCCCGTGTGGCCGCCGTGCGCAGCGCCGCAGCCGCCTTGCAGAGCACCGAGGCGACCCTGGCGGGCGGGTGTGGAGACCGAGTGCCTAAGCCCGATGATGCACGCCCCTTGGCAGGTTTTGCTAGAGCAGCGCCGCGCGGCAATTGCCACACGGGTGGCACCTTACAGGTCGCTCGGTGGCGGTCTTCACGCGCGTGATGTGGCGGAGATTGCTGCTGTCACGGCTGCTCAGTAGAGTCCATTCACGTCACATATGAGTACTTCCATGTTTGCTGTTATTCCTCGTCGCTGGCTTATCCTGCTGGCCGTCATGCTGGCCTTCCTGCCTGTGGTCATCGATATGACCATCCTGCATATCGCCGTACCCTCGCTGACTCTGGCGCTCGGAGCCTCGGGTACCGAGGTGCTGTGGATCATCGACATATACCCTTTGCTGATGGCGGGTCTGCTGGTGCCGATGGGCATACTGGCTGATCGGATCGGTAACCGCCGCGTGCTGCTAACCGGTTTGGTTGTGTTCGGCATCGCTTCTTTGCTGGCAGCCTTCGCTCCGACCCCTGCCTTGCTCATTGGCGCCCGTGTGCTGTTGGCCCTCGGCGGTTCGATGATTATGCCCTGCGTGTTGGGTATCATCCGTCGCACCTTCGAGGACGAACATGAGCGTGCGATTGCTCTGGGCCTCTGGGGTACGGTAGGGGCCGCTGGTGCCGCGCTGGGGCCATTGATCGGCGGAGTGCTGCTAGAGCACTTCTGGTGGGGCTCGGCCTTTCTGATCAACGTGCCGATCATGCTAGTGGTCGCGCCGCTGGTGTACTTCCTGCTGCCGCGAACCGAAGAAACCACACCCGGCACATGGGCACTCGGTCAAGCCTTGCTGCTGATCGCTGGCATGCTGGGACTGGTTTACGGCATTAAGGCTGCCGTCGGCGCTACACAACCGCTAGCCGAGGTTGTGGCAATGATGTTGCTTGGGATTGGTCTGCTGGTGATCTTTGTCCGCCTGCAGTTGCGTTCGGCTGCGCCAATGCTCGATCTTTCACTGTTCTCGCGTCCGGCTATTTTAACTGGAATCCTCATGGCGATGGTGGCAACTGGCGCACTGGCCGGGGTCGAGCTGACGCTGGCGCAGGAGCTACAGTACGTGCTGGGTAGGACGCCGTTGCAGGCCGGTATCTTCATGATCCCGATTATGGCCGCAGCCGCCATCGGTGGCCCAGTTGCCGGCTATCTGTCCAATCTTTGTGGCCTGCGCCTAGTGGCCAGTTCCTCACTGCTGCTCTCCGCCGTGGCTCTTGCGTTTCTAGCGCTGGCCGATTTCCAGGAGCCAGGCTTCGGTGTGCCGGCAATGCTGGCACTACTGGGCCTGACCCTTAGTATCGGCCTGACTGCGTCGTCCATTGCGATCATGGGTTCGGTAGAAGCCAGCAAGGGAGGTGCGGCGGGCTCGCTAGAAGCCACTGCGTACGAGTTGGGAACAGGTCTCGGGATCACCTTCTTCGGCGTATTCATGTCAAATATATATGGCCGCACAATCTCACTACCAGCGGATCTTGCAAAACCATTAGCAGAGCGAGCAGAGCGCTCGATTGGTGATAGCTACGTTGTCGCTCACAGCTTGATCGAGCCCCAGAGCGCTGCCCTGATTGAGGCGGCGAAAGACGCTTTTTCGGGGGCGCATACCATATTGCTGATGACGTCCTCGGCAATAATGGGTGTTTTAGGAATCTTCGTTTTCATCATGCTCAGAGGCTACAGGGTAACGAAGCTGAAAAGCCCTCCAGAATTGTAGATTTAAAATGAAATCTGCGTCGTCGATATCATCGAATGGGGCAACGGGCGGAAACTTGGAGCTGACCAAACGGTAGGCCTGCAGGCTTTCACCTTCCAGGCAAGTGGGCGCCGAGCATTAAACAAGGGTAGCGCTTCCTGGCTTATGCCAGTTTTCGTAGGAGTTCTGGAGGATTGCTTAGGATACGGATCAGGATGGTGGCCTGATCGTTGGGCGTCGAGTGGTTCTAGTTCCAGTATTTGAGGGTTGCCGGCTTGGCGTGGCGTGGCTGGCTTGGGCAAATGCGCCCTGGGGCATCTGCACCTGTCGTAGGTTCGATAGGGGTAAGTCCATCCGAAGCGGATCGTCCTCAGACCACCGCTGTTGGTGATTACTGTGGCTGCCTTCAGGTTTGCCAGGAGCTCTTTTTTCAAGAACGGGTAGTTGGCTAGATACAAGAAATTCGGCAGCCTGGCTGGACTGCCGCTAAGACGCTCTTCTGAGGGGGCTCGCCGTGAGGGGATATTTTGTACCTGGGGCGATCAGGCGATCTACTTGTGTGACCTGTGTTCTGGCAGCAAAACTTGGCTTTCCGCCGGTCTCACCCGTCCGATAAATCGGGCCAGCTGCTCGGCTGGCTCGCCTTCGCGTCTTACCAAGTACGTTGTTAGCATCGATGCACAGCCGTCTAGCGGTCTGGCCACGACGTCCGGATTGTTGAGTTCTTTGATGCGCGCCAGGCTGGAGAAGCCCAGGCCGTAACCCGCAGCCACCAACGCCATCATCAGATCCAATGTCGGTACGCGGTCGGAGATGGTCAGACGTGTATCGATGGCGCCAAGCACCCGCTGTAGCTGTTGCCAGAAGCCTTCGCAAACTTGCGGATCGCAAAGGACCAACGGGTAGCGCACGACCTCATCGAGCGGCACACGCCGGTAGCTCAGCAGTGGGTGGCGGGCAGGTACCGCCACAGCCAATGGATCGAACCAGACCGGCTCGGCCACCAGCCCATCGCCCACCTCGTCGGACTGGGCGAGTCCGATGTCGAACAGGTCATCGTTGAGGCCCCTGACCTGCTCGCTAAAGGTGACCTCCGACAGGCAGATCTCGACCTCGGGTTCCTCCTCGCGGCACTGGGCGAGCAGGGTGGCCAGGCGTACTTGGGGTATGCCGTCGGACAGAGCGACGCGGATGCGCCCGCGATAGCCGGCCGCCGCGCTCTTGACGCTTGCCTTGGCCTGGTCGACCACGGCCAGCACCCGGCGCGCTTCTTCCAAGAGCACCTTGCCGGCCCAGGTCAGGCGCGTGCGCCGCGTTGTGCGCTCGAACAGTTGCACGCCCAGACGGTACTCCAGCTCCTTGATGATCCGCGACAGGGGCGATTGTTCGATATGCAGGCGCGCGGCGGCACGCGCAAAGTGCAGTTCTTCTGCGACGGCGATGAAACAGCGAAGGTGGCGCAGTTCCACGGCCTTTCCTCCGTCAGTTGTAGGGTTCGGCTTGCACGTCGCCGTTCCAGGTTGGCTGACGACGCAGGTTGACGATCTGCAGCAGGGCGCCCAGTGCTGCGACACCGCCAGCACTGGCGGCCAGGGTCCAGGTGGGTAGCTGCAACAGCAGAACGAACCCACCCGCCGCGGCGCCGATGGCGCTGCCCAGATAGAGCGCCGACTCGTTCAGGGCGATGGCCAGGTTGCCGTCGCCTTGGGCTTGGCGCGCCAGGATCAGCTCGTTGTTCTGCGGCACCTGCAGTGCCCAGCCGACCGCGCCCCATAGGGCGATGGGCAGCATCACCAGCCAGGTACTGAGGGCCGCCGTCAGCGGCAGCACGAACAGCGACACGGCGAGGATCAGCATGATGGCGAAGGTCAGCACCGGGCCCTTGATGCGATCCACCAGTGGACCGATCAGGAAGCTGCCCAGCACACCGCCGATGCCCCAGACCCACAGATAGGGCGTGACCGAACGCACCGCGCCGTATGCCGGGTCAGCCAGCAGTGGGGCGATGAAGGTGTACATGCCCAGGCTGGCGATAGCAGCCAGCAGCGACACCAGCAGGATGACCAGCACATGGCTATCGCCGAGGATCGCCAGCTTCTGGCCCAGCGTGGTGGCGGTGGCCGCGGGTAGGGAAGGAAGCTTCAGCAGCAGGCCAAAGAAAGCCACCAAACCGAGCAGGGTGACCAGCCACAGGGCGGCCTGCCAGCCGAGCTGTTCGGCGATCAGCAGGCTGAGCGGCACGCCCAGCACCACGCCACTGGCCATGCCGCCCATGATGATGGCGATGGCCTTGCCGCGGCGCTCCGGGGTCGATACCGCGGCCGAGGCACCGATGCCCATGGCCAGGTAGACGCCGGCACCGATACCGGCGATGGCGCGCCAGACCATCAGTGCGGTGAAGCTCTCGGCCAGCGCGCTGGCGGCGTTGGCGATGACGAACAGGCTCAGGGCCAGCAACAAGCCGGCGCGCTGACGATGCGCCGGGGTCAGGGCGACGAAGATCGGTGAACCCAGGCCGTAGGCCAGGGTGAAGGCGGTGACCAACTGGGCGGCCACCGCGACGGAGACCGCGAACGAGGCCTCTATCATCGGGATCAACCCGGCGGTGACGTATGAGGCCATGCCGAGGGCGAAGGCCCCCAGTGCTATGAGGTAGATGGGTGATTGGTTGGGTGTGTGCATGCTCGGACTCGCTTGCGTTGCAGGAACGCGTGGGTGGTACAGCGGAGGGATGCGACCCCGCACCGGGGCCGCATCCGGTTGGGGACTAGAGTTCGAGGCTGACGTCGTACTCGCGCAGCCAGGTGTTGAGGCCGACCGCCAGTTCCATGCCCATGCGCTCATACATGGGCGAGACGCTGCCGAGCGGCTTGGCCAGGGTTTGCTGGATACGGCCGCTGTCGAGCAGGGGCGTCACCGGCGCGTTGCGATCTGCCTGGATGGCGGCCAGGGCATCACGTAGCGCCTGCTCGTAGGCCGGATCCTGTGTCGAGGGGTAGGGGCTCTTGACCCGCTCGCTGATCGATTCGGGCAGCAGGTCGCGGGTCGCCGCGCGCAGGATGCTTTTCTCCCGCCCGTCGAAGGCCTTCATCGCCCAGGGGATGTTGAAGGCGTACTCGACCAGGCGGTGGTCGCAGAAGGGCACCCGCACCTCGAGGCCGACGGCCATGCTCATGCGGTCCTTGCGGTCGAGCAGGGTCTGCACGAAGCGGGTCAGGTTGACGTAGCTCATCTGCCGCATGCGCTGGTCGACCGCGCTCTCGCCGGGTAGTACCGGCGCTTCAGCGATGGCCTGGGTGTAGCTGTCGCGCAGGAAGCTGTGCATGTCGAGCTGGGCCAGCAGGCCCAGGTCGAACAGGGTCTTGCCGTCGAAGTACTTGCCGGTGACCGAGGTCAGCCAGGGGAAGGTGTCGGCCTGGATTGCCTCCGGATCGTGGAACCAGCGGTAGCCGCCGAACACCTCGTCCGCGCTCTCGCCGGACAGCGCCACGGTCGAGTGCTTGCGCACCTCCTGGAACAGCCGGTAGAGCGACGGCCACATGTCACCCCAAAACGCCGGTGGCAGGTCGAGGGCGCGAACGATCTGCGCACGCAATGCCGGGTCGGCCAGCTCGCGGCTGTCGAGGATGATCTCCTGGTGGCTGGAGCGAATCTTCTCCACCAGGTCACGCACGAAGGGTGCATCCGGGGTGCCGCGCACGGCGTCGCCGGTGAAGCCGCTGCCGTGATCGACGAAGTCGACGGAGAAGGAGCGGATGTTCTCCTTGCCGGCGGCCAGCAGCTTCTTCGATGCCAGCGCGGTGATGATCGAAGAATCCAGGCCGCCGGAGAGCAGGCTGCACAGCGGCACGTCGGCGACGATCTGGCGATCGACGATGTCCTCCAGCAGATCGCGGGTATGGCGGATGGTCTCGTCCAGCGTGTGTTCGTGCTCGCGCGCCTCCAGCTTCCAGTAGTGGCGACGGCCCAGACCCTGGCGGTTGATGCGCACGATCTCGCCGGGCATCACCTCGCGCATGCCATCGAACACAGCATGGCCTGGCGTCTTGACCATCTCCAGGATTTCGCGCAGGCCGTCTGCACGCACCTTGCGCGGCACCAGCGAGTTGGCCAGCAGCGCCTTGGGCTCGGAGCCGAACACCACACCGTCCGCGGTGGGGAAGTAATAAAGCGGCTTGACGCCCATGCGGTCGCGGATCAGCAGCAACTCTTGCGAACGCAGGTCCCAGATGGCGAAGGCATACATGCCATTGAGCCTCTCGACGAAGGCTTCGCCCCATTCGACATAGGCCCGCAGCACCACCTCAGTGTCGCTGCGGGTCTCGAAACGGTGGCCGAGTCGTTGCAGCTCGGTGCGCAGCTCGCGGAAGTTGTAGACCTCGCCGCTGTAGGTGATGGCGGCGACCTCGCGTGGGCCACCGTGCAGGGCCGTCATCGGTTGGCGCCCACCTTCCAGGTCGATGATCGACAGGCGCCGATGGCCCAGGCCGATCGGTCCGTCGATCCACAGCCCGCCGGCATCCGGCCCGCGCAGGGCCATGGTGTCGGTCATGCGCCGCAGGGTGTCGCGTTGCGTTTCCAGGTTCTGGCTGTAGGACAGCCATCCAGCGATTCCACACATAGTCGTTCTCCTTGTGATTGAGTTACCCGAGGCTTTCCAGGTCGCTGTCCTCGGCCAGCAGTACGCGCGTCTCGCCATGGACGTAGCGCGCCGGTGCTGGGGTTTGGGCATGTGTTTCCATGTCGTTGAGCAAGCGCTGCAGCGCCACGGCTGTGTCGAGACCGGCGAAGGGCTGGCGGGGCGGCTCCTTGAGCGCTACGGCGCGCACCACCTGCCGGCACAGCCGCGAGAGCTTGTGCAGGGTGTCCAGCCCTGGCTCGTCGGGGGCGGTGGCGAACTCGTGCAGCAGCTCCTCGGCGCCGTTGGCGCCGCGCGTCCAGATTCGCAACTGGTCGTGATCCCAGCGCGGCGTATCGAACACCAGGCGCGCATGGATAAGGCGGGTATCGCGATCGACGAAGCTGAAATCCACGGTGCGTTGGCGCACGATGTTGACGAAGCTGGCGTAGCCGGTGACCCGCGCTTCGCCCAGGCTGGCGGTGAGTTGCACGGTGTCGAGTACCTCTGCGGCGGAGATCGAGAAGTCCGAGCGCACACCGAGCACACCATCGAGCTTGAGTTGGCCAGCGCGCGGGCAGATCCAGCCGACCAGATCCAGGGCATGGATCACCTCGCTGGTTACGCCGCAGGTGGGGCGGTAGTCGTTGATACGATCCTTGCCCCAGTGGAAGCTGGCTCGAGCCAGTTGCCAGTCGTGGCGCTCGACCCACTCGCGCAACTGCTGGGTTGCGTCCGAGTAACGCTCCACCAGATCCAGGGCAAAGCCGCCGACCTGCTCCAGCGCACCGAGCAGCTCATCCATGTCGTCAGCAGGCGTGGCCAGGGGCTTCTCGCAGAGCACAAACCCCCGGTAGCCGGCGAGCTGCATGAGCACAGGCGCATGGCTGTGGTCGTTGACGCTGACCACCACGATGTCCGGCGCGAATACCTGTAGCGCCCGCTCGACGCTGTCGAAGTAGGGCAGTTCGCTCGTCTTCTGCCGGCGTCCGACATAGGCCAGCGACAGCGGCATCCCGGTGCTCGTGGCGATATGCTCGAAGGCGCGGCGGAAGCGGTTGCCGGCGTAACCCAGACCGATGATCAGGATCTTCATACCGAGGCCTCCTGGCGGATCAGAAGGCGCTCGTCGCTGGCGATGAAACCCAGGGCTTGATACAGCGCGCCGGCAGCCTCGGTGCTTTGCAGTACCACGCAGCCGACGCCTCGGTTGGCGAACCAGCGCAGCAGGTGCTGCATCAGATGCCGGGCGATGCCGCGGCCCCGCCACTGCGGCTCCACCACCACCGATTGCACCCAGCCGGACAGGCCATTGAGGCAGCCCGGTGCCGGCGCGCGTTGGTCGATAATGGCCGTCGCGCAGCCCAGCACCTGGCCGGATTCCTTGTGCTCGGCGGCGAGGATCTGCACGCAGTCGCTCTCGCTCAGGCGGCTGCTCAGCCAGGTACGGTAGGCCGGCCGCCAGCGCGCCGCGTCCTCCGGCGTCTTGCTCGAATAGCTGGCGGCGGTGCCGTCCAGCAGATACGCGCGTAGCTCCACCAGGCTGGTCAGGTCCGCCTGGGTCGCCGGACGTACTGTGAAGAAGGACTGTTCCATCTCAGGCCACCTCCGCAGCAAACACCTCGGATGCCAGTGGGATGCTGAAGTGATCGAAGGTCTCGCGCAGCGACAGCGCCAGGTGCTCGATCTGCGCATCGCTGTGGTTCGGCGTAGCGTTGACGCGGAAGCGCTCCGTCCCTACCGGCACGGATGGATAGTTGATCGGCTGCAGGTACACACCATGGTTATGCAGCAAGCGTTCGGCCGCTGCCTTGCAGCGCTTGGCTTCACCTACCCGCACCGGCAGCACGTGGGTCTGCGAACAGGGCATCACCGGCACGTCATGGTGCTTGAGGCGCTCGCGCAGCTTAGCGGTCTGGGTATGCAGGCGATCACGCTCGGTACTGCTGGCCTTGAGATGCTCGACACTGGCCAGGCAGCCTGCAGTGATAGCTGGCGGCAGCGAGGTGGTGAAGATGAAACCGGTGGCGAAGGACCGAACGGCATCGACGATCACCTGGGTCGAGGCGATATAGCCGCCGATTACGCCGAGGGCCTTGGCCATGGTGCCCTGGATGATGTCCACCTGATCGGCTACGCCCAGTTCGGCGGCGATACCGGCGCCGTGTGGGCCGTACATGCCCACGGCGTGCACTTCGTCGAGGTAGGTGAGGGCGTTGTAGCGCTTGGCGACCGCAACGATTTCGGCGATTGGGGCAATGTCCCCGTCCATTGAGTAGACTGACTCGAACACCACGATCTTCGGCTGGCCCTGAGGGTAGCTAGCGAGAATCTGCTCCAGATGCTCGACGTCGTTGTGGCGGAAGATCTTGCGCTCGTTGGGCGTCGAGCGAATGCCGTTGACGATGGAGGCGTGATTCAGTTCGTCACTGATTACTACGCAATCGGGGATACGCCGCAGCAGACACTGGAGGGTGGCGTCGTTGGAGCCAAAGCCGGTTGGGAAGACCAGCGCCGCTTCCTTGCCGTGCCAGTCGGCCAGGCTTGCTTCCAGGCTGGCGTACACCTCGTGCGAACCGCCGATATTGCGCGATCCGCCGGAGCCCGCTCCGTAGGTCTCCAACGCATCGTGCATCTGTTCGCGCACTGCAGGATGTTGCGACATCCCGAGGTAGTCGTTGCTGCACCAGACCACCACCGGTTCTTGCTCGCGGCCATCCAGCTTGGCCAGCGGGTACTGGCCGCAGATACGGCTGAGTGTGGTGAAGGTGCGGTACTGGTTGGAGGACTTCAATGTCTCCAGTTGTTCCCGAAGAAGTGCTTGGTACATCCGTTTATCTCCTTAGCGAGTTGATGACACGTCTCTGTGTGTTTCCTCATCAAGCGAGAGCCCTGGCGCGGGTAATTGCGGCCAGGTCGGGCTATTCTTCTCGGGATTTATAGGGGTTACAATTTGACTGTTTATCCTAGTACTGGAGGTAACCGGATGAGCGCGCCTCGCACAGCTGAACGCACTCGGGTAGAGCTGGCCGAATTCCTGCGTAGTCGCCGCGAACGCATTTCGCCTGCGGAGGTGGGGCTGCCTTCAGGTGGTCGAAGACGCACGCCTGGGCTTCGCCGCGAGGAGGTCGCAGCCCTGGCCGGTGTGGGTTTGTCCTGGTACACATGGCTGGAGCAGGGGCGGGACATCAGCGTGTCCGCGACTTTCCTCGACAACCTCTCGCGCACGCTCAAGCTGGATGCCACCGAGCGTCGCCACCTGTTCCTGCTCGCCCACCAACGCCTGCCGCCGGAGCCGGGCAAAACCTGGTGCACGGTGCCAGCGCTGATTCATCGCCTGATGGGGGATCTGCCGTCACGTCCGGCCTACGTGCTCAATCTGCGTTGGGATGTGCTGGCCTGGAACGCTGCGGCAGATCGGGTGTTCGGTTTTTCTGCGCTGCCGGCAGATCGCCGCAACCTGTTGTGGATACTGTTCACCAGCCCGGCCATGCGCGAGCTGTTCAACCCTTGGGATGAGCAGGCGCTGCAGATACTCTCCAGCTTCCGTCGTGACTTCGTGAGGGCGACTCAGGATCCGGATATCGCTGCACTGGTGAAGGATCTGGAGAAGGCCTCGCCGGACTTCAGGGAATGGTGGCGACAGCAGGACATCCACGGCCCGTGCCAGGGGATCCGTCACCTGAAGATCGATTCGGTCGGCCAGGTGGTGTTCGAACACACCACGCTGACCATCGACGAGGATCGCCACCTGCGGCTGGTCTACTACGCAGCCAAGGAAGGTATGCCGCAGAGCCGCGACTTCGAGCAGTGGCTGCAGCAGGAGCCGGCGCTGGTATAAGCCCCGCGCCGATTTCTCAACCAATCGACGGCCCGCGCTGGCGACCCAGTTGCCAGGAGACGCTGTTGCCCTGAATCACTGCCGACACGCTCTGCCCGAGCTTCTGCTCGATCACCGGCTTCCACGGCACCAGGCTGAAGCCGATGCCATCATCGAGCAGGGCATAACGGCCGCTGGCCAGTTGCATGCTGCGCCGGTAGATCCCGCTGACGCGTTGGCCCTCGACCGCCGGGCGGTACTGCATGCCCGTCTGCGCCGAGATCTCACGTGCCGTTGCCGTCAGCTCCCGCCCGCGCAAGGTGGCCAGCAGGTTGCGTGCAAGCACTACGCGTTGGCCCTGGCGTTCGGCGAGGCCCTGTTCCACCAGAAAGTCCGCGCGCTGCCGCAACGCTTCGCGCACTTCCTTGCCGAAGCCCGTGTCGACCAGCTCGCGGTTGCCACCGATCAACTGCTGATCCAGCCAGGTCGCGCCGAAGGCGCGCACCTGCTGCTCAAGGGGCAGCGGCGTGCGTACCTCGACAGCAACGTCGCCCAGGCGCTGAGCATCATGCTGTCGGCCTTGCTCGGGCAGATCGGCCGGCACCCGCCAGACGCCCTCGGCCAGACGCTCGACGATACCGGCCCGGCGCAAGGCTTCCAGACGCCGAACATGGCGCTCAACCAGTGCCTCGGGATCCTGTCCTTCGACTGACTGTGATCGTGCCAGGGCCAGGTGGTGATCAGTGCGATACAGGCCGTCCGCAGCCAATGCCATAATCGAGCGATCCGCCACGCGCGGCTCGCTCAGACTGCGTGTTTCCACCACGCCGCCGATTGGGTAGTCGGCCAGTTCCGCGCGGGCAGGCAAGGCCAGGTAGTGAGCCTTGCCGTCGAGACCGTCGACCACCAGGTAGCCGCGGTCGTGTAGCTCGTCGGCCAGCCCCTTGGCCACGATCCGACCGACCACAACAGAGCCATCCTTGCCCGGCTCGAAGACCGCCAGCTCGCGCTGCACGCTACCCATGACTCGCTGCATCGTGCGCACGATATCGCCGCGCTCACCCATGGCACGCAGAGTGGCCTCGATGTCTTCACGCAGGATCCATTGTCCGGGCCGACCTTCATGTGCGAGTTCAAGCTTCTGCAATTGCTGCAGTCGGCCGATCAGCAACTGCCGGCACGGATGGTTGGCGAGCGATTTCAGGCTGAGCACGCCGGCCTGGCGTTCGCGCAGCAGGGTGCGATCCAGGCTGGTGAAACGCTCCTGCTGCACCTCGCGCTGCAGGCTCTGCTGGATCTCCAGTTCGGTGCGCGGGCCGAGCCATTCGGTGACCAGCTCCGAGGCGCGGTTGCGCATGCCCTCGGCGATGTAGTCGCGGGCTATCACCAGGTCCTTGCCAGTGTCGTCCTTGCCGCGCAGGACGATGTGGATGTGCGGGTTGTCGGTGTTCCAGTGGTCGACCGCCACCCAGTCTAGACTGGTGCCGAGGTCGGCCTCCATCCGGCTCATCAGGTGGCGGGTGTAGGTGCGCAGGTCGTCGAGTTGCTCGGCATCCTCGGGCGAGACGATGAAGCGAAACTGGTGGCGGTCGTCCCGGCCACGTTTCTCGAACGCATTGAGGTCGGCCTGGTCGGTCAATGGCCCGTAGGCCAGGCCCGGATCGCCCTCGTGACTGACGCCGTCGCGCTCGATGTAGCGCAGGTGGCTGAGCGTCGAGCGCTTGCCGGCCTGGCGCAGGTTCACCAGACGCGTCTTGATGGTGATGCGCCGGGTGTTGTAGGGCAGTTGCTGCGCGCTGAAGCGAGCGGCGACATGCCCGCGGCCGAGCCGAGCGCCGGGCTGGTGGCTCGATTTGCGCGGCTTGCCGGTGCCGGCCTTGTTGGCCTGACGCAGCACCTGGTTGACGAAGGGTTGGCCGCGTTGCTGCGGCTTGCCCGGCTGCGGGCGAAAGCGCAATTCATCATCCTGACGACTTCCCTTGCTCATGTTTGGGCTCCTCCAAGTTGATCGCAGTACGGCGTGTCAGGCACGCTTTTAAGCCTGTGTCGCTGTGGGGCGAACACGATTTCGGCACCTGGCGACGTAGGCTCTGTGTCGCCGTCAACCCCCGTGCAGACTGCTTTATGGGCCAACGAAGTGCCGCCCCCTTTTATCTTGCCCTCCGCTTTTTCCGTGCCTTTGCGCTGCTGAGTTAGGTAATCAGTAGAGGCGGGGCGGTGACTTCCAGAGCACCTGGCTGGTATGTGAGGGACAGCAGTACCTGCAGCCAGGCGGCGCGCGAGTGCGCACACCGAGCGCATACATTCGGCATGCGGATCGACGCGCAGGAGACCTGTTCATCGAAGCGACTCCAGCCACAAGGGCTGCGCCCGACCAATCACCGCGTCGGCAGACACCGGGCCGAAGTAGCGGCTGTCGAACGACGCCGGGTTGCTGCTGCTGAGCAGGAACAGCTCATCGCCAACCAGGCGCCGACAGGACTGCCAGTCCGGTAGCGCGCGACCCTGCCGATCCCACCACAAGCGTCTGGCCACAAGGACGCCATCGATGCGCACCTGGCTGCCGTGCACGCACACCCGTTGCGGCGCCACCGCCGCCACGCTCTTCAGCAACGGAACGTTCGCCGGCAGGTAGCCGCGCTGAGCCGCCACCGACCTCGCCTCCGGCGGCAGGCGAACCAGCACCAGATCGCCAGACACCAACGAGTTGGCCGGCGAGATGCGGTACCAGCCGACGGGCACGCTGTCGGACGCGTTGTAGACTAGCCGCGGCGGCGACGTTGTGAGCGCTGCCCAACCCAGTGCTGCCAGGCTGCCGGCGAGCAGCGCCAGTGGCCACCGCACGCCGCGAGCACCTAACGTCATGACGTAGCCTCCGGAAACTGCCGCTCCAGCACTTCGCGCAGCATTTCCGCCATGGTCACGCCGCGGTCGAAGGCTGCCAGCTTGATCCGTGTGCGCAGCGCCGGCGTCACGTCCAGCGTCAGCCGGGCGCTGTAGCGTTCGACTTTGCTGTTGTCGACTCCAGCGCCCTGGCGTATCCAGGCTTCGGCCTGCGGATCGGCAAGCGGGCGTGCACCGATACCGATGCGCTTGCCGCTCATGGCGACCACCTCAGCAGCTCATCGACCAGGCTGCTGACCTCGCACGCGGCGGCGCTGTCCGGCGCCAGTTCACGCGCCAGGCGACCGGCTGCCACGCTCTCGGCGAAGACGATGCGCTGGCGTACTTCGGCCAGCAGCGCCGGCAGCGGTTGGTCGGCCAAGGCGCCGCGGGCTTCGCGACCGATCACCGTGGTGCTGACGCGGCGGTTGATGGCAAACGCCGCGCGCAGCGTCGGCCTGAACACCTGCGCCTCGCGGATCAGGTTGACCATCTCCGCGCTGGCCCACAGGTCGTAGGGGCTGGGCTGTACCGGGATCAATACGCGATCTGCCGCCAGCAACGCCGAGCGGGCGAGCGCGGCGATGCGCGGTGGTCCGTCGATTATGATGTGATCGGCGCGACGAGCGAGCTCTGGGGCTTCCTGGTGCAGCGTCTCGCGCGCCAGACCCACGGCGCTGAACAGCCTAGGCAAGCCCTGCTGGCTGCGCCGTTGTGTCCAGTCCAGTGCCGAGCCCTGTGGATCGGCATCGAGCAGGATGACGTTCTGCCCGCGCAGGGCCAGTTCGCCGGCGATATGGGTGGCCAGGGTGGTCTTGCCCACCCCGCCTTTCTGGTTGAGCAGGGCGACGATCATGGCCGGATCTCCCCGGTCAGACTGCCCCGATCAGCACCTGTCCACACACAGACGCTACCCCAATAACAAGTTAGAGCTTTTAAGTTAGTTAAGTTAAGGAGAGCTGAAAGCCGCGCCAGTCTTGGCCTGTAGCGGAGTTCGTGCGCCTGATAGCACGATGGGGATGCGCCTGATAGCACGAGCCCAGTTGCGCCTGATAGCACGACTGCATTCACAGCTTTTCCGCAAGTTATCCCCGTGCCGTTTACGGCACGCGCCGGAAGGCGAGCAACTCGGTCGATGGGGGCAGATGAACGACCTCCAGGCGATACCCTGGAAGTGGCTGCCGGGCGACCAGCGCACGCACATCCAAAGCAAAGTCCGAATAGCGCGCAGAGCTGCCGGATTTGCGGTACAGGTGGCGAAAGTCGAACTGCCAGCCGTCCTCCTGCTTGCCGCCGTGCTTTCGCACTAGGCGGTACAGCCAGCGCTCGATGCCGCCGGTGAGGCGGAAGTAGGCCGGGTCGATGGTCAGCACCAGCGCCTGATCCAGTACGCCGCTGTAGAGCCAGTCTGGCAGGATCAGCTCGATACCCAGTGGCCGGCCATCCGCCGCGGCCAGCTCCTTCCACTCGTTGATCCAGGAGAAACGGTGCAAGCGTCGGCCAGTGGTCTCTCGGATCGAGGTGGCCACGCTGGTCGACTGCAGCCGATCCATCGCCGCCTTCAGGCGCTGGTAGTCGCGCAGCGAGGTGCCGCGGCCGATGAAGCGCAGGATCTGGTAGGGCGTTGCACGTATCAGCCGCGAAGTGGGGATGCCCGCATCGCGCGCCTCGACAAGCTGGCTGGCCGCCCAGATCAGGATGTCGGCGTCCCAGATCGTGGCGATGCCATGCTCCAGCGTGCCCTCCACACGCACCGTCACCTCGCCCGAGCGAAAGTCGATGGGTACGGTGCGCCGCGACTTGGCCAGCGAGAAGAACGGATGCGCCATCAGGTCCTGGGCGTCGCGTGGCGCCATGTCGCCGGGTAGGGCGCGGAACAGATCCAGTTGTTCGTTCTGCGAAGGCAGATCGTGAGGCCGACGATTCATAAGCGAAGGTTTCACTGATCATCACGGTTTGCTCCCGGGTGGCGGTCGATGTACTCGGGATCGAAGGTGGTCTCGAAACTGCGCTCACTGGCCCAGGTTTCGAGATCGGTGAGTGCATACATCACCCGCCGACCGAACTTGTGAAAGCGCGGCCCGCCGCCGATTACCCGCTGCTTCTCCAGCGTGCGCGGCGATAGCCGCAGGAAAGCCGCAGCTTCGTTGTTGGTGAGGTAGCGAGGGGTAGGGCAGGCCTGTGGTGTTTGCGCCTCGCCAGTGCCCTCCACGGGCCGCATGGCATGCGTCGTTGGCCCGGCCTTGCGGTGCAGCGGGGCATCGAGATCGATGCGGCGCGGCTGGCGGGAAAGATTGGTTGAGTGCGACATGGTGTGTCCTCCGTTGACGTGGGAGGTGCACCGTGCGACAGCCGTCGCGCTCGATCATGCCGGGTTGGGTCTGGGCGAATGCGCAGGCAGGAGGGGCGAGGATTGATACCGGGATGGTCTGGACGCTGACCGTATACGCCCATCTACGCGGGTCACTGGCCATGGCGCCCAAGCACGCCAAGCTCCGCGCGCGCATCCTACGGATTTACGGGCCTACGGCTTTCCACAAAACCGGAAAACCGCATCGGCGGATTTCCGTAAATCCGTAAAAACGTAAATCCGCTTCTCCACAAACCCGTAAATCCGTGGATACGGATCGACGGATTTGGGCAAAACCGTAAGACCGTAACGGTCTCAATCAGCGGACGACCCAACGAGGTTGCTCCAGGCTGATCGCTGGGTGCAGACGCCTGTGCATCAGCCGTCCGGGTGGGGCGCGCGGGTGGCCGGCAGGACAGGGGCGCAAAAAAACAAGGCACCGGGTCTTCCCGGTGCCTTCCGCTGGGTTAGCGATTCCAGAACACATGCACCTGCTCGAAGCCGGTCTCCAAAGTAAACACGTCGCCGCTGTATTCCATGTCGCGGGCCATGGCACCGTAGTCAATGTACATAGCCAGGTGCGGCGGAATGCTGGTGGTTTCCTCGGTCAGCTCCTGGGCGTAGTCGGCCAGCGAGCTGTAGCAGCCGCAATAATCTTCCTCAGCCGCCTTGCGCGCCTGCTCCAGGTCGTTGAAGTGAGCGAGCAGCGCGCCGCCGAACTCGGGGTATTCCTCGATAAAACACGCAATCTCATGGGCGCTCTCGAGGCTTTGGTACTCACCGAGGCGGTAGCCGTCTAAGCCCTCGAAGTCATGGATGGCGTATTCTTCCGCACCCTCGACCGGCGAGCTCGCCAGCATGGCGTCGACCTGTTTCTGGATGTCGTCCAGCTCCAGGGTGGCGTCGATCCAGACGCCATGCAGATGACCGGCGTTGTAGGCGGCCAGGTCGGCAACGTAGATCCTGATGTGTTCGCTCATGGCTTTCGCTCCTTCGTCTTCAGGGGTCTGCGCTTGCGCTGCGCATGAACCCCTGCCGACTAGGGCGACTAAGGCGGTCGTGAAAAAATCAGGAAAAATCGCGGAGGCTCCACCCAGAGCAGCGGCCGGGTGGAAACCGTCTATTTTTCTTGATTTTGAGGGGGCAAGAACCCCTGCTTTGGAATCAGCGCGTACGATTGAACTCGTCACATCAAGAGAGCGGTAGCCTTTTGTAGGATTGCTTTCTCCCGTTCCAGTCGGTCGATCCTGGCTTCCAGCTCCTGGATTTTCTGCTGTTCGGGAGTCAATGTTTTGCTCTTCGGGGTAACACTCAGGCACTCCTCTTGAAGCTGGTTTACCCATCGGTGCAGTGTCGACCAAACCAGCCCCAGCGAACGTGCTGCTTCGATATGGCTATAGCCCTGGTCGAGCACCAGGCTGGCAGCCTCTCGTTTGAACTCAGGCGTAAAGGAACGACGTTGCTTGGTCATCAGACACCCCTCTATCGCGAGTATTCTCGCCCTAAATGGGTGTCCGGGTTTAGTAGACCACTACAGGGTTTCAGGATGGCAACCCGTTGCGGCGTAGTTTTGGATCGAGTGTTGGGTCCCGTCAATTTCGCTATTGATGGTGGAGGCGGGCAGAGGGGCATACCAGCTACCTCTGTTGACTTGAATTCTCACTTCCGTGAGTGGCCATCGACCGGACTCTGTGCGGTAGCGTACAGAGTGCCCAGCCATTGGGCGTATGCTGGAGCCTTGCGCTGCGCTTTGCACCGAGAGAGGCTGATCATGCATGAGTTGCATCAGTCGCAGCAGAACCATCTGCTGGCGGCTTTGTCAGCAGAGGTGCGTCAGCGCTTGTTCGCGCACCTTGAGCTGGTCCCCTTGCCGCTTGGCAAGGTGCTTTACGAGTCGGGCGATACCATGCGGCATGTCTATTTCCCCACCAATTCGATCATCTCGCTGATTTATGTGATGGAGAGTGGTGCGTCGGCGGAAATTTCCGTTGTCGGCAACGAGGGACTGGTCGGCATCGCCCTGTTCATGGGCGGCGAGAGCACGCCGAGCCGGGCGGTAGTACAGAGCGGCGGGTATGCCTTCCGGCTCAAGGGGCCACTAATCAAAGCAGAATTCGATCGCCACGGTGAACTGCTGGTGCTGATGCTGCGTTATACCCAGGCGCTGATTACCCAGATGGCGCAGACTGCAGTGTGCAACCGTCACCACTCCATCGATCAGCAGTTGTGTCGCTGGCTGCTGTTGTCTCTCGACCGGTTGCCGAGCAACCAGCTGACCATGACCCAGGAACTGATCGCCAATATGCTTGGTGTGCGCCGCGAAGGCGTGACCGAGGCGGCCGGCAAGTTGCAGCGCCAGGGCGTGATCGAGTACAGCCGTGGACATATCACCGTGCTCGATCGGCACAAGCTGGAACAGCTCAGCTGCGAGTGCTACGCGGTGGTGAAGAAGGAGACCGACCGGCTGCTGCCATACGTGCCACAGAGGCGTTGCGTGCCATAGCGAACAGAGCGCCGGTAGCGGCTTGCCCCAGACTGGCGAAGCGGGATTGTCAGGCACCTGCTCCGCCACCTCCGATTCGTCCGTGCCGCAGAGACTCGCCCATGTCAGGGTTCATCCAGAATCTGCTTCTCGCCGGTTTGCCGGCCCGAGAACGTAATGCCGTGCTTCAGCACTGTGAGGCAGTGGAGTTGCAGTTCGGCAGTCTCCTGTGCGAGGCCAACCAGCCGATGCGCTATCTGTACTTTCCGCTTACAGCCTTTGTCTCGCAGGTGATCACCCTGAGCGGCCATCAGCCGCTGGAGTTGGGGTTGATCGGCCACGAAGGCATGCTCGGTGCCACCCTTGTACTAGGGGTAGAGACGGCGCCCAGCCGGGCGGTGGTGCAGGGCGCAGGCAGTGCCTTGCGTATCACCATCGAAGCGCTGCAAGGGGAGTTGCTGGCTAGCCTGCGGCTGCAGCGTCGACTCAAGCGCTATCTTTACGTGTTGTTGGTACAGCTCTCGAAGAATGCGGCCTGCGGTCACTTCCATGCACTGGAGCCACGTCTGGCACGCTGGCTGCTGATGACACACGACCGAGCTCATGCCGACCATTTCCATCTGACTCATCAATACTTGGCGAACATGCTCGGGGTGCGCCGCAGCGGGGTGACCATTGCCGCTGGCGCCCTGCAGTTGCGTGGGTTGATCCACTACAGCCGCGGCGAAATCAGTATTCTCGACCGGCCGCGGCTGGAGGCGGCGGCCTGCGAGTGCTATGTCGAGATGCTTGACGACTACAGCCGGCAGTTCAGCCTGCCGCTGCGCCGTCTGGCCTGAGTCACGCGCAGCCTTACGGACTCCCGTCTGCATGCACCTCTACGTGGTCCTGAAAGAATCGGTAACGGTTGCGCCCAGCCTGTTTGGCTTGATACATGGCGCTGTCGGCATGGCGCAGCAACGCCCCTGCGCTGCTGCCGTCGCCTGGAAACAGGCTTATACCGATGCTGCACGTAATCTGTACCTCCAGATGTTCGATGCAGTGTTGTGCCCCCAGGGCGTCGAGAATTTTCCGTGCGCTGACGGCGGCATCCCGTTCGTCCTGGATTTCGCTCAGCAACACGATGAATTCATCGCCGCCGGTCCGGCTGACGGTGTCCGAGCCGCGTACGCAGGCCAGCAGGCGCCGGGATATGGATTGCAACAGCTGATCGCCGACAGCGTGGCCAAGCGAGTCGTTGATCTGCTTGAAGTTATCGAGGTCGAGAAACATCAGCGCTAGCGACCCGGCATGCCGCTTCGCCAGGTGGATCGCCTGGGCGATTCGATCATCGAGCAACAGACGATTGGGCAGGTGGGTAAGTATGTCGTGCTGGGCCAGATGCGTCATTCTGTCGGCCATCGCCTGCGCCGCACTGACGTCGTGAAAGACAACCACCGCTCCGCTGATCTGCCCATCGCCATTGTGAATAGGTGCCGACGAGTCCTCGAACGTTCGCGGCGCACGCCTGCCCTTGATGGGGGACTTTGGACGATTCTCCCGCAGGGTCTGCGGTACTTTGGCAGTGCAGCGGCTGGAGTGGCCATCGGGCGGCGGCATCACTTCGCCGATGGAGTGGCCGCGCGCTTGCTCCAGCGTCCAGCCGCTGATGCGCTGGGCGGCGCGGTTGAGGTAATCAATATGGCCTAGTAGGTCGGTTGTGATCACCGCGGCACTGATCGAGTCGAGAATGGCCTGGGCGTGTGCGTGCTCATGGGCCAGTTGGTTTGACGGGATAGGTGCGCAGGGCGACTGCGTGGTCGGCGAGTCACGACTATCGCCCAGGGCTCGATAGAGCATCAGCGGTACGGCGGTGGCGATACGTGACAACTGCTCAAGCGTGGTCAGGGCGTTACTGGAGTGCAGACTCTGCTCGAACAGGACGATATCCAGACCGCCGGCCTGTGCCCGCGCTACCGCGTCGTCCAACCGATCCAGACATTCAACGACGAAACAGCCGTCGCCGGATTGGTTCATTACGGTCTGGAAATCACTGCCGGCTGCGGCATCCGCCGTGACCAGGAGAATTCGATAGGTCATGACGTGTCCTCTTTCTGATTGCCGGTTGGCTCGTTGCGGGCGGCTTCAGGCTCTCGGTGCTGTCGCGCATTTCCTGATTGACGATGCTCGCTTTAGCTATTTACGAACGGGCCACGGCCACTTCGTGAGCAGCCTGCTCGCCGACACGGCCGGTTCGTCACTCTGGGTGGCAAATTGTGCGGTTTGCAGGTCCTGGGTAGGCGGCATAGGCCCCGAGCAGCAGGATGGTTTCGGCAAGGCCCAATAGCGGTCTGCCATGGGCGATATTCTTGATCTCGTTCATCTGACTGTCCTGGTTGCAGGCGGAGCCTTGGCATCTGCCTGCACAGTGATAATTAGGTGGCGGTTTAGCGTTTTCTGGCGTTCAGCGTAGGGCGGCCGCCAGGCTCCAGCTCCAACGACGTCGGCTACTGCTGCGGGGCTGTGCTCTTGTCCGCATCGCCCTGGTGCTTGGGTTGAAAGCCGGGTTCAGGGATTGAGCCAGGTTCTGGCGGGCGCCGACGCTCGGTTATCCGGGACGGTTGATAGGTGGGGTCGGGTTGCGTGGGGTTCTGCATCGTGCACCTCTGCTGGGGAACGGAGCCGACGGGAGTACCTGCTCCTGATGCAGCAGCGTGCCTGGCGTACAGATACCCGTCGGTACGGTGCCGCGCATAAAGGGGGGCTGCGGCACAGATTGCGCCATGCGCGGCGTGGCGACCGTGCGTTAGCGCACCCAGGGGCGGCGGCACAGAGCTGTGGGGGTACGCGAACGCACAGACGCCGCGTTACCGTCCCCTTAGCCTGAAGACGTACGCGCTTTGTGCGTGGAGCCAATCGGGAGTAGAGCGATGGACACCTATCGTCATAATGTATCCGCCAGTTTTGCCCAGCGTGCAGCAGCAGAGCGCGCACTCTCTAAACTGCTCAAGCGCGGCTTATCACGCGAGCAGTTGCAGATACTGGATGCTAGTGAGCACACGCCGCTGAGCCTGGCGGCTCGGCTCAAAAGCCGCTCGGTGCGCAATGGGATGCTGACCTATGGCGCCATCGGCGCTTTGGTCGGTGGGGTATTGGGCGCGCTGCTCCAAGCCGCTTTGGTCATCTCGGACATGGGCGTGCTGACTGCCAGCCCACAGCTTACGCCGATCATGCTAATGGGCTGGGGCGCATTTTTGGGGGCCTTCATAGGTGCCCTGGGCGGGCTCGCTGCGGTTGTCCCGTGGCGTACCAATCTGACTCCTGAGGAGATTGCAGCTGGTGGCAGCGTGCTGTTGGCCAATACCTGCAGTGCCGAGCAAACCCGTATGGTCCGTGAAGTGCTGATGGCGTCCAGTGGTGTCTGCAAGGATGTGGATATGGCCAAGAGTGGGCGTGACGGCTGGTTAAGCTGAAGGGCTCATAGGGCGCCTGCCGAGCCATTCAAGCGCCTGCTGGCGACTGTCTCGTGTCAAGCAGGACAGTCGCTCGGTCTGCGTGGGGCATGGTGTCTAGTGTGGCGTAGTTTGCAGTGGCGAAGTCTGGTCAGCCTGCCTGGGCTGAACCGACCTATCGTCATTGGCTCAGAAGGTCAGCGACTTCGATTGCACGCTTTTCACCCCGCGTACATTTTCCGTGAGTTTCACCGCTAGGGCTCGCTCGGCACCATCGTGAACCTTGCCGCTAAGGGTGACGATACCGTTATCGGTGCTGACGTCGATCCCCGTGCCGCCGACATTGCGCGAATAGAGCAGAGTGGATTTCACCTTGGTGGTGATCCAGCTATCGGCGATGTCGTCGCCGGCTTCGCTGGCTGCCTGCTTGCCGCTTTCAACCATGCCCGGTTTGGCCGCCTTGACCTTGAGCTGATTGTCGACGGCAGTCACACCGTTGGTGCTCATTGCCAGGCTGGCTGCATGTTCGCGGGCTGCGCTGCTGCCCACGGTACCACTGAGGGTGACCTTGCCATCGCGGGTTACCACCTTGGTATCCATACCTTCGGCATGTCGGCTCCACAGCAACTTGGATTTGATTGCCGCCGTGGTACTGGCATCGTCGATGGTGTCGCCGAAGCTACGTTCACCGTTGGGTTTGTTAGGGGTGAAATTGGCATCGACGACGATGTTGTTGGTCACCGAGTCTATACCGCTGACGCCGAGGGCAATCTCATTGGCCAGTTCCTTGTTGGCTTCTTCGGTCACTTTGCCGCTTAGGGTCGCCTTGCCGTTGTCCACCGAGACCTTCAGGTCACTGGCGCGCAGGTAGGGGCTGATGGAGTAGGCGGTCCAGATCTGGCTTTCCTGGCGCGCTTCGGTGATGTCCTGGGACGTGCTTTGCGCTAACGCACCACCACTCGCCGTGGCGATGGCCAGAGCGAGTGAAGACGCCAGTAGAAGGGTGCGGGGTTGCTTATGCATGATGATCATCCTTTGCGAGAAAACCGGCGGCGCTGTGTGTGTAGCTGGAGCCTGGCCGATGGGGGGGGGAGGGCGTTGCACCGGCATCGGCAGTGGCGGATGCCGGTGATGCAGCTTGGCAGCGCGTGGGCTGTCAGTCGGTGCGTTGGCGCACCGTGGGCAGGCCCAGGTTCATATCCGGCCAAGCAGCACCAGAATGAGGAGAATGACGACGATCAGGCCCAGAGCGCCGCTGGGCATGTAGCCCCAACTGCGGCTGTGGGGCCAGGTGGGAATGGCGCCGACCAGTAGCAGGATCAGCACGATCAGCAAAATGGTGCCCAGGCTCATGAGGTGGCTCCTTGCAGCGTTGGTGACGGGGTGGGTTTAGCAGGCGCTGGGGGGAGCGGCGCTATGCATGGCATCAGCATGGCGTAGACAAGGCTGCCGATCTGTACGGCTGCGCACGTAAGCAGGCGATAGCGCTGCAAGCAGTTGCAGCGGGCAGGAGAGGGGGCTTTGGCGCTGAACGCCAGGCAGCCAAACGCTCCGCATAGGGCGGAGCGATGGAGTGCGCGGTCAGATCAGTTTTTGCATTTCTGCAGGAAGCTCTTGACCTGTTTGTCGGCCTCCTCACGCGTGAGGGCGTAACGCTCTTTGATCAGACCAGCCAGTTTCTGCTCCTGGCCTTCGGTTTGCAGCAACTCGTCCTCGGTCAGTTTGCCCCAAGCGATCTTGGCGGCACCGACCTGTTGCTGCCATTTGCCTTTGAGGGCATCCGTACTGGGCAGGCTCATGACTTTTTCGGCTCCCGGTTCTGCGCGTTGCGTTTGTCCTGAGCGGCCTGCGGCTTGGCTTGGTTGGCCGCTTCCTTGGGTTGTTGAGGCGATTCGGCGGGCCCCTCGAAGGAGTCCTTGCTGATTACCGGATCGCGATCCGCCTTGTAGAACGGCTGGGTGTTGCTGGCGGTTGACGGTTTCTGGGTTTGGCCTTCGGCTTTACCCGAATTCTTGGCCAGTTGTTGATAGGTGGGCTTGTGCATGGTGACCTCTGGTAAAACCGGCCACTGCAAAGGTGCGAGGTGCCGGGAAGAGGACTGTGACAGGCTGCTACTGGCCAGTCGGTGCGTTGCCGCGCTTAGTTTGGACGTCAGTGCTCGGTCAGCGTCATGAGGATATCGGCATACCAGGTGCAGTTGAGGCCCAGCGCCTCGTCCAGCAACAGATCACGGCTACCCAGGTCGACTCGGGACGAGTGAATACCCAGCAGGCGCCAAGGCAGGGATTGCTGCCCGGTGCTGGGATTGCTGGCCCGCATTACCACTGGTGCGCCGCTGGTGCCGCGGTGAGTGCGAGCATCGGTGAGGAAATAGCCGAGCCCCTGAAAGCGAAGGCCGAACGAGGACGCCAGAACTGCGTGGCGTACCACAGGCATATGGTGAAGGTTGTCGTGGAAACCGAGTGGAAAACCAACCACCAGCAACTGAGCGCCGATCTCGACGTGTTCCTCAGGCTGCAGCAAATGTTCCGGTCTGAAGGCGTGGTAAGCGATGGCCGTGGGCAGTGCCGGGCGTTCGATCTCGATGGCAGCCACATCAATCTCGCCAGCTCCATCCAGGCCTTGGCGCCATAGACTGCCGCCGTTGCGGTAAAGAGGGATGGAGAAGCCCGTGGAACTGGCCATATTGCTCGAATCAGTGTGGACCTCTATCTCCAGGCTGTCCGGGTGATGACCGCTGGGCTCATCGATCAATACGTGGCGGCTGGTGACCAGGAACAAGCGCTCATCGCGGGCGAAGAAGAAACCGCTAGCATTGGTTAGCACCTGCGTACCGGCAATAGTGGTGATACGTGCCACGCTCAACATCAGGGAATCGATCATCGTCTCAAGGGCCTCCGGTTCGATAATGTGCTTACCGAATGTCATGTCGCATCAAGTCATTGGGCTCGCCCGCAAACAGTCAAGCCAGCGCTGTTGCTTGTGTCATCTCTTCCTGGTTTTCATCCACTCTGCAGTCAGTCATGGCAAGCCAAGGGCGTCACCGATGAATGCTGGTATCTCTCATGTCGATGCGCTGCAGTCTATCGGGTGAAGACCGCAGCGTATGCGTGCCAGCGTACGGATCCAGTGGTTATGGGGTGGCAGTATCCATATGGATGGCGCGTCTGCTTCGCGTCGGATAATTCCGATTGGTGAACGATATGCACAAGCCCAAGAAATCTGACCAACCAAGTAAACCTGCTGACCAGTACTTGCCCGGGAGCTCTGATTCGAGCAGTCACCAGCAAGAGGTTGAGCAGCGTGAACGTCGACTTCTCAGGCGCGATAAGCGCGAACAATCGACACGAGACTTGCAAGATGACTTGATGGATAGCTAGCTCGGCTGGTGGCTTTTGCTCGTCTGCTCGGTCATTCCAGCAGACTGCGTCTTCAAGACGTGTGTAGGTATCAGGTGGTGCGATTGCGCTCGAAGAAGCTCAGCACCTGTTTTTCTGCTTCTTCGTGGGTCATGCCGTAGCGTGCCTCTACGAGGTGGGTCAATTTATCTTGATCCCCTTCGAATTTGATCAGTTCATCAAGGGTCAACTCATCCCAGTTGATCATGGCCGGACCAGCCAGCTGCCGCCATTTTCCTTTGATGATGTCGCTAAGTAGTCGGCTCATTTGAGGTTACTCCATGATGCCCAAAGGCTGAGTGGGCGGCATGACGGGGTCAGGGCTGCCGATGAGATTCAGTGGCAGCTTGATGTCCACATGGTGTTCCCGATCATCATCACGCATTGGCACCCTATCGCCTTCAAGGCGGATACCATCGAGGTCGATCGTCTGCTCATCCTGCTCTGTGCGCCGTAACGTGATTCGGTAAGGTGTGGCGCCGTAACGGTAGTGCAGGGTGAAGCCTGGCCAGTGCGCCGGCAGTAGCGGGCGCATGTGCAGGCAGGCGCCGCTGCGCTGCACACCGAGCAGAGACTCGACGATCAAACGGTACATCCACCCGGCGGAGCCGGTGTACCAACTCCAGCCGCCACGCCCCTCATGGGGGGGCATGCCGTAGACATCTGCAGCCAGCACGTAGGGCTCGATCTTGTAGGTCGCAATCGCAGCAGCACTGTCTCCATGCGTGATCGGGTTGATGGCGTGCAGGAGTTCCCAGGCTCGCGTGCTGTCGCCGAGCGCGGCGAAGGCCATGCTTGCCCAGACGGCAGCGTGGGTGTACTGGCCGCCGTTCTCGCGGATGCCGGGTAGATAACCCTTGATATAGCCCGGATCCATGGCGCCGCTATCGAAGGGCGGGGTGAGCAGCTTGATTAGACCTATGTCACGACGAAACAGGTGACGGTCGAGCGACTCCATGGCCGTGCGCTGGCGCTTCTCGGGGGCTGCGCCCGACAGTACGCACCAGCTCTGGGTGATGGAGTCGATTCGGCATTCGTCATTACTGGCAGAGCCCAGCGGCGTGCCGTCATCGAAGTAGGCGCGGCGATACCAGGCACCATCCCAGGCGGATGCTTCCAGGCTGTTACCGAGGGCTGCGGCTTGTTCCAGGCAGAGGCGGGCAAAGTCCGGGTCGCCATTGAGCTCGGCGATTGTCGCAAACTGGCGCAACACCTCGTGGCCGAAGAAACCTAGCCAGACGCTTTCCCCCTTGCCCTGTTCACCGACCCGGTTCATCCCGTCATTCCAGTCACCGTGCCCCATCAGCGGCAGGCCGTGAACGCCGCGTGGCAGGCTGTGCTCGATGGCACGCACACAGTGCTGATAGAGGGTCTCGTACCGGGCCGACTGGCCGGGTAGGTCGTAGTAGGATTCCTCTCCGTTATTGAGTGCGCGCCCTTCCAAGTATCCAACGCTTTCCGAAAGTACGCTGTGGTCACCCGTGACTTGCACGTAGCGGCTGGTTGCCAGTGCCAGCCAGAGATAGTCATCGGAACAGCCAGTACGCACACCACGGTTCATCGGTGGATGCCACCAGTGCTGCACATCGCCCTCGATGTACTGGTGGGCTGCGCACAGCAGCAGATGCCGACGCACCGCTGCCGGCTCGGTGTGCAGCATGGCCATGCCGTCCTGCAATTGATCGCGAAAGCCGATGGCGCCGCCAGACTGGTAGTAACCACTGCGTGCCCAGAAGCGGCTGGCGATGATCTGATACATCAGCCAGCCGTTCACCAGGACATCGAGCGCCGGCTCGGGTGTTTCAATCTGCACCGCTGCCAGCGTCGAGCGCCAGTGGGTGCGCACGGTTTCCAGCTCGATCGCTGCTGTCGCGCTACCGCGCATGCGTTGAACCAGGCGAGAGGCGCTTTTTGCGTTCTGCTCGGCGCCGAGGCGAAAGATCACCTCACGGCTTTCCCCTGGCGCCAGTTCGATCTCCACGCGCAGCGCGGCGCAGGGGTCGAGCCCAGTACCTCTGCGCCCTGACAGCTGCTCCTGGGCCATGGCTGCCGGTGCCTTGAGGTTGCCATTGCGGCCGATGAATTCGCTGCGGTCGGCCGTACTGCTCATGAGCGGCATATCGACGTCGAAGAACGCCACCCGGCCAGGGAACTCGATCGAGTAGGCGTTGCGTGCGAACAGGGCGCCAGTGTCCAAGTCTGCATCAGTGACGATGTGCATGGTCGATTGACTGCGCAGTTCGCCCAGAACCCAGGCCACATAGCCGGTGATAGAGAGTCGCCGTGGCCGATCCGAGGTGTTGCGCACCAGCAACTGCGAGAACTTTATCGGTGCCTCCAGTGCCACGTAGATGCGCAGCTCGGTCTGGATGCCGTCCTCATCATGCTCGAACAGGCTGTAGCCGAACCCGTGGCGGGTGAGGTAACGACCGTTTCCCGGACAGGGCAGGGCAGTCGGCGACCAGTAGTGGCCACTGTCCTCATCACGCACGTAGATGGCCTCTTCGCTGGCGTCGGTGATGGGGTCGTTGCACCACGGCGTGAGACGGAATTCGTGAGCATTCTCATGCCAGGTGTAGGCGCTGCCGCTTTCCGAGATCACCGTGCCGAATTGAGGGTTGGCGATCACGTTGACCCAGGGCGCCGGTGTGGGTTGGCCTGGTGTCAGGTCAATGACGTATTCGTTGCCATCGGCGCTGAATCCTCCATAGGGATTGCTCAGCAACAGGCTTGGATCTGGCTCCGGAATTATTGAGCTGCACGCGGGCTTACGCAGCAAACGCGCATCGAATGCGGGCAAGGCCGGACCGGCTTTGCGATGGCGGATCTGCTCGGAAAGACGGCCGTGCCTGTCGCTGAGCACGAGGTGCGCCACCGCCTGCATTAGAATCCGATCCTCGCTGGACAACTGTTGTACCGGGCGCACGAAAATGCCGCCGGGTCGATCCAGCAGATGGGCCTCGCTGCCGGAGGTCGCCAGGCCCAGGATGAGGTCTTGCAGGTTTTGTCGATAGCCGGCCTGGTCTTCGTTCCAGATCACAAGATCGACCACCAGCCCTTTCTGGCGCCAGTAGGCGTGGGCCTGTACCAGTTGCCGCACCAGTTCGATGTTACCGGCGCTGGAAATTTGCAGGAGCACGATGGGCAGATCGCCCGAGATGGCCTGGCCCCATAGCCCACTCTGATTACGCTGGTTGGCCGCCAGAATCTGAGGGGACGCACGCAATGTGGGCGCGCTGTAGAGGATCGACGCGGCCATCTGCTCGAACAGGCGTGCATCGGCGTGGCTGATGTTCAATTGCCGCAGCAGTACCTGGCTATGCGTCCAGGCCAGATCGAAGACGCGATCGGCGAGGTGACGGTCGCGGTATTTGTTGATCAGATGCAGGCACCCGGCGCGGCTGTCGCTGACGCCGCTTACCAGGTCGATGATTGCACCCTGGCCGGCCTCCAGAACGAATCGGCAGCGTATCGCCACGATTGGATCGAGCACGGCGCCGGCGGTGCCTGAGAGCTCATCGACGTCCATCGCCGCCGGTTGTGCGAGGTTGCGCCCGCGGCCGATGAATCGGGCTCGGTCGGTTTCGTAGGAAATCGCTTGGATGTCCACGCCATGGGCTGCCAGCAAATGACATAGCCAAGTGCTGCGTTCCGTTTTCGAGCGCGGTCGGCGGGTACACAGAATCGCTTGTAGATCCGCATGCAGCTCGGTCTCTATGAACAACTTGCTGAAGGCTGGATGGGCCGAGTCGCTGCGCTGTGGCGCCAGCACCACTTCTGCGTAGCTGGTCAGCTCGATGGAGCGACGCGTGGCGCCACGATTGCTGATATGCAGACGACGCAGCTCGGCATTGTCCTCGGGAGAAACGACGATCTCCGTGTGCGTGTCGATATCCTGCTCGCGTATGCGGAATTCGGCCCTGGCGTCGGTGAATATCGCCTCGAAACTCTCCGTGCGCTGCAGCGTTGGTTGGAACGCGCTTGACCAGAATGCACCACTTTCGGTGTCGCGCAGGTAACAGAACATCCCGGCGGCATCACAGGTGACATCCTCCTGCCAGCGGGTTACGGCGAGCTCGTCGCAACGGCTGTAGCCTCCACCGGCATGGCTGATCATCACGTGGTAATGGCCGTTGGAGAGCAACTGGACGGCAGGATGAGCACGATCAGGGTGGGTATAGACGCGCAACTTGCTTTCATCGGCCCGAGTCGCCGCTTCCTCTTGCGCCACCTGGGGCGCATGCAGGTATTGAGTCGCACTCTTGGGCATGCGCTCCTGGAGCAGCAAGGCAGTGGCCTGGAATTGTGGATCAGCTTCGAAGCGCCTGTGCATGGGGCGCTCGAGCAGGATGGCAGTTAATGCCAGGAAACTCATGCCCTGGTGATGGGCCATGAACGACTGGATCACCGCCGAGCTCCGTCCCAGGGGCAAGCGCGTGCTGGTGAAGTCGAGCGCTTCGTACAAGCCATAGCGACCCGCCATGCCCATGCCGGCCAGCGCCTGCAGGTTGCGGCAGGCCTCGACTGGTGCCACCAGCAGCGCCAGAGCTGAAGCGTAGGGGGCGATTACGATGTCGTCGCCGAGCCCGCGTTTCAGGCCAAGACCTGGAACGCCGAACGCTCGGTACTGATAGTTCAACTGTGTATCCAGGGCGTTATAGCCCGACTCGGATACGCCCCAGGGCAGGCCGAGCTTGCCTGCATAATCGATCTGGCGCGCGACTGCGGCCTTGCAGGTCTGATCCAGCAAGGTGCTCGGGTAGCTGGGCATGACCAGCAGCGGCATGAGGTACTCGAACATCGAGCCTGTCCACGACAGCAGTACCGGGGTGCCACCGCTGCTGGTCAATAGGCGTCCGAGGGCAAACCAGCCCTCCTGTGGTAGCTGACCCTGGGCAATCACGACGAAGTTGGTCAGCCGCGCCTCGGAGGCCAGCAGGTCGTAGTAGGCGCCATCGAGACGCTGCTCATCGGCGTTGTAGCCGATGGCCAGCAGGTCTCGCTGCGGGTCGTAGAGAAAGGTGAAATCCATGTCTGCAAGGGCGCCGGCCAATGTGGCCAGGCGTTCTACCTGGGCGATTCGCTCCATCGCGCAGGCTTTGACTTTGCGCGTCGGCGCCTGCTCGCCCGCAGGCCAGGCGTGGGCATCGAGTGCTGCCAGTTGTCGCCAGGTGACGAGCCGCGAGCGCTCGCCCGGCAGCAGCAGGCTGGACACATCGGCGATCAGATCCCGGCATTGCGCGCTCAGCACCTGTAACCAGTAAGTGGGCTCTTGTTGCTGGGCCAGGGGTGAGGTCAGTTTTTCCGTCTGCTCGAGAAAGCGTTGCAGGGTCGGTAGCAGGTCGCTCGAGGGCTCGGGCGTGGTCGCAGGCTGCGCCAACGCCTTGAACAGTTCGTCCAGCAGCTGTTCATCCAGACCGGCATCCAGCACGGACTCCTGCAGGACATCCAGGCAATCTCTGAGGCCTTGCAGCGTGCGTGCGTCATCCGGCAGCGCATCAGGCAACTCCAGCAGGCCCTGGCGCAGTGTCATGAGCAGGCCGGCGAGGTTGCCGCTGTCCACCGTCGAGATGTAATGCGGCGGTAGCGGTTGCAACGTGAGTGTGTCGTACCAGTTGTAGAAATGTCGGCGATGGCGCGGCAGGAGCGCCATGCTGGTGAGCATGTTCTCGAGTCGCCCAAGCAAGCACCCGCCACCGATATAGGCGAAGTCATGGGCGGCCAGGTGGGCGAGCAGGGCCATCCCCATGTTGGTGGGGGAGGTGCGATGTGCGATTGCGGCCACTGGCTGTTCCTGGATGTTGTCCGGCGGCAGCCAGTTGTCTGCGGGGCCTACCAGGTCCTCGAAGAATGCCCAGTTCCGCCGGGCCTGCTGACGCAGGAAGCGCCGCTCGTGCACAGTGGGTTCGAACGCTGGTGAGGCCGATGGCTTGCTCAGCCACCAGGCGAGGGCGGGAGCCATCGACCAGGCGATCAGGAAGGGCGCGGCGACCGCCAGCGTCAGCGGTTGCATGAGCAATGCTATGAGCAGGCCGAAAGCCAGCGTTGGGCACACCCACATGAGGCGGTACAGCGCGGATAGATCATTACGACTAAAGCGTTCAACCTGGCGTGAAGGGTTCCACTGCAGCAGGTTGCGGTGGCTGATCAGCATTCGCCACAGCGTTCGGCCAATCGCGTCCAGGCTATTGAGCGTCTCGAATGGTAGCCAGACCAGCGGCAGGATGGCTCGATGAAAGCTCGATCCGCTGCCGCGCAGGGTCGTCGTCAGGTGCAAGCGCAGCGGCACCTCGTGAGGTTTTCGCAGCAACTCAAACAGCAGGTTCAGCAGAGGTTGCGTGATCACCAGCGCCAGGATGGCCAGAACCCACAGCAGCGGTTGCGAACTGGCGAACCAGGCCCACAAGAGGCCGCACAGAAACGCTGTCGGCTCGAGGCTGCGACGCAGGTTGTCGAAGATCTTCCAGCGGCCCAGGGCATCCAGGCGGGCAGCCGGCTGGCAGCCCGCCGTAGGGGGGCATGAGAGTAGCCAGGGCAGTAGCTGCCAGTCGCCGCGAATCCAGCGGTAGTGCCGTTTGGCATCGGCGCTGTAGCAGGCGGGGTACTCCTCGTAGACCTGGATGTCGCTGATCAAGCCGGAGCGCGCATAACACCCCTCGATGAGGTCATGGCTCAGGATGCGGTTTTCCGGTAGGCAATCCTCCAGCGCCCGCTCGAAGGCATCCACGGCATAGACGCCCTTGCCGATGAACGAACCATTGCTGAACAGATCCTGGTAGACGTCGGAAACGGTGCGTGTGTAGGGATCGATCCCGGCATCGCTGCCGAACAGGTGGGCGTAGGTCGAGCGCGCGATACTCGACAGGCTGATGCCGACCCGTGGCTGCAGGATTGCGTAACCGCTGGTGATACGTCGCTTGCTGGCGTCGAACTGCGCGATGTTCAGGGGGTGAGCGAGGGTGCCGATAAGCTGGCGCGCGACATCACGCGGTAGCTGTGTGTCAGTATCCAGGGTGATTACGTAGACAGTCTGCTGCAGCCTCGCCAAATCGCCAACGATCAAGGCGAAGCGTTCTTGCCCTTGGCCGCGCAACACGGCATTGAGCTCGCTCAGCTTGCCGCGCTTGCGTTCATGCCCCATCCAGCGGCGTTCAGCCGGATTCCAGCGCCTGGGCCGGTGCAACAGGTTAAACCGGCTGCCTTCCATGGCCGGGTACTTGTCGTTCAATGCTTCGATTGCCTGGGTGGCTCGCTCCAGCAGAGCCGCGTCCTCATCCTGCGTCTCCTGATGCGCGTCGAGGAAGTCGGTGAGCAGGGCAAAATGCAGATTGCTGTCGCGGTTGGCCAGGTAGCGCACTTCCATGCCTTCCACCAACTCGTCGACATCCAGCGTGCTGCCAATGAGTGTCGGCACTACCACCAGGGTGCAGGCGTCCGCGGGAATGCCTTCGCTGTAATCGAGGCGCGGCAACATATTCGCCGGCATCGTCAGGGTCACCAGCCAGTTCACCAGGGCGATGGCCAGCCGGCTGGTCATCAGTAGGATCGGTATGCTGAGCATGGCCAAGTACACGAGCGGCCAATGCTCAGCATGAGCCTGGGCCAACAGAGGCCAGGCCAGCAGGCCGGTGAGCAGCAGGGCTGGAATCAGGAAAAAATGCAGTGGTGCACGGCTCAGCAGCCGTTGCCCATGCTCGATGAGCGACAACCGCACTCCGAGCAGTTGCTCCAGTGTGGGCACGCCCTTGTCTACCAGGTAGAACCCGACATGGGCCATGCGCGGAATACCAGACGATGCGCCGGCAGCCAGCTCGAGCGCCGTGCGCGCGACGTCTGTCTCGTCGTGCTGACAAGCCCGTGACAGGCGCTCCACTGCATGTCGATAGTGATCGCGGGTGGCGAAATCCATGCGCGCGTAGATGCCCGCAGGATCCTCGCGTAGCACCTGTTCTACGCCGCTCATGCGCTCGACGAACTTGCGCCAGTCGGTTGCCGAGAGCATCCGCATGCTGTTGATACTGTTGCTGATGGAGACCTGTTCGGCCGCTTGTGATTGCGCGTCCTGTTGCACCAGGCGCTCTATGTTCAGGTCGGACTCCGCCAATGTCTGCTCGATCCAGGTCAGCGGCAGGATGAGCGCCGTGTTCTGCCCCTGCAGGCGACGCGCCAGCTCGGCGACGAACGAGCTGGTCATGGGCAGTGGTGAGCGCGCCATGTCCGCTACGGCCAGCACGACGCTCTTGGCATCACGTTCTGCGGTTTCGCTCAAGCGGTCTGCCCAATGATTGGCCAGATTGCGATCATTCCAGCTGGCCATGACACGAGCGGCCACACGGCGCAGATTTTCGATCAGAGCAAGGCGCAACATTATGGGGACAGCCCACAGTTCGCCCAGCGTTAGCGGAGTGGTGGATTGATAGGCGGTGATGAAACGCCCCAGGCTTTCACTGTCGACTCGTCCATCCCCATGGGAGATGGTTTGCAGGGCGATGTCGTAAACGCGGGGCAGGGTGGACGATGGCCCATTGGACAGCCCAGGCAGCTCGCGGCAGTACCCTCTGGGAAGGTGCTTTTGGGCGGTTCGTATCTGCTCTTCGATCAGATAGAAATTATCCAGCAACCACTCGGCGGCAGGCGTAGCCCGTTGGCTGGAAAGCGTCGCGGCTGTCATGGCCTGGCAGCTGCTCGCCAGTACCCCGGCGTTCTCGGTCAGTCGCTCGAGCAAGGCGTCCGAGGTGGTGTGCTGGCTGAGTCGATGCTGATGTGCGAGCGCGGCACCATGGGTTGCCATTTGCTCTGCACTGAACAGTTCGGAGCGCAGGACGGCCTCGTATTCGAACGTACGAGGCTTGGAGCGCCATAACCGCCGGATGAGGCTAGACCACTGAGTATCCATTTGCTTCCTGGCGAGCGGCTTCAGCGCTCGGACAGGCCAACGCAGGGGAGTCACTCCAGGGTTGTCAGCATGCCGTTGCGCGGATCCAGATGCGTGAACGTTCATCAGATCCTGAAACAGATGAGGCGTCTGTCCGCTGCCGCACATAACGCCCTGGCTGGCCAGGTGGAACACCAAACTCTGTTCAATCAGTTCCTGTTCAATAACAAGCTCTTAGCGACATTTCGCCTTTGATCGCGCCAACCATCATTGAGTGTCGGACATGGCCGCCGTGTGGACGGTCCAAGGCTGGCTGTATCTGGCCGTGTGCTTGATCTCTATTCGCGAGCTGTTGTCCGCTGGTAAATACAGCAGGCTCTGGTACATGCCGCACACGCCTGAAAGGGCGCAGCAAAAAGGGGGCTCAGCCCCCTTGGTTCATAGCAACCCAAGCTCGGCGAAAGATACGGTACGTTGGCCTGCCACGATGATGTGATCCTGCGAGCGGACATCTACCAGCGCCAAGGCTTCTTTCAAGCGTTGTGTGAGCACCTTGTCAGCCTGGCTTGGCTCTGGATTTCCGCTTGGATGGTTGTGCGCGAAGATCACTGCAGCTGCATTCAGGCGCAGTGCTTCCTTGACCACCTCGCGTGGGTACACAGACGCACTGTCGATGGTGCCGCGAAACATCTCTACGTACTGGATCAGGCGATGCTTGGCATCCAGAAACAGTGCTGAGAAAACCTCGTGCTCAAAGCCGCCCAGTTTCGCGATCAAGTACTCCTTGACCAGCTCCGAAGACGTGAAGGCTGCGCCTCGCTGAACCTTCTGATCGATCACCTTGCGAGCGGCATCCAGGATCTGCTCAGCAGTGGCAGGCAAATAGTGGCCTTGCTCGTCGCGAATCATCAGAGAAGCGTCAAGGGCGAGAGAAAGCTGCGACATGATCATGCTCCAGTTGCTCGGGCGGAATTGCCCGGAACCGGCCCAGCACGACGCAGCGCAGCAGTCAGGGGGCGATAGCCGGCCCAGCCGCAAATGCGCGAAGCGCATGCAGCCCTTGACGGCGAGAACGCCGTGATAGGGTTTTAGGAAACAGCAAGACCGCCATTCCACCGATCTCCCAGGCGCTACCAGCAAGCGCAGCGCGCAGGCTCTGTCGGCCCAACGAAAGATGCCAAGAGATGTTGTGGGTGGGCAGTTGAGCTGCAGATATGGTCTAAACCAGCAACAAGAAAGGAACGAGGCCAGTCGCCACTTCTAGCCAGTGCCCCAATCAAAACGATTGGCAGCCGGCCGCTACCGAAATATTCTCCGGTGTCTGGGCTAACGAAGTGCACACAGTCAGTACGCCGACCCTGCACTCCGTTAGCTCAGAACCTTCCTTCCTGGTCTGTTTTAACAGACCACTTCTTGGCATTTGCCATGGCCCAGGTCAGCCCTGACAGCTCGCCCCGGCGAGCGTCAGGGTTCTTTTGTGGCCAAAACAATCACCCGCCGTATAGATCTCGGCCTGCTCACCGCAGCGGAGATGTGAGCAAACACGCTGGTGGATACGACTCAGGAAACCCACCTCAAAAGCTCTCCTTTCAATAGCGCAGGGCAGCAGATCGCGCTCGGCGATCATCACTGCCCAGAGCCATCCACTGCGGGCGTTATCGAGCCAGGTCTGTGCCAGCTTCACGCCTTGGTCGAATGCCTCTCTGCAATCGGCAGCCCAAGTGATCTCCATACCTGGATGGCCGTCGTGAGGTGGAAGGCAGGTCATCACGCTCTTGCTCATTTGGCACCTCCTCGAACGTCAGAGAGGGCGCGGCGGTAGAGCACGACCATTTCATCGAGCAGAGCCAGTGCTGAATAAGCAGCGATGCGCACGCGCAGATCTGCCGGCTGCAAGCCCTCAGGTTCAGCCAGTTGATCAAGCAGATTGCCGAGCATCACGCCACGCAGTTCAGCTGCAGCTTCAGAGGGTAGGGGAGAACGTTCGGATTCATGCAGCGGGCTTCGCTGCAGCGGAAAAGGTACAACGCAGGATTCGAACTCAGCCATGGCGCACCTCCGGATCAGAGGTGGACAGCAAGACCTGAAGCCCAAGGCGGAGCTCTCGGGTAAAAAAGGGGTAGCGCATTCCTTATGCTCCTCGGACAGTGAGAGGAACCACCAACACCGTTTCGACTCGGTAATGGTGGCGAACCGTACGGGGGTCGAAATACCGGCGTCCGAGGGAACCGGCCAGGCAAAAGCCTGCCCCGCACGGCCCGCCATAGAAATGCAGTAGCTGGGTACAAGGTACCTGCTACGCAGCTATGAACGCTGCCGCGCCCTCAGACAAAGCGGGTTTCGACTCCCGGTCGCGGGACTTACCACGACGGGCGCACTCTAGCCCGAGGGTTTCAGGATGGCAACCTACTGTGGCGTAGTTGATTGAGAGGTGGGGCAGTCAATCCCGTTGCAGGTAGGGCTGAGGTCGTACTCCATCTATGGCTATTGGCTTACAGCCCTACCTTCGGACTCAACGAACCCGTCGGCTACGCTGATAATCAGTCTCTGGAGGAATACGCCATGTCTGCCAAGGAAGAGCAGTTGTTACAGTTGCTGGGTCTCATGGCTCGCAGCATGACCCACATGACCGCATCCATAACCGCTATGGCCTTCGAACAGCTGCGAAGCCAGGATGCAGCAGTGCAGAATTCAGCCAGGCGCATGATCGAGCGCATGCAGGCTATCAATGAAGAACTGGATCAGCAGTGGGAACTGGTCGGCCAACTAACTGGCCAACGGGATCAAGAAGCGCTTGTGGAGGAGTTGGATATCTCTTCAATTCGAGTGCATCGGGAGACGGCTGCCTCATGAGCAGCAATCTAGGCTTCTGGCAATCAGACGCAAAGCTCTGGCAGGTAGAGACAACTCGCGGTTCTGCGAGAGTGGCATGATTGCATGGTCTTCGGATTACTCCGCAAGGCTTGAACGGCAGAAATAATACTTGGGCCGCCGAACCAATGTTCGGCGGTATTTTTTTGTCCGCAAGATTATCGGTTGAGACTCTCTGGATACAGGGTGTTTTCCATGAAATCGACCAGCACTGAGCGGGCAGTGGAGTAGTCCTGTTGTGAGGCGTATTGGAAGGCCTGTGCCTGCGCCCGTTCCTGAGCAATGACGTAGCCCCAGAACGCTCGCTGCGTCGGCGGCGGGGTGAGCGATGCGAGTTCTTCTGCATAGGCCTGGGTGGCTTGACTGAGCATGCCGATGAATTTCTCCGGCAAGAGCCTGGCATAGAGGATTGACGCCTGGGCCTTGAGCGATAGCAATAGCCCGCCGGGGCTGAGTTCGTGAAGCTTGGCCTGCTCTTCGTAGAGCGGCCATTGCTTGGCCTCCAACTGGCTGTAGGCAAGCCAGAACTCGCCCTGGGGCGTTCCCCTGTGCGCCTCGGCGAGCGCGCTGACCACCACACCCGCGAGTGTCCGGTTGTTCAGTTCCTTGAGTAGCGCCTGGCGATAAGCCGCGTCGAGATCGGCGGCGGTGGCACCGAGTGCCTGCAGGAGCAGTAGCATGGCTGCAGCGAGCAAGCCTTTGTTCATGATGTTCTACCGATAAAAAACGGCTCTACTGGAGAGCCGCTAAGAGGGTGACACATTGGAGAGGGATCAACCGATGCCCAGGCACATGTACTTCTGCTCGATGTAGTCGTCGATGCCGTAGTGCGAGCCTTCGCGGCCCAGGCCGGATTGCTTGATGCCGCCGAACGGGGCGACTTCGGTGGAGATCAGCCCTTCGTTGACGCCGACCATGCCGTATTCCAGTGCCTCGCTGACGCGCCAGGCGCGGCCCAGGTCGCGGGTGTAGACGTAGGAGGCCAGGCCGAACTCGGTGTCGTTGGCCATGGCGATGGCTTCGGCTTCAGTGTCGAAGCGGAAGATCGGCGCCAGCGGGCCGAAGGTTTCGTCACGGGCCACCAGCATCGCCGGGGTAACATCGCCGAGCACGGTCGGCTCGAAGAAGCTGCCGCCCAGGGCGTGCGGCTTGCCGCCAGCCAGTACCTTGGCGCCTTTGCTGACGGCGTCGGCGATATGTTCCTCGACCTTGGCGACTGCCTTGGCGTTGATCAACGGGCCTTGCTGGGCGCCTTCCTCGCCAGCCGGGGCGACTTTCAGTGCATTCACTGCAGCGACCAGGCGCTTGCTGAATTCGTCGTAGACGCCGTTCTGCACCAGCAGGCGGTTGGTGCACACGCAGGTCTGCCCACTGTTACGGAATTTCGAGCCCAGTGCGCCTTGCACGGCGGCATCCAGGTCGGCGTCGTCGAAGACGATGAAGGGGGCGTTACCGCCCAGCTCCAGGGACACTTTCTTGATGGTTGCCGCGCACTGCGCCATCAGCAGTTTGCCGATGCCGGTGGAGCCGGTGAACGACAGCTTCTGCACGTCCGGGTTGCCGGTCAGCTCGCCGCCGATGGCGCGTGAGTTCTGGCCCGGCACGATGTTCAGCACGCCTGCCGGTATGCCGGCGCGCTCACCGAGCACGGCCAGGGCCAGGGCCGACAGCGGGGTTTCCGAGGCGGGCTTGAGCACCACGGTGCAGCCGGCGGCCAGGGCCGGGCCGACCTTGCGGGTGATCATGGCGTTGGGGAAGTTCCACGGGGTGATGGCGGCGACCACACCGATGGCCTGCTTGATCACCACCAGGCGCCGGCCCTGCTTGTCATGCGGGATGACGTCGCCGTAAACGCGCTTGGCTTCCTCGGCGAACCACTCGATGAAGCTGGCGCCGTAGGCGATCTCGCCACGGCTTTCGGCCAGCGGCTTGCCCTGTTCCCAACTGAGCAGGCGCGCCAGGTCTTCCTGGTTTTCCATGATCAGGTTGAACCAGGTGCGCAGAATGGCGCTGCGTTCCTTGGCGGTCTTCTCGCGCCAGGCCGGCAGGGCGGCCTTGGCCGCAGCGATGGCGCGGGCGGTTTCCGCCTGGCCGAGGGAGGCGACTTCGGCGATCAGCTCGCCATTGGCCGGGTTGGTCACGGCAAAGCGCGCCTCGTCGTCGGCCTCGACCCACTGACCATCGATGTAGGCCTGTTCGCGCAGCAAATTCAGATCGGAGAGTTTCATGTCGTTCTCTTGGCAATACGTGGGAGGCGGGATCAGTACACGCCGCCGCCACTGGTGGGGGCCGGCGCGTTCTTGAAGGCCGCAGCCAGGGTTTGCAGGCCGCGCATCAGTACGGTGGTGTCGACGCCGACGGCGACGAACTTGGCGCCCAGTTCCAGGTAGCGCCGCGCCAGGCTCTGGTCGGCGCTGAGGATGCCAGCGGCCTTGCCGGCCTTGCCGATCCGCACGATGGCGTCTTCGATGGCCGCTTGTACCTCCGGGTGGCCCGGGTTGCCGCGATGGCCCATGGAGGCGCTGAGGTCGGCGGGGCCGATGAACACGCCATCGACGCCTTCGACCGCGACGATTTCATCCAGCTTGGCCAGGCCGTCGAGGTTCTCGATCTGCACCAGCAGGCACATCTGCTCGTCGGCCTTGTCCAGGTAACCGGGAATGCTGTTCCAGCGCGAGGCGCGAGCCAGGGCGCTGCCGACGCCACGTACGCCGTGCGGTGGGTAGTGCATGGCGCGCACCAGCTCGCGGGCCTGTTCAGCGCTTTCCACCATCGGCACCAGGAGGGTCTGCGCGCCGATATCCAGCAGTTGCTTGATCAGCGCGCTATCGCCGATCACCGGGCGAATCACCGGCTGGCTAGGGTAGGGGGCGATGGCCTGCAACTGGCCGAGCAGGCCGCGTAGGTCATTCGGGGCGTGTTCACCGTCGATCAGCAGCCAGTCGAAGCCGGCATTGGCCGCCAGCTCGGCGCAGTACGGGGCAGCCAGGCCGAGCCACAGGCCGATCTGCGCTTCACCTGACTGCAGGCGTTGTTTGAAGGTGTTGATGGGCATGTCCATGATCGCCTCCTGCGCTCAGACGAACCGGCAGGCGATGCTGCCGAGCATGTCGTAGTCGACGTGGAAGGTATCGCCGGGGTTGGCGGCCACCGGGCGGGTGAAGGAGCCGCCGAGGATGATCTGCCCAGGCTGCAGGGTGACGTCGTACGGCGCCAGTTTGTTGGCCAGCCAGGCCACGCCCTTGGCCGGGTGGTTGAGCACGGCGGCGGAGACGCCGGATTCTTCGATCACGCCATTGCGGTAGAGCACCGCTGGCACCTTGCGCAGGTCGATTTCGGTCGGGCGCACGGCGCGGCCACCCATCACCACACCACCGTTGGCGGCGTTGTCGGAAATGGTGTCGAACACCTTGCGGGTGACCTTGGTTTCCGGGTCGGTCTGCTGGATGCGCGCATCGATGATCTCCAGTGCCGGGATCACCCATTCGGTGGCCTCGAGCACGTCGAAGATCGTCACGTTCGGGCCTTTCAGCGGCTTGCCGAGGATGAACGCCAGCTCCACTTCGACACGCGGCACGATGAAGCGCTCGAAGGGAATGTCACTGCCTTCCTCGAACAGCATGTCGTCGAGCAGGGCGCCGTAGTCCGGCTCGGTGATGTTGGACGACACCTGCATGGCGCGCGAGGTCAGGCCGATCTTGTGGCCGACCAGCTTGCGGCCATCCTTGATCTTCTGCTCGACCCAGGCGCGCTGGATGGCGTAGGCGTCTTCGATGGTGATGTTCGGGTAATCCAGGGAGAACTGGCGGACCTGCTGGCGCGAACGCTCGGCGGAGTCCAGGCGTGCGGCGGCCTGCTGAATGATGCTGGCATCGAGCATGGTCAATGAACCTCAGGAAGTCTTGTTGAACAGGGGGTGCAGGCTGCTGTGCTTGGCGTCGAAGACCTGACCGGGACTTTCGTCGATCTGCAGGGTGACGCCCACTGGGCGCTTGGCCAGCAGGTCGTCCAGGTGCGTACGCAGCACGCCCATCAGCTTGTCGCCGACCTGCTGGTGCACCGCCTGGCTGCGCCCGGCACCCATGCGCAGGTTGGCGTAGAGAAAGCCGTAATCCCCCTTGCCATCGGCCACCGCCGAGTGCGCGGCGGGGTAGGCCAGTACGCGGGTGCCGCCGATGGGGAACACCGCCTTGCCGGCTTCATCACGTTGTTCGAGCATGCAGTCGGCCAGGGCGCGACACAGGGCCCCGACATCCACATCAGGTTCGACGTCGGGGGTGTAGAGCAGTACCAGGTGGGGCATCGTGATGTCCTCGCAAAGGCAGGAGCGGCTGCAAACCAGGGCGTCGCGGCTAAAGCCGCTCCTACAGGGTCAGAGGCGGCTGGTGGAGGCGACGCCAGCCGGGTTGGACGCCTGGGCCTCGGGGATGGCGGAGCCGTCCTGTGGGGTGACCGGGAAGATGGCGTTGATCTGGCCGGTGCCGGAGGAGCCGAAGTAGGGCGTGACCACTTCGGCCTTGGCGTCGTATTTCGACCAGCCCAGCGCACCGAGCAGCATGGCGGTGTCATGCATGAAGCCTTCGCCATGACCCTTGACGGCATATTCCGGGAGCATGTTGCAGAAGGCTTCCCACTCGCCGTCCTGCCACATCTGCACTACACGGTGGTCGAGGGTTTCCAGGAACGGGCTCCAGACCTTGGTGGCGAAATCCGGCGCCTGGCCGTTCTGGGCGAAGCGGTGCGACAGCGAGCCGCTGGCGAAGAACGCCACGGTGCCGTCGTAGTGTTCCTCCACGGCCTTGCGCATGGCCCAGCCGAGACGGGCGCTGTCGGCCAGGTAATGCGAGGTGCACAGCGCCGAGACCGAGACCACCTTGAAGTGCTGATCCTGGTTCATGTAGCGCATTGGCACCAGGGTGCCGTACTCCGGGTCCAGGGTGGTGGCGTCGTGCGCCATGGTCTCGACGCCCATCCGGTTGCACTCGGCTGCGAGGATCTTGCCCAGCTCCGGGTTACCCGGGAACTCGTACTCCATGTTGCTGATGAAGTGCGGCAGTTCGTTGCTGGTGTACAGCCCCTTGAAGTGCGGGCCGCAGAGGATGTGGTAGTTGGCGTTGACCAGCCAGTGGGTGTCGAACACGACGATGGTGTCGACGCCCAGTTCGCGGCAGCGCTTGCTGATTTCGATATGGCCGTCGATGGCCGCCTGACGAAAACCCTGACGCGGGCCGGGCAGTTCCGAGAGGTACATCGAGGGTACGTGGGTGATCTTGGCGGCGAGAGCGAGCTTACCCATGGTGATCTCCGTATTGTTCTTGTTGACGATGGGCTACAAGGCGAAAGCAATGCTCCGGCTTGCAGCCTGCCGCTTGAAGCTTGTGGTTGCGTTATACGCCCCAGCGCGGGATGTGGTGGCTGCCCATCGAGATGCACACGTTCTTGATCTCGGCGAACACCTCGAAGCTGTACTCGCCACCTTCGCGGCCAGTGCCCGAACCCTTCACGCCGCCGAAGGGTTGGCGCAGGTCACGCACGTTCTGGCTGTTGATGAACACCATGCCGGCTTCGATGCCGCGGGCCAGGCGGTGGGCCTTGCCGATGTCCTGCGTCCAGATGTAGGAGGCCAGGCCGTATTCGGTGTCGTTGGCCAGACGCAGCGCTTCGGCTTCGTCCTTGAACTTGATCAGGCACACCACCGGGCCGAAGATTTCTTCCTGGGCGATGCGCATACGGTTGTCGACGTGGGCGAACACGGTGGGCTGGATGAACTGCCCCTTGGCCAGGTGCGCCGGCAGATTGGCCGGGCGCTCCAGGCCACCGGCGAGCAGCTCGGCGCCTTCTTCCATACCGATCTTGATGTAGCCGGTGACCTTGTCGTAGTGCGCCTGGGTGATCATCGAGCCGACCTGGGTTTTCGGGTCGGTCGGGTCGCCAACGATCAGGCGCTTGGCACGGGCGGCGAACTCGGCGACGAACTGGTCGTAGACGCTCTCCTGAATGAAGATGCGCGAGCCTGCGGTGCAGCGCTCACCATTGAGCGAGAAGATGGTGAACAGCGCGGCGTCGAGGGCGCGGTCGAGGTCGGCATCGTCGAAGATCAGCACCGGGCTCTTGCCGCCCAGCTCCATCGAATACTTCTTCAGGCCGGCGGTCTGCATGATCTTCTTGCCGGTGGCGGTGCCGCCGGTGAAGGAGATCGCGCGCACGTCCGGGTGGCGCACCAGGGCGTCGCCAGCGGTGGCGCCGTAACCCTGTACCACGTTGAGCACGCCCGGCGGAATGCCGGCTTCCAGGGCCAGGCGGCCCAGCTCGTTGGCGGTCAAAGGCGACAGCTCGCTCATCTTCAGCACCGCCGTGTTGCCCAGCGCCAGGCAGGGCGCGGTCTTCCAGGTGGCGGTCATGAACGGCACGTTCCACGGCGACACCAGGCCACACACGCCGACCGGCTGGTACAGGGTGTAGTTGAGCATCTGGTCGTCGACCGGGTAGCTGTGGCCGTCCATGCGTGTGCAGACTTCGGCGAAGAAATCGAAGTTGTGCGAGGCGCGCGGGATCAGCACGTTCTTGGTCTGGTGAATCGGCAGGCCGGTGTCGAGGGTTTCCAGCTCGGCCAGTTTCGGCACGTTCTGGTCGATCAGCTCACCCAGCTTGCGCATCAGCTTGGCGCGTTCCTTGGCCGGGGTGCCCGCCCACTTGGGGAAGGCTTCCTTGGCGGCGGCCACGGCGCGGTTGATTTCCTCGGCGCCGCCGCTGGCGACTTCACCGATGGCTTCGCCGGTGGCCGGATTGTAGTTGGTGAAAGTCTCGTTGCTCTCGACTTCCTGGCCGTTGATCCAATGCTTGATCATGTTCTGTGCCTCGTAAGTGTCACTTGCCGCGCGCGGCGAAGAATTCGGATTCGCTGACGATGCGGTTGACCAGACGGCCAACGCCTTCCACTTCCACCACCACTTCATCGCCTGGCACCACGTCGGCCAGGCCTTCCGGCGTGCCGGTGGCGATCATGTCGCCCGGCTGCAGGGTCATGAAGCTGGAGAAGTATTCGATGAGATACGGAATGTCGAAGATCATGTCCGCCGTGGTGCCTTCCTGCTTCAGCTCGCCGTTGATCCAGGTGCGCAGCTTGAGCTTGGACGGATCTGCCACGTCGGCGACGTCGACCATCCACGGCCCGACCGGGGTGGTGGCATCGCGGTTCTTCACCCGCAGGTTGGGGCGGTAGTAGTTTTCCAGGTAGTCGCGGATGGCGTAGTCGTTGCAGACGGTGTAGCCGGCCAGGTACTGCAGGGCGTCCTCGCGCTTGACGTTCTTCGCCGGCTTGCCGATCACCGCCACCAGCTCGCACTCGTAGTGCATGTACTTGACGTTGTCTGGGCGCCAGGTCACCTGATTGTGGCCGGTGTAGGTGCCGGGCGACTTGATGAAGGCCAGCGGCTCGGTCGGCGCCTTGAAGGCCAGTTCGGCGGCGTGGTCGGCGTAGTTCAGGCCGAGGGCGAACATGCTGCCTTCGGCAGGCGGCAGCCACTCGACATCGGTTTCGGCGAGCAGGCGACCATCGGCCAGGCGCACGGCGTTGTCCGCCTCGACGGTAACGGCGTGGATCTGGTTCTCGTAGCGAATACGGGCGTGTTTCATCTTGCTCTCCTTACTGCGCCACGATGTGGTTGGTCAGGCGACCCAGGCCGCTGATTTCCACGCTCACTTCATCGCCGGGCTGCACGTCGACCCGACCTTCCGGGGTGCCGGTGATCAGCACGTCGCCTGCATGCAGGGTCATGAACTCGCTGAGTTCGGCGATCAGGCGCGGCACGCTGCGCACGAAGTTGGCGGTGGTGTTTTCCTGGCGCACTTCGCCGTTGACCAGCAGCTTGAGGGTCAGGGAATGCGGGTCCGCCAGCTCGATCACTTCGCTGCCGAGGGCGCAGAAGCCATCGCGGCACTTGGCCTTGACGGCGGGGCGGTAGTAGCTCTCTTCCGGCAGGCTGAATTCGTTGACGATCACATAGCCGGCGACATGGGCCAGGGCATCCTGCTCAGTGACGCGGCTGGCGCTTTTGCCGATCACCACGCCCAGGGCCGGGCCAGGCTGCAGGCGCTCGCCGGCTGGCATCACCACCGGCTGGCCGTCGCCATTGCGGGTATTCGGCGTCTTGATGAACAGCACCGGCTTGAGCGGTGGCTGCTGGTATGGCGGCTCGTTGAACTCGGCCAGGCGGCTGCGCAGCAGGCCCTGGTAGTTCAGGGCTACGCCGAAAAGTGTTCCGCTGGCGGCCTGTTCGGTGGGGCGACTCATTTCTTGTTCTCCTGCTCGGGGCGTTTGGCATCGCCGGTTCGGCATCTGTCGTTAATATATTAATTTTAAAGTTAATATGTAAACGAAATTCTTGTTGCGGCGTCGGCCTGATCCTGTACGGGTGATATTGATGGTGTAGAAGGCGGCCTTTAATGGCTGTTTCAGGGAATCAATTGCACTTTTGCTGGTTTACGCGTCTGGGCGGCGGTCTTTGCTCGGCAAGGCCGCCGCGCGTCGTCATCAGTAGGTGATGCACACCGATTTGACTTCGGTGAAGCCCTCGATGGCGCTGCGGCCGAATTCGCGGCCCATGCCCGATTGCTTGTAGCCGCCGAAGGGCAGGTTGGGGTCGACCGGGACGTGGTTGTTGACCCAGACAGTGCCGGCCTCGACCTGCGGAATCAGCTCCATCACCCGGCCCAGGTCGTTGCTCCAGAGGCTGGCGGTCAGGCCGTAGCGGCTGTCATTGACCATCTGCAGCCCTTGTTCGAGGTTGTCGTAGGGCACTACGGACAGCACCGGGCCGAAGATCTCTTCCTGCACACAGGTCATGCGTTGCTGCATGTCGGCCAGTACGGTCGGGGCTACGAAGTAGCCGGGCAGATCCACGGGCTGGCCGCCGGTGGCGAAACGTGCGCCTTCGCGACGGGCGGTTTGCAGGTAGTTGAGCACGCTGTTTTGCTGCTTCTTCGACACCAGCGGGCCGACCTGGGCGCTGGCGTCCATACCGGCGCCGATGCTCAGGGCTCCGACCTGGGCGCTGAGCGCCTCGACGAAACGCCCGTAGTGGCGCGCCGGTACATAGATGCGCGAGGCCGCCGCGCAGACCTGGCCCTGGTTGAGCAAGCCGCCGCCGATGGCACCGGCGACGGCCTTGTCGAGGTCGGCGTCCTCCAGCAGCAGCATGGGGTTCTTGCCGCCCAGTTCGAGGGTGAAGCGCGTCATGTTCTGCAACGCGGCGATGCCCACCTGCTTGCCGACCGCGGTGGAGCCGGTGAAGGACACCTTGTTCACCAGCGGATGCGCCACCAGCGCCGGGCCGACTTCGGCGCCACGGCCGATCAGCACGTTGAACACCCCGGCGGGGATGCCGGCTTCGACGGCCAGCTCGGCCAGGCGCAGGGCGGTCATCGGGGTTTCGTCGGCGGGCTTGATGATCACCGTGCAGCCACAGGCCAGCGCCGGGATGACCTTCCACAGGGCAATCATCATCGGGAAGTTCCACGGCACGATGCCCGCGACCACGCCCGATGGCTCGCGGCGGGTGTATGCATTGAAGCGCGCGTGCTCCGGCATGGGGATGGACACGTCGAGCGTCTGGCCTTCGATCTTGGTGGCCCAGCCGGCCATGTAGCGCATGTAGTTGAGCGATGCGCCGACTTCGATGGCGCGCGACAGGTGGATCGACTTGCCCTGGTTGAGGGTTTCCAGCTGGGCCAGTTCTTCGCTGTGGGCCTCGACCAGATCGGCGAAGCGCAGCAGGATGCGCTCACGCACGGCAGGCGCCAGCTTGCTCCAGCAGCCTGAGGCGAAGGCGCGATGGGCCGAGGCGACGATGGCATCCACTGTCGCTGCGTCGGCCAGCTCCAACTGGGCCAGCACCTGCGCGCTCGCCGGGTTGAAAATCTCCATCCCCTCGCCATGCCGAAGGCTGGTTTGCGCGCCATCGACAAAGGAGCTGTGACGTTTGTTCAGAAAGCTATCGACGGCGGGGAGAGTGGGTACGAGTGAGGTGGCCATGGGCGCGGAGCTCCTGCTACAAATGGATTGCCAACATCGGGCCGTGGCTCGAGTCAGTTGGAGATCAGCATAAGAGCGGGCCGGCCGGCGAGCTTGACCGAGGCTGCCGCAGGCCATGTATGAGCATGCCAGTCGCACAGGCAGTGATTGACGGCAGGGTGTTATCTGCTTTATTTCGTTAAGCTATTTACTAATTCCGCTCTGTGAACCTTGCTATGCCCACACCTCGACCTTCCCTGACCCTTACCCTGCTGCAGGCCCGTGAAGCGGCCATGAGTTTCTTTCGTCCGCTACTCAACGAACACGGCCTTACCGAGCAGCAATGGCGGGTCATCCGTATCCTGCGCCAGCAGGGGGAAATGGAGAGCTTTCGCCTGGCCGAACTGGCCTGCATCCTCAAACCGAGCATGACCGGTGTGCTAAGCCGCCTGGAGCGCGACGGTATCGTGGTGCGACGCAAGTCCACCACCGATCAGCGCCGCATCCATATCAACCTGACCGAGAAGGGCCACGCCTGCTTTCTTTCCATGAGCGACGGCATGGAGCACAACTATCAGCGCATTCAGGAGCAATTCGGCGAAGAGAAGCTGCAACAACTGCTGGGCCTGCTCAACGAACTCAAGCAGATCAAGCCCTGACACTGGTGAGCTGAGGGGGAGGAGCCATGCACGATCCGCAACCCATCCCCAACATCAACATCGGCCAGGTCTACGACCAGCGTTACGCCGATGCGGATGTGCATTACGAGGCACTTGGCAAGCTGGCCGACTTCTTCGGCCGCAACATGCCGGTGCATCGGCACGATCGCTTCTTTCAGGTGCACTACGTCAAGAGCGGCGTGGTGCGGGTGTATCTGGATGACCAGCGCTACCAGCAGCAGGGGCCGATGTTCTTCCTCACCCCGCCGACCTTTCCCCATGCTTTCGTCACCGACGCCGACAGCGACGGTCATGTGCTGACCGTGCGCCAGGAGCTGGTCTGGCCGCTGCTGGAGAGCCGCCAGGGGCTGGCTCAGGGGCCGCAGATCGCGCCCCTGTGCGTGGCGGTGGGCGAGCTGGACGGGCAATACGACGGCGAGGTCGCGCGGCTGAACCTGCTGTTCGACGAACTGCGCCACGAATTCGCCGACGACCGCCCTGGCCGCGAACTCAGCCTGGCGGCGTTGACCCGGCTGATTTTCGTCAGCCTGCTGCGCCTGTCTGCCCGCACCATCCAGGCGCAGCCGGCGCGTGGCGAAGACCTGCACATCTTCCAGCGCTTCAACGCCCTGATCGAAACCCACTATCAGGAACACTGGTCGCTGGGCCGCTACGCCACGCAACTGGGCGTCACCGAAGCGCGCCTCAACGACATCTGCCGCCGCATCGCCGACCTGCCGTCCAAACGCCTGGTGTTCGACCGCCTGATGCAGGAAGCCAAGCGTCTGCTGCTGTTCACCGGCAGCTCGGTCAACGAAATCTGCTACCAGCTTGGCTTCAAGGATCCAGCCTATTTCAGCCGGTTTTTTACGCGCAATGCGGGCGTGACGCCGGGGGAGTATCGGGTGAGCAAGGGGGCGGTGGAGTAGGCTGTAGAGGAGTATTCATCTGTTGTAACTGGCAGCTTTCGGCCCAGACTGTGTAAAAACGTTGGCATCGACCTTGCTGTGATTTGATCGATTCAAATCAGCGGGGGGACGTCAATGAAGCGTTTTATCCAGGGAGAGCATCGAGGCCAAAGCTCGCTGCTTCCCGA
>NZ_CBDAMB010000011.1:0-133533 GCF_965197125.1 Pseudomonas spartinae
AATGGGCCTATGCCCGCAGCTACGACACTTCACAGCAGCGAGCAGCGCACCTGCTGCCCTGGCTGCATCACTACAACTGGCACCGACTGCACGCCAGCCTCGGATACCTGCCCCCGATCAGCAGAGCACCGCTTCCACTGAACAACGTACTGGGTTTACACAGCTAGTCGGCATAGTAAATCCGGCTTTGCCACTACAGGTGCTGCAGGATGAACAGACCGTCAAAGTGCTTCGTCTCTGGTCGCACTACGAGTAAACCGGGCTTTCGACACCTGCCGATAGCTGAAAAGCAAAAAGCCCCGAAAGCTTTTCAGCTATCGGGGCTTTAGGTATTGCGAAAGTGGCGGTGAAGAAGAGATTCGAACCCGTTTAGGTAGCGTTTCAGTCCGTGCCAAACCCGCTCAATACGGGCTTTGTGCTCCCCTCGCCTGTTCGATTCGTCGCTATTCGTCACTATGATTTCGACACATTTTCGACACTGCACCTCCTCAAAGCCTTGCGTCACTGCAAAAACAGTGCTAGACGAGATTGCGCGCTAACTAAAAATGCTGTCTAATCTCTTTTCGCCGTGTTTTTTGCAGAAAAATCGCAAAAAACCATCAGGAGATGAAATGTTAGTAAATTTTAGAGTCGAAAATTACAAATCCATTAAAGAGCCCTGCGAACTAAGCATGGTTGCTTCTAGGTATTTTAAAGACAAGGAAGAAACAAATACTTTTGACACTGGAATCCATGACTTTCCTCGACTCCTGAAATCGATTGTAATTTACGGGCCAAATGCATCTGGCAAAAGCACCGTAATTGACGCAATTAAATTTCTATCTTATTTCGTATCCGAATCCGCACAAAAATCAAATAGTAATGAGAAAATCAAAGTAACCCCATTCAAGCTTTGCGCGGACTCCAGAAATAAAGATACCTCCTTTGAGATTTCTTTTATCGAGAACGAAATCAGGTACGAATATGGGCTTTGTGTAAACCCTGAAATGGTCACTGAAGAGTGGTTATTTGCATATCCTTCTGGGAAAGCTCAGAAGTGGTTTCATCGCGTTTGGGACTCTCAATCTGAGGAATATTTCTATAAGTTCTCTAACAAATTTGAAGGCGGCAGACTACGATCCGACTGGCAAAAGCAAACCAGAAAGAATGCCTCATATCTTTCCGTTGCTGTTCAGTACAACAGCGAGCAACTTCAACCCGTCTTTGATTGGTTTCAGCAGCGACTATTTTCGTTAAAGCCCGACACCCTTTCTCATCAATACACTGCAAGCGAATGCAAAAGACCTGAAGTCAAGAAACAGGTAATCGATTTCATCAGAAGCTCCGACATTCACTTAACTGAAATCAACGTCATCACCAAGAAACTGTCTGACATTCCTTTCCCTGACGATATGCCTGATGCCTTCAAGGAAGAATTTTCAAAGAGTTTTAAAGATAAAGAGTTTCACGACATCCAGTTTATTAGGAAGGATGACAAAGGCCAGCCGGTTCACTTTGACTTTCATGAGGAATCTCAAGGGACTCAAGGCCTATTCTCTTTTGCCGGCCCTTGGCTTGATGTAATTAGTAATGATCTAGTTCTTTTTGTTGACGAATTAGATAGCAGCTTGCACCCACTCATCGTGCACCACTTAGTTGATATTCTTCATAAATCAGGCTCAAAGGCTCAAATCATCTTTACAACTCACGATACAACTATACTCAGCCAGCGTTCACTACTGCGTAGAGACCAAGTATGGTTCATCAGCAAGGATAAGAGCCAGGCATCATCTCTTTATCCGCTATCAGATTATAGCGTAAGAGATGGCGAGGCTATCGAAAAGGGCTATCTTTCCGGCAGATTTGGCGCAATCCCATTTATTCAGGACATTCACTTCGATGGGATCAGATAATCTTTTCCATAAGCGCAGGGGAACTAACAAAGAAAGCCTGCACAGGAAGGCCGCCACAAGGAAGCCCGCACCACTTTATCTGATTGTTTGTGAAGGCGAAAAAACCGAGCCTTATTATTTTAATGAACTGCGCAATGTAGAGCGTATCTCCAGCATAACCATTAGGGTATGCGGGGAATGTCATTCTGCCCCAATATCCGTCGTAGATCACGCAGTTAGCTTATTTAATAAGTTAAAATCTGAAGGCACGGAAATAGAGAAAGTTTTTTGTGTTTTTGATAGAGACAACCATGAAAGCTATCATCGCGCCTGCGCTGAAATACTGAAGCATTCAAAAAATGGAGTCCCCATAGCACAGATTAGGTCCATACCATGCTTTGAATATTGGCTGGTGTTACACTTTAAATACCACAGAGCCTCTTACACACAGCAAGGCAGAAGCTCTGTAGCCAACATGGTAGCAAAAGACCTTAAGATACATATAAGAGATTACCAAAAAGGAATTACCGGCCTTTACTCAGCTCTAAAGGAAAGGCAGCCTTATGCAATTGAAAATGCAAAGCGTGCCCTTGATGACGCATCTCAAACTGGTGAGGACAACCCTACAACTGAAGTACATATTCTAATTGAAGAGCTTCTGGAGCACTGCCCTAGATAGCAACCCTGATCAAATCCAGATGCGACCTCGTAAAGCAGGGGCATTTCAGCCCATCGGATTAAAGTTGCTAGCCGCTGAGCAATAGCGCTGCTTCATGCGGTCGTTCCAGTCTTTACGGTCGCGCCTGTAGCGGTCGCTCCAGCCTTTGCATTCATCTTTGAAGAACTGTTTAGCACCCTTACGGCATTCGCGGTAGTCGATTGATCCGCGACGGTGATTTGCGCATACGCTAGCGCCATCAATGTAGTTATTCACAATCACCCACTCCGCGTAATACCGAGCACCACCGCTCCACTTATCGATCCAGTGGCCGTCTCGCTCTCGTTGTACGCGATTGGTCTGTCGCTGCTGCGTCTGCTGGGGTGCTTGGGCTATGCGATGGGTTGCGGGCGGTGTGTAGGTGCTGGCCGGCTGCTTGGGTGTGTAGTTACTGTCATTGAAGACATTCTGCGCACTGGCAACCGCCCTCGCCTTTTCTTCCTCTGTCCACTCCATAGAGGCATAAGGCTGAGGCTGTGCCAATGCTTGGTAATTCTGCTGCACAGTACCTGGCTCAAAAGCCTCTGAAAGACTTGGCAGTGGTTCCGGCTCGCTGTAGGGCTGTGGCGCCGGTTGCTGGCTAAACAAGGGTTTGCCGTCTACGTGGATCGCCTGCTTGAGCTGATCCACATTGATTACGATTGGCTTGGCAAACAGCGCGATCACGCCCCAGGTAATCGCGGAACCCACGCCCAGGATGGCCACCATTCGCCAAAGACCGGGCTTTTTCTTGCTGCGTAGGTAGTCTGGTGCGTCGTCCCAGTCGGTTTTCATATTGCTTCCTTGCCCTTTATAAATCACTTGCTACTTGGCTGCCTTTGCGCTCGTCAACTCAATTTTCTTTAGCAGCTCAAGAATTAGCTCCTGCGTATTAATTGGAAAGGTTTCCAGCGGACTTGCAGTTATTTCAGTAGAAACAAAAAGCTTACCTGCTATTTGCGCCTTAATTCGATGCTGTTCTTCTTCAGGAAGAGAAGCAAGGAATGGCGTTATAGTTTTCAAATCAAGCGATTTCTGGAGATAATTATAGTGCTGCCTACGGTGTCTTTCTGACTCTCGAGCAAGATAAGCAGCAGGAACGGTAATTAAGAGCATTAACAGAAACCTACTAATTTGACTTCCCCAATCGAAGCCTTCTTTAGTACTTTCAAAAAAAGAATATCCCGCAATCGAAACAACTAAAAACATGCAAAAAACAGATGCATAACGAAGATTGTTCGCCATGCCCTTTTCATCTGCTGCATTATTTTCAAAGTCGCCTGATATCGCACGCCCCGACAGATGCCCAAGCATCTGATTAACCTGCTCTTCCTTATCAATAACGTTTCGCAGCGAGTCCTCATAGAGACTATCAATATTCAATAACTTTTCATCTGCCAGCGACTCAATTCCGTCAACCCTACTGATTAGGCTCTTAACATCCGCATCTGTCCTGCTTATAACCTCCGCAGTAGTATTCTTAATTCTTTCAACCTCTAGAACCTGACTCGCCATTTGCCGAATAAGCTCACGAGCTCTTATTGTCAAAAGCTCGATTTCTCTCTTTTCCCTGGCTCGTTCCGCTTCAGCTAAAGGAATATCACCTACTCTTCTTTTTATTAGAGGGCGCAAGGAATACTGTATCGTCTTAACCAAAACCTCTCTTAATTCAATCGTATCCCCCCTAAGCTTCGAGTCTTTTAGTGCATTCAAATCTTTCAACAGCATAGATGCACTAACATCTAGAACCTGCAGAGCATTTGGAGAGTCTATCAGTTCGTGCGGAGGGTAATCCGACGCAAAGCTATGAATTTCCTGCAGACAATCTGCGACACTAGCTCCCAACAAGCTTTGCTGCGTCTTAAAAATAGCCGTTAACATTTTCCCGACATTTTCATAGAAGCTTGCAATAACCTCATAATCCTTAAGATTCTCTTCAGCATCCGCCATCTAATTACTTCCCTCCGAAACCCTAACTCACAAAGCTTGCAACTAAGGGCAGCACAACTTTAAATCAAGCCTTTCGAGCGAACCAACTTCTAGCAACTCGTGCCGTAATCGCTATCCCGCGCTTTGATTGAGCAAATTTGAATTAGCCTGATCGCATTCAGTGCTATCTGCCCTGCTTCCGGCAAAGCAGAACACATACATTCACAGCGTAATATCCTCAGGCCATAGGAAATAAGCCCCGAATTTTGGACTCACCTTTAGCTCCCCGCCCACATCCACGCCTTTCTTTGTCAGCTGGTGCTTACCACTATTGAGCTCTAGATAGCCCAACTCAACCATTTTATCTAAAAACTCTGCGGCCTTTAGTTTGTATCGCTGACCTAGCTTCGAGGAGGTTAGCTTGGTTGTCTTTTCTTCGTCTGAGCCATCCTCATCCTTCTCAGTGTCATTGCTGACTCGCTCAAGGCTGATCCGCACCTCTTCGCTGATTCGGATTATCCTCTGCGCTTCCTCGTAAGCGTCCTTATATAACTCAGCATCTGAGCCGCGCTCTATTAGCACACCCATTTCATTATTATTAACCTGACTAAATTCATACAAATTCAGACTACTAATAATGCACAGTTCTTCATTCATATAGCACTTTGCATGCAGGTTTTTGCAGAAGCTAGTTCGAACATAAGCCAACTCATTCAGCCATCGTATTTCTTCCGGCTGAAGCTCACTCTTGCCGTAGACAATGCGCACATCGATCTTTAATCGATCTTTATCTATGAGAAGTTCTTTTATTCGATCATTTAACTTGAGGAAGGGACTTATGAGAACCAGCCTTTCCTTAGCATTCTTGATCAGTTCTTCGAGAAAATAGTTTGTTGCGCTTGTGTTAAGAAATCTTGCCATTGCTTATATCCCTATCTACTTACCACGCCTAAACCAGCGCTTGGCCACTTTTTCTGTAATCGCTATCCCGCGCTTTGATCGGGCAAGTTTGAATTTGCTTTGTCGTACTCAGGGCTCGTTTGACCTACTTCCGGAGCTATATTCCCACTGGCCAGCCACAAGGCGTACTGCGGGTACATCTTCACCAGCACAGCAATCTCGTCGGTACCCATCCTGATGGCGCCCTTGCTTATGTTTTTCCAGCGCTCGTGATTCGTTTCCCCTAGCAGGCTCAGTGCTTTGGGCCCAGCCATACGAATCAATAGAACAGCCCTATCTTTTATATCTTCCATATAAATAATTTAAATCGAGGCACTATTTACTCCCTCGCCATCAGGGAGTAACCTTTGCCTCGGAGTAAATATTGCCTCGACACAATAGCCACTTAATGACACGAATAGTGACGGAACGAGCATGGAACTGGAAGAGCTGGAACCTTCGAAGCTGATAGGCCCGCAACAGGACGTGGAAACCGTCGAGTCCTGGGCCGACCGTAACGGCCTGACCTACGGCACCGCGCGTGCCTGGGCAATGAAAGGCGTTCTCCCCACCGTAAAGCTAGGCAAACGCCGCATGGTCAATAGCGCCCTGCTCCGCACTTGGCTGCTGGAACAGGAGTGGACGGCATGAATCCTCCCTTCTATACGCAAGCCGCCTTCGCCGCCCTGGCCGGTGTTCCCGTCGAACAGGTCGCGTATTGGATCAGAACCGGCGCAGTCGAGAGCGTGAAGCTCGGCAAAACCCGCGTGGTGCTGTTTACGGGGGTAAGCCAATGAGCAAGCCAGACAACCTCATGCTCTGCCAGGACTGCCTGCAGGTTCGCCCGTACTGCGAATCCGGCCACTTCGGTGACTACCGCTGCGACTGCGGTGGCGACTTCTGCGGCTGCACCAGCTGCAACGACTTCGCCCTCGGGCAAGGCGCCGACTTCGAAAAGCGCCAAGCGCTGGAGGCGATCAGTGAAAGGCCTGAGCCAGTACGTTCGCCAACCGCACGCCGACAACTGCGACTGCTCTGTGTGCTGGTCCCGACGCGCGATGGCTCGACCCGCGCCCTACCCGTCCACACCATGCAGCCATTGCCGCCCCGTGCACGTCTCCAGGGACTTATTGACCGGACGTTGGCAAGTGAAGCCGGCTTCCATCTGCGCGAAACACAAGCCACCGCGCCGACCGCCAGCGTTCTGGAGCGTTGCCTTTCAAAGCTCCACCTCCGTGCTAACGGACGAGTTTCCGTTCTAGGGGTGACTGCATGATCGTTCTCGATACTCCATCCATCGTCATGCTCGGCCTGCTGCTCATTAACTGCATCGGCATCGCCTACTGGTTTGGCCGCATGGACGGTGCCCGCACCGCCCGCCCAGCAGACCCGCGCCTAGCCAACACCCAGGCGGAAACACGCGGCTTCTTAAAAGGCCTGACCGCCGCGCTCGTTGCTATGTCGGTCAAGGGCCGCGCCCCCGGCTTGTCCGAACACGCTCCACCGTTCGGCCAAACGGAGGCACGGGCGGAGCGCACCCTTGAACACCCACCACCCTGAATAGCCTCCGCTCGTGAGTGTGGGGCAGCTCCACCGCCCCGCGCTCCCGAGCCCTCGGCGGCAAGAGTGGGATGACAAGGGCAAAGCCCTTGGTGTTGAACCAAACCCGCTGCACCAGCGGCGCTAACTGAAAACCTCGGCAAGTCGAGAAAACCACCCGGGCAAAAACGAGAAGTTTGCCCGCGTGGACCCGCTCGGCCTGCTGAAAGGCAAACCCGCGCAATACCGCGCAACCAAGCGAGGAAACACAACATGGCACGCACCACTATGGAACTGGCATTCATCAGCGCTGAGCGCGTTCAATTCGACAACGTAAAACTGGTCAAACTGTTCTTCGGTGACGAGCCCGATGGTGAAAAAGACCTCGGCGTTTCGCTCATGTCCATGAATGTTGCCGAAGACGTTTTGGACGAAGTGTGGGAGGCCTGCAAGGGCTTCGACGTACTCGAAAACGTCCGCGTAACCGCCGAAATCGAACGCGGCTCCAAGAACGCGGGCAAGTTCATCCTGCTGCACGTCGAGTCCGCCAAGCCCGCTCAGGCCAGCAAGCCTGCTGCCCCGCAAGGCACCCAACAACAGCCCAAGCCGACCGGCACCCAGCCGGACGCGGCCAAGGCCTAACGGGAGGGCGCCGCCGTGCTGATCGTTGATCGCGTGCTGTGCGACTGCTGTGGGCAGCCCATGGGCCAGCTCTACAACCAGTCCGCCCCCCAGCCCGACCTGCTGCCCGATCTGAACAAGGCGCCCGACCTCGTGATCTGCCCCGACTGCATCGCCATGGCTGAGGTCATTCGTGACCCCAGCTTGGCGGAGTAGTTGGGCCGTTCTTTGGAGGTGATCAGCAATGGTTACAGCCGAAGCAGTCGCCGCCGTGTACGGCTCCGGGTTCGCCTTGACCCTGGGGTTCTACATGGTGGGGCTGAAAGTCGGTGCGGTGCTCTCCGCACTCCGAAAACTCTGAAAGAGGAAACACGAGATGGAAGCCATCTTCGCTGCTGTTGATTTTTCCACCGTCGCCACCTGGGTCGGCACTGCTGGCGTTGCCATCATCGGCATCGCCATGGCCTTCAAAGGCATCGACCTCGGCAAACGTGGTGTGAAAAAGGCCTAAGGGCCGGAGGGAGGGGGCCGCAAGGCTCCCTTCGACTTTATGGAACCGCTCGTATTCACCTCCGAAGACCTGGCCACAGTCGTTTACGCCCTGGTCTTCCATGCCGGAGTGCTAGGCGCATGGGCCGCAATCGCTGGATTCAAATCACGCTTCTGATCGCTGGCCTGATCCTCGTCAGCACCGAGGCCTATTCCGCTACGCGCAAGACGGTCAAACACGGCCAGTCCGCTCGCGACATCATCAACGGCCAGACCGCCACCACCGGAGCCATCAGCACACCTGCAGGCTCTGCCGCTTTCTACGGCGCCGAATATGCCGATTCACACTCAGCGGGCAACCGCTTTACCTCCGGGCCACCCCGCACAGGTGTAGCCATCCTGCCGGGCCAGACCGCGCAAACTGGCGCGATCAGTACGCCCTATGGCCCCGGCGCTTACTACGGTGCGGAAAAGATGGGCGTGAAAGTCACACCTGCAGTGGTCGTGGGTAAGGACAAAATCGCGTCTAAAGCTATAGGCGCCCTTCGTGGCGGGGTAGCTACTGCGGCAACCGTTGCGGCTACGGCTGCGGTTGTTTGGGCAATCGAACAGATACCAGGGGCGTCGTTTGATCCGTTGACAGGTGAGCCCGTCCGTACTCAAGAGCCAGTGATCACCACAACCGGTTACTTTTGGCCAGGTAAAGACAATCAGCTTTTTACTACTCCACAGCTTTCATGCAAAAGCTTTGCGTCTAACTGGAATGCCTATGACGTAACTACGTCATCAGCTACTTGTGCCTTACAGCCAAATTTCGTCGGCGGTTTTCAGGCTATTCGGCGTATCTATATGAACTGCCCACATGGGATCAATCCAGTTGCAGGCACTTGCTACGCCGATCCTCAAGCCTCGACCACTTCCCCCTTTACCACCGCTGATGATCAGTTGTTAAAGGACGCTCTGACCTCTGTCCAGAACACCGAATGGCTCCGCGATCTGATCAAAGCCTCCTGTAACGGCGCCAACAATCCCGATGGTTGCTATGACAGTCTAGTAGAGCGTCGCCAGCTCATGGGGCCCGCACTGCAGCTCGGCCCCAAGATCAGCAGCACCACGACTACCACCAAGCCGGACGGCACCACGTCTACCTACACGACCACCGTGCAAAACAGCTACAGCTACACCTACGGCGACAACTACTATGACTACAGCACCACCACGCGAACCGAGGTCACAACGGACGGTGAAACCACCGTTACCGAAACGGCCGATAACCAGCCTGAAGGCGAAGAACCCACCGAAGAGCCCAGCGAAGAAGAGTTCCAAGGTGACTTCCAGGACGCCGACTTTCCCGAAGTCGAACCCTTCTACGAACAAAAATACCCAGATGGTCTAGAGGGAGTTTGGCAGAGCCGCAAGGCCGAAATAGACGCCAGCGCCTTCATCAGCTTTCTCCAGTCATTCGTGCCCAACTTCTCCGGCAGTTGCCCGGCCTATGGCCTCGGTTTCGACCTTGGCTACATCAACTTCGGCCAGCACGGCTTCGACGTGGCCTGCTACGTCTTCGAGTTCATCGGGATCATATTCATGGTCACCGCCTTGTTCACTTCGCGCGCACTGATCTTCGGGGGCTGACATGGCCGGTATCTTTCGCTTCTTCTCCGCCATCCTGGAAAAGGTCGCCAATTTCGCCAAGTGGCTGCTGGCTGTGTTCAAGCAGGTCTTTGCTGATCTGTGGAACATCATCACCGACCTCGGCTGCTGGGGCTTCGATGCGTTGTTGGGCATCGCTATCGGCGCTCTGAACGCCATCGCCATACCCTTCGACCCCGGCACCTACTACGCCATGATCCCGGCTGAGGCGGCCAACATGCTCGGCCTGGTCAAAATCCCCCAGGCCATCGCCATCATCGTCGCAGCGCTGGTAATCCGCTTCGCCCTGCAGACCATTCCATTCGTGCGCTGGGGGTCCTGATATGCAGAACCTCCTGATGGGTCCCTCTGGCGGCGGCAAGTCCTATGAAGCATGCGTCTTCCACGTCCTGCCCGCGCTCAACAAAGGCCGCAAGGTCATCACCAACCTGCCGCTGAACGTCGATTACTTCGAAGCGATCTGCCCGGGCTCCATCGACCTCCTGGAGCTACGCCACGATCAGGGCAACGTCCGCGCCTTCTCCCGCGTCGACCATTTTGGTGACGACTGGCGACATCCTGAAACAGGCACCGGACCGCTGTACGTCATCGATGAATGCCACAAGGTCTTTCCGCGCGGCAAGACCAGCCAGCAGGTCGAAGAGTGGTTCGCCGAGCACCGCCATGAATCGGCTGACGTGCTCCTGATCACGCAGAGCTACGGCAAGATTTCCAAAGCCATCGTCGACAACATGCAACTGATCTACCGGGTGCGCAAAGCCACGGCTTTCGGTAGCAACAGTGCCTACATCCGCAAGGTACAGGACGGCATTCGCGGCGAAGTCGTCAACGAAACCGTCCGGCGCTACGACCCCAAGTACTTCAAGTTGTATCGCTCGCACACCAAAGGTGGCGGCGAAGAGCTGGCCGCTTCCGACGTGACACCTCTCTGGAAGCACTGGACGTTCAAAGGTGCCGCTCTCTGCCTGCTGATCCTGGTGTTCATGGTGCCCAACCTCCAGCACCCATTTCGCCCCAAAGCAAAAGAGCCGGCCCCGGAACAGCACCACGAAGCCCCCGATGAACAGCCGGTGCCTGATGAAAGGCCTGCACCTGAGCAGACCGCCCAGGCCTCGCGGGAAGATCACGCCAAGGGCAAGCGCTCCCACCCCTGGCAAGGCTATGGCCTGCACATCGCGGCCATCATGCACGGCAACCGGGACGGGCACGAAGTGATCAAGGGCCTGATGCGTGTCAGCCAGAACGGGCAGCCCATCACCACCGTCAGCTTCGCGGACCTTACCCAGGCGGGCTACCAGCTCTACTACCATTCAGATTGCGTCATATCGCTGCGCTTCGAAGGCGTCGACGTTGGGTATTCCGTCTGCGATGCACCCAAGGTAGGCTTAGCTGGCAAGGTGCCAGGTAATGGATAGGAGGTCCCCATGGGTCTGGAAGACCGCGAGTGGTATCGCGAAGAGTTGCGCCGTAGAGGTCAAAAGGCCTCGTGGGACAATTTCAGCGCTCGGGACAAGGTCCGGCCACGACAACCTGAACAGCCGAAGCCCTCACCGGCCAAGCCCCGAACACCCCCTTCATACGTCCACCTGCAAGCTCAGGAAATCCTCGACTCACGTCGAGAGAACTCCGGGCCACCTTTCAGGCTGGCCATCTACTTCTTCGTCGCAGCAGCACTGCTGGTCATCGGCATCTTCCAACTGCTGCCGTAACGCCTTCAATCGCATGTCCCTACCTTGGCCAAGGCCAGAGTGGGGAGCTTGCTTGCGCTTGCGTGAAATTCATGACGTCACCCGGCTAGGCGCCCGCGCGGGAGGGCACCCGCTTGCGGGCGGGACCCGCGCGGGCGCGCGCCGGTGACGTCCCTGTAGCACGTCAGATAAACCAAGGTTAAACGTGTCGATTCGGCACTATTTGGAGCATTAGAAAATGGCAGTTAAAGACCAACTCCGGGTAGATCGTGAGTTCAAGAAGACCCCGACCGGTAGGCTGTTTTTCGACAGCATGACTGCTCGGATAACTGACCTTTCCAACGTCCGAATCCTTGCCTGTAGCGTCGATACCGTCCGCCAGCTGTACCGTGGCCTGATCCGCCCGGAAATCATGAGCCTCTTCGACAAGCCAGGGACCATCGTCGATTTCGCTGGCCAGCGCTGGCACTCGGGTCGCGTCAGCAAGGATTCCGGTTACCAGTACAAGCTACAGAACGCTGACCTGGGCATCATCCTGCTGGTGAAGAACTTCAACGCCAAAATCGAGAACATTGGCCCACACCTGAAAATCGAAGTGTCACCCCATGCCATCGACCAGTTTTGCCCCGAGCGCCTGCAGGAACGTCTCGACTACTACGCCAGCCACGTCCTGACCAACATTGAACGCAACCAATGCGCCGTCCACCTCGCGCTAGACCTGCAGGGATGGCAACCGCCCGCCGATCTGGTCGCCCGTATGCACTGCCGCGCACGCGCTGCCCGTGATATTTCCGGCATCAAGGAAATCCAGTGGACGTTGGAGTCTGCCACCTATGGCAAAGGCCAGTCCTACCTGTTCGGCTCGGCTGGTGGGGTCCAGCTGGGTATCTACAACAAGACCGAACAGGCCCGCTCCATCGACAAGCTCGATTATTGGGAAAACGTCTGGAAGCGTCGCGACAGCTTCGACGAAGCCGACCCGGACAACTACAACCCCGAGCAAGACGTGTGGCGCGTCGAGCTGCGTTATCACCACTCAGTGATCCAGCAATTCGCCTCTGGCTCGTTCGACCTGCAGAGCGGCCAGACCATCGAAACCAACAGCTACGCAGCATTCGCACCGCACCTAGACGGCCTGTGGCGCTATGGACTACGCCAGTTCAAGTTGCTGGCTCGCCCTGGCTACTTCGAACCGATTTGGACGCTGATCCGTGACGACGTGCGCGTAGATCTGCCCGTTGATTCCCTGGTGGACGAAACCGAGTACAAGCGCCAATACAAGACCTCGCGGGGCTTCTCGGGAAAGAACGTCGAGCTATTCCTGGGAAACTTCGTCAGCCTGCTGGCACGGGAGCGAGTGGGCGCTAGAAAGGCTTTCTATCGGCTCAAGGATTGGGAGTGCTGGCCGGTGATCCGCGACCACTATGCCGCGAAAGGCATGGATGAAGACGGGTTGTACAAGCACATCAAGGGCATCCTTGAAGAACGGCATGTGCGTTGGGGGCGTGCTGTCTGATGTTTGTTTGCCAAATACACAAACAAGACAAACACGCTGACGTTCACGCTCTTGGCCAGGGCCGACATCATGGCAATTGAGCAACTGAGCGATGGTCGTTGGAAAGTCGACGTTGAACCCATCAAGGGCCGTCGCTTCCGCAAGACGTTCAAGACCAAGGGTGAAGCCCAGCGCTTTGAAGCGACCTGCAGGGCCAATTGCATCGACTCGCCAGCCTGGACGCCCAAGCCGAAAGATCGTCGCCGCCTCTCCGAGCTGTGCACCCGGTATCACGAACTGCATGGCCATGCCCTGGCTGATGGCGCCGCCATCCTCCGCACCCTGCAGAACCTGGCGAAAGACTTGGGCGACCCCATCGCGGTCAAGCTCACCGGCAACGCCTTCTGCGAAACACGCAGCGAGCTGCTCAAGGCTGGCATTCAAGGCAAGACGCTCAACAACCGGCTCGGCTACCTGAAAGCCCTGTTCAACGAGCTGCACCGCCTGGGCGATATCGACTATCCGAACCCGTTGGCCAAGGTCCGCCCGCTACGCCTGCAGGAGCGCCCTATTTCGTTTCTCTCGACTTGCCAGATAGCCGAACTGCTCGAGGCCCTGGATAACCGCACCACCAGCCCAGGTATTGGCCTGATCGCTCGCGTCTGTCTGAGTACCGGTGCCCGATGGGGAGAAGCCCAGGCGCTGACACCTGAACGAGTGCGAAACGGCATGGTGACCTTTGCCAACACCAAGTCGAAGCGAACCCGGTCGATTCCGATTGATAAGGCCCTGGCAAAGTCCCTGCAGATCTACTTCAAGCGGCACGGTCTGTTCACCAACTGCATGCTGACCTTCAGCCGAGTGCTGGAGAAGACCTCGATCAAGCTCCCTGCCGGCCAGGCCACGCACGTACTGCGGCACACGTTCGCCAGTCACTTCGTCATGCGGGGCGGGAACATCCTGACGCTGCAGAAGATCCTGGGGCATACGTCGCTGGCAATGACCATGCGTTATGCGCACCTGTCGCCGGACCACCTGCAGGATGCTTTGACGCTCAATCCCCTATGCGGCTCCGCTTCAGAATGAAGTTCCTATGGTGTTCTAGATACACGCTTTGCTCCCGGGAGAACGCCCCTACGTTTAACGCAGGATCAATCTTCCAGGCTTCCAGAATCGAGCTCGCACCTTCCGTAACGATCAGTTCGCCGTTGTTCTCAAATGAGATCCAGCCTCGGTCGAACAATTTGTCTACGTGGGGCGCAAGCATTAGTCCATTACGACCATCTAACCGCTCTACGTTATCGCTCTCGCGCCAAGGTTTAATATGGCTTGCAATTAGAAAAGCTGGATCTTGGACGCCAGTGATGCGGCACCGTGGCTCTACCTGCAATACACGCCACCGGAAAAGCCCCTGCCCTATACGAGCCTTACCAAGCTGTTCCTTTTCGGTTTCAGTTAGCTCCGCCTCTTGAATAGCGCGTACCTGCTCTGCCTCCTTCCGCTCCGCCTCCGTGACACTGACGAGAGAAAGCTGAAGCGTTGCACTGTCTTCTACAAGACTCAGAATCAACGCTCCAAGCTCTTTTGATACTGAGGCTAGGTAACAGCTCTGGTTCCCATTCCCGTTAGGCTGTAACGGTGAATGCTTAGCTGGAAGGTGTGGCGCGATATCTGCGATGTAAGACTTGGGGCGGATCGGAGATGGCAGTCTCACCCATGCGATGGGAACCATCCAGCCGTCAGCATCCCAGCCCTCGGCTTCCCAGTGATTTTTGGGGATTTTCTCTTCACGGTAGGCTTCGGTTGCCCTTCCAATGGCTCGGATGAGGCCATCTGCATAAGAAATGACGTAGTCGCCCGGCTGGACCCGAGTCAAATTGATATAGGTCTGGTTCTTCGCCCCGTTTCTGTTGGCTGTTGGGGACCAGATGTAGCCTTCCCGAACTTCGTCTTCGTGTGTTTGCTTGTGGTTAACCCACCAAAAATTCGGCATCCCCTGAATACTTGCGTTCAGCTCCCGCAGACGCCGGAATGACTGCATAACCGCGGCTTCTGTAAACACCTCTCGGTGCCTCACGACCACTGACTCAAAGGCAAAATCTCCCAGCCCCATCCCTTTTAGCGCCTGATATCCCAAGGTTTCAGCGTCACGTTGCACTACCCGCTCGACAGCATTTATCAGGCCATGCTTGTGCATCATCTTCCAGGTGTACGATGCCTTTTGGCGGTGACCATGCTTCGCATAAAGGGTTTCTTCGTATGCCAGAACGGCAAGAACCGCTTCCGTCGCCGCCGAGCTGCTCTCGTTGAACTCTTGCTGGGCGATGCTGGCGGCTTGTGTTTTCAGTTCGCTGAGTCGGACTGCGTCCATGCTTCGGTTGATCCTATGCTAATGATCTCGCGAGCATTTCACCCCTTTGAGGATGACTCAAGATGGCTTCGACACTTTTTCGACACCTGCCGAAAGCCAGAAAGCAAAAAGCCCCGAAAACTTGTTAGCTTTCAGGGCTTTAGGTATTGCGAAAGTGGCGGTGAAGAAGAGATTCGAACTCTTGATACGGTTTCCCGTATACACACTTTCCAGGCGTGCTCCTTCAACCGCTCGGACACTTCACCGGATCTCGATTGGCTGTGCAGCCCGTCGAGGTGCGCTAATGTAGTCGAATGTTTTCCTGAAGGCAAATTTTTTTTAAAGGATTCATGCGCTTAAGTGCGTAGTGGATTTTCGTCGTCCTTGTCGGCGGGCTGCTCATCGAAGCGAATGTGGCCAAATAGCAGGAAACCCAGGGACATGAACAGGCCTACACCGAATATCAGCAGCACCCCGGACGGGCTGCGCAGGTAGAGGCTTTCGCTGAGCACCACCGATGCCAGCAGCAGGCCGATCACGGCCAGCATGTAAAGAATGGAGTTGAAGGTATTCATAGGCTGCTCCTTTGGTGCGCGCCCACCTTAAAGGCCAGGCTTCGCGCTCGGCCAATTGCCATCCGACATCGCCACGATAGGCAAAAACACTGACCCACCAGTCAGCCGCGGCGCTTTACCAGAGCAGTTCGGCTGAGTACCTTCTGCCCACATTCGGCCCCGCGGCTCTAACAAGGAAAACTGCCATGAGCGACCTGATCAGCTATCAACTCGAAGACGGCATCGCCACACTCACCCTGAGCAATGGCAAGGTAAACGCCATCTCGCCCGATGTGATCGCTGCATTCAATGCCGCGCTCGATCGCGCTGAGCAGGATCGAGCCATCGTCATCGTGACTGGGCAACCGGGCATCCTCTCTGGCGGCTACGATCTGAAGGTGATGACCTCAGGCCCGCAGAACGCGATCAACCTGGTCGCTGCCGGCTCCACCCTGGCGCGCCGTATGCTCGCTCACCCCTACCCGATCATCGTTGCCTGCCCCGGCCATGCGGTGGCCAAGGGTGCGTTCATTCTGCTGTCGTCCGATTACCGCATCGGCGTCGAAGGTCCCTTCAATATCGGGCTGAATGAAGTGCAGATCGGCATGACCATGCATCACGTGGGCATCGAGCTGGCACGTGATCGCTTGCGCAAGTCGGCATTCCACCGCTCGGTGATCAATGGCGAGATGTTCGACCCGGCAGGCGCTGTGGAGGCCGGCTTCCTAGACAAGGTGGTGCCGGCCGAACAATTGCTGAGCACCGCACAAGCCGTGGCGCAGCAGATGAAGAAGATCAATATGACTGCGCACAAGAACACCAAGCTGAAGGTGCGCAAGGCGCTGCTGGAAACCCTCGATGCCGCCATCGAGCTAGACAAGCAGCACCTGATGTAAGCACGCAACACCGCGCAAACGAAAAGCGCCGCTTCCGTTGAGGTCGCGGCGCTTTTTTGTTTAAGACATTTGATTGCTGTCGAGTATCGCTGCGCACAGCGCGCGCTGTGAGTCAGCCGGAATAGTCGAGGGCCGTCCAGGCGCGGCTCAGACCTTGAGCCAGCACACAGCCAGGTCTGCTCAGCTGCTCGTTGAAGGACGCCGGCAGCAGAGTAGTCTCTCCCTCAGCGGCGCCGTGTCGCTCGGTCAGCCACTGCAGCTTGCCGCAGTTGGGCGTCTCGATCACGTAACTGGCTGCGATGTTCGAGTGGTGGCTGGGCAGACGAATCACGTCCAGTACGACACCCGCCTCCTCGACTCGATGACCATCTGAAACCAGCACGGCCCAGGCCTGCTCGCCCTCGATGACCAGATAGGCGCCGTTGGCCTGTGGTCGCTCGACCTGTGGTTGCGCGCAGCCACTGAGCAGGGCCAATAGCACAATCGTCATCAGCATCTGTTGCATTGCCAATACCCCCTTGCAAGGCGCCCACATCGGTGCGGTGGACGGGTTGTTGTCGCCTGAGTGAGGTCACTATCACCCAATACTGTTTATTTGTACAGTATTTTTCGATTACCCTGTTCCGCAGGTAAAACACCGATCAAACAGGAGCACCATCATGCTGGACGTACTGCAGCTGAAACACCGAGTGAACCGCATGCCGCTGGAGCGCGTGCGCGACATGGTCGATGAGCTGTTGCTCGAGGGAATCGTCATGGAGAACCGCACGCCCTTTAATCGCCAGCACTTCAATACCTGCTTCGCCGAAATCGAGGCACTGCTGCAACGCGCTGGCTACCATCGCCAGCTAGACGTGGTTGGCTATCAAGGGCTCGCCTATGCCCTGTTTGACCCAACCCGTTGGGAAGCCGTCGAGGTACTGCACTGGTTACGTGACTTCGTCGAACTCAAGCAGCAGCACTCCTGCAGCTGAGCAGCACTGCACGCTCCGAAATTGGCCAGCCGCATGGCTGCTGCACAGTATTTGGGCAGTTCATACAGGCACGCGGCTCTTCTCAAGAGCCATCTGGCTTTCTGTATCTCATTGAAAAATATGGTGATGCCGACGCATTAGCTCTGCGGTCCAGCGATCTGGCAAAAGCCTTGCTAAGGGAAACCCAACAACGCTCCTGATCGCCAACGGCGGTGATTCGGACACACAGACAAAGACGTCAAAGACACCTTGTTGCCATCGGCTTCAGGTTGTCTGCGACGTCTTTTTTCGTTTCTGCAAGTCGAGGAATTGCCATGCGCCATCGCCTATCCCCCAATCGCCGCCTTTCTGTGCTGGGTTTGACCCTCAGTTTGCTGACTGCACCTCTGCTACACGCTGCCGAGCCGGAAAAGGCCGAACTGAAACTGGGCTTCATCAAGCTCACCGACATGGCGCCGCTGGCCATCGCCTATGAGAAGGGTTTCTTCGAGGATGAAGGGTTGTACGTGACCCTCGAGGCACAGGCCAACTGGAAAGTGCTGCTAGACCGCGTGATCGACGGTGAGCTGGATGGCGCACACATGCTCTCCGGCCAGCCGCTGGGCGCCACCATTGGCTTCGGCACCAAGGCCGATGTGGTCACTGCCTTCACCATGGATCTCAACGGCAACGCCATCACCGTTTCCAACGACGTCTGGAAGGCGATGAAGCCACACGTACCCATGGCAGACGGCAAGCCCCTGCACCCAATCAAGGCCGACGCGCTCAAGCCGGTGATCGAGCAATACGCCGCCGCCGGCAAGCCGTTCAACCTGGGCATGGTGTTCCCGGTGTCGACGCACAACTACGAGCTGCGCTACTGGCTCGCCGCCGGCGGCATCAACCCCGGCTACTATGCTCCCGAGAAAGGTGACATCAGCGGCCAGATCGACGCCCAGGCGCTGCTCTCGGTGACCCCACCGCCACAAATGCCGGCCACTCTGGAGGCCGGCACCATCAGTGGCTACAGCGTCGGCGAGCCGTGGAACCAGGCGGCCGTGTTCAAGGGGATCGGCGTGCCCGTCGTGGCTGACTACGAGATACGCAAGAATATGTCGGAGAAGGTTTTCGGCGTCTCGCGTAGCTGGGCCGAGGCCAACCCGGAAACCCATAAGCGGCTGGTCAAGGCTCTGATCCGCGCCGGCAAATGGCTTGACGAGAACGACAACGCCAACCGCGCCGAAGCCGTGGAAATTCTCTCGCGCCCTGAATACGTCGGCGCCGACGCCAAGGTGATCGCCAATTCCATGACCGGCACCTTCGAGTTCGAGAAAGGCGACAAGCGCGAGGTGCCGGATTTCAACGTGTTCTTCCGCTACCACGCCACCTACCCCTACTACTCCGATGCCATCTGGTACCTGACCCAGATGCGCCGCTGGGGGCAGATTAGCGAAGCCAAGCCGGACAGCTGGTATCTGCAAACCGCCAAGCGCGTTTTCCTGCCGGATATCTACCGCGAGGCGGCCGCCGAGCTGATCAGCGAAGGCCTGGCCTCGCCGGACGACTTCCCTGCGGCCGATGAGGACGGCTTCCGCGAGCCGCTCGCCGACACCATCGACGGCGTCGTCTACGACGGCCACCAGCCCAACGCCTATCTGCAGCAGTTCAGCATTGGTCTGAAGGGCGACAGCGCGCTCTAAGCCAGCTTGGCAGCGCCGCTCTGCGGCGCCACAACCGACCAGAGGACAGGACGATGAGCAATCCCAACGTCGCCACCCCGATCCAGCAGACTCTCAAGACGGCGCGTCACAGCGCCCTGATCAAACGCCTGGCCAGCAGCCTGATTCTGCCGGCGCTCGGCATAGCCGTATTCCTGCTGTGCTGGCAGGGCCTGGCCAATCATATCCAGACCAGTCTCGGCCAATTCCCCGGGCCGCTGCAGGTCAGTGAGCAGTTCGCCGGACTGATGGCAGCCCACCAGCGCGAGCAGGACAAGGCCGCCGCCTTTTATGAGCGCCAGGAGACGCGTAACGCCGCCCTGCTGGCCAAGAACCCGGCCGCCGAGGTGAAGATCCGCCCTTATACCGGCAAGCCGACCTTCATCCAGCAGATATTCACCAGCCTCTATACCGTGGCGGCCGGCTTCGTGATCGCGTCATTGCTGGCCATTCCGCTGGGTATCGTCTGCGGCCTGAGCAAGTCGCTGTACAGCGCGCTCAACCCACTGATACAGGTGTTCAAGCCCGTCTCACCGCTGGCCTGGCTACCGCTGGTGACCATGCTGGTCAGTGCTCTGTACGTCAGTGACGACCCGCTGTTCGCCAAGTCCTTCCTCACCTCGGCCTTCACCGTGGCGCTGTGCTGCCTGTGGCCCACGGTGATCAACACCACGGTGGGCGTGGCCGGCATCGACAAGGACCTCAATAACGTCAGCAAGGTACTGCGCCTTTCACCACTGAGCCACGTACGGCGCATCGTGCTGCCAGCCGCACTGCCGATGATCTTCACCGGTCTGCGCCTGTCCCTGGCCACCGGCTGGATGGTGCTGATCGCCGCGGAGATGCTGGCGCAGAACCCGGGTCTGGGCAAATTCATCTGGGACGAGTTCCAGAACGGCAGCTCCAACTCCCTTGGCCGGATCATGGTGGCGGTGATCGTCATCGGCCTGATCGGCTTCGCCCTCGACCGTCTAATGCTTGTCCTGCAGCGGCTGTTCAGCTGGGACAAGAACGCTGTATTGCGCTGATCCAGGAGCCCCGTCATGAGCCATCCGCATCTCGAACTGACCAATGTCGGCATCGACTTTCCCACCGAAAAGGGCCTGTTCTGCGCGCTGCAGAACGTCAATCTGAAAATCGACAAGGGCGAATTCGTCTCACTGATCGGCCATTCCGGCTGCGGCAAGTCGACAGTGCTGAATATCGTCGCGGGGCTTCATCAGGCCACCGCCGGCGGTGTGATCCTCGATGGCCGTGAGGTCACCGAGCCCGGTCCGGAGCGCGCCGTGGTGTTTCAGAACCACAGCCTGCTGCCCTGGCTGAGCTGCTATGAGAATGTCGAGCTGGCCGTGCGCCAGGTATTCAAGGGCAGCAAGTCACGTCAGGAGATGCGCGACTGGATCGACCACAACCTGGCTCTGGTGCAGATGACGCATGCCCGCGACAAGCGCCCCGGCGAGATTTCCGGCGGCATGAAGCAGCGCATCGGCATCGCCCGCGCGCTGGCCATGCAACCCAAGGTACTGCTGATGGACGAGCCGTTCGGCGCCCTTGATGCCCTGACCCGCGCCCACCTTCAGGACTCACTGATGGAGATCCACGCGGAGCTGGGCAACACGGTGATCATGATCACCCACGATGTCGACGAAGCGGTGCTGCTCTCCGACCGCATCGTGATGATGAGCAACGGTCCGGCAGCTACCATCGGCGATATTCTCAAAGTCGAGCTGGAGCGCCCGCGTGAGCGTATGGCGCTGGCACACGAAAGCCAGTACCACGCCTACCGAGCCGCCGTGCTGGAGTTTCTCTACCAACGTCAGCAGCGTCCTGCTGCCTGATCTAAAGCAACCGCTCTGGCTCGATGGCTGGGGCGGTTGAACCTCTGGCCTCGGACACGGACGAACTAGAGCATTCAACCGACAAGCAGAGAAGCCCGTGCTCGACCTCACCACCTGGAATCTGTCGATTCCCACTGAACCGACGCCCACTACCATCACCACTCAGCGCCTGAACAACGGCTATCAGAGCCGTTACTTTCGCCGCAATGCCGACGGCAGTGTGACCTTCTGGGTGCCGGTCACCGGCTCGACCACAGCCGATGCCCGCTACCCACGCAGCGAGCTGCGCGAAACCCAGCGCGACGGTAACCTGGACAACTGGCTGCATCCGAGTGCGGACAGCTACCTCAGTGCAGTGTTGCAGGTCGACCAGGTGCCCAGTCGTAACAAGGTGGTGATCGGCCAGATCCACAGCACCGATGTGCCGGGCAGCCAGAATGACCCGTTGATCAAGCTGCAATACCACTACCGCCGCGGCGTTGGTCGCGTAGAGCTGCTGCTGCGCGCACACCCAGGCGACAGCGAGGTGCAGAACATCCTGCTGGCGGAAAACGTTCAGCTTGGCGAGCGTTTCGGTTACGACCTGCGGGTGACGCCCAGTGGACGTATCGGCATCAGTGTGGCCAGCGCGGATGGCGACGACGGCAGCTATTACCGTCAGTTGAGCAGCGCCTGGAGCACTCAGCACCTGTACTTCAAGGCAGGCGCCTACATTCAGGACAATTACGGGCCGGACAATGAAGGCGGCCGAGTCACCTTCTATCACCTCAACAGCTTGCACCGCTGAGGCAGGCTGCGGCTTACAATTGCGGTTTTTACGGACAATGGCCGCATCATGGCACGCCTGACCCTCGACTTTCCCGAAGACCAGTATTACTACAGCACCCACCTGACCGTGCGTGTCACCGACATCAATGGCGCCAACCATCTGGGCAACGACTCGATGATCTCGATGATTTCCGAGGCGCGCGCCCGTTTTCTCTTCGAGTTCGGCATCCGCGAAACCGATGGCAAAGGCACTGGCATCATCGTCACTGACCTGGCCACCACCTACCGGGCCGAAGCCCATGCGCGCGACCAGTTGCTGTTCGAAGTGGGTGTAATGGACTTCAACAAGTACGGCGGTGACATCACCTTCCGTATCACCCGCCCGGCTGACGGCGCGCTGGTGGCGATGGCCAAATCCGGCTTCGTGTTCTTCGACTACCTGCAGTCGAAGGTGGTGCCGATGCCTGAGTCCTTCAGCGCCAAGTTCCCCAAGGTCAATCGGCTCGACTGACTCAGCGATCCCAATGCTCAAGGGCTGCAGGAGAGCAGGTGTCTGGCAAAAACTTGCACAGTTATTGCTGCCAATACCGTGACACATTGGCATTCGTCTGCTACGCCTAGGTTCATAACAGAAAAAAAGGGGGATCGAGGATGACCGACACTTACCGCCGCGCCCGTCAGGCGGGGCTGCTGAGCAATCTGCTGGCACTCACCTTGCTGACTCTGCCACTCCCCACTCATGCAACCAGCGCTGTTCAACTCTCCAGCGTCCAATCTCAGGCCACTCTCAGCACCCAGCGCAGCTGAGCGCAATGCTCGCCCCATTCCGGGGCATAACCGGCGTAAACGCCTCGTTTTACGGCAGTACCAGGTGTGCCGAACCTGGGTAGCACCTGATCCCAGGGCCTCTGCTCGACTGGCCCAGTTCTTGCTTTTCCCTTATATCAGGCAGCCAACGGCGGCTACCTCCCTCATGACAAAGACGTCGCTTCACCTCGCCTAAATGGGCTGTGGTGGTGCGGCGTTTTTTTTCGTGTTCGCCCCAGTGACCGGGGCCGGTGCAGGCATCGCGATCCGAGCCTGCAGCGCAATCGCTCAAACCTGCTGTGGCTTTGGCCGCAGGGCTCTGCACCACAAGTGCAAGGCCTTCCCGGCAGACGCGGCCGCCGTGTCCACGACCACGGTTCGCCGCGCCTGGCCGGGCTCCTTCTCGCTGATGAGGTGATCGATGAATACAAGTTTCTGGAAAGCCGGCCATGCCCCCACCCTGTTTGCCGCCTTCCTCTATTTCGACCTGAGTTTCATGGTCTGGTACCTGCTCGGCCCACTGGCGGTACAGATCGCCACCGACCTTGACCTCAACGCCCAGCAACGGGGCCTGATGGTGGCCACACCGATTCTCGCCGGTGCCGTTCTGCGCCTGTTGATGGGCTTTCTCGCTGACCGTCTGTCGCCGAAGACTGCCGGCCTGCTCGGCCAGGTGGTGGTGATCACCGCGCTGTTCTGCGCCTGGCAGATCGGCATCGGCAGCTACGAACAGGCGCTGCTGCTCGGCCTGTTCCTCGGTTTCGCCGGTGCCGCCTTCGCCGTCGCCCTGCCGCTGGCCTCGCAGTGGTACCCGCCGCAGCACCAGGGCAAGGCCATGGGCATTGCCGGCGCCGGTAACTCCGGCACCGTACTGGCGGCGCTGTTCGCTCCCGGCCTGGCGGCGCTGTCCGGCTGGCAGAACGTGTTTGGCTGGGCGCTTATCCCATTGCTGGCGACCCTGGTGATCTTCGCCCTGACGGCCAGGAATGCGCCGGAGCGACCCAAGGCCAAAGCCTTCGGCGACTACCTCAAGGCACTCGGCGACCGCGACAGCTGGTGGTTCATGTTCTTTTACAGCGTCACCTTTGGCGGCTTCATCGGCCTGGCCAGCGCCCTGCCCGGCTACTTCAGCGATCAGTACGGGCTGAGCCCGGTAACCGCCGGCTACTACACAGCCGCCTGCGTGTTCGCCGGCAGCCTGCTGCGGCCGCTGGGCGGCGCCCTGGCCGACCGCATCGGCGGTATTCGTACCTTGCTGATGATGTACACCATCGCCTCGCTTTGCATCGCGGTGGTTGGCTTCAACCTGCCCAGCGCGAGCGCTGCCCTGGCCTTCTTCGTCGCGGCCATGCTCGGCCTTGGTGCCGGCAATGGCGCGGTATTCCAGCTGGTACCGCAGCGTTTTCGCAGAGAAATCGGCGTAATGACCGGGCTGATCGGCATGGCCGGCGGCATCGGCGGTTTCTTCCTCGCCGCGGGCTTGGGCACCATCAAGCAGCACACCGGCGACTACCAGCTGGGCCTGTGGCTGTTCGCCAGCCTCGGTCTGCTGGCCTGGGTCGGCCTGCACGGCGTCAAGCAGCGCTGGCGCACCACCTGGGGCAGCGCGGCGGTGACCGCTGCCCGGGTATGAGCGAATGGGCGGGTCGCGCCTCGACGATCCACCCAGTTGCCCGGTGTCGTAGGGTGGATGACGCTTTTTCATCCACCTGATGGCACCGCTGGATCGCTAAAGCGTGATCCACCCTAGGCTCAAAATGAAGGTTTGCGGCAAAGGCGGGACCGCATTGCACTAGTCAGGTAAAGCGGGTGCAGTCGACAACGACGCACTCGTGTCACGGGCCTGGGGCCCTGCCTTTGCCTGAACCCTGCCCCTAATAACCGTTCTACGGGAACCGCCCCATGACACTGCGACTGAGCATCGGCGAAACCAGCGCCACCGGCCCGCGCAGCGAGAATCAGGATGCCTTGCGTGTGGTTACCCCGGCACCGGCACTGGCGGCCAGCAAGGGCTACCTGCTTGGCCTCGCTGATGGCGTCAGCCAGTGCGCTGACGGCGGCCTGGCGGCCCGCGCGACCCTGCAGGCACTGGCACTGGACTACTACTCCACGCCCGAAACCTGGCCAGTACAGCACAGTCTGGACCGTCTGCTGATCGCACATAACCGCTGGCTGCAGGCCAACGGCGGCGGCCAGCCACTGCTGACCACCCTCACTGCTCTGGTGCTGCGCGGCCGTCGCTACACCCTGGCGCATATCGGCGACAGCCGCGCCTACCTGTGGCGCGATGATCAACTGCAGCGCCTGACCGAAGACCATGTCTGGGAACAGCCGGGCATGCAGCACGTGCTCAAGCGTGCCATGGGCCTGGATCAACACCTGGTGGTGGACTACCGCGACGGCGAGCTGCAGGCCGGCGACCGTTTCCTGCTGGTCAGCGACGGCGTCTGGGCCTGCCTCAGCGACAAACGCATCGGTGAGCTGCTGCAACGCGACGATGCAGCCGAGGCGATCTGCCAAGCGCTGGTATACGAGGCCCACCGCGCTGGCAGCCAGGACAATGCCAGCGCCCTGCTGGTGCACGTCGAGCAGCTCCCCGAAGCCGCACTGGCCGACACCCTGGCCCAGCTCGAGCACTGGCCGTTGCCGCCGCGCCTGCGTGATGGTCAGGCGTTCGAAGGCTGGCAGGTCGAGCGGTTGCTCGGCGAATCGCGCCAGTCGCTGATCTACCGGGTGCACGATGCCGACCACCAACCCTGGCTGCTCAAGACCCTGCCCACCAGTCGCACTGGCGAGGAGCAGGCCGGCCCGGCGCTGCTGCAGGAGGAATGGTTCCTGCGTCGCGTTGCCGGGCGCCACTTCCCCGAGCTGCATGCCCTGCCGCAGCGCCAGCACCTGTATTACGTGCAGCGCGCTTATGCCGGTCAGACCCTCGCCGCGCGCCTGCGCCAGCATGGCCCGCTGAGCCTGGCCGACTGGCAGGACCTGGCGCCGCGTCTGATCAAGGCGCTCGGCCTGTTGCACAGGCGCAATATCATCCACCGCGACATCAAGCCGGAAAACCTGTTACTCGGCGACGACGGCGAACTGCGCGTGCTCGACTTCGGCCTGGCCTACTGCCCGGGCCTGTCCCGCGACGAGGCCCATAGCTTGCCCGGCACCCCCAGCTATATCGCCCCGGAAGCCTTCGCTGGCAGCCCGCCCAGCGCGCAACAGGACCTCTACGCCGCGGGCGTAACGCTCTATCACCTGCTCACCGGCCACTATCCCCATGGCGAAGTCGAGGCCTTCCAGCACCCGCGCTTCGGCCAGCCGACACCGGCCAGCCGCTATCGTCCGGACCTGCCGGCCTGGCTCGACGAGGTGCTCAAGCGCGCAGTTGCCGCTGATCCGGCGCAGCGCTTCGAGACCGCCGAACAGTGGCTGCTGGCCTTGGAAGGCAGCGAGCGCCAGTCGCTGAGCAATCACCCACGGCCACTGCTGGAGCGCGAGCCATTACTGGTGTGGCGCACCGTGGCGCTGATGTCGCTGCTGCTCAACCTGTTGCTGGCATTTCTGCTGCTCAAATAGCCGATTACGCACCAAGGCAGCGCGCAGCGCATCGCAAAGGTGCGCAGATGAACTCGGCTGATGCAGCAAAATGGCTGGAAAGCCTGGAAATCAGTGGCTTGATCGAGTTGGCACAAGGGCTGCATTCACAACGATCACGAACTACATAAGCACGACCTTCAACGACGAAGGCTGCATTTCCCGATAGAACGGGACCTGGACAAAGGCGTCCTCGCTAGGTGACTAGCGGGACGCCTTTTTTGTTTTTCTGGCCTGCCATTTCTGGCGGCCAGCTTTCCGTGACTATTGACTCAGGAGATAGCCGGCATGCAAAAACTCAAGCTGGTGATGATCGGCAACGGCATGGCGGGTGTACGCACCCTCGAAGAACTGCTCAAGCTCGCCCCCGACCTCTACGACATCACCGTGTTCGGCGCCGAGCCGCACCCCAACTACAACCGTATCCTGCTCTCCCCCGTGCTGGCCGGCGAACAGACCTTCGAAGAGATCGTACTCAACGATCTGAACTGGTACGCGGAAAACCACATCAAGCTGCTGCTAGGACGCAAGGTGGTCAAGATCGACCGCAAGAAGCGCCTGGTAATTGCCGACGATGGTAGCGAGGCCGAATACGACCGCCTGCTCATCGCCACCGGCTCCAACCCTTTCATCCTGCCGATCCCGGGCAAGGACCTGCAGGGCGTGATCGGCTATCGCGACATTGCCGACACCCAGATGATGATGGAAACGGCCAAGACTCATAAGCACGCGGTGGTCATCGGCGGCGGCCTGCTCGGCCTGGAGGCCGCCAACGGCCTCAAGCTGCGCGGCATGGACGTCACCGTGGTGCACATCGGCTGCTCGCTGCTGGAGCGTCAGCTCGACCGCACCGCTGGCGAGCTGCTGCAGAAGTCCCTGGAGGATCGTGGCCTGAAATTCTTCCTGCCCAAGCAGACCGCCGAGCTGCTGGACAACGGCGAGGGCCGTGTCTGTGCGGTGAAGTTCAAGGACGGTGAGGTGATTCCCGCCGACCTGGTGGTGATGGCCGCCGGTATCCGCCCCAACAGCGAGTTGGCCGAGAGCGCCGGGCTTGCCTGCAACCGCGGCATTCTGGTCAACGACACCATGCAAACCTTTGACCCGCGGGTTTACGCCATCGGTGAATGCGCCAGCCACCGCGGCATCGCCTACGGCCTGGTGGCGCCGCTGTTCGAGCAAGCCAAGGTCTGCGCCAACCACCTCGCCCAGCTCGGCTTCGCCCGCTACCAGGGCTCGGTGACCTCGACCAAGCTCAAGGTTACCGGCATCGACCTGTTCTCCGCCGGCGAATTCATGGGCGGTGAAGGCACCGAGACGATCACCCTTTCCGACCCCATCGGCGGCGTCTACAAGAAGCTGGTAATCAAGGACGACGTGCTGGTCGGCGCGTGCCTGTACGGCGACACCGCCGACGGCGGCTGGTACTTCCGCCAGATCCGCGAGCTGCACAACGTCAGCGAGATCCGCGACCACCTGATGTTTGGCGAAGGCGCCATCGGCGACGTCGGCCACCAGGGCGCCGACAAGACCGCCAACATGCCCGACAGCATGGAAGTGTGCGGCTGTAACGGCGTGTGCAAGGGCACCATCGTCAAGGCTATCCAGGAGAACGGTCTGTTCTCCGTCGACGAGGTCAAGAAGCACACCAAGGCTGCCAGCTCCTGCGGCTCCTGCGCCGGTCTGGTCGAGCAGATCCTGATCAGCACCGTCGGCGGCGCCGCCGACGTCAAGCCCAAGAGCGAGAAAGCCATCTGCGGCTGCAGCGACCTCAACCATGGGCAGATCCGCAAGGCGATCCGCGAGCAGCACCTGACATCCATGGCGCAGGCCATGGAGTTCCTCAACTGGAGCACGCCCAACGGCTGCGCCACCTGCCGCCCGGCGCTGAATTACTACCTGATCTCCACCTGGCCGGGCGAGGCCAAGGACGATCCGCAGTCGCGCCTGATCAACGAGCGCGCCCACGCCAATATCCAGAAGGATGGTACCTATTCGGTGGTGCCACGCATGTGGGGCGGCGTGACCAACCCTGCCGAGCTGCGCCGTATCGCCGACGTCGCCGACAAGTACAACGTGCCCATGGTCAAGGTCACTGGTGGCCAGCGTATCGACCTGCTGGGCATCAAGAAGGATGATTTGCCGGCTGTGTGGAAGGAGCTGGACATGCCCTCCGGCCACGCCTACGGCAAGTCCATCCGCACCGTGAAGACCTGCGTCGGCAGTGAGTTCTGCCGTTTCGGCACGCAGAACTCGACCCAGCTGGGCATCGACCTGGAACACGATCTGTTCAATATGTGGTCGCCGCACAAGGTCAAACTGGCGGTCTCCGGTTGCCCGCGCAACTGCGCCGAGGCCGGCATCAAGGACGTCGGCATCATCGGCGTGGACTCAGGGTTCGAGATCTACATCGGCGGCAACGGCGGAATCAAGACCGAAGTCGCTGAGTTCTTCGTCAAGGTCAAGACCGCCGAGGAGGTGCGCGAATACAACGCGGCCTTCCTCCAGTTGTACCGCGAGGAGGCCTTCTACCTCGAGCGCACCGTGCATTACATGCAGCGCGTCGGCATGGAACACATCAAGAAGGCGGTGCTGGAAGACGACACCAATCGCAAGTCACTGGCCGCGCGCCTGCACTACGCCCTGTCGTTCGAGCAGGACCCCTGGAAAGAGCGCATCGAAACGCCGCAACTGAAGAAAGAGTTCGACACCATCAAGGTTGCGCAACTCGAGGAGGCCTCCGTATGAACTGGCTGGATATCTGCGCCCTGGACGAAATCAACGTGCTCGGCTCGCGCATCGTCACCGGCCCCAAAGGCGACATCGCCATCTTCCGAACCGCGGCCGACGAGGTCTTCGCCCTCGACGACCGCTGCCCGCACAAGGGCGGTCCGTTGTCCCAGGGCTTGATCTACGGCAAGCGCGTGGCCTGCCCGCTGCATAACTGGCAGATCGAGCTGGAGTCCGGCGAGGCCGTGGCACCGGACGTAGGCTGCGCACACCGGCACCACGCCAAGGTGGAGAGCGGCCGGGTGTTGCTGGCCCTGAATACCGCCGAGAAATGTGCGTAAGCCGTAGGGTGGAAAACCGCGAAGCGTTTTCCACCGGTAACCCCGCGCATGAGTGGACAAGCACAGCGTTGTCCACCCTACGCCTGTAGGAGCCCGAACCATGGCCAGCCCCACTCAAATCACCGTCTCCACCTGCTGCTACTGCGGCGTGGGCTGCGGCGTACTGATCGAGCACGACGGCGAGCAGATCCTCGGCGTCGCCGGCGATCCCAGCCACCCGGCCAACTTCGGCAAGCTGTGCAGCAAGGGTTCGACCCTGCACCTGACCGGCGACCTCGACGCCCGCGCCCTTTACCCCGAGCTGCGCCTGGGCAAGGGCCTGGCCCGCACCCGCACGGACTGGGACAGCGCCCTCGACCACGCTGCGGCGGTGTTCGCCCAGACCATCCGCGAGCATGGCCCGGACAGCGTTGCCTTCTACATCTCCGGCCAGTTGCTGACCGAGGACTACTACGCCTTCAACAAGCTGGCTCGAGCCCTGGTCGGCACCAATAACATCGACTCCAACTCGCGCCTGTGCATGAGCTCTGCCGTGGTCGGCTACAAACGCAGCCTCGGCGCCGACGCCCCGCCTTGCAGCTATGAGGACATCGAGCAGAGCGACTGCCTGCTGATCGCCGGCTCCAACATGGCTTACGCCCACCCGGTGCTGTTCCGCCGGCTGGAAGAAGCCAAGGCCCGCCGTCCGCAGATGCAGATCATCGTCGTCGATCCGCGGCGCACCGACACCTGCGAACTGGCCGACCTGCACCTGGCGATCCTGCCTGGCACCGATGTCGCGCTGTTCCACGGCATCCTGCATATCCTGCTGTGGGAAGGCTGGGTCGACCGCAACTATATCGACGCCCACACCGAGGGCTTCGAAGCGCTGAAGAACCTGGTGCGCGACTATAGCCCGGCCGCCACCGCCGATATCTGTGGCATCAGCCTGGACGCGTTGCAGTGTTGCGCCGAACTGATCGGCAAAGCGCCGTCCTTCCTCTCGCTGTGGTGCATGGGGCTCAATCAGTCCAGCTCCGGCAGTGCGAAGAACAGCGCGCTGATTAACCTGCACCTCGCCACTGGGCAGATCGGCAAGCCTGGCGCCGGTCCCTTCTCGCTGACCGGCCAACCCAATGCCATGGGCGGCCGCGAAACTGGGAGCTTGAGCAATCTGCTACCCGGCCATCGCGAGGCCAGCAACGCCGAGCATCGCGCTGAAGTCGCTGCCTACTGGGGCGTCGATGCCCTGCCAGAGACGCCGGGCCTGTCCGCCATCGAACTGTTCGATGCCGTACACGACGGACGCATCAAGGCGCTGTGGATCGCCTGCACCAACCCGGCGCAGTCACTGCCGAACCAGAACAAGGTGCACGAAGCCCTGGCCGCCTGCCCCTTCGTCGTGGTGCAGGAAGCCTTCTTCACCACCGAGACCTGCCGCTACGCCGACCTGCTGCTGCCTGCCGCCAGTTGGGGAGAGAAGGAAGGCACGGTGACCAACTCCGAGCGCCGCGTCAGTCATGTACGCCGCGCCGTGCCAGCGCCCTTCGATGCGCGGCCCGATTGGTCGATCACCTGCGACTTCGCTCGTCGCCTGGAACAACTGCTCCGCCCCGGCCTGCCCAGCCTGTTCGACTTCGCCAGCGCCGAAGCGCTGTTCGAGCAATACAAGCACCTGACCGCCCAGCGCGACCTCGATCTGTCGGGGCTGAGCTACGCGCTGCTTGATGACCAAGGTCCCCAGCAATGGCCGTTCCCGTCCGGAGCCCGCCAAGGCACCGAGCGACTCTACAGCGACGGCCACTTCCCCACCCCAAGCGGACGCGCGCAGTTCCATGCCGACCCGTACCGCGCACCGAAGGAAAAGCGCGAGGCGCGCTATTCGCTCACCCTCAATACCGGCCGCCTGCGCGACCAGTGGCACGGCATGAGCCGCACCGGCACCGCCGCGCGCCTGTTCGGCCATGTCGAGGCCGCCGTGCTCGGCCTGCATCCGGACGAGTTGCGCCGCCGTCGCCTGCACGACGGCGACCTGATCAAGCTGCGTAGCCGCCGCGGCAGCCTGATCCTGCCGGTGCAGGCCGATGACTCAGTGCGTCCCGGCCAGGCCTGGCTGCCCATGCACTGGGGCGACCGCTTCCTCAAGGGCCTGGGCACCAACGTGCTGACCCAGCCGGCCTTCGATCCGCTGTCCAAGCAGCCGGAACTCAAACATGCCGGGGTCGAGGTGGACAAGGTCGCGCTGCCCTGGCAACTGTTCGCCCTGGTCGAGGGTGAGGTGCAGAGCCGCTTCGAGGCCCTGCGTCCGCTGTTCGAGGACTTCGCCTACGCCAGCCTCACCCCCACCGGGCGCGAACGCCCCGCTCTGCTGATCCGCGCCGCCAGCGCCTTGGCGCCGCAGCCAGAACTGCTGGAGCAGATCGACCGCCTGCTGCGTCTGCATGAAGGGCCAGTGCTGGCCTATGACGATCCGCGCCGTGCCGTGGGCAAACGCGTGCGCATCGAGGACGGCCGCATCGTCAGCATTCGCCTGGCCGGTGAAACCGCCGCCAGCGAATGGCTCAGAAGCCTGTGGCTGGACGGCCAGGCCGACGCCGACTTGCGCCGCTGGCTGCTCGCCCCGGTCTCAGCACCGCCAGGCAATGCAGCCACCAGCAGCCACGGCAAGACCCTGTGCAACTGCCTGAACGTCAGCGAAAGCGCGGTGTGCGCCGGCATTGCACGCGGCCTGGATCTCGACGGCCTCAAGCAGGAGCTCAAGTGTGGCACCAGTTGTGGCTCCTGTGTCCCCGAAATCAAACGCCTGCTGGCTATCCGCCCGCTTGCAGTCAACGCCTAGAGGAACGCGATATGAACGCAAAAGTCTGGCTGGTGGGCGCGGGCCCAGGTGATCCCGAGCTGCTGACCCTCAAGGCGGTCAAGGCGCTAAGCCAGGCCGACGTCGTGATGATCGACGACCTGGTCAACCCAGACGTATTGGAACACTGTCCTGGCGCTCGTATCGTCTCGGTAGGCAAGCGCGGCGGCTGTCGCTCAACGCCGCAGGCTTTCATTCATCGCCTGATGCTGCGCTATGCGCGCCAGGGCAAGTGCGTGGTCAGGCTGAAAGGCGGCGACCCCTGCATCTTCGGCCGCGGCAGTGAAGAAGCCGACTGGCTCGGCGCGCACGGCATCGAAGTGGAGATGGTCAATGGCATCACTGCAGGTCTGGCCGGCGCCACCAACTGCGGCATTCCTCTGACCCTCAGAGGCGTGGCGCGTGGCGTAACCCTGGTCACGGCGCATACGCAGGACGACAGCACGCTGAACTGGCAGGCGCTGGCGCAAAGCGGCACGACGCTGGTGATCTATATGGGAGTGGCCAAGCTGGCAGACATACAGGCCGGCTTACTAGCTGGCGGCATGGCGCCTGACATGCCGGTGGCGATGATCGAGAGCGCCTCTCTGCCTGAGCAGCGGGAGTTCCGTAGCAGCCTGCTAAGGATGCAAGCCGACGCCGTCGCCTTCGCCCTCAAGAGCCCTGCCATCCTGGTGATAGGTGCCGTGGCCGCGACAGGTCTACAGGCCGACCTTCCGCTGTCGCGGCAGGCCTGAGGCGGATTTTCTACAGGCAAAGAAAAACCCGGCCGGAGCCGGGTTTTCTTAAAGCACCAGATCGATTACTGCTGAACCTGAGCTTCTACTTCTGCTTCAACGCGACGGTTGATGGCACGGCCATCGGCAGTGGCGTTGTCAGCAACCGGACGGGTCTCACCGTAACCGGCAGTGTTCACGCGGCTACCGTCAACACCATACTGGTTGACCAGAACTTCACGCACGGCTTTAGCACGGCGCTCGGACAGTTTCTGGTTGTAAGCGTCGCTACCAACGGAGTCGGTGTGACCTTCAACAGTGGTGGTGGTCTGCGGGTACTGGTTCATGAAGTCAGCCAGGTTCTTGATGTCACCGTAGCTTTCTTCTTTCACGCGGTCTTTGTCGAAGTCGAACTTGACGTCCAGCTCAACGCGAACAGCTTCCATTGCCGGCTCCGGAGCAGGCTCAGGCATCGGCTCGGGTGCAGCCGCTACGACCGGAGCAGGAGCAGGCTTGCTGCCGCCACCGAAGTTCAGACCAACACCCACGCCGGCTTGCCACTCGGTGTCGCCCTGGTCGATGTTGTACAGAGCGTCGACGCCAGCACGGGCGTAGAACATTTCGGTGAAGTAGTACTTGGCGCCAGCGCCAGCGATGGCCAGGGTGGAATGGTTACGACCACCGCTGTTGGCGTCGCCGATGCTCTGATGGCCGAAACCAGCAGAAACGTACGGACGCAGACCAACACCCGGCTGACCGAAGTGGTAGATAGCCTTCAGGTCGGTCAGGTTGCCCTTGATGTTCTTGCTGCCTTGCGAACCTTCGCCACGCAGATCGTGGTATTCGCCGTAGGACAGTGCCAGCTCGACGTCGTCAGTCAGGTAGTAGCCGATGCTGCCACCGAACAGATTGCCTTCGTTGTGCGCGTAATCACGCTGAACGTCGGTGAAGTAGCGATTGACGAAGCCCTCCACCTCGACAGCGCCTTGGCCTTGCGCCAGCGCGCCGAAAGAGGTTGCGGCGACGAGAGAGCCAATGACTACGCCCAAGGTGTTTTTTACTTTCATCCGTTAAATCCCCATCTTGGTGGTTAATAAGTCGCCGTTAACTTCAGTCGGCAACTTGCTGGCGATTTTATCAGGTATCGCCACTCCCTTAGTGGTCGGAAAGCTGAACTAAGTTTCGGAAGTGTCCGAAAATTTATCCCGCAACCGATCCAATGCTCGCTTGTAGCGCATTTTGGTTGCGCTCAAGCCCATGTGCATGATGTCGGCAATCTCTTGAAACTCGAGTTCGGCGACAAAACGCAACACCAGAATCTCGCGGTCGATCGGGTTGACGTGTACCAACCAGCGATCCAGACCGCCGCGCTCCTCGACTTTGGGTGTCTTGTCGTCGGAAGCTTCTTCGAGCGGATCCAAACTTAAAGCGTCGATCAACCGACGCTTACGCCGCTCTTTTCGATATTGAGTAATGCATTCGTTGTAGGTGATGCTGTATAGCCAGGTTTTGAACTTGGACTTACCCTCAAAGTTCTTGAGGCCATAAAGAACTTTGAGCATGACCTCCTGACAGACATCATCAGCATCCCTTTCGTTCCCTAAATAACGCGCACAAACGTTAAATAATGTTCGCTGGTAGCGACGCATCAGCTCTTCATACGCACGAGTGATGTGAAACAACTCGTCGTGGGCGCGCGCCACCAGCTCTTCATCGGTGAGCTCGCGGGGGTCGTAGCGCGTGGGCAGGGCTTGAGCTTTGTTCAAAACGAGTCGGGCCGACGGTCAGGACGAAAAGTGCCCGGCAGGTCACACCTGTCGGGCAGCTGCATAAAATAACAGATTGGCGTCAGCGACTGTTCACGCGTTGCTCGAGCATCACTCGATTTGCCACCGATACCAGCTCACCAGTATCGGTCAACAGGGTGGTTTTCACTGTGCCGATCTCTTCGATCTGCCCTTCGACATCACCAACCTGCACTTGTTGCCCGACTTCATACAGTTCGCGCACGTAGATGCCTGCGAGGATCTGACTGGCGATGTCGCGGCTACCCAGACCCAGCGCCAATGCGACCGCCAGGCCAACGGAGATCAGCACGATGGCGATCACGTTGTTGAGCAGATCGGTCTTGACCTCCAGCTGGCCGATTGCCACCGAGATGCTGATGATGATCACCAGGCCCTGCGCCACCCGGCCCAGGCCGTGGGCGTATTCCAGACCAACGCCCTCGGCGGCGCCACGCACCAGACTGCTGACCAACTGCGCCAGCAGCACACCGGCCAGCAACACCAGCGCGGCACCGAAGACCTTGGGCAGATACAGGGCCAATACGTCGAGAGTGGCGGAGACGCGCTGCAGGCCCAGCGATTCAGCTGCGGAAACCAGAAAGATCAGCAGCACGAACCAGTAGACGATTTTGCCGATCAGGGTCGAGACCGAGGCGTGGATGCCAACGCGTGCCAGCAGCTTGGTCAGACCGGTACCCATCATCAGGCGATCCAGGCCGACCTTGCCCAGTAGCTTGGACAGCAAGGTGTCGAGCAGCTTGGCGACGACGAAGCCGAGCAGCACCAGTACCAGCGCGACGAACAGGTTGGGGATGAAGCCGGCAACCTTGGTCCACAGGGCAGTCATCGCGGAGATCAGGCTTTGGGTCCAGGGATCGAGTTCCATTTCAGTCAGCCTTGTCAGCAGAAGCAGAGGATTGGTTACGGCGCGAAACCGGCGCCACATGCGCCGAACCGTTGTTCAGGGCGATCATCAGCGCCTGGGCCCAGTGCCCCATCAGGCTGAACAGATCGCCAGCACCGACCTGGCGGTTGGCGGTCTTGAGAACCCGGTGCAGGCAAGCATCGTCGTCATGGGTGGACGGCGAGGACTTGAGCAAATCGCGTAGAGACTCTTCGAATGGATCGTGCATGCGCACCTCACGGGATGTCACGGCTAGACGAAGTAGCCGACGGATGAGTCACACATCACAGCCAACGCCAACGGCGAAAAAGCAGCAGTTGCCCCACCGCCAGAAGCATCATGAGGCCGCAAGCGACGAAGAAACCAGTGGGGTTGTCTGCCCCCGGAATGCCGCCGACGTTGATGCCCAGCAGCCCGGTCAGGAAGCTCAGCGGCAGGAACAGGCCGGTAATCACGGTGAACCTGTACATGATCCGATTCATGCGCTCGCCAAGCCGGCTGCTTTCGGCCTCGAGCACCAGGCTGACCCGTTCGCGAATCAGCTCCAGCTCTTCGAGATAGCGCGTCAGCCTGTTGTTGAGCTCGTTCCAGTAGTCATCATCGTCCTCGACGAACCATGGCTGCTTGTTACGTGCCAGCTGCGCATAGAGATCACGTTGCGGCGCCAGGAATCGGCGCAGGCTGGCAGCGCGTCGACGCACCTGCAGCATCAGGCCGTGATCCGGACGGTAGCACTCGTCTTCGTCAAGACGATCTTCCTCGTCGTCGAGTTGCTCGCTCAGCTCGGTCACCAGGTCGTCGACTCGACTGGTCAGGTGACGCGCCAGCTCCAGCAGCAGCTCGGAGGACGTTTTGGGGCCCTTGCCGGCCCGCAGATCGGCGATCAGGACCTCGGTCGCCAGCAGCGGGCGCAGACGCAGGGAGATGATGCGCTTGGCATCGGCGAAGATGCGCACCGACACCATGTCTTCTGGCTCGGCGCCCGGGTTGCGGTTGACCCCACGCAGGAAGATCAGCAACTCGTTGTCGGGCAACGGCAGCAGCCGCGGCCGGGTGTTCTCTTCCAGCAGCAGATCACAGCTGAACTCATCCAGGCCACTGTACTCACGCAACCAGTGCTGCGATTGCATCCGTCCACGGTCCCAGTGCAGCCAGAGGCTTTCCTGCTCGGCTAGCTGCAGTCTGTCCAATTGTTCACGGCTGATGCTGCGTGCGCCACCATGGCCATCGAGCACGAAGGCATGCAGCAGCGCCGAATCCTGATCCTGCATCGGCTTATTCCGGCATGTTCAGAGCTTGTGGAGAGACGATGACACCATTGTTGTCGGCGTACAGGTAATCGCCCGGCTTGAAGGTCACGCCGCCGAAGGTGACGGGGACATTCAGGTCGCCGATACCGCGCTTATCGGTCTTCATCGGATGACTGGCCAGAGCCTGTACGCCGAGGTCGGTCTGAGCGATGACGTCGACGTCACGAATACAGCCGTAGACCACGATGCCTTCCCAGCCATTCTTGGCCGCCTTTTCCGCCAGCATGTCGCCGAGCAGTGCGCGCCGCAGCGAGCCGCCGCCATCCACGACCAGCACCTTGCCCTGCCCTGGCAGATCGACCTGCTCCTTCACCAGCGAGTTGTCTTCATGGCACTTGATGGTGACGATCTGACCACCAAAGGAATCGCGACCACCGTAGTTGGCGAACATCGGCTCGACAACCTGAACCAGCTCCGGGTAGGCATCGCACAGATCGGGGGTGATGTAGTGCATGACAGAACTCCTTTCGACGATGAATGAGCAAGCAGCCACCTCAATGGACCTGGCCGGCGCGGGACAATTCAGCAGCAGGACTCGCTGGCAATGAACCGCAAGCGGCCAGTAGATCGGTAAATGACTACCTGAGCACGATGCGTCACATGTTACCGGTAAGCACCCCGCGAAGGAACGCTTGTGACAGCCTCAGGCTCCCGCCACAGAGGCATTCTCGGCAAAACCGACAGGCAATTGCAGATGCTGCAACCAGTACTCGGCCAGTGGCCACACCTCGCGCTGCGCCTCCTTGCTCACCAGCATTTCGACATGGCCGAAGTCACTGGAGAAGCCGTTGTCCTTGCCCAGCAAGAGAAATTGGGCCGGCGCCGCACTGCACTGCTCCAGCAGCTTGCGACAGGCCCAGACAGGGTCCTGGTGATCGGCGGCCGCCCCCACGGCGAGAATGGGCATACGCACCTGGGTCAGACCAGCCCACCAGTCGCGCTCAGCATCCGCGAAACGTCCGAATAACCTGAGCCAGCGCAAGGTCTCCAGCGCCAGCCCGATCGGTTCGTCTTCAGGGCCACGCTTGAGACGCCGCCCGGACAGATAGGGAAAGGCGCGCAACAACAGGCGACCGCCCCACTCCACCGGCGGCAGCTTCAACGGCCAGTAGACGCGGCTGACCTGGCTGCCAAACAGCGCCGCCGAGCGCGCATGCGATTGCGTGAGGTATTCGCCGCCTAGCGCCGCCGCCAGAATCACTCCACCCAGCGAGTGGCCGATCCAGTGCGCAGCCTGGCCCGTCTGCTCGAAGATGAAATCGCCGATCGCCGGCAGGTCGTAACGCACATACTGCGCAACGCTATTGTTTCGATAGCTTTCGTTGCGCGGTGACAGCCCGTGGCCGCGCATCTCGGCGATCCACACATCGAACCCGGCGCGCGCCAGGTAAGCCCCCAGACCAATGCCCTTGGGCGAGTACCAGAAGCGCCGATTGGAAAAACTGCCATGCAGCAATACCACGGGCACGCCACGTTCGCCTTCTGAACCTGCGCGACCGAGCCGGGTCAGGGCCAGCTCGACGCTCGAGTCAGGGCTGTTGTTGGGCTTGAGGAGATAGACGTCCTCACTGAGATCGCCGCGCAACTCGGCACTCATCAGGGAGACGGGAAAAAGCTCACTACTGCTTTGCATGGATCGGGGGACCGCACTGGCGAGATGCCACAAAAGAATAACGACACGCACAAAAAACCGCCGGGAGCGACGTGCATATCGCTGGCGACGGCTTGGGGTGGCTGGCTAAACGCGATGGCCAGCAAAAAGGGCGGGATCAACCCGCCCTGTTTCGGATCGGTCATCGACCTCAGGCAGGCTGAGTTTCAGCCAGGAAGAACCAGGTGTCGAGTACCGAGTCCGGGTTCAACGAGACACTCTCGATACCCTGCTCCATCAACCACTTGGCCAGATCCGGATGGTCCGACGGGCCCTGACCGCAGATGCCGATGTACTTGCCGGCGTTGTTGCAGGCGGCAATGGCATTGGCCAGCAGCTTCTTCACGGCCGGATTACGCTCATCGAACAGATGGGCGACGATGCCGGAGTCACGGTCCAGGCCCAGGGTCAGCTGGGTCAGGTCGTTGGAACCAATGGAGAAACCGTCGAAGAATTCGAGGAATTCCTCGGCCAGGATGGCGTTGGACGGCAGCTCGCACATCATGATGACCTTCAGGCCATCCTGACCACGGGCCAGGCCATTGCTGGCCAGCAGCTCGACCACTTGCGAGGCCTCACCCAGAGTGCGCACGAAGGGCACCATGATCTCGACGTTGGTCAGGCCCATCTCGTTGCGCACTTTCTTCAGCGCACGGCATTCCAGCTCGAAGCAATCGCGGAAGGATTCGCTGATGTAGCGCGAAGCACCACGGAAGCCCAGCATCGGGTTCTCTTCTTCCGGCTCGTACAGCTTTCCGCCGATCAGGTTGGCGTATTCGTTGGACTTGAAGTCCGACAGACGCACGATGACCTTCTTCGGCCAGAAGGCCGCGGCCAGGGTGCTGATGCCTTCAACCAGTTTCTCGACGTAGAAGTCGACCGGGTCGCCGTAGCCGGCGATGCGCTTCTCGACGCTGTCCTTGATCTCCGGCGGCAGGCCGGCGAAGTTCAGCAGCGCTTTCGGGTGCACACCGATCATGCGGTTGATGATGAACTCCAGACGGGCCAGGCCCACACCTTCGTTCGGCAGCTGGGCGAAGTCGAAGGCGCGGTCCGGGTTGCCGACGTTCATCATGATCTTGAACGGCAGGTCCGGCATGGCATCGACCGAGTTCTTGCGAATGTCGAAGCCCAGCTCGCCTTCGAAGATGAAGCCGGTGTCGCCTTCGGCGCAGGATACCGTGACGCCCTGGCCATCCTTCAGCACGCTGGTGGCGTTGCCGCAGCCGACCACGGCCGGAATACCCAGCTCACGGGCGATGATCGCGGCGTGGCAGGTACGGCCGCCACGGTTGGTGACGATGGCGCTGGCGCGCTTCATCACCGGCTCCCAGTCCGGGTCGGTCATGTCGGAGACCAGCACGTCGCCTGGCTGCACTTTGTCCATCTCGGACACATCATGGATCACGCGGACCTTGCCGGCGCCGATACGCTGACCGATGGCGCGACCTTCGACCAGTACGGTGCCCTTCTCTTTCAGCAAGTAGCGCTCCATCACGGTGGCGCTGGAACGGCTCTTCACGGTTTCCGGGCGGGCCTGCACGATGTACAGCTTGCCGTCGTCACCGTCCTTGGCCCACTCGATGTCCATCGGGCGGCCGTAGTGCTTCTCGATGATCAGCGCCTGCTTGGCCAGCTCGCTGACCTCGGCGTCGGTGATGCAGAAGCGTGCGCGCTCGGCGCGGTCGACTTCGACGGTCTTGACCGAACGACCGGCCTTGGCCTCGTCGCCGTAGATCATCTTGATCGCCTTGCTGCCCAGGTTGCGCCGCAGGATCGCCGGGCGGCCCGCTTCCAGGGTTGGCTTGTGCACGTAGAATTCGTCGGGGTTGACCGCACCTTGCACCACGGTTTCACCGAGGCCATAGGCGCCGGTGATGAACACCACGTCACGGAAGCCCGACTCGGTATCCAGGGTGAACATCACGCCGGCGGTACCGGTTTCCGAGCGCACCATGCGCTGCACGCCAGCAGACAGAGCGACCAGCTTGTGGTCGAAGCCCTGGTGCACGCGGTAGGCAATGGCGCGGTCGTTGAACAGCGAGGCGAATACTTCCTTGGCAGCGCGGATCACGTTGTCCACACCGCGGATGTTGAGGAAGGTTTCCTGTTGGCCGGCGAAGGATGCGTCCGGCAGGTCTTCGGCGGTGGCGGAGGAACGCACGGCCACGGCCATGTTGTCGTTGCCAGCACTCATGGTGGCGAAGGCTGCGCGGATCTGTTTGTCCAGCTCGGCGGGGAACTCGGCGTCCATCACCCACTGGCGAATCTGCGCGCCGGTCTTGGCCAGGGCGTTGACGTCGTCGACGTCGAGGGCGTCGAGGGCAGCGTGAATCTGCGCGTTCAGGCCGCTTTGCTCGAGGAAGTCGCGGTAAGCCTGAGCCGTAGTGGCGAAACCGCCGGGAACCGAGACGCCGGCGCCAGCCAGATTACTGATCATCTCGCCGAGGGATGCGTTCTTGCCCCCCACATGCTCAACATCGTGATTGCCGAGCTTATCGAGGGAAACTACGTACTCTACCAAGGTGATCTCTCCACTAATATGTTGGAAAAGCTCAGAATCTGCGTAAAGCCATGCGCCTTGCATGCCTCTTGCTCGCAAGCCTTTACACAAATTCTTGGGGGGCTGGATGTTCTGGAGACACGCTGCCGCCAGATTGTCGCCTTACCCTTGAATAAGTAACAATGCCGAAACCCCGTGGGGCCGGCGAAAAACGCGGCCTATCATAGCCAAGAATCGAACTCAGCTTAAGGCCTTTGGCGCAAATGAAACGAACCGCTTTCTTCATCTCCGACGGCACCGGCATCACGGCCGAGACTCTGGGTCAGAGCTTGCTCGCGCAGTTCGAGAATATTCAATTCACGAAACTCACGCGTCCTTATATCGACAGCGTCGATAAAGCGCGCGCCATGGTACAACAAATCGATGCTGCCGCAGAAAGGGACGGCATCCGCCCGATCATCTTCGACACCATCGTCAATCGCGATATTCGTGCGATCCTCGACACCGCAAATGGTTTCATGATCGACATCTTTTCCACCTTCCTCTCGCCACTGGAACAAGAGCTGAGCTCGCACTCCTCCTACTCCGTCGGCAAATCGCACTCCATCGGCCAGAACTCCAACTACATGGAGCGCATCGAAGCGGTCAACTTCGCCCTGGACAACGACGATGGCGCGCGCACGCACTATTACGACAAGGCGGATCTGATTCTGGTCGGCGTGTCGCGCTGCGGCAAAACGCCCACCTGCCTTTATATGGCCATGCAATACGGCATCCGCGCGGCCAACTACCCGCTGACCGAGGACGACATGGAGCGCCTGCAGCTACCCGAGTCGCTGAAGAAATACCGCGACAAGCTGTTCGGCCTGACCATCGACCCGGATCGCCTCACCGCCATCCGCCACGAGCGCAAGCCCAACAGCCGCTATGCCAGCTACGCCCAATGCGAGTTCGAGGTGCGCGAAGTCGAGGGCCTGTTCCGCCGAGAAAACATCGCCTTCATCAACTCCACACATTTTTCGGTGGAGGAGATTTCCGCCAAGATCCTGGTGGAGAAAGGTGTTGAGAGACGCCTTAAATAATCCTCGTAACTATCTGTTATAAAAGAGAAAAGACTCTAAACTTCGAGTCTTTTCTAGCTTAGATCCTCAGAAGCTTTCACCCGGCACCCGCACCGAGCCCTCCATCAGGATCCGGGCGCTGCGACTCATCACCGCCTTGGTCACCGTCCACTGACCGTCGATCATTTTTGCCTGGGCACCAACCCGCAAGGTGCCGGACGGGTGACCGAAACGCACCGCCTCGCGCTCGCCTCCGCCAGCCGCCAAGTTCACCAGGGTTCCCGGAATCGCCGCAGCCGTGCCAATGGCCACCGCGCAGGTGCCCATCATGGCGTGGTGCAGCTTGCCCATGGACAGCGCGCGCACCAACAGGTCGACCTCACTGGCCTTGACCTCCTTGCCGCTGGAAGTGCGGTAATCCTTGGGCGGACTGACGAAGGCGATCTTCGGGGTGTGCTGACGTGTCGCAGCCTCCTCGGCCGTCTTGATCAGACCCATGCGCAGCGCACCGGCAATGCGAATCTGCTCGAAGCGCGCCAGTTGCGCCGGGTCACCGTTGATAGCGTCGCGCAACTCAGTGCCTTGGTAGCCGATGTCTTCGGCGTTGACGAAGATGGTCGGAATACCCGCAGAGATCATGGTCGCCTTCAAGGTGCCCCCTTCTACAACACCAGCGGGCACTTCGAGGTCGTCCACCAGGTTGCCGGTGGGAAACATCGAACCGCCCTCCTCGCTGTCATCGGACGGATCGAGGAACTCCAGCACGATCTCCGCCGCCGGGAAGGTCACGCCATCCAGCTCGAAGTCGCCGGTTTCCTGCACCTGCCCCCCCGTGACCGGTACGTGGGCGATGATGGTTTTCTGGATATTGGCCTGCCAGATACGTACCACGCAGGTGCCGTTCTCGGGAATCCGCGTAGGGTCGATCAGACCAGCATGAATGGCGAAGGCACCGGCGGCAGTGGACAGGTTGCCGCAGTTGCCACTCCAGTCGACGAAGGCCTTGTCGATGGAGACCTGCCCGTAGAGGTAGTCGGCATCGTGCTCGGGCAGGCTGCTCTTCGACAGGATCACGCACTTGGAGGTGCTCGAGGTGGCGCCGCCCATACCGTCGATCTGCGCAGCGTACGGATCGGGGCTGCCGATCACGCGCATGAACAGCTTGTCGCGGGCCGCGCCCGGCACCTGGCAGCGCTCGGGCAGATCCTGCAGACGGAAGAACACGCCTTTACTGGTGCCGCCACGCATATAGGTGGCGGGGATTTTCACTTGCGGTAAATGGGACATACACGCAGCCCTGAAAAAGTAGCCCGGATGCAATCCGGGAATGACGGCGCCGTTCTCCCCGGATTGCATCCGGGCTACGTGCACCTTTGGGAGTTATGCCGGCCCATTGACGGGCCGGCATGTCACGTCAGGTCACGCCACCGCGCCTTCGAGGAAGTCCTTGGCGAAACGCTGCAGCACACCACCTGCGTTGTACACGCTGACATCGGCAGCGGTATCCAGGCGGCAGGTCACTGGCACCTTGACCGTCTCGCCGTTACGGCGATTGATCACCAGGGTCAGGTCGCAGCGCGGCGAGATATCACCCTCGATGTCATAGGTTTCAGTGCCATCCAGGCCCAGGGTCAGGCGTGTGGTGCCCGGCTTGAATTCCACCGGCAGCACGCCCATGCCCACCAGATTGGTGCGGTGGATGCGCTCGAAGCCTTCGGCGACTATCACCTCGACGCCCGCAAGACGCACGCCCTTGGCCGCCCAGTCGCGGGACGAGCCCTGGCCGTAGTCGGCACCGGCGACGATGATCAGGTTCTGCTTGCGGTTCATGTAGGTCTCAATGGCTTCCCACATGCGCATCACCTGCCCTTCCGGCTCGACGCGAGCCAGCGACCCCTTCTTCACCTGCCCGTCGACCACGGCCATTTCATTGACCAGCTGCGGGTTGGCGAAGGTGGCGCGCTGCGCGGTCAGGTGATCGCCACGGTGGGTGGCGTAGGAGTTGAAGTCCTCCTCCGGCAGGCCCATTTTCGCCAGGTACTCACCAGCAGCCGAGTCCGCCAGGATGGCGTTGGACGGCGACAGGTGATCGGTGGTGATGTTGTCCGGCAGGATCGCCAGCGGGCGCATGCCCTTGAGTGTGCGCTCACCGGCCAGCGCGCCCTCCCAGTATGGTGGACGACGAATGTAGGTGGACATCGGCCGCCAGTCGTACAGAGGACTTTCCGCCTCCTGCACGCTGCCCAGGTCGAACATCGGAATGTAGATCTGGCGGAACTGCTCCGGCTTCACGCTGGCAGCGACTATGGCGTCGATTTCCTCGTCGCTCGGCCACAGATCCTTGAGGGTGACCGGATTGCCGTTGGCATCTGTACCCAGCGCGTCCTGCTCGATATCGAAGCGCACGGTGCCGGCGATGGCGTAGGCCACCACCAGCGGCGGCGAAGCGAGGAAGGCCTGCTTGGCGTAGGGATGGATGCGCCCGTCGAAGTTGCGGTTACCCGAGAGCACCGCAGTGGCGTACAGGTCGCGGTCGATGATCTCCTTCTGGATCGCAGGCTCCAGCGCGCCGGACATGCCGTTACAGGTGGTGCAGGCGTAGGCGACGATGCCAAAGCCGAGCTTCTCCAGTTCCGCCAGCAGACCGGCTTCTTGCAGATACAGCTTGGCAACCTTGGAGCCCGGTGCGAAGGAGGTCTTGACCCAGGGCTTGCGCACCAGCCCCAGCGCGTTGGCCTTCTTCGCCACCAGGCCGGCGGCGATGACGTTGCGCGGGTTGGAGGTGTTGGTGCAACTGGTGATGGCGGCGATGATCACCGCGCCATCGGGCATCAGGCCCTGGGCTTCTTCGCCCTTGCCGGCCTGCAGCTTGGTTTCGTCGGCGATGCCACGCTCGGCCAGCGCCGAAGTCGGCAGGCGGCGATGCGGGTTGCTCGGGCCGGCCATGTTGCGCACCACGCTACCCAGGTCGAAGCGCAGCACGCGCTCGTACTCGGCGCTGGTCAGCGCGTCGCTCCACAGACCGAGGGTCTTGGCGTAGTTTTCCACCAGCGCCACCTGCTCCGGCTCGCGGCCAGTGAGCTTGAGGTAGTCGATAGTCTGGCCGTCGATATAGAACATCGAGGCGGTAGCGCCGTATTCCGGGCACATATTGGAGATGGTGGCACGGTCGCCGATGGACAGGCTGTCCGCCCCCTCGCCGAAGAACTCGACCCAGGCACCCACCACGCGCTCCTTGCGCAGGAACTCGGTCAGCGCCAGAACGATGTCGGTGGCGGTGATGCCCGGCTGGCGCTTGCCAGTCAGCTCGACGCCGACGATATCCGGCAGGCGCATCATCGACGGATGGCCAAGCATCACGGTCTCGGCTTCCAGGCCGCCGACGCCGATGGCGATCACGCCCAGGGCATCGACGTGCGGGGTGTGCGAGTCGGTGCCGACGCAGGTATCAGGGAAGGCGATGCCGCCGCGCGCCTGAACCACCGGGCTCATCTTCTCCAGGTTGATCTGATGCATGATGCCGTTGCCGGCCGGGATCACGTCGACGTTCTTGAACGCGGTCTTGGTCCAGTCGATGAAGTGGAAGCGATCCTCGTTGCGGCGATCCTCGATGGCGCGGTTCTTCTCGAAGGCATCCGGGTCGAAGCCCGGTGCTTCCACAGCCAGCGAGTGGTCGACGATCAACTGAGTCGGTACCACCGGGTTGACCTTGGCCGGGTCACCACCCTTTTCGGCGATGGCGTCGCGCAAACCAGCCAGATCGACCAATGCGGTCTGGCCGAGAATGTCGTGGCAGACCACGCGCGCCGGGTACCAGGGAAAGTCCAGATCGCGCTTGCGGTAGACCAGTTGCTCCAGAGCGGCGGTCAGGTCTTGTGGATCGCAACGGCGCACCAGTTGCTCGGCGAGTACGCGCGAGGTGTAAGGCAGCCTGTTCCAGGCGCCGACCTGGATCGCCTCGACCGCCTCGGGGGCGTCGAAGTAGTCCAGCACAGTGCCAGGCAGGCGCTTGCGGTATTGGCTATTCACGGTGTCAGTCATGGTTATTTACGCTCCTCGAGCGGCACGAACTTCAGGTCTTCGGGGCCTGTGTAGTTGGCGCTCGGGCGGATGATCTTGCCGTCGATGCGCTGTTCAATGACATGCGCCGACCAGCCGGCGGTGCGGGCGATGACGAACAGCGGAGTGAACATGGCGGTGGGCACGCCCATCATGTGGTAGCTCACGGCGCTGAACCAGTCGAGGTTGGGGAACATCTTCTTGATCTCCCACATCACGCTCTCCAGGCGTTCGGCGATGTCGTACATCTTGGTGTTGCCCTGCTCCACGGAGAGTTCGCGGGCCACTTCCTTGATCACCTTGTTACGCGGATCGCTGACGGTGTAGACCGGGTGACCGAAGCCGATCACCACTTCCTTCCTCTCGACACGGGCACGGATGTCAGCCTCGGCCTCATCGGGAGTGTCGTAGCGCTTCTGCACCTCGAAGGCCACCTCGTTGGCCCCGCCATGCTTCGGCCCGCGCAGCGCGCCGATGGCGCCGGCGATGCAGGAGAACAGGTCGGAGCCGGTACCGGCGATCACCCGCGAGGTGAACGTGGAAGCATTGAATTCGTGCTCGGCATACAGGTTGAGCGAGGTGTGCATGGCACGCACCCAGGATTCGCGCGGCTTCTCACCGTGCAGCAGATGCAGGAAGTGGCCGCCGATGGAATCGTCGTCGGTCTCCACCTCGATGCGTTTGCCGTTATGGCTGTAGTGATACCAGTACAGCAGCGCCGAGCCGAGGGAGGCCATCAGCTTGTCGGCGATGTCGCGGGCGCCCGGATGGTTGTGGTCGTCCTTCTCCGGCGCCAGGCAGCCGAGTACGGATACCGCGGTACGCATCACGTCCATCGGGTGCGCCGAGGGTGGCAGTTGCTCCAGCGCCGCTTTGACCCCGGCCGGCAGGCCGCGCAGGGCCTTGAGCTTGGCCTTGTAGCCGGCCAGTTCGGCGACGTTGGGCAGCTTGCCGTGTACCAGCAGGTGAGCGATTTCCTCGAACTCGCAGCGGTTGGCGAAATCGAGCACGTCATAGCCGCGGTAATGCAGGTCGTTGCCGGTGCGGCCAACGGTGCACAGTGCGGTGTTGCCGGCGGTGGTACCGCTCAGGGCGACGGATTTCTTCGGCTTGAAGCCAGGGGTGGTTTCAGTCGAGCTCATGGTCATCTCCTTATCTCTTGTTCTGCGTACGCGGTCCGGATGCGATCCGGCACCACGATAACCATTCCCGGATTGCATCCGGGCTACAGCCTTATTTCTTGCTGGCGGCGAACAGCGCGTCGAGCTTCTGCTCGAAGGCGTGGTAGCCAATGCGGTCGTAGAGCTCGACACGGGTCTGCATCAACTCGATCACGTCCTTCTGGTGGCCGTTCTCGCGGATCGAGGTGTAGACAGTTTCCGCCGCCTTGTTCGCCGCACGGAAGGCCGACAGTGGGTAGAGCTGGATGGCGACACCAACCGAGGCCAGCTCGTCGCGGGTGAACAGCGGCGTGGCACCGAATTCGGTGATATTGGCCAGCACCGGCACCTCTAGCGCCTCGACGAAACGCTGGTAGGTGGGCAGGTCATAAGCGGCTTCGGCGAAGATGCCGTCGGCACCGGCCTCGACGTAGGCCTGGCAGCGCTCGATGGCGGCATCCACGCCTTCGGCCTGGATGGCGTCGGTGCGGGCGATGAGAAAGAAATCGGGGTCGGTCTTGGCGTCTGCGGCGGCGCGCACGCGGTCGACCATTTCCGCGCAGGAGACGATCTCCTTGCCCGGACGGTGGCCACAACGCTTGGCACCGACCTGATCCTCGATGTGTGCAGCGGCGGCGCCGGCCTTGATCAGGTTCTTGACGGTGCGCTCGATATTGAAGGCCGAGGGGCCGAAGCCGGTATCGATGTCCACCAGCAGCGGCAGATCGCAGACATCGGTAATGCGGCGCACGTCGGTGAGCACGTCGTCCAGGGTGTTGATGCCCAGATCCGGCAGACCCAGGGAGCCAGCCGCCACACCACCACCGGACAGGTAGATAGCGCGAAAGCCGGCGCGCTTGGCCAGCAATGCATGGTTGGCGTTGATCGCGCCGATCACCTGCAGCGGGTGCTCTTCGGCGAGGGCCTTGCGAAAGCGCTGGCCGGCGGAAAGCTGGGTCATGAATCACCTCGGGTCTTGGATGAAGTGGCAAGCGCTTCCTTGTAGTGGCGCTCGATATTGCGTTTGGAGGCGCCGATGTGACGGCGCATCAGCAGTTCGGCCAGTTCGCCGTCACGTTCGGCAATGGCATCGAGAATGCGGTGGTGCTCGGCGAAGGCCTGGTGCGGCCGGTTAGGCGTGGCCGAGAACTGCAGGCGATACATGCGCACCAGCTGGTACAGCTCGTCGCACAGCAACTTGGCCAGAGTGCGGTTGCCGCTGCCCTGGATGATCCGGTAGTGGAAGTCGAAGTCGCCCTCCTGCTGGTAGTAACCGACGCCGGCCTTGAAGGCGGCATCCTGCTCGTGCAGTTCCAGCACACGGCGCAGTTCATCGATCTCCTGCTGGGTCATACGCTCGGCGGCCAGGCGACAGGCCATGCCTTCGAGGGACTCGCGGATCTCGTACAGTTCGATCAGCTCGGCATGACTGAGCGCCACCACCCGGGCGCCCACATGAGGAACACGCACCAGCAGCTTCTGCCCTTCCAGGCGATGGATCGCCTCGCGCAGCGGGCCACGGCTGATACCGTAGGTGCGCGCCAGTTCAGGCTCGGAGATCTTGCTGCCCGGAGCGATCTCGCCCTTGACGATGGCGGCCTGTATCAAACGGAAAACATGCTCGGAGAGCGTTTCCGAATCCACCTGCGGCGCTGTAGAGACTTCAGACTCTAGCAACATCATTGTCGACACCTTCAAATTCAATGGCTACAAAACTACGCCTAAAGGCCATTTCAGTCAAAGCAGACCAAAGTATTGTCGACAATATTCCTGACAGGGCATGACGAGCGATCCGCGACCTTACTTGCAGAAAGCTACATAAGCTTCTGTCAGCACGGAAAATCCCCATGTTAGAATCCGCGCATTCACGCCCGGCCATTGCCTTTTGCCATGCCTGCTAGAATTCACCGCAGGCAGTTGTATGGCAGGATGCCGCCAGACGCTGTCGCTCAACCGCCCCTGGCAATACCTCTCAAGGACTCATGAGACTGAAACCCTTCTCCTTGTTGCTCTGTCTGCTGACCTTGTCCTGCCCGGCTCTGGCCATGGGCAAGTCGATCTATGGTCTGAACGAATACATCCATATCGAAGAGCTGGATCTTCAGGTGGCTGCCAAGCTCGACACCGGCGCCAAGACCGCGTCTCTCAGCGCTCGCGATATCAAACGTTTCAAGCGTGACGGGGAAACCTGGGTGCGTTTCGTGCTGGCCATAGACGACGCCCACGAACGCACCATCGAGCGCCCATTGGCGCGCATCAGCAAGATCAAGCGACGTGCAGGTGACTTCGATCCAGAGGAAGAAAAGACCTACACAGCACGCCCGGTAATCGACCTGGAACTGTGCATGGGAAAGACCCTGCGCACGATCGAAGTGAACTTGACCGACCGAAGCGCATTCCAATACCCGCTTCTGATCGGCTCCGAAGCGCTCAAACACTTCGAAGCCATGGTCGATCCAAGCCTTAAATATGCAGCTGGCAAACCCAACTGCACCAATGACGCAACCCCTGGCGAGTAATTCCCATGCGCTCTCTGAACCTGCATCTGAAAGTCCTGATCACCCTGCTGGTGACCCTGGGCGTTCTGATTACGGCATACCAAATCTTCATTCTCGGCATTCCGGTGACCGAGGACGAGACCGACGATCTGTGGAACATCGATGCCAAGGTCGAATTCCAGGCAACCCCGCGTGAGCCGGTGAAGCTGCAGATGTTCGTACCGCCGCTGAACCAGGATTACGTGAGCCTCAACGAGAGCTTCATCTCCAACAACTACGGCGTCAGCGTCAACCGTGTCGACGGCAACCGCCGTGTCACCTGGTCGGCCCGTCGCGCCAGCGGCAAGCAGACCCTGTACTACCGCCTGGTGCTGACCAAGCGTTACAGCGGCGAGCAGACGCCAGCCAAAGGCCCGATCTTCCGCGACAGCATCCCGGTCGAAGGCCCTGAGAAGATCGCTGCCGAGGCCTTGCTCGCGCCGATTCGCCAGCACTCGGCGGATGTCGAGACCTTCATCAGCGAAACCATCAAGCGCATCAGCAACGCCAATGACGACAACGTCAAGCTGCTGCTCGGTGGCGATGCCTCTACCGCCAACAAAGCCAAGGTGGTCGAGCTGTTGCTGTCCATCGCCCATGTACCGATGGAGCGCGTGCACACCATTCGCCTGCAGGCCGAGGTCGCCCAGTCGCCCGAGCTGTGGCTGCGCAGCTTCAACGGCCAGAAGTGGTTGTACTTCAACCCGGAATCCGGCGAACAGGGCCTGCCTGTCGACCGTCTGGTCTGGTGGACTGGCGATGGTGATCTGGTCAGCCTCGAAGGCGGCAAACAAGCGCAGATCAGCTTCAGCCTGAACAACAGCGAGATGAACGCCATCCGTCTGGCCAAGCTGACCGACGAAAACACCGATGCGTCGTTCCTCGAATATTCCCTGTATGGCCTACCGCTGCAGACCCAGCAGACCTTCATGATCATGGTCATGATTCCAATCGGCGTGCTGGTGATCCTGATCCTGCGCAACCTCGGTGGCCTGCAGACCCTGGGCACCTTCACTCCGGTACTGATCGCCCTCGCCTTCCGCGAGACGCAACTGGGCTTCGGTATCTTCCTGTTCACCGTGATCACGGCGCTCGGTCTATCGCTGCGCTCCTATCTGGAACATCTGAAGCTGCAGATGCTGCCACGCCTGTCGGTAGTGCTCACGTTCGTCGTGGTGCTGATCGCCACTATCAGCCTGTTCAGCCACAAGCTGGGGCTGGAGCGCGGCCTGTCCGTGGCGCTGTTCCCGATGGTGATTCTGACCATGACCATCGAACGTCTGTCGATCACCTGGGAAGAGCGCGGTGGTGGTCACGCCTTCAAGGTCGCCATCGGTACCCTGTTCGCCGCGACTGTCGCGCACCTGCTGATGAGCGTGCCTGAGCTGGTGTACTTCGTGTTCACCTTCCCGGCGATCCTGCTGATCCTGGTGGGTTTCATGCTGGCGATGGGTCGCTACCGTGGCTACCGCCTGACCGAACTGTTCCGTTTCAAAGCCTTCCTCAAGGACTAACACCATGTTCGGCCTGATCAAGACGTGGAAGGCCCTTGAAGCCAAAGGCATCATGGGCATCAACCGACGCAATGCGGATTACGTGCTGAAGTACAACAAACGGCACCTGTACCCCATCGTCGACGACAAGATCATCACCAAGGAGCGGGCCATCGAGGCCGGCATCGACGTGCCGGAGATGTATGGCGTCATCGAAACCGAGAAGGGAATCGAGAAGCTCGACGAGATCATCGCCGGGCGCAACGATTTCGTCATCAAGCCGGCCCAGGGTGCCGGTGGTGATGGCATCATGGTCATCGCCGACCGTTTCGAAGATCGTTTCAAGACGGTATCCGGCAAGATCGTCAGTCATGAGGAGCTGGAGCAGCAGATTTCCAGCATCCTGTCCGGCCTGTACTCGCTCGGCGGTCACCGTGACCGCGCGCTGATCGAGTACCGGGTAACCCCGGACACCATCTTCAAGAGCATCAGCTACGAGGGCGTGCCGGACATCCGCATCATCGTGCTGATGGGCTATCCGGTGATGGCCATGCTGCGCCTGCCGACCCGCCAGTCCAACGGCAAGGCCAACCTGCACCAGGGTGCCATCGGTGTCGGCGTGGACCTGGCCACTGGCGTCACCCTGCGCGGCACCTGGCTGAACAACAAGATCAGCAAGCATCCGGACACCACCAACGCGGTGGACGGCGTGCAACTGCCGAACTGGGATGGTTTCATGAAGCTCGCCGCCGGCTGCTACGAGCTGTGCGGCCTGGGTTACATCGGTGTGGACATGGTTCTGGACCAGGACAAGGGCCCGTTGATTCTCGAACTCAACGCGCGCCCCGGCCTGAACATCCAGATCGCCAACGACTGTGGCCTGACCCACCGCGCCCATGCGGTGGAAGCACGCCTGGAAGAGCTGAAGGCCAAGGGCATTCAGGAAGACGCCGAAGAGCGCGTGCGGTTCTCTCAGGAACTGTTCGGCCATATCATCGGCAAGGAAGTCTGAGTACCAGTTGCGCCAGGTCACCCAGACCTGGCGCGACCTGCGGCTCACTCAACGCACTATCGCCAGCTCGAACGCCCCTTCATCCGCATGCGCATGCCGCTGCATGCCCGCCTCATCTACCGCCAATGCCTGCAAGGGTCGCTTGAACGGCTTGTTGTCGAGCGTTTGCAGGCTGCGGTCTTCGTCGGTGGTAATCAGCAGCACATAGCGCTCGCCCTGCTCTGCACGCACCTGCACCGTGCCTTCGATGAAGGCGTAGCGGTACCAGGTTTCCGGATGCAGCTGATATACCGCATCACTGACCAGCCGCGTCGGACGCTTGGCCTCGTCAAGAAACAGCAGCGATGGATAGACCACCTCACGGTTGGCGAAACTGCGCACGCGCAGGCCGTAGCTCTGCCGTGAGACGGGTAACTTCAACGCCGCGTAATAGCTGCGCCCCATGGGGAATTCGAAGCTCGGCGAAAAACGATCCAGTTCCTCATAGCGCGGCTCTTGCGCTGACAGCAGACTGAAGTCGCTGTCACGCATCTGCCCGCAACAGCGAGTCGACAGCTCGCCATACAGGCTTGCACCACGCGCCTGGCTACCTTCGAGCAAGGCCTGCATGGCACTGGTGGGCTGGCCATCGAGCGTCGGCAAGGATGGTTTGCTGCGCTCGAACTCGATCTGTCGCCCCTCGCTGTAACGAACCGTTGAAACGCCAGCGCGTGGCTGAGCCTCGACGGATCTGCCAGGCACCGGCGCGTTGTGCATCCGCCCCTGTTCATCGACCCAGGTGTAATAGGGACTGTCGTTGCTGTCGCGCTGGAAGCCACGCCCCTCGAGCACAGCCGAGTCGATGTAGTCACCAGCCCGCTCACCGCTGGCCAGCACCTGATCACGCCCCGAGCTGCCGGCAACCTGTGCACCGGCGTAAAAGCTGTTCTGCAGCTGACCACTACCGTCGATCCAGGTGAAATAACGCCGCTTGCTCTCCCCGGTACTTGGCGCACTGCCCGGCCAGGCACCGCCATCGCCGAGCCGGGCCTGGTCACTCTGCTCGGCGCGCCGCTGAGCCTTTAGCTGTTGCTCGGCGAAACGGCCGTCGACGAAGGTGTTATGCACCCTGCCGAGATCATCGACCCAGGTCAGGTAGCGACTGCTGGCGCTGGCCTGCATCAGCGGCAAGACCATCAACATCCACAACAGGCTGCGCATCGTCTCAGAACCTCGAGGTGTAGGTCATGGCGAAGATATAGGCCTTGACCGTGGTTTCGATATTGAGCCCGGCGTACGGGTTGTAGACCAGATTGTCCAAGCCTTCGCAGCTGACGTTGCAGCTGCTGCCGGCAGGTATGCTCTGTTTGGAGACGAAGTAGTTGAAGCCGACGTCGATGGTGGTGTCCTTGTCCCAGCGATAGCCCAGGCCAAGGCCGTAGAGATCGGCGTCGCCCACCGGTGCCAGGACGTCTGCCTTGTTCTTCGGGATGGCTGAAGGGCGATATTCGTAGCCTGCGCGCAGCGCCAGACGATCATTGACGTCGTACTGTACGCCAACGCCCCAGCTCCAGGTGTCGCGATAGCCGCGGTCGAGAATGATGCTGCGGTCGGTGGCATTACCGCCACCGAAGGTCTTGGCGATACGCAACAGATCCAGCTCTCGATCGAACTCGATCTCGAAGTTGTTCCAGTCGCTGTAACCAACCCAGCGCAGATCCAGATTGAACTGCCACTTGTCGAACGGGCGCACCTTGATACCGGTGCTGAAGGCATCCGGATAGGTCAGCTTCAGCGAGGCGTTGCCACTCTCCTCCTCCGCACCATAGGGAAACAGCGGGCTGAGAATCTGCCCAGCCAGGGCCGACTGGAAGCCTTGCCAGAACCCTGCCCAGTCTTCGCTGTAATCCACACGGTACTTTCCCTTGAGATTCATCCGCGACTCGCTCTGGTAGGTCGCGCCCCATGAGAACCAGTCCGTCGGCTCCCAAAGTATGCCCAGGTTGTAGGAGGGCGACAGACTCTCCTGCAAATCCAGATCGAGGTTGGCCAAGGAATCGAACGGACCGATCTTGCCACCGCAGACGTTGATGAATGGTCCCAGGATTTCATCCAGCCCAGGCAGGCACAGTGCCTCGTTAAGGATGCGAGTCAGGCCAGTCAGCATGCCGGGGTTACGAAAGTCCTGATTGAGCGCCACGGCCTGGTGGGAGAAGCCGATGGACAGTCCGACCGACAGCTCGTCATTGACCTGATAGGCCAGCGACGGCGAGAAATAGGTGATGCGTTGCAACGAGACCTGGCGCCCCTGGAACCGCCCTGGGTCGTCATCGGAATCGCGCGAATAACCCAGCGCCATCGGCGCGTAGACGTTAGTGGCGAAGGTGAACTTCGAACCCGGCGGGTTGATCGACAGGCCAGCCAGTGGCGCCACCAGCACCGGCAGCTCGGTCATGCCACCAACACCTGGCAGATACATGGTCGGCGTCAACGTGCGGCTGCTGGAGTTCTTGAACGGGTCATCGTCGTAACCCATGAAGCCATACCCTTCCCTGGCCGCGAACTTGGCGCGGATATCCATCACACCACTGAGCAGCTTGACCGTGGTCTGCCGCCCCTTGAGCTTGCTCAACGCAGCCGGGTTGTAATGCACGGCATCGATACCGGTGACGTCGGCAGTCACGGCGTTGCCCATGGCCATGGCCTTGGGGTTGCCGATGGTCAGGTTGGTGGCCAGTTGCGCCTGGGCAGGCAGAACGCAGGCCGCGCCCAACCCCAGCAGCAGCGCCTGCAGCTTGGCAAGATGAGTCATGTCTGGTTCGCTCGCTGCTTATTCGGCCTTGAGGCCCTTGATATCCAGGGGCATGGAAATCCCGAGCAGGACATCGGGCGAATCCTCGGTCATGCCGAAACCGGCGTTGACGTTGACGATGGTGTTCGGTGAGGTGCGCAGACCCAGCGAGAAGTTCATCACCGCACTGGTCTGTTCGTTACCCTCGAGCGTGACGTCACTGAAGGTGAACTTCGGCGCCAGGTTGTGCGCCATCTGCAATGAGGTAGCCAGCGACACGTCATAGGACAGGGCGTAGGCGAAGCCCATGCTCAGCGACAGGCTCGAGCCCGGGTCGACCCTCTCCAGCAGACGGCCGCCGCGTACCTGATCGGCATTGCGGATCGGCAGGTTGTAGGTGTAGCCAAGCGAGCCGAACAGCACCACCGGGTCGATCACGTAGGACAGGTTGGCCCCGACTCCCAGACTGTAGTAACCGCTGCCGGTGGCCAGGCCATCATCCAGACTGACGTCGTAAGGGCTGTCGCCAGTTGGCAGACCCAGGGTGGCGAACAGCGTGGTGACCGGACGGCCACGCACCGACGACCAGGGCTGCCAGCGGAAACTGGCGGAAATATCCCCCAGGCTGTACGTGCTCAGGTCACGCTCGGTGTCGTACTTGGCCAGAAACGGCACGCGCATGCTGAAGGTGAGGTTGTCCCACACCCCGTAATCGAAGGTGAAGGAGTTGGTGAAGGTATGCTGCGCCTCGCTTTGGCCGATCACGCTGAAGACGTTCTGCCCGGTACGCACGGTCTGGATCTGCGTATCGCGCAACAACGAGTAGTCGAAGCCGTAGGTCAGGGTGCGCTCACCCTTCTTGAGCAGGGTGTAGCTCTTCTCGGCGGCCTGGAACACCTCTTCCAGCGCCTTGGCGCTGTCGGCGTCATCGTCTTTCTTGGTCAACGCATCGCGAGCATCGTCGACCGTGGTGTCGTCGGCCATCAGCGGCTGCACCGCAACCAGCGTCAGCATGACCAGCCATGCATACCCCGAAACTCCCATGGCGCTATCCCCAGATCGTTATTGTTATGCCGGGTGAATCACTTGCGGCGAATGTATTGGATGTCGCCTCCCGACCCCAGTTGGTCGGCCTGATTCGTGGTGAACTTGGCCATCTGCGGAAATTCGCGAAAGGCCAGCATGCTGATGGTGCGGTCATCGATGATGCGCAGGTCGCGGTCGGTCAGCGCCATGGCGTTGGCCGGCTCGTTGCCGCTGGGGAAGATCACGAACAGTACGTTCTGATCCCAGATCTCCTCGAAGCGCACGCGCGTGAAACTGATGTTGCCCAGCGCCGGATCGGCAACGAATACGTGCTCGTTGTAGACGTCACGCACCACCACGAAATGTTTGAAGCCGGCGTACTCGATGGGCACGATGGCCGGGTGCTCGAGCTGCGCCAGGTCGTCGAAAGCGGCGCGAAACCCACCACTCTTGTAGCCCAGGGCAGTGACGAAACGCTTCATGTCGAGCAGGGAGAAACCGCGGCGCTCGACGATCTTTTCCGCCTCGCCGAAATGCAGCAGCCCTTCCATCACCTGGCGTTCCTGCAGGTTGCGCCCGAGGTAGTAGTCCAAAAGGCTTGTCAGCGCCGCGGAGCCACAGCTGTAGTCATAGGCCTGGCGAATCACGTTGCGAAACTGCAACTGGCTCATCGGCTCCAGCACCACCGACTCGCGCAGCGGGCCATTGGGCAGCAGCGGCTGGGTGATGTTCACGGTGCCGGCGGGCTGCGGTTTGATGTCGACAGCCTCGGTAAAACCGTACAAACCTATCAGGCTGCCCACGAGAATTTCGATCATTGGTCAATCCGCTACTGCGTACAACGAGGCAGGAGCCCGGCCACGAAAGCGGCAGAGCTCCTGTGGATCAGCTCAAGCGAGGATCAATGACCCCAGATCTTGACGGTGGAACCGGCCATGTCGAGGCCGTTGATGGCGACGCCACCGATGGTGCCGTTGCCGATCTTCACTGCATCCACGGCTACCCCGCCGTTGATGCCCGGCAGGCCGATTTCCAGCTTGTTGTCGACCACGTCGATGGTCAGCGGATTGGCTTCGTCGATGTTGAAGCCAGACAGGGTGACGGTGTTCAGGCTCAGGCTGTTGCTGCCATCGCTGACGCCGGTTTCGGTATCGGTGTAGACGATCGAACCGATGGTGGCATCGAAGTTACCGGCGATGCTGATACCGGCCTGACCAGTAACGCCTGCCAGGGCAGTGTCATCCAGCGACTTCAGGTCGGCCTGGGCCATGAACGGGACTGCCATGACGGCGGCGGCGAGAGCGATTTTCTTCAGGGTCATCATTGTTGTTATCTCCACAGTTCAAATGGGGGGTCCCCGGGCTCTGCCGGTGACGTCCTGTCACGAGCAGCCTGACCGGCTCATGCCGATCACCAGACCTGTCGCGGCTTCCTTAGGTACGCCAGGTTTGGAGTCGCGAAACGCGCTGCGCTTCGAGATGGCTACAAGCTACTAACCCGCCATTCAACTGCCAGCCCATCCAAGGGATGGAGCACGGCTCTTTTACCGCCCTCCCCGTCACGCCTCGCTCAACAGCCCCAGACTCTTGCCCTTGAGCACCGCTTGAGTGCGGCTACGTACCCCAAGCTTGGAGAACAGGTTGTGCAGATGCCATTTGATGGTTGCTTCGGACAGGTGCACTGCCTGGGCGATATCGCGATTGGAAAGCCCGGCCGCAACGAGCCGCAATATTTCTCGCTCGCGATGGCTAACATCCTGATTTTCCTCGAAACTTTCAGGATCGATAGCCAGCCTGCGACACTGTTCACGGAGCATTTCCGCCACCCCCTGCCAGGCGTTGGCACGCCTGGAGTCGGCACTGCGCCAGGCATCCCAGAGCGGCAACAGCCATAGCGCGTCGTCCTGGAACAGCCGGCGATAACCGCATTGCCAGGCTTCCGCCAGCGTCGAGCGCAACAAGGCGAAGGCTTTTTCGCTGTTACCTTTGCGCCAATACGCCACAGAAAGTAACAGGCTCAGACGCAGGCGCCGATCTCGCTGGTGCTTGGCGCCCTGCTTCGCCAGGCAGGCCTCCAGGCACGCCTGGGCCTTGTCCACCCGTCGTTCGCTCAATGCCAGGCGCGCCTGGCTCAGCGCCAGTACCGTATGCGCATCGCCATAGCGCTCGATGGGCAGCGCGGCGATATGGCGCTCCAGTTGCTGATAAATGCGCTGCGCCTCGTTGGGCCTGCGCAGCCACAGCAGGAACTGCACCTTGCAGCCCATGCCAATGGCGAATACACGCTCGTAGCCCAGCCCCTGCAAACCGGCCAGCCACTCGTCGAGCTCCTCCAGCCCCTGCTCGCCCGCTCCGGCGAAGAAGCGCGCCCGCGCCATCACCAGCTTGCCGCGACTGATCAACTCGACCGGGGTGGCGACATCACGCCAGGTGGTCGCCAACGGCAATTCGGCGAGGATTGCACCGTGCCGGTCCTGCTCGTAAAGCAGGTCGGCATAGGCCAACGCAAGTGGACCGCCAACCCGGCTGCGTCGACCAAAAACCTGCTCCACCCTCGCCCGCGCAGCCTCGGCCAGGGAGCGGCCACGCTCCAGTTCGCCGTATTCCTTGCAGATCAGGGCTTCGATCAGGCTGGCCATCACGTGCAGGTACTCGCTCTCGCACTGGCGCAGGTTCTCCCGCGCCACGGTAATCGCCTTGGCCGCCTCACCGAACTCGCCGAGCAGCGCAAACGCCGCCGCTTGCACGCACGCCAGGCTGGCACGGAACACCGGCTGGTTCTGCGGCACCAGCGCCAGCCACTGACTGGCGACCTTGAGGCAGGCTTCGAGCTTGTCCTGATACAGCATGACCAGCGCCTTGAGCACCTGAGCAGCGGCCAGCAGCTCGATCAGCCCGAAGTGCATACCCTTGCCGCGCCCTTGCGTCAGGCGCGTGCTCACCTCTTCGATCAACGCCTCGGATTCGGCGAACTTCTGCTCGAACGCCAGTTGCCAGGCATAGAAGATCTGGAACACCGGCTGCTCGGTGATCTCCACCGGCGGAATATCCTTGAGAATGGCGAGGATGCCGTACACCCGATTGCCGGCGATCAGGCGCGCGCCCTGGCGCTCCAGCAGTTCGGCGGCGAACGCGTAATCGCGGGCCCGCAAGGCGTACTTGATCGCCTTGTCGGCGAGGTCGTGGCTTTCGCACCAACGTGCCGCTGCGTGCAACAGGTGCGCCGGGTCGCCACGTTTGGCCAGGCGTCCCTGCAGGAACTCGGCGAACAGATGGTGATAGCGAAACCATTCGCCCTGCTCGTCCAGTGGGATCACGAACAGCTGCTCACCCTGCAGGCGATGCAGCATGTCACCACCGTCCTGATGACCGGTAAGGGCGTCACACAGGCCGGCGTTGAATTCATCGAGCACCGAGGTCTGGTCGAGAAACAGCTGCATCGCTTCCGGCAAGCTGGCCACCACATCCTCGGCCAGGTAGTCGGCGATATTGCGTTCGGCGCCTGACAAGCCGGCGAGAAACGCGGCGCGATCGTGCTGGCGCGGCAAGGCCAGCGCCGCCAGATGCAGGGCCGTGATCCAGCCCTCGGTACGCGCATGCAGCAGATCGAGCTCATGGTCATCCAGAGCCAGACGCTTGATGTCGCGCAAGTAAGCGGCCGTCTCCGCCCGGGTCAGACGCAGGTCCTCGGCCTTGAGCCAGAACGCCCAGCCAGCGAACGCGGGCGACTCATCGAGAAAGCGTGGCTGATGACGGGTACTGGCCACCAGTCGTACCTGTTTGGGCAGGCGCTCGATCAGATAGCGCGAGCTCTGACCAAGCGTGGGATGGCGAATACGGTGGAAGTCGTCGAGCATCAGGTAGAGGTCTTGCGGCAGCCCTTTCAGGTCATCGATAAACGCATCTATCGCTGCCTCCAGGGGCCAGCTGATCTCGCCCTGAAGCAGCGCCGTGGCACTGCTCCCGAACCCCGGGCAGACGGCGGCGACGGCCGCCACCAGGTACTGCAGCAGCCTTGCCGGTTCACTGTCGCTCTCATCGCACGACAACCAGGCGACGCGCGCACCTTGCGCCTGCAAGCGACTGCGCAACTGGCTGAGGACGGTGCTCTTGCCGAAGCCGGCGGGCGCACTGAGAACCATCAGGCGTTGCTCACGCGCCTCCAGCAAACGCTCGATCAAGGCCGAACGCTCCAACAGCGGAGCGCCCTCGGCGTGGGCGGGATACAGCTTGGTACGCAACAGCGGAGCAGCAGCTTGGCAGGTCGGATTCTGACTGTTCATGATTCGAGTAGGCTCAGCTCGCGGGCACGACGGATGGCTTGGGTGCGGTTACGCACCTTGAGCTTTTCGTAGATGTTGTGCAGGTGCCATTTGACGGTCCCCAGGGCCAGCGACAGCTGCTGGCCGATCTCTTCGTTGGACATGCCCTTGGCGGCCAGGCAGACCACTTCGCGCTCACGCTCGGTCAGCCCTTCCTCCAGCACATCCAGCGCCTGCCGTGACTCCTGGCCGGGCCAGGCGCTCAACAGGCTGCGAATGAATACCTGCAATGCCGGCTGGCGCTCGGCGGACTCCAGCTGCTGCAGCATCTGGCGGATCGCCTCGCCTTCCTCGATGAACAGGCTGCGAACCTCTTCTCGCTCGGCCCCGATCAGGCACTGCACCAGCAGGCTTTGTGCGCGCTCCTGATAGCCCAGACGCTGATAGCTCAACGCCGCGAGTAGATCCAGGCGCAGGCCATATAGCCCGTGCCAGCCTTCCTGCAACTGACCGCGCAGCTGGGTGATCTCATGCAGCGCTTCGCTGTAATGCCCGCGCGCCTGCTGCAGGCGAATGCGGGTCAGCCCCAGCACCCAGGACACCGGGTTGAAACTGCGCTGTTTGTAATGACCTGCCAGCTTGTTCCAGTCCACCGACTTCAGGCGCTGTTCTGCGCGCTTGCTGCGATCGGCCAGCGGTTCCTGAAGCGTCCAGGCAATCTCCTCGCCCACAGCCTGCACGTAGAAGCGCCAGGAGTGGTGACGGGCTGCCAGATTCTGCATCAGCACCAGGGTCGCGACGGCCTCCTTCGGAGCATCCTGCTGACGCTGCAAACGCGCCAGACAGAGCATCGCCTGAGCATAGAGGTCGATCGGGTTGATCACGTCGACCGTCGCCAGAGCCCAGCGCAGCCGATCCTGCAGGCCTTCCAGGCGGCCTTGCTGATAGGCGATCAGCGCCTCGCTGATGGTGGGTAGAACCAGCGCGCGGGACTTTTCGCCGAACCAGGGCATCACGCGCGCGCGCAACTGTTCGAACAACAGCTGTGCCTGCTTCACTCTTCCCTGTTCCAGACACAGCAGGATTTCCACATTGGCCAGCTGCATGTCCAGATAACGACCTTCGAGGAAATGGTTGCGCTGCTGCGCCAGCGCCAGCAGCTTGCGCGCATGGTCGCCATGGCCGAGCATGACGCTGGCCAAAGCGCCGACGGTGAGAATCGCCACCTCAAGGAAGGCCGTGTGCTGGCCCAGTTGCGCCTCGATGCGCCGCGCCAGAACGACGCAGGTATCCAGGTCGTCTTTCTGCAGGGCGATCACCGCCTTGATCGCCAGCGTCGCCAATACCTTGTCACTCAGCGGCCCGTTCGTGCGTGACTCGCCCCAGCGCTCCAGCAGCTCATCGAGCATGCGATTGGCCTCGCTCAGCCCCAGCTCGGCCGCACGGGTCCAGACATCGGCCAGCACCAGCACGGGAAAACGCGCAGCGATCTCGTCCGGCACGTGCTGGCGCCATTTGTAGATAAGGTTGAGTTGGCCACGGTTGATCAGCTCCAGGCCGCAGCCGTCGAGCAGCGCAGCGAGCATCTCGGCATCTTCGGCATGACGGGCGTGCTCGATGGCCAGGTTCTGCATGTGGTGATTGGTGAACCACAGGCTGGCATTGAAATGCAGCTGCTTGAAACGCTCCGGATCGCGCTCCTTGAGGCGCGCACGGAGAAATTCGGCGAACAGGTTATGGAAGCGATACCACTGGCGTTCGCGATCCATGGGCAGGAGAAACAGCTGCATGACCTCCAGGTCTTCCAGCAGCTGCTGGCCGTCATGGCGTCCGGTCAGCGTACTGGCCAGATCACCGCTGAGCTGTTGTGCCACGCCGAGTGCCAGCAGTTGCTCCTGACGCTCGGCCGGTAACTGCTCGAATACCGAGCGCAGCAGGTAGTCACCCACGGCGTTCTTGTCGGCGCCCAGCTCCGCCATGCGCTCGGTCGGTTGCGGGTGGTTGCGCAGCCACAGGCTGGCCAGGTGCACCCCGACCATCCAACCCTCGGTGTGGCTATACAGCGCACCAAACTCCTCGGCATCGAGCTGCAGACCGCTGCGCTCCAGATAACCGCGCGTTTCCTCGGCATTGAGCCTGAGTTCCTCGCTTCCTAGCTCCAGCAGCAACCCCTTGGCGCGCAATGTGGCCAGGCTCAGTGCCGGTTGCGAACGGCTGCCGATGGCCAAGGTGAAATTCGGCGGCGCTAGCTTGACCAGTCGGTTGAGCGCCGCGAGCAGCTCGCCATCCTGGATCAGATGCAGATCGTCGAGCACCAGCAGGAGCGGTTCGCAGCGCAGCGACAGGTCTACCAACAGGCTTTCCATCACCGCCTCGACGGGCACGCGCATGGTGTTGCGCAGGTAGGCCGATGCGTCGTCACCGAAGCCAGGCAATGCGCGGCCCAATGCTTCGATCAGTTGCTGGTAGAAACGTACCGGCTCATCATCGTCCGACCCCAGCGACAACCAGGCAACGGCACTACCGGCCTGAAGACGACGCTCCACCAGCATCGCCAGCGCGGTGGTCTTGCCAAAGCCAGCAGGTGCGCAAAACAGCACAAGACGAGCGTGGGGATGGGCCGATAACGCGGCTTCGACCTGGGGTCTTGCCAAATAGTCCGCAGATGCCTGGGGCGGCGACAGTTTCGAACGCAGCAGGCTTCCAGCGGCTGGACCTATAACTTCATCCATGGCCTGGATCCCTTCGTTAATTATTGTTCTGGTACGACAGTTCAACGTCCTGGCACGGCTCAATACTAATCAGCTGAACGCACCGTAGCAAACCCGGCACAAGCTCTAGGATGAATGTTAGCGGCAGACTACAATCGCCCCTCCCACACTCCCGAATGCCACGCATGCCAAGCTGCTCTCTGCACCCGATTGCTTACCGGAAAGATCCCAGCGACCACTTCCAGCGCATCCGCCAGGCACCCGGCGCCGTACTGCTGGACGCCGGACACCCGGGGGCCGAGCGTGGACGCTATGACCTTATGAGTGCCTGGCCATTGGCAGAACTGGCGCCAGCGAGCGACGAATCGGCCAACGACTTCCTGCAACGCCTGCGAGGCGCATTGCAGAGCCTTGGCCACGCCGATGCACCGGCGCAACAACCATTGCCATTCGTCGGTGGTTTGATCGGCTATCTGTCTTATGACTTCGGTCGTCGCCTCGAGGCGCTGCCCGAGCAGAGCATCGATGATCTGCATCTGCAGGATGCGCGCTTCGGCCTCTATGCCTGGGCACTGATCAGCGATCACCAGCTGGGCAGCAGCGTCCTGATGTTTCATCCGACCCTGCCGGAGGCCGAGCGGCAGCGCCTGCAAACGCTGTTCGCAGCAGCACCTGAGGATCAAGGCGCCTCCTTCTACCTGACTCAGCCATTCCAGGCCGATATCGATCAGCACCGCTATCGCCAGGCCATCGAACGCATCCAGGGCTACATCCTTGCCGGCGATTGTTATCAGGTGAACTTCGCCCAGCGTTTTCAGGCGCCCTGCGAGGGTGACCCCTGGGCCGCCTATCTGGCACTGCGCCAGGCCTGCCCTACGCCCTTCTCCGGTTTTCAGAACCTGGGCAATGGCGACGCCATTCTCAGCCTCTCGCCCGAGCGTTTTCTCAAGGTCAGCCAGGGCCAGGTGGAAACCCGCCCGATCAAAGGCACGCGACGCCGTGGCCATGATGCCGACGATGATCAGGCGCAGGCCCAAGAGCTACTGGCGAGCCGCAAGGATCGCGCCGAAAACCTGATGATCGTCGACCTACTGCGCAACGATCTCGGTCGCAGCTGCCGAATCGGCTCGGTGAAAGTGCCGGAGCTGTTCGCCCTGGAGAGCTATCCCAACGTGCATCATCTGGTCAGCTGCGTGACCGCCGAGCTGGCGCCTGACAAGGATGCGCTGGACCTCATCGCTGGCAGCTTCCCAGGTGGCTCCATCACCGGCGCACCGAAGATCCGCGCCATGCAGATCATCGATGAGTTGGAGCCAACCCGACGCGGGCTGTACTGCGGCTCCCTGCTGTATCTCGACGTGCGCGGCGAAATGGACAGCTCCATCGCCATTCGCAGTCTGCTGGTCAAGGACGGCAAGGTCAGTTGCTGGGGAGGTGGCGGCATCGTCGCCGACTCCAACTGGCAGGCCGAGTACCAGGAGTCCATCACCAAGGTGAAGGTGCTGCTGGAGACGCTGGAGCGCTTGCCGGCACCGGACCAGTAGGGGCTCCAAACGAAAAACGCCGCGATTCGCGGCGTTTTTCATGGTTCGGCGTTACAGGCTCAGCTTGCGATTCGACGCCTTGAGGAACTCTTGCTTGAGGTCTTCATAAGTGTGCACCGCCGGGAACTGCGGAAACTCGCGAATCACGTTGTCCGGTGCATGGAACAGGATGCCGGCATGGGCCTCGCTGAGCATGGTGGTGTCGTTGTACGAGTCGCCAGCGGCGATCACGCGGTAATACAGACTCTTGAAAGCGATTACCGACTGACGCTTGGGGTCTTTCTGACGCAGTTGGTAGCTGACCACGCGATCATTCTCGTCGGTGATCAGGCGATGGCACAGCAGGGTCGGGAAGCCGAGCTGGCGCATCAGCGGCTGGGAGAACTCGTAGAAGGTGTCAGAGAGGATCACCACCTGGAAGCGCTCACGCAGCCAATCGACGAATTCCACTGCGCCATCGAGGGGCTTCAGTGTGGCAATCACGTCCTGGATATCCTTCAACTTCAGGCCGTGCTCATCGAGAATACGCAGGCGCTGCTGCATCAGCACGTCGTAATCGGGGATGTCGCGGGTAGTCGCCTTGAGCGACTCGATGCCGGTTTTTTCCGCAAAGGCGATCCAGATTTCCGGGACCAGTACGCCTTCCAGGTCGAGACACGCGATTTCCACAGGCCACTCCTCGGTTGAGCCAAAAAGGAGCCGGCACTCTAGCCGCTGAACCTGAGTGGCGCAATGCAACCTGCTTATAACCATAAGACAGGTCAACAATAGCCTTAGTTATTTAGCTGTATAACTGGCCTTTGCTACCATCGCGCCCTCACGCACTTGATCTGGAGCCCTCAACATGGAACTCGACCTGGACGCGCTCAACGCCGAATTCGGCAACCAGCCTGAAAAGCTGGTTCAGTGGGCTATCGGGCTGGGCAAACCGGCCATCTGCACCACCAACTTCCGCCCGTTCGAAGCGGTGATCCTGCATATGGTCAGCCAGGTCAAGCCGGACATCCCGGTGGTCTGGATGGACAGCGGCTACAACACCGAAGCCACCTATCGCTTCGCCGATGAGGTAGCGCGCAAGCTCAATCTCAACCTCATCACCTACCTGCCCAAGCGCTCGCGTGCCCATCGCGAAGCCATCGACGGTCCGGTGCCCGCTCTGGACGATCCGCGTCACGCGGCGTTCACCGAAGAGGTGAAGCTCGAGCCCTTCGCCCGCGCCCTGCGCGAGACCGCACCCAGCGTCTGGTTCACCGCCCTGCGCGCGACCGACACTGCCGTACGTGCGCAGATGGATCCGATCAGCATCAACCCGGACGGCCTGATCAAGGTCGCGCCCCTGCTGCACTGGAGCTCCAAGGACCTCTACCAGTACCTGGTCGCCCATGACCTGCCGAACGAGTTCGATTACTTCGACCCGACCAAGGGCGAAGACAATCGCGAGTGCGGTCTGCACCTGAGCCACTGATCGCTCCCGTGCGAAACGAAAATAGCGCCCAAGGGCGCCATTTTCGTTTCGGTCAGTTTTTCAGTGCATCGGCAGCTCGACGCCGCTGAACAGTTCTTCCAGCTCGGACTTGTTGTGGCACTGCACGGCCTTGGCCAACATGTCACGGGTCAGGTGCGGCGCGAAACGCTCGATGAAATCGCACATGAAGCCGCGCAGGAAGGTGCCACGCCGGAAGCCGATCCGGGTCACGCTGGGCTCGAACAGGTCATCGGCGTCGAGCACCACCAGATCAGGATCAAGCTTGGCGTCAACCGCCATCTTGGCCACGATGCCAACGCCCAGGTTCAGGCGCACATAGGTCTTGATCACGTCGGCATCGGCCGCGGTGAACACCACCTTGGGCGTCAGGCCGCGATGACTGAAGGCCTCATCCAGCTTCGAGCGCCCGGTGAAACCGAATACGTAAGTGACGATGGGGTATTCGGCCAGCGCCTCCAGGGTCAGTTTCGGCAGCTTGGTCAACGGATGGCCCTGCGGCACGACAACGCAGCGGTTCCAGCGGTAGCAGGGCATCATGATCAGGTCGTTGAACAGCTCAAGACCTTCGGTGGCGATGGCGAAATCCACGCTGCCGTCGGCCGCCATCTCGGCGATCTGGGTCGGCGTGCCCTGATGCATGTGCAAGGCCACGTCCGGGTATTGCTTGATGAAGGCACTGATCACCGGCGGCAAGGCGTAGCGCGCCTGGGTGTGCGTGGTGGCGATGGATAGCGTGCCCTTCTTCTCGTTGGAGAACTCCTGGGCGATCTGCTTGATGCTTTCGACCTTGCGCAGAATCTCGCCGGCGGTGGTGATGATGCGTTCTCCAGCCGGGGTCACGCGGGTCAGGTGCTTGCCACTGCGAGCGAAGACTTCCACGCCCAGCTCATCCTCGAGCAAGCGAATCTGCTTGCTGATCCCTGGTTGCGAGGTGTACAGGCTCTGAGCGGTAGCCGATACGTTGAGGTCGTGGTGCGCAACTTCCCAGATGTAGCGCAATTGCTGAAGCTTCATATGTTTCCCTCAGAGCAGTAAGGCAGGCCAACAACCGCCAATGCCGTATATAACCATATTATTGGTTTAATCTGACAGACTAGAACTTTTTATTAGCCCTCCGTTACAAATCCCCATGCCCCCGATGCTGCAGCATCGGCACCAGGTACACCGGCACCTCCGACAGCTGCACGATGCGCGCTGCCGTTCGTCCCAGCGGCACAGCCAGCTCCGCACCATGGCTATGACTGCCTACGACCAGCAGATCCACTCCAAGTTTCTGCGCTTCCTCGAGAATCACCGCGGGTGGATCCCCCTGCAGCACCCGCACCGCACGTATCAGCTGCAGGTCCTGCAGACCATCACCCAACTCGTCGCGAAAGCCCTCCAGTACGCGCTGCTCGATGCTGCCCATGACCGTACTCAGCCCATTGCGGCGAAGCTCCCCCAGGATTTCCTCATCCAGATAGGTCTGCAGGACGGATTCGGCGAACAGCCCCATAGGCTCCACGGCGTGCACCACGTAGAGATCGGCCTTGAAGCTACGACTCATTGCGAGGGCGTGCTGCAGCACATAGGAGGCGTAAAGCCCCAGATCGGTAGCATAGAGAATCGAACGGATCACACGGCCTCCTCGACTGCTGGCGCAGGCCCATGATTGAGCTTAGCAGCGCATCAGACAAAGCAAGGTCCGCGAGGTTATTTAGGACGAATGGCTATATGCGGTCGTCCAGGCTCACGGCAGCAGCTCGTTGCTCACACCATGTGGCACATGACCGGTAGCCACCACCTGGCGGGCCTTTTCGCAGTGCCCGGTCTGGTCATCGAAGAACACATCGGCGGCGAAGGCTTCGAGCACCGCTGACTTGTCCAAGCCACCGAGGAAGAAGGATTCGTCCAGACGGATGTTCCACTCACGCAGGGTGCGAATCACCCGTTCGTGAGCTGGTGCCGAACGCGCAGTGACCAACGCGGTACGAATCGGGCACTCGGCTTCGGGAAACTCCTGCTGCAGCCGGTGCAACGCCGCCAGAAATGGTTTGAAAGGCCCGCCTGGCAAGGCTTGCCGAGCGGCTTCACGCTCATGATCCTGAAAGGCGTTGAGGCCGCCACTCTGGTAGACCCGCTCGGAGTCATCGGAAAACACCACGGCATCGCCATCGAAGGCGATCCGCAGCTCGTTGCTATTGGCTCGCCGCGCACCACCGGAAAGCAGCGTGGCCGCGCCAAAACCGGCCTTCAGTGCATTGCGCACGTCCTCGGCATGGGTAGACAGAAACAGGTGGCAGCCGAAGGCCGCCAGGTAAGGATCGGGACTGCGCCCGCCGACGAAGGCTGCGCGGGAGATACCGAGGCCGTAGTGCTGGATCGAGTTGAAGGCACGCAAGCCGGTATCGGCGCTGTTGCGCGACACCAGGATCACTTCCACACGCTGCTCGCTAAGACGCTCGTTGAGCCCCAGCAACTTCTCCACCAATGGGAAAGCGTCGCCCGGCATCAACACTTCGTCTTCGTGCTCGATCTGATAGCGGCGATAGGCTTCCACGCCTTCGCTTTCATAGATCTGGTGACTCTCGCTCAGATCGAACAGTGCCCGCGAAGAGATCGCCAGCACCAACTTGTCCCCCAGCCCCTTACCCATGCCTAGGCCTCCCTGCGAGCCTGAATGAAGCGAAGCGCCTGATGCAGGGCGCGTACCTTGGGCATATCGAACCCGACCGCGTCCGCAGCGGCCAGTGGCGCCTCATAGATGGCATGCAGTTCCGCCGGTCGGCCCTGAGCGAAATCGTGATACATGCTCGGCAGGTAGTCGGGCATGCGCTGCGTGGCAGCCAGCAGCTTGTCTGCGTAGTTGTCCGGCATGCCGTGACCCAACGCCTGAGCGGCCATGACCACCTCCTGCATCATGCCCGCGATCAACGCACGGCTGTCGGGATTGCCCATCAGGCGCTGCGTGTCGGCGTCGAGCAACACCGACAGACCGTTATAGGGGATGTTCCACACCAGCTTCTGCCAACGCGTCTGCGCCAGATTGCGCATCGCCAGCGAATCCAGGCCGGTGCTGCGCAGCAGGCTGGCGCCCTCCTCGGCCAATGCCAGGCGCGCCTCGTCGTCGATCAGCGGCCCGGAGTGGTAGGCCAGATTGATCGTGCCCAGCGCCTGGTGCTCGATCACCCCGGGAGCGCTGCGATGAACGCAGATGTAGCAGAGCCCGCCCAGCAAATGCAGGTCGTCGCGCAACAATGGACGCAACTCGTCCTCCACTGCCAGGCCATTTTGCAGCAGGACCACCTTGGCGCCAGACGCTGCAGCTTTGTCGATCAGCGGCGCCAGTTCGGCATTGGCCGTGGTCTTGGCCCCGACCAGCAGCCAGTCGCACGGCGGCATATCGTCGACCTGCTGATAGGCCTGCACCGGCGCCAGATTCACTGCCCCATGTACAGCGCTGTTCAATTGCAGGCCACGCTCGACCACCGCGCCATATTCGCTGCGCAACAGAAAGTGCACGTCATGGCCGGCGCGCGCCAGCATCATGCCGTAGAAACCACCAATGGCACCGGTGCCGATGATGCCGATACGCAGCATGGAGGTTTGAGACATCAGGGAAGCTCCTCAGCCGGGCGAAGCATGGCTTCGTCCATGGCAGTAACCAGATCGGAATGGGTTAGGCGCGTATGCAACGCGCCAAAGAAATGACCGTCCTTGACCAGAAACAACGCCGGAAGATGGAAGACCTCGTAGCGCGTCACCAATCCGGCGTTGTGCCCGGCATCGATCCAACACAAGCGCTCGAGTGGAAGCGCCATGCCAGGCAGTGCCTGGCGCGCCCAACGGCAGCTGGCACAACCCGTGCTAGTGAACACCAGCAGCGATGTTCCGGGAAGATCGAGCAGGCGGCGATCAGCATCCAGATCGGTCAATTCCAGTTGCGTCGCTATACTGCACTCACTGATATCAGTTTGCCTGCATTCGAGGTCGGTGTTCATGCGTAAGTTTCTGCGTCATCCAAGCGACATGCCGGTGGAACTGGTGCTACGTAGACAAGCCCCCATCCCCCGACAACGGCTGAACAATATCAGCCTGGGCGGGGTTGCATGCAACTCGCCACGCGGTTTTCGCCGTGGCACCTCGGTCGAGCTGCGCATTCCGCTGCTGGGCGACCAGGCTCACTATCCCGGCGTGGTGGCCTGGTGTCGGCGCCTGGAGGACGATTATCTGGTGGGCATCGCCTTCATCGATGAAGACACCCTGTTTCGCGCACGCATGGTCGAGCAGATCTGCCAGATTCAGCATTATCGACAACAGCTCGAACACGAGTCGGGACAGCCAATGGCCATCGAGCAATGCGCTCAGGACTGGATCGCCAAGCATGCTGCACAATTTCCCTATCTCGCCTGAAAGCAGCGCCAGTCACTCCCCGGCCAGGGAAAAACGCCGCCTCATACGGCCAATCTATGAGGCTCATTGGGCTTAACGCCCATTGTCGTGCAGCCCTGTACGCGCTAAGGTTCGGCTCCCCCTGCGCCAACTAGCTGTGCACCGCCATAGGGGATCGCTGGCGGCCGGCACCCGTGACCTGACGACCTGACCCGATGAATAGCACGATGGCTGATTTACCGATCGACGACCTCAACGTCGCTTCCAACGAAACCCTGATCACCCCCGATCAGCTCAAACGCGAAATCCCCCTGACCGCAGCTGCACTGGAGACCGTTGTCCAGGGCCGCCAGGTGGTACGCGACATCCTCGACGGCAAGGATCACCGCCTGTTCGTGGTCGTCGGCCCCTGCTCCATCCACGACATCAAGGCCGCTCACGAGTATGCCGAGCGCCTCAAGGTGCTGGCCGCCGAGCTGTCCGACAGCCTGTTTCTGGTCATGCGTGTGTACTTCGAGAAGCCGCGTACCACCGTCGGCTGGAAAGGTCTGATCAACGATCCCTATCTGGATGACTCGTTCAAGATCCAGGATGGCCTGCACATCGGTCGCAAACTGCTGCGTGACCTGGCGGAAATGGGCCTGCCCACTGCCACCGAAGCGCTCGACCCGATTTCCCCGCAATACCTGCAGGACCTGATCAGCTGGTCGGCCATCGGCGCCCGCACCACCGAATCCCAGACGCACCGTGAAATGGCCTCTGGTCTGTCCTCGGCCGTCGGCTTCAAGAACGGCACCGATGGCGGCCTGACCGTCGCCATCAATGCCCTGCAGTCGGTTTCCAGCCCGCACCGCTTCCTCGGCATCAACCAGGAAGGCGGCGTATCCATCGTCACCACCAAGGGCAATGCCTACGGTCATGTGGTACTGCGCGGCGGTAACGGCAAGCCCAACTACGACTCTGTGAGTGTGGCCATTTGTGAGCAGGAACTGACAAAAGCCGGCATACGCCCGAACATCATGGTCGATTGCAGCCACGCCAACTCCAACAAGGATCCGGCCCTGCAGCCGCTGGTGCTGGAGAACGTGGCCAACCAGATTCTCGAAGGCAACAACTCCATCGTCGGCCTGATGGTCGAGAGCCACCTGGGCTGGGGCAGCCAGTCGATTCCGAAGAACCTGTGCGACCTCAAGTACGGCGTATCCATCACCGATGCCTGCATCGACTGGGATACCACCGAAAAGAGCCTGCGCAGCATGCATACCAAGCTCAAGGATGTACTGCCCAAGCGCCCTCGCAGCTGAGGGTACTGCAGCAAAAGAAAACGCCGGGCATTGCCCGGCGTTTTCGCATCCGCGTTCAACTCGCGGGGTCGTTTTGCCCCGTCGCGAGCGACCTGCTCACTGATGGCGCGCGCGACGCTCCATGTAGCGCTCGACGTAGGAGCACGAAGGAATCACCGTATAGCCTCTGCCTTCGGCGTATTGCAGCGCGTGCTCGGTAAGCGCTGCAGCAATGCCACGACCGCGCAGGGCATTGGGCACGAAGGTGCGATAGATATCCAGCGTCTGCTTGCCCAGATCCATGTAGGCCAGATAGGCACGATCACCATCGACGGTGGTCACGAACTGGTGACTCGTCTGGTCATGCTGGATGGACAACACCTCGCTCATCTTCACTCCTCTAGCCGCAAACCGTTAGCGGCGCATCTATTTTTACCCCATACCGACGCGTTGACGAAAGAACAAATTCGCCCCGCACTTCGATCCAGGCAACTGGACAAGCTTATCAGCCGCAGAAGCGCCCAGCCACGCGCAATCAGAAGCTCAGCAGGGCAATGCAGAGCAAGGCCGCGATCACCGGCACCAACACCGTGATGACGAAGATGTCCTTGTATGCCTGCTTGTGGGTCAAGCCCATGATCATCAGCATCGCGATCACCGCGCCACAATGCGGCAGCGAATCCAGCCCGCCCGCCGTGATGGTGGCGATACGATGCAGCACCTCAGGATCGACACCCATCTCCAGATAACGCGGCGCCAGCGTCTGCATGAAGATCTGCAAGCCGCCAGACGAGGAGCCGACGATGCCCGATACCACACTGACCGAAGCGAACACCGACAGTAGCGGCGGCAGGTTCACACCCAGAACCCACTGAGCGAACTGAGCGAAACCCGCCGTCTGGATCACGACACCACCAAAACCGATCACCGCGGCGGTGTTGAGCAGCGGCATGATCGCATCGTCGGCGCCCTGCCCGAGCAAGCCGACGGTGTTGCGGCGCAAGGCCGGAAACATCAGCACCGCCACGCCGGTGGCGATCACCAGGGCGAGGCTGGGCCAGAGAATCGGTTGCGCCTGACTGAAGGCCAGCAGTCCACCCAAGGAACCTTCGCCCGACACAACCATGCCCGACAGCGCCAGCAGGCGCGGCAGCAGGATGATCCCCAACACCACCACAATCGGCACCAGAGCCAAGCCCCAGTGCGGCCCGCTACCCGGGACACCGGCCAGTTGCTGCATGCGCTCATCCTGCGCGTTGGGCTCGAAGCCCTCGCCTCGTTCGCGCGCCAGACGCCATTCGCGCTGCAGATAAGCCATGCCCAAAACGATCATCACCAGCGATGCGAACAGGCCAATCCAGGCGCCGGCGAACAGGTCGGTGCCCAACGCACTGGCCGCGATCACGTTGTGAATCGAAGGAGAACCGGGCAAGGCCGTCATGGTGAAGGTGCCTGCGCCCAGGGCAGTCGCGGCGCAGAACAGGCGCTTGGGCAGATTAGCCTCGCGCATCAGAGTGATCCCCAGTGGATACATGGTGAAGATCACCACGAACACCACCACCCCGCCATAGGTCAGCACCGCGCAAACCAGCATCGCCACCCACAGCGTGCGCTGCGTGCCCAACCCAAGGGTGATGGCCTGAGCGATGCTGCTGGCAGCCTGGCTGGCGGCCATGACCTTGCCGAAGATCGCGCCACAGAGAAACAGCACGAAGAACTTACCAGCGAAGGTGAATGCCCCAAGGGGGCCGAACGGAAAGTGCTCGAGCAGCGCCTTCGGTACGGCAACGCCATTGGTAAGCGCCACCAGGATCGAACAAAGCAATGCTGCGATGAATATGTTCACCCCACGCAACGCCATGAAAATAAGTAGCGCCAAGCCGAACAAGAGTCCCAAATTGCCAAGCATCTGCGTTCCCTCTTTATTGTTTTAGTTCAGAAATCAGGACAGTTATAACAGTTCGTACAACCGCGACACTGTAGCGATTACGTAACTGACTGTTTTTTAGCCAACCCCCATACGCTCTACCCTTCAGCGTCTGGGCCGAAGAAAAAAAACTGCAACTCTTGCCCTGACTCCGTTTACTTACTAAAAGTAATAGGTAGTATGTACGCCGGCCAATTTCCCACACTAGGGGAATTGCTCTTTATGGAAAACTCCACCTCAAGGGGAACACGATGAACAACGTTCTGAAATTCTCTGCTCTGGCTCTGGCCGCAGTTCTGGCTACCGGTTGCAGCAGCATGTCCAAAGAAACCGAAGCTCGTCTGACTGCTACCGAAGACGCAGCAGCTCGCGCCCAAGCCCGTGCCGACGAAGCCTATCGCAAGGCTGATGAAGCTCTGGCCGCCGCTCAGAAAGCTCAGCAGACCGCTGACGAAGCTAACGAGCGTGCTCTGCGCATGCTGGAAAAAGCCAGCCGCAAGTAATTGCGACTCGTTTTTTCGAAAGCCGCCCCAGGCAACTGGTGCGGCTTTTTTATTGCCTGCTACCAAGGCCACTGATCTTCAGGCAATAAAAAAGCCCGCCGACACGAATGCAGACGGGCCTCTTGGCAACCGGTCAGGTCAGAACGTACCTTCGCTGCTCACCGCTACGCTGTCGGTTTGCGCTGCGATAGGCACCGGCAAGCCGTCTTCGGCAGCCACTACCTCACGAACCATATCCCAATCGAGACGCAGGCCGCTGAGTTCGTCACGCTTGAGCAGCGCGTTGATCACCGCCGTGTGCTTGTCGACGACAGACGGGTCACCTTCGTCATCCAGCGGAGCATGTGCTTCGAGATAGACCTTGCCACCACTCACCCCGAACTTGTACGGCTCGTTGAGAATCCGCACCGGCGTACCGACCGGCACCAACCCAGCCAACTCCAGCACGTTGTGGTTGAGCATGCGGAAGCAGCCATGGCTGACGCGCATGCCAATGCCGAACTTCTTGTTCGAACCATGGATCAGGTAGCCCGGGAACGACAGCGTCAGCTTGTACGGGCCCAGCGGGTTGTCCGGCCCTGGCGGAACCACGGTGGGCAGGAAGTCACCCTCGGCTGCGTGTTCCTCACGAATCGACTTGGGCGGATACCAGGCCGGGTTCGGTGTCTTCACAGTGACGTGACCGACACCCAATGGCGACCCCCAGCCCTCACGACCGATCCCCAGCGGGAAGGTGTGAACCACATTCTGCCCTTTCGGGAAGTAGTACAGGCGGTACTCCGCCAGGTTGATCACGATGCCTTCACGCGGGCCAGGCGGCAGCACGTAGCGCGTCGGCAGAATGACCTCGGTGCCCTCGCCCGGCAGCCAGGGATCCACGCCCGGGTTGGCCGCGACCATTTCCAGATAACCGAGGTCATTTGCCGCTCCCAGGTCGGCGAAGGTGTCCTCGTACTTGGCCTTGATCACCTGTACCTGACCTACCACGTCCTCGCCTGGCGGCGGCAGCGGAAATTCGAGAGCCTGCACTGCGGCACTGGAGCACAGTGCGACCAGAGTCAGGCAGCGGTTGACCGCAGAAAAGCGCGACAACATCCGGGATGTCCCTTGAAGAGTTGAATGATATTGCGGCGATTGTACACCGCCGCTAGAAAGCCTGGCAGACCTCAGCCGTCCGCCCAGTTCGAGCACAAGCCCTGGCGCTGCGCCTCGAAGGTCGCCAGACAGGCAGGACAGAGTCGACGATCACGCAGCCAGACCTTTTCCAGCGCACGCCAACGCGGCTGCGCCGGCAACAAGCCGCCGCACAGCGTTCGATCAGCGTGCCCACCCAGGCGCAACTGGCGAGCCACCAGGTGCACACGCACCTCACGACAGGCGAACAGATCCAGCTGCTCATCCGGTTCGATCAGTTGATAGGCATATAGGGACCAGGCGGGACGCGGCATCTGGAGCTCCGTGACAGGTCGGCCACATTAGCCGAAAGGCTCGAGGCGGAAAAGCCTCTGCCTACTCAGTTTTCCGCCAGCAACACGCGCTCAGAGCATGGGTTTCAACGCCGGCCAGACGTTGTCCAGCAACACGGCCTGAGCGGGCTCGGTCGGATGAATGCCATCGGCCTGCATCATCCCTGGCACGCCACCGACACCCTCGAGGAAAAACGGCACCAGCGGCACCTTCTTCTGCTCCGCCACATCCGCGAAGACCTGGGCAAACGCCTTGGTGTAGCGAGCGCCATAATTGGGCGGCAGGCGCATCCCCAAAATGAGCACCTTGGCCCCTGCCTGTTGTGACTTCTCGACCATCGACGCAAGATTCTGTTGCAATTGCGCGGGAGGCTGCCCACGCAGACCGTCGTTGCCCCCCAGCTCGATGATGACCAGCTCCGGCTTGTGCTCGGCGATCAGCGCAGAGAGCCGCGCGGCGCCGCCTGCACTGGTATCGCCGCTGATCGACGCATTGACCACCGACTGCTCGAAACCCTCCTTCTCGAGGCGTTTTTCCAGCAGAGCGACCCATCCCACGCGGCTATCCAGGCCAAAAGCCGCGCTGATACTATCGCCGACCACAAGCAGGGTGCCTGCAACCGCTCCCTGAGCCCAGAACATCAGGGCCAAGGCACCACTCAGCCACCATGCACGCATTTGGAATCTCCATGACTTCGAGCATTCTCGCTGCGCGGAACCTTAACAAAGTGGTCAGCAGCACGGAAGGCGAGCTGACGATCCTCCATGACCTCGACCTGGACCTGAACAAAGGCGACAGCCTGGCCATCGTCGGCAGTTCCGGCTCTGGCAAATCCACCCTGCTCGGCCTGCTCGCCGGGCTCGACCTGCCCAGCGGCGGCGCCGTGCTGCTGGCTGGCAAGAATCTCAGCGAACTCGATGAAGACCAGCGTGCACGACTGCGCGCCGAGCATGTCGGCTTCGTGTTCCAGTCATTCCAGTTGCTCGACAGCCTCAACGCGCTGGAGAACGTCATGCTGCCGCTGGAGCTGGAAGGCCATGCCGATGCCCGTCAGCGTGCCCGCGCCCTGCTCGAACGCGTCGGTTTGGGCCAGCGCCTGACCCACTATCCGCGCCAGCTCTCCGGTGGCGAACAACAGCGTGTGGCCATCGCGCGAGCCTTCGCCGCCGAACCTGACGTGCTGTTCGCCGACGAACCCACCGGCAATCTCGACAGCCATACCGGTGAACGCATCAGCGACCTGCTCTTTCAGCTCAACCAGGAACGCGGCACCACTCTGGTACTGGTCACCCATGACGAGCGCCTGGCGCATCGCTGCCAGCGCCTGATCCGCCTGGAAGGCGGACACCTGATCGACCGCGTGGAGCCCTGATGAAGCGCGTGCCCTTCACTCGCCTGTTTTCGCTCGCCGCCCGCCAACTGCTGCGCGATGCTCGCGCCGGCGAGTTGCGAGTGCTGTTCTTCGCCCTGCTGGTCGCGGTGGCGGCCAGCAGCGCCATTGGCTATTTCAGCGCTCGGCTGAACGACGCCATGCTGCTGCGCGCCAGCGAGTTTCTGGCGGCTGATCTGCGCCTGAGCGGCAGCACGCCAGCCAGTCAGGAACAAATCGACGCGGGGCTCAAACTGGGCCTCGATCACGCTCAGGCGGTGGAATTTTCCAGCGTCGTGGCCGCCGGGAACGGCATCCAGCTGGCCAGCGTCAAGGCCACCAGCAGTCGCTACCCGTTGCGCGGCGAACTGAGAAGCGCCGCCGAGCCCTACGCGCCCGAGGAAGTGGGCTCCGGGCCACGCCCCGGAGAAGCCTGGGCCGAGGCGCGCCTGATGGTGGCGCTGAACCTTAAGATTGGCGATGAGCTGGAGATAGGGTCCAAGACCCTGCGCTTGAGCCGCGTCCTGACCTATGACCCGGACACCGCTGGCGACTTCTACAGCCTGACGCCGCGCGTGCTGATGAATCTCGATGATCTCGCCGCCACCGAGGTGGTTCAACCGGGCAGCCGCGTGCGCTTTCGTGAGCTCTGGCGCGGTGATGCTGATGCCCTCGCCGCTTACCGCCAGGCCGTCGAAGCCGGCCTGGAACCCAATCAGCGTCTGGACGATGCCCGCGATGGCAACCGCCAGGTCGGCGGCGCACTCGGCCGCGCCGAGCGCTACCTGAACCTGGCCAGCCTGGCAGCCGTGCTGCTCGCTGGCGTCGCGGTGGCGCTGTCGGCGGCACGCTTCGCGGCAAGGCGCTTCGATGCCAGTGCGTTACTGCGTTGCCTGGGGCTGTCACGCCGCGAAGCGCTGGTCCTGTTCGGCCTGCAACTGGCGCTACTCGGGCTGATTGCCTGCGTGATCGGCGCGCTGCTGGGCTGGGCAGGCCAGCATGTGCTGTTCTATCTGCTGCGCGGACTGATCCCCGATGACCTGCCACCGGCCAGCCTGTGGCCGGCGTTGGCCGGCATGGCCACTGGGCTGGTGGCGCTGGCCGGTTTCGCCCTGCCGCCACTGGCCGCGCTGGGCCGGGTACCGCCGCTGCGCGTGCTACGCCGCGACATGCTGCCGGTACCGGCGAGCTCCTGGCTGTTCTACGGCGCGGCGCTGGTTGCGCTGGGCCTGATCATGTGGCGTCTGAGCCTGGATCTGAAACTGACGCTGGCACTGCTGGGCGGCGGACTGCTCGCTGCACTGCTGCTCGGCGGTTTGCTGCTGCTCGGTCTGCAAAGCCTGCGCCGCCTGCTGCAACGCGCTTCCCTGCCCTGGCGTCTGGGACTGGGCCAACTGCTGCGGCACCCGCTCGCTGCTGCGGGGCAGTCCCTGGCCTTCGGCCTGATCCTGCTGGCCATGGCGCTGATCGCCCTGCTGCGCGGCGAATTGCTCGACACCTGGCAGGACCAGTTGCCGGAAGATGCCCCCAACCATTTCGCCCTCAACGTGCTGCCGGCCGAGCGCGATGCCTTCGCCGTGCGCCTGGCCGAACTGTCGCCACATCCGGCGCCGCTGTATCCGGTGGTACCGGGCCGGCTGATCATGATCAACGACGAGCCGGTGCGCCAACTGGTGACCAAGGAAAGCCGTGGCGAGCGCGCCATCCAGCGCGACCTGAGCCTGACCTGGGCCGAGCAGTTGCCGCCTGACAACCAGATCATCGCCGGCAGTTGGTGGAGCGCCGAGCACGCCAGCGGCTTGCCTGGGGTTTCCGTCGAGGCCGAGTTGGCCGAAAGCCTGCACCTGAAGCTCGGCGATCGCCTGCGCTTCAACGTCGGAGGTATCGAGCGCGAAGCCCAGGTCAGCAGCCTGCGCCAGGTGGATTGGGACAGTTTCCAGCCCAATTTCTACATGATCTTCGAGCCACAGACCCTGCAGGATCTTCCCGCCACCTACCTGACCAGCTTCTACCTGCCGCCGGGCCACGACTCGGAACTGGTCGCGCTCAGCCGCGCCTTCCCCAGCGTGACACTGCTGCAGGTCGATGCGCTGCTGGCACAACTGCGCAGCATCCTCGCCCAGGTCACCCTGGCCATCGAGTACGTGCTGCTGTTCGTGCTCGCAGCCGGCGTCACCGTGCTGCTCGCCGGGCTGCAGGCGACGCTGGACGAGCGCATTCGTCAGGGTGCGCTGCTGCGCGCGCTGGGCGCCGAACGCAAGCTGCTGGTCAGCGCCCGGCGCGCCGAGTTCGGTCTGCTCGGCGCGGCTGCCGGTCTGCTCGCGGCCGTCGGTTGTGAGCTGGTGAGTTTCCTGCTCTACCGTTATGCCTTCGACATGAGCTGGCAACCGCACCCCTGGCTGCTCCTGCTGCCGCTGATCGGTGCCCTGCTGATCGGTCTGGCCGGCGTACTCGGCACCCGCCGCGCACTCAATGCCAGCCCCTTGAGCGTGCTACGCGAAGGCTGAGAACCTTGAGAGGGGTTTGCTAGACTTGGCGCCCCTCTCAGGACCCGAGACACCATGAGCCGCTATCGCCCCCCTCGCCCAGCCGGTACGCCATTGATCACGCCCGAGGGCGAAGCGCGCCTGCGCGCCGAGCTGCACGAGCTGTGGCACGTGCGCCGGCCACAGGTGACGCAATCGGTCAGCGAGGCGGCAGCCCAGGGCGATCGCTCGGAAAACGCCGAGTACACCTACGGCAAGAAGATGCTGCGCGAGATCGACAGCCGCGTGCGCTTTCTCACCAAACGCCTGGAAAAGCTCAAGGTCGTCAGCGAAAAACCGTCCGATCCGAACAAGGTGTACTTCGGTGCCTGGGTCACCATCGAGGACGAGGACGGCGAGCAGTCGCGCTACCGTATCGTCGGCCCTGACGAACTGGACCTGAAGTTGGGCCTGATCAGCATCGACTCACCGCTGGCCCGCGCCCTGGTCGGCAAGGAACTGGATGCCGAGGTTCGGGTACACAGCCCCAGTGGCGAGAAGACCTGCTACATCGTCGAGATTGATTACCTATGACGCCCAGCAGGTTCGCTAACTCATCGAGTTTCGCACCACCGCCATCCACTCCTCTCGCGATTCGGCAGCCCAGTGGTTACCCGGCTTGAGCCAAATTGGGTCAAACGTTCGCGGGCGACCGCCAAAGTAATTCACCCAACCGAGTCCCGAAATCTGCGCCAGAGGGACGTCGAACTCTTTAATGTAAAGATGAGCGTCTTGTGGCAGGTCTGAGAAAGGCGGCAGTTGCATGTCTGTGCTCTCAGCGCCGAGTGATCAAACCCTGGCGCGCCACTCGCACCAGCTCGCCGACTGTTTGTGCCAGATCCCCGGCGCTGGGAGCCTGGATCACCGCCAGGTCGAAACTGTCGCGGGCGAAGCGGTTCAACGACTCGCCGTTCTGCACGAACTGGATGCGAAACGCACGCGACCCGGCCCAGCGCTTGGGCCAGCCTTCGAGATAACGCAGCAAGGTGGGTTGGTGGCTTCCGCCAAGCAGCACGCGTGGATTGCGCAGCAGCAGGCCCGAGGTGATGGGCGCCAGACGAATAAGGGGTTGGGGACAGATCATGGTCGAGTCTCCGCCTCGAGAATCCCGCTGGGCAGCGGTGAGAGGCGACACCGAACCAGCGCTTTAGCGGAATTTCAGGCATTGATGACAACACCCTGTGGCGCCCCGCAAGTAGCTGTTTAAATCGGCGCAGGCAGCATCCTAGAGAAGCTGACGGCTTACTGTCAAGGCGCACCCAACCTTCGATTGGCCGACGCCCACTTGGCCACTCGCGAGGCAGCAAAACGCTCCGCCCTCGGGCTTCGATGCACGCATCCAGCCACTCAATCTGCGGTCTTTTGCATGATGTGACGTGTCGACGCGTAACAGAACTTAGCCAGCGATATTGCTGCCAAATCGCACCAAGTTCAGCAAAAGTACCGATTTAGAGGGTTCCCTGGCGATTCCCAGAGGATGGCATGTTTCCTGCCATCGTTCTTGCGCCGTACATGCCAAGGGATGGGCGTGATCCGTGTTGCTGGAAGCAGCTGACTGCCTCAAAACAACAACCATCGAGAGCGCCCATGAAGAACAATAAGACCCTGCTCGCCCTCTGCCTCGGCGCCGGCCTGCTCGCCAGCGGCCAGACCCAGGCTTTCTGGTTCGGTTCATCCGGCTATACCCAGACCAAATACCCCATCGTCCTAGGCCACGGCATGCTCGGTTTCGACAGCATCCTCGGCGTCGACTACTGGTACGGCGTCCCGGCCGCCTTGCGCCGCGATGGCGCCAGTGTCTACGTCACCGAAGTCAGCCAGCTGGACACCTCCGAAGCACGTGGCGAGCAATTGCTGCAGCAGGTCGAGGACATCGTTGCCATCAGCGGCAAGGGCAAGGTCAACCTGGTCGGCCACAGCCATGGCGGCCCGACTACACGCTATGTCGCTGCCGTGCGCCCGGACCTGGTCGCATCCGTCACCAGCGTCGGCGCTCCGCACAAGGGCTCGGCCGCTGCCGACTTCCTCAAGGGCATCAGCGATGGTCCGGCCGGCCCGGTCGCCACCCCACTGCTGGTAGGGATCGTCAACGGCCTCGGGACGCTGATCAACTTCCTCTCCGACAGCTCCAGCACCACGCCACAGAACGCCCTGGGTTCGCTGGAATCGCTCAACAGCGAGGGCGCGGCGCGCTTCAACACCAAGTTCCCGCAGGGCCTGCCCACCACCGCCTGCGGTGAAGGCGCTTACAGCGTCAATGGCGTGCGTTACTACTCCTGGAGCGGCACCAGCCCGCTGACCAACATGCTCGACCCGAGCGACCTGCTGCTGGGCGCCGCCTCGCTGACCTTCGGCAACGAAGCCAACGACGGTCTGGTCGGCCGCTGCAGCTCGCACATGGGCCAGGTGATTCGCGACAACTACCGGATGAATCACCTCGACGAGGTCAACCAGACCCTGGGCCTGACCAGCCTGTTCGAGACCGATCCGGTGACCGTCTACCGGCAACATGCCAACCGCCTGAAGAACGCCGGGCTGTAAGCACATAACCTCTCGTAGGGTGCGCATCGTGCACCCTACGAAGCGTTGGCTCTGAGCCCGGTTTGGGTCGGGAGCAATCCCGATCCGACGCCTTACTGGAATCTGCCGTGAAGAAAACCCTGTTCGCCCTGCCCATCCTGATCGCTGCTGGTCTGGCGTTGATGCTGTACCTGGAACCCGGACATCGCCCCACCCCGCTCAGCACGCCTGTCGCTACGACGCCTGCACAGCGAGTGACGGAGCCCACTGTCCAGGCCATGGCGGCGACTGCAGGTAAAGCGCAGAAGCAATCCGCCAAGCTCGCCCTGCCCGGCTCCTTCGTCGGCACCGAAGTCGACGGCAGCTTTCGCGTGGATGCTGCCGGTAACCTGATCATCAGCGAGGATATCCGGCGGATCTTCGATTACTTCCTCGCCAGCATCGGCGAAGAAAGCCTGGACGCCAGCGTTTCGCGTCTGCGCACCTACATCGACAGCCAGCTTCAGGAACCGGCACGGGCCCGTGCGCAGGCACTGCTGGAGCAATACCTGAGCTACAAGCGTGAGCTGGTGCTGCTGGAGCGCGACCTGCCGCAGATGGGCAATCTCGATGCCATGCGCCAGCGCGAAAGCGCTGTACAAGCCTTGCGCGCACGGCTGTTCGACAACGAGACGCACCAGGCCTTCTTCGCCCGCGAGGAAGGCTACAACCGCTTCACCCTGGAGCGCCTGGCCATCCAGCACGACGACAGAATGAGCGCGCAAGAGAAAGGCGCGGCCGTCGACCGGCTGCGCGCCTCCCTGCCTGAGGAGTTGCAGGACGCGGTACTGCCGCAACTGCAGCAGGAGCTGCGGCAGAACACGGCGCGCCTGCAGGCCGAAGGCGCCAGCGCGGCGCAGGTCCGCCAGATGCGTCAGCAACTGGTAGGCGCCGAAGCTACCACACGCCTGGAGGCGCTCGATAGCCAGCGGCAGAACTGGCAGAAACGCCTGGACGACTATCTCGCGGCGAAAGCGCGAATAGAAGCCAGCGAAGGCCTCAGCACGGGTGACAAGCGCGCGGCTATCGACGCGCTGGCCGCCGAACGCTTCGATGAACGTGAGCGCCTGCGCCTGGACGCCGCCGAGCAATTGGCGGCCGCCAGCAAGAAGCAGTAGCCTCAGGTGCTGTCGCGCATCACCAGTTCGAAGCCCACGTCGATGCAATGCTGCTCGGGGGTTTCGCCGCGCATCAGCGCCAGCAGCATGTTCGCCGCCAACTCACCTATCTGACCCCGCGTAGTACGCACGGTGCTCAGCGCCGGATGCATCCAGGCCGCAGCGGGCAGGTCGTTGAAGCCGGCGATGGCCAGGCGCCCTGGCACCTCCAACCCCAGTTGCCGCGCACGGAACAGCGCGCCCATGGCCAGGTCGTCGTTGTTGAAGAACACCGCATCGATCTGTGGCTGCTGCGCCAGCAGACGATCGAGCAGCTCGGCGCCGAGGCCGATGGACGACAGCTGCGGCGTCAGCAGCTCCAGCGCCGGATCATGGCGATTGAGGTAATGCATCACCTGGCGATAGCCCTCGGCGCGCTGCAAGGTGCGCGGGTCGAGCTGCGCCGCGGCGAAGGCGATATGGCGATAGCCGCGCTGCACCAGGGCGCGGGTCATGGCGGCACCGGCCTCGATCTGCGAAAAGCCGACGCAATAGTCTTCCGGCTCCTCGCTCAGCTCCATCAGCGTCACCAGCGGGCAACTGCTGGCACCGAGGATTTCGCGCGCGGCATCGCTGCGCTCGAAGCCCGTGACCAGCAGACCAGCGGGCTGGTGCGCCAGGTAGGAGCGCAGCAGACGCTCGTCTTCCTCGACCCGGTAGTGGCTGACGCCAATCATCATCTCGAAGCCGGCCGGCATCAGCACGCGCTGGATGGCTTCGACGGTGTCGACGAACACCGAGTTCGACAATGACGGAATCACCACTGCCACCAGGTTGGAACGCGAACTGGCCAACGCCCGCGCGGCCGGGTTAGGCACATAGCCCAGCGCCTGGGCCGCGCGCATCACCTGCTCGCGCAGTGCATCGGACACTCGCCCCGGCTGCGACAGTGCACGCGAGGCAGACATCAGCGAACAGCCTGCAGCCTTGGCCACATCGGACAGGGTGACGCGTTCGGCAGAGCGGCGACGGCGTTGAGTCATAGCGCCTCCATTGGTTACCAGCGGCCGATTCTAACAGCCCTGCCGGTGAATAAAGCGCGGGACACGCCGCCCGGGGTAACGCCACCATGCAAGGAGCGTTACCACCTGCGTGCCCCGCGAAACTGCGAACCTGCCCAGGATCGGCTGCGCGCTAATCGCACCTGAACCTGGGCAAGTCCTTACAAAGCGGCCTTCTCAGCCTCGGCCTGAACCTGATCGAACAGTTGCTGGCCGACCGTGTCGACGACCTTCTGGATCGCTGGCGTGGCCTTCTCACGCATACGCTGCACCTGGGCCGGCTCCACCTCGTTGATCTGCATACCCTTGTCTTTCAGCTCGGCCAGCGCACGAGCGGCCTCTTCGCGGGTGTCCTTGCGCTCGAAGTCACGCGCCTTCTTGGCCGCTTCCAGCAGGATGTTCTGCTCGGTCTGCGACAGGCCGTCCCACCAGCGTTTGGACACGGTGACGATCCACGGGCTGTACACGTGGTTGGTCACGGTGAGGTACTTCTGCACCTCGTAGAACTTCGAAGACAGAATGGTGTTGAACGGATTTTCCTGACCGTCGACCGCCTTGGTTTCCAGCGCGGTGAACAGTTCGGAGAATGGCAGTGGCACCGCATTGGCGCCCATCAGTTTGAAGGTATCGAGGAACACCGGGTTAGGCATGACCCGCAGCTTGATGCCGGAGAAGTCTTCCAGCTTGTCGATCGGACGGCTGTTGTTGGTCAGGTTGCGAAAGCCGTTCTCCCAGTACACCAGGCCGACCAGGCCCTTCTCTTCGAGCTTGTCCATGACCTGGCGGCCGACTGGACCGTCGAGCACGGCGTCGGCCTGCTCGGCACTGCTGAACAGGAACGGTGTGTCCCACACCGCCATTTCCTTGGTGATGCCGACCAGGGTGGCAGTGGAGCCGACCATCATCTCCTGCGCCCCGCCGATCAGTGCGCTCTGCATCTGATCATCGGAACCCAGGCTGGCAGCGCCGAAGGTGCGCACCTTGAGTTTGCCAGCGGAGGCCTTGGCCACTTCCTCGGCGAACAGCTTGGCCGCACGGCCCTGGTTGCTGTTCTCGTTGAGGCCATAGCCGAAGCGGATCATGCGCGAGCGCACCTCGTCGGCATGGACAGTGAAGCTGGCGAGCGGGCTGCACAGCATGGCAGCGGTGAGGATGGCGAGCAGCGGACGTTTCATCGGGACTACCTCTTATTGTTGTGAATGATGCCGACGCGCCAACGCCGGCAGGTCAACTCAGCGCAACCAGGCCAGTGGCACGGTAACCACGGCAGGGAAAGCCACCAGCAACACGACGATGGCCAGATAGATCAGGAAGAACGGCATCACGCCGCGCACCAGCACCTCCATGCGCAACTTGCCGATACCGCCAACGACGTTGAGCACGGTGCCGACCGGCGGGGTGATCAGGCCGATGGAGCCGATCAGCACGAACATCACGCCGAAGTACACCGGATCGACGCCAGCCTTGATCGCGATGGGCGCCAGCACCGGCGCCAGAATCAGGATGGTCGGGGTCAGGTCCAGCACCATGCCCACGGCAATCATCAGCAGCATGATCGCCAGCACCAGAAGCCGCGGATGTTCGGCCAATGGCCCAAGCATGGCGCCGATCTCGTCCGGCAACTGCGCCAGGGTGATCATGTAGGCCGATACCGTGGCGGCAGCGCAGAGGAACATCACCGATGCGGTGGTGCGGCTGGCGCGGGTCAGGGTTTCCATCAGGTCGCTCCAGCTCAGCTCGCGGTAGAGCAAGGTGGACACGGCCAGCGCATACACCGCCGCGACCACGGCGGCCTCGGTCGGCGTGAAGATGCCAAAGCGCAGACCGCCGACGATGATCACCGGCAACATCAGCGCCGCCGCACCGTCGACCAGCACCCGGCGGCGCTCGGCAGCACTGGCTTTGGGCGGCGTTGGCTCGGTGAAACCACGGGCGATCAGGGTCCAGGCGATGATCAGGCCTGCGCCCATGATCAGCCCCGGCACCAGGCCGGCCATGAACAGTTGGCTGATGGAGGTGTTGGTGACCACGCCGTAGATCACGAACGGCATCGACGGTGGAATGATCGGCGCGATGATGCCGCCGGCAGCCACCAGGCCAGCCGATGAATGCACCGGGTAACCGCGCTGGCGCATCATCGGCAGGAGCAAGGTGGCCAATGCTGCGGTGTCGGCCAGAGCCGAACCGGACATGCTGGCCAGCAGCACCGCAGCGGCGATGGCAACGTAGCCGAGGCCGCCGCGCAGGTGGCCGAAGTAGGCCTGGGCCATGGCGATGATGCGCCGGGAAATACCGCCGGCGTTCATCAGCTCGCCGGCCAGGATGAAGAACGGCACGGCCAGCAGCGGGAAGCTGTCGGCGCCGGCGAGCAGGTTCTGCGCCAGCAGCTGTACGTCCCAGAAATCCAGATACCACATCAGCACGGCTGCAGTGAGGATCAAGGCGAACGCAATGGGCATGCCGAATGCCATGAACCCCAGCAGGGACGAAAGAAATACCGCGACAGTCATCGGCAGGTCCTCGGTGGGCAGTGCCCGTCTTGTTGCAATGGGGTCGACATCATTCGACGTGCGCCTCGGTCAGCCCGCTCTGCGGTGCGTGGCGCCAGAGCTTGACCAGTTGCACCACGGCGAGAATCGCCAGCACCAGCATGCTCACCAGCACTGGCAGCATGGCCAGTACGACCGGATAACCGACCACGGTACTGACGTTGCCCCAACCGAACTGCACCTGGTTCCAGGCCCCCCAGGCCGAGAGCAGACTGGCCCCGGCGACCAGGATCCAGCTCAGCGAATCCACCAGCCGTTGCACCAACTGCGGAAAACGGTCGCGAATCATGCGAAAGGTCATCAACTCGCCCCGACGCATGCCGGAGGCCACTCCAACGAAGATCAGCCAGACGAAGGCCAGGCGTGACAACTCTTCTGCGCCGGGCCACCCCGTGCCGAATGCATAGCGCAGCACTACATTGGTGAACACCGCCACCACCATGAAGGTCATCAGCAGCGCCATCAGGCCATCCGTCAGGCGGTCGAAACCACGTGCGATACGCCCTTCGTAGATCGGCTCGGCGCCCAGTTGCACCTCTTGGTTAGCGCTATCAAACTCACCATCGAGAGCATCCTGCGCGTCGCTCGAGGCCGCCTCCACGGCATCACGACGAACCCAGGCCTGGATATCGGACAGCAGGACATCAACCGGCTGCTGCGCATCGACGACCAACACATGCGGCTCGCCCGCCGGACTTTCGAGGGTAGAGAACTGGCTGTCGACCAGCGAAATCGGCATGAAATGTCCCGGCCGAGCACCCACGCGCTTTACAGCGGTGGCGTGCGCGATGTCCAGGTGCACGAACTGCAGCCCCGGAATCGCCTGGCGCAGACGCTCGCGATAGGCACGTTTGAGCGCCGAGCAGGCCAGCACGAAGCATTCACCGGCCGCCTGCGCCGCCAGCATCTGCTCGCACAGCGCATCCAGCCAGTGGCGACGGTCTTCGTCGCTCAGCGCGATACCCGCACGCATGCGCTCTACATTTTCGGAAGGATGGAAATGATCGGCTTCGATATGACGCCAGCCGAGGGCGGTGGCGACCGCCTGGCTGATCTCGCTCTTGCCGGAGCCACTGACACCCATGACCACGAGCGTGGTACGGGCCGGCAATGCGGAAGGCTGCTGTTGCATAGGAACTCCATGGGCACCATCCGAGGTGGTGCCGCTCATTGTTTGAGCCGAATGTTAGCGCTATCCAAAACGTTCGACAACCCTCCCCTGGCAACATTTCGTAGAGCATTTCCCCTGATCAGCAACACACAGCGCTGGCCCGCAACCGGCGGACACGCTCAAGATCGCCTACCTGCAAAGAAGGAGACATTTCGCCAATGCACCGGCTGAAACGCTGCGCCTGGCTGCCCACGCTGTTGTTGCCGCTGGCTGCGCAGGCCGAAACCCCCGCGTACCAGGCCGATCCGCTGGTAGTCACCGGCAGCCGCTACCAAGCCAGCGGCTGGCAGTTGCCCTTCTCCGTCAACCGCATCGATGCCGAGCAGGCGACGCTGGGCAAACCAGGCGTCAACCTGTCCGAAGCCCTTGGCAGCGTGCCGGGGGTGGTGGCGCAGAACCGCCAGAACTATGCGCAGGACCTGCAGATTTCCTCGCGTGGCTTTGGCGCGCGCTCGGCCTTTGGCATTCGCGGCATCAAGCTATTGGCCGACGGCGTGCCGCTGTCCAACCCCGACGGTCAGGGCCAGGCGGCGACCTTCGATCTCGATACCCTGGAGCGCATAGAGGTGCTACGCGGCCCCTTCGCCAGCGTCTACGGCAGCAACTCTGGCGGCGTCATCCAGCTGTTTTCACGCGATGGCGAAGGCCCGCCCAAGGTCTCCGTCGACACCTCTCAGGCTGCCTACGGCACCAGCCGTACCCGCGTCGCCGCCGAGGGCGGCAACGACAAGGCCGGCTTCATCATCAATCGCTCGCACTTCGAGACCGATGGCTACCGCGACCACAGCGGCGCCATCCTCGACAAGACCTTCGCCAAGCTGACCCTGTACCCGGATGACGCGAGCAAGCTCAGCCTGAGCGCCAGTGAACTGGATCAGAATGACACCCGGGATCCGCAGGGTCTGACCTGGGCGCAGGTACAGAACAACCGCCGCGCCGCCGCCCCCAGCGCCCTGCTGTTCAACACGCGCAAGACCGTCGACCATCGCCAGTTCGCCCTTAACTACGAGCGCAGCTTCGCCGCCGGCACCTGGCAGAGCACGGTCTACAGCGGTACACGACGGGTGATCCAGTACCAATCGATTCCCGTGGCCGTACAGACACCGGCCTCACAGTCCGGCGGCGTGATCGATTTTGAACGTCGCTTTCACGGTATCGGCAACCGCTGGATCCAGTCGTTCAACCTCGGCAGCAGCCTGCTGACCGTCACCACCGGCCTGGATTACGACCATTCACGCGATGATCGCCAGGGCTATGAGAACTTCGTCGGCAGCACCCTGGGCGTCAAAGGCAATCTGCGCCGCGACGAGCGTAACGAGATCACCAGCCTGTCGCCCTATGTCCAGGCTGCCTGGCAGCTGGGCAAGCTCGACCTGCAGGCTGGTCTGCGCCACAATCAGGTGGAATTCGAGGTGGACGACCGCTTCCTGAGTAATGGCGATGACAGCGGCTCGGTCACCTACCGCGAGCTGACGCCAACCCTGGGCGCCAGCTACGCCTTGTCGCCAGACCTGAGTGTCTACGCCAGCTGGGGCAAGGGCGTGGAGACGCCGACGCTTAACGAGCTGTCCTATTCAGGGCCTGACAGCAGCTTCGGTTTCGATCTGAAACCGGCCACCAGCGAGCAGGTGGAAGTCGGCCTCAAGGCGCGTCTGGGCGAGGCGACCAGCCTGCAACTGGCGCTGTTTCAGATCGATACCGACGACGAACTGGTGGTCGAATCAGCCAGTGGCGGTCGCTCACGCTTCCAGAATGCCGCCCAGACCCGCCGTCGCGGCGTCGAGCTGGCCCTGGAAAGCCGACTGAGCGAAACCCTGCGCGCCAATCTCGCCTACACCCAGATCGATGCCGTCTACAGCCAGGACTTCACCAGCAACGGCCGGCTGATCGAGTCGGGCAACCACCTGCCGGGCATTCCCGCGCGCACGCTCTATGGTGAGCTGGCCTGGCAACCGCTGGAATGGTTCAGCAGCAGCGTCGAAGGCCTCTATCGCAGCAAGCTCTACGTCGAGGACAGCAACACCGCCAAGGCGGCGCCCAGCTACGCGCTGTTCAACTGGCAGGCGCGCTTCGAACAGAAGGCCGGCGCGCTGACCTTCAACCAGGTGCTGCGTATCGACAACTTGCTGGATCGCCAGTACATCGGCTCGGTGATCGTCGGCGATGGCAACGGCCGCTATTACGAACCCGGCCCGGAGCGCGCCTGGTACGTCGGCGCGGGTGTGCAGTACCAGTTCGATTAAAGCTGACAACGAACGAGCTCCCCTCTCCCACTTGTGGGAGAGGGGCTGGGGGAGAGGGCTGACTCCCCTCCGATGATGGTGCCAGCTCGGGTGCGCACGCTGCACCCTACGGTTGCACGCCCTTACAGACTGCGCGCAATCACCATGCGCTGCACGTCGCTGGTGCCTTCGTAGATCTGGCATACGCGCACGTCGCGGTAGATGCGCTCGACCGGAAAGTCCTTGAGGTAGCCGTAGCCGCCCAGGGTCTGGATCGCCGCAGAACACACCCGTTCGGCCATCTCCGAGGCGAACAGTTTGGCCATCGAGGCCTCGGTCAGGCACGGCTGGCCGGCTTCACGCAGGCTGGCGGCGTGATGCACCATCTGCCGCGCCACGGCGATCTGCGTCGCCATATCGGCCAGGCGGAAGGCCACCGCCTGGTGTTCGATGATCGGCTTGCCGAACGTCACTCGCTCATGGGCGTAATCACGCGCCGCATCGAGCGCGGCCCGCGCCATACCCACAGACTGCGCGGCGATACCGATGCGTCCACCTTCCAGATTGGCCAGGGCGATGCGATAGCCCTCGCCCTCCTCGCCCAGACGCAGCTCAGCCGGGATACGCACGCCGTCGAGCTGGATCTGGCAGGTGTCGGAGGCATGCTGGCCGAGCTTGTCCTCCACGCGCACCACCGAGAATCCGGGGGTATCGGTGGGCACGATAAAAGCGCTGATGCCCTTCTTGCCCGCCTGCGGGTCGCTGACGGCGAAGACGATGACCATGCCGGCATGGCTACCGGAAGTGATGAACTGCTTGGCACCATCGAGCACATAGTGGTCGCCGTCGCGCCGGGCTCGGGTGCGCAAGTCGCTGGCATCGGAGCCGGCCTGCGGCTCGGTCAGGGCGAAGGCGCCAAGCATGCTGCCCTCGGCCAGCGGACGGAGAAAGTGCTGTTTCTGCGCCTCGCTGCCGTACTTCAGGATCGGCATGCAGCCCACCGAGTTATGCACGCTCATGATGGTGGAACAGGCGCCATCACCAGCGGCGATCTCCTCCAACGCCATGGCGTACGCCAGGTGACCGGTCTCGGCGCCGCCCCACTGCTCGGGCACCAGCATGCCCATAAAGCCCAGCTGGCCCATCTCGGCGATCGCCTCGGCCGGGAAACGATGCTCGCGATCCCAGTCGGCGGCGAAGGGTTTCAGCCGCTCCTGGGCGAACTGGCGGGCCATGTCACGGATGAGGATTTCTTCTTCTGTGGGCAGCATGGCTGGCTCCGGTGATGCGGTTCGATCAATCCGTGGGAGGCGCTTCAGCGGCGACTGTCGCGGCTTAAGCCCCTCCCACACGTCATTTGCGCTGCGTCAATACAACTCGATGGCCACGGCCGTGGCCTCGCCGCCACCGATGCACACGGAGGCCACGCCACGCTTGAGACCGCGCTGCTGCAGTGCCGCCAGCAGGGTCACCAGGATGCGCGCGCCGGACGCGCCGATGGGATGGCCCAGGGCACAGGCGCCACCGTTTACGTTGAGTTTGCCGTGGTCGATGCCCAGCTCGCGCATGGCCACCATCGGCACCACGGCGAAGGCCTCGTTGATCTCGAACAGATCGACCGACTCCTGCTGCCACTCGATACGCGCCAGCAGACGCCGAATCGCCGCCACCGGGGCCGTGGTGAACAGATTCGGCGCCTGGGCATGCCCAGCATGGCCGAGGATTCGCGCCAGCGGCGCGAGGCCTCGTTCCTGCGCCTCGGACAGGCGCATGAGCAGCAACGCGGCGGCGCCATCGGAGATCGAACTGGCATTGGCCGCCGTCACCGTGCCGCCCTCGCGAAACGCCGGCTTCAGACCGGGGATCTTGTCCGGCCGCGCCTTGGGCGGCTGTTCATCAGTATCGACCTGGCGCCGCTCACGCCCCTGTGGCGCCGCCACGGCAACGATCTCGCTGGCGAACCGACCTTCCGTTATCGCCTGCTGGGCGCGCCGCAGTGATTCCAGCGCATAGGCGTCCTGCTCCTCGCGACTGAAACGATACTGCTGCGCGCAATCCTCGGCGAAGGTGCCCATCAACCGGCCACGCTCGTAGGCGTCTTCCAGACCGTCGAGGAACATGTGATCGAGCACCTGGCCATGGCCCATGCGATAGCCGCTGCGGGCACGAGCCAAGAGGTACGGCGCATTGGACATGCTCTCCATACCGCCGGCCACCAGCAACTCGCTGCTGCCGGCCAGCAACTGGTCATGGCCCAGCATCAGCGCCTGCATGCCCGAGCCACACATCTTGTTCAGCGTGGTGCACTGCACCGCCTGACTCAGCCCGGCAGCCAATGCCGCCTGGCGCGCCGGTGCCTGGCCCTGGCCAGCCTGCAGCACGCAGCCCATCAGTACCGTGTCTACCGACTCGGCCGCGAGCCCGGCACGCTCCAGGGTCGAACGGATCGCCGCTGCGCCCAGCTCGGCCGCAGTAAGGCCGGACAGATCGCCAAGAAAGCCGCCCATGGGCGTGCGCACTGCGCTGACGATAACGACGGGATCGAGTTGCTGGTTCATGAGTTTCACCTTCAATTTCGTAGCCCGGATGCAATCCGGGAAGATTGCTCTGCGTGCACCGGTGTATATGAGCGTAGGAGCGGCTTCAGCCGCGATCATGACGAGGCGATTCGCGGCTAAAGCGGAATGCCGCCCAACCGCTCCTACAAAAGCTAAAACGTTCTATTTCGCCGCCATGCGCAGCGCGCCGTCGAGGCGGATCACCTCGCCATTGAGCATCGGGTTCTCGACGATATGCCGCACCAGGGCCGCGTACTCATCGGGTCGCCCCAGGCGTGGCGGAAACGGCACGTTGGCCGCCAGCGAATCGCGCACCTCCTGCGGCATGCCGGCCATCATCGGTGTCTCGAACACACCGGGCGCGACGCACATCACCCGAATGCCGGAGCGCGCCAGATCTCGCGCCGCCGGCAGGGTCAGCGCGGCGACACCGCCCTTGGAGGCAGCATAGGCGGCCTGCCCCATCTGCCCGTCGAACGCCGCCACCGAGGCGGTATTGATAATGACCCCGCGTTCGCCGCCTGCGTTCGGTGTGTTCTGCGCCATGGCCTCGGCCGCCAGACGCAGCAGGTTGAAACTGCCGATCAGGTTGACCTCGACGGTGCGCCGGAAACTGTCCAGAGCATGGGCACCGTTGCGCCCCAGCACCTTCTCGGCCGGCGCGATACCGGCGCAGTTGACCAGCCCGTGCAGGGCGCCGAATGCTGCCAACGCTTGCGCCACGGCGGCGTGACCATCCTCTTCGCGGGTGATGTCGGCGCGCACGAAGCGGGCACTGGCGCCCAGTTCAGCGAGGGCCTGCAGGCCTGCCTGCTCGTTGATATCCAGCAGCAGCACCTGGCCACCCTGCCCGACCAGCTCACGGGCCGTGGCTAGCCCAAGACCAGAGGCGCCGCCGCTGATCAGGAATACGCTGTGTTCGATTTGCATGATGAAGATTCCTTGAATCAGTGGCTGAAGGCCGCCTGGGCCTTGGCGATTTCCTGATTGCGCAGGAGAAAACGCTGGATCTTGCCGCTCGGGGTCTTGGGCAGCTCGTCGACGAACTCGATCTCGCGCGGGTAGGCATGCGCCGACAGGCGCTTGCGCACGTACTGCTGCAGGGCCTCGGCCAGGGCCTCGTCGGCTGCGTGGCCAGCGTGCAGCACGACGAAGGCCTTGACCCGCTCGGTACGCTCCGGGTCGGGCTTGCCGATCACCGCCGCCTCGATCACCGCGGGATGTTCGATCAGCGCGCTCTCCACATCAAAAGGGCCGACGCGGTAGCCGCTGGTGGTGATCACGTCGTCGGCACGACCGACGAAGCTGATACTGCCGTCGTCGTTGAGCTCCACCGTATCGCCACTGAGGTAGTAGTCGCCGACGAAGGCTTTGGTCGCCATGCCGCGATAGCCGGGGAACCAGAACAGCGGCGAGCGCGCCATGTCCAGCGCGAGGATGCCGGGCTGGCCAGACGGCAGTTCGCGCTGCTGCTCGTCCAGCACCACCACGCGATGGCCGGGCATGGCGAAACCGGCCGCGCCCAGGCGCACCGGATGCTGCAGCGCATGGTGATTGCACAGCACCATGCCCAGCTCGGTCTGCCCGTAATGGTCGTGGATGGTGCAGCCCAGGCCCTCGGCAAACCAGCGGATCACCTCTGGTGTCAGCGGCTCGCCGGCACTGCTCACCACACGCAGCCGCCCCTTGATCGTCGTCTCCACCTCGTCACGCGCGGCCAGCAGCAGACGGAAGGCCGTAGGCGAGCCCGCCAGGTTGGTGATGCCGTATTCGCGGATCACCCGGCAGGTGCTCTCGACGCTGAACGCGCCCTCGTAGAAGGTGGTGGCATGCCCCAGCGCCAACGGGCCGGTGACGGCGTAGTACAGGCCATAGGCCCAGCCGGGGTCGGCCAGGTTCCAGAAGCGATCCTCCGGGCGCAGATCCACCGCCTCGCGCATGTAGCTGACGAAGGCGAGGATGGCTTTGAGCGGCACCTGCAAGGGCTTGGCCAGGCCGGTGGTGCCCGAGGTGAACATCAGCAGAAAGGGATCGTCAGCGCGGCGCATCACCGGCTCGAAGCGATCCGCCTGACGCTCCAGCTCAGCCCAGAAATCTTCGCCGACCACCAGCGTGGGCGGCGCCTGCTCCACCTCGTCGAGCTTGCCCCGATTGAGGCTATCGGTGACCACCAGCTTGGAACCGGCCGTGTGCACCCGGTGCTCGATGGCCTTGGGGCCGAAGGCGGTGAACAGTGGCTGGTAGACGGCGCCGGCGCGCCAGGTGCCGAGAATGGTGATCAGCAGCTCCGGCGTGCGCGGCAGGATGCCCGACACGCAATCACCAGCGCCGATGCCCCGGCTGGCCAACAGATTGGCGAAGCGCGCCGAGGCTGCCTGCAACTGCTCGAACGTCCAGGTGGCGCGCTCGCCATTGCGCCCCTCCCAGATCAGCGCCGTGCGGCCGGCGCCGACATGCCGGTCACAGCACTCCACACAGGCATTGAGGGCATCCAGCCGGCCGGCCAGGGTATCGGCAACGGTCGCCTCGAAATCGAACTCGCGGGCGGCTGTGAAGTAATCGCGCATCGGGGTGATCTCCCGGATTGTTCTTATTGGATGTCGCGATAGTTACCTCGGGCCGGCGGCGCGGCAATGTCGAAAGGTCTCAACCTTCCTGAGCGGAAATGACAGCCCCCGCCTCGGTCAATGGCGCTCGGGGTGCATCAACGCGCGGTACTGGCCTGGCGTCGAGCCTGTCCATTTCTTGAATGCCTTGTAGAAGGCGCTGCTGTCGGCGAAGCCCAGTTCGAAAGCCAGGTCACGAACGTTGCCGTCATCGCTGTCCAAGCAGGCAATGGCCAGGTCACGCCGCACCTGATCCTTGAGCCCCTGGTAAGGCTGCCCCTGCAGCGAGAGCTTGCGCCGCAGGGTCGAGGGCGCCATGTGGAAATGCGCGGCCAGGGCCTCCACATCCGGCCACTGCTCAGGCGCCAGGCTGCGCAGATGGTTCTTGATCCGCGCGCTCAGGCTCTGTGGGTCGCGGTAGCGCACCAGAATATTGCCCGGCGCATCGGCGAGAAAGCGCTTGAGGTCGTCAGCGCTGCGTCGGATCGGCGTCTGCAGGCTGTCGGCGTTGAACAGCAGGCGGCTCTGTCCCCGCGCGAACTGCAGGTTGCGGGTGAACATCACCTGGTAGTCCTCGATGTAATCCGGTTGCGGGCAGCGCAGCTGGATGCCCAGCACATCGATACGCCGCCCGGCCAGCCAACAGCCCAGACCATGGATGATCAGCCACAGGGTGAAATAGCCAAAGGCGCGGCAGGCCTGCCCAGGCGCCTCGTCGATGACGATGGCGGCCAGGCCATCGCGCACCTCCAGCCTCGGACTGAAATCATCAAAGACCAGGTGCAGAAAGCGCAGCGCGCCTTGCAAGGCCGCGCCCAGGGTCAGCTCCTTCGCTGCAGCACGAGCCATGAAGGCGAAACTACCCACCTTCATGCGGCGTTGGTTCATGCCGAAGAATTCATCGTCCATCTGCCGGGCGATGGCCAACCAGAGCCGGGCATAGGCCTCGGACGACACCCGCCCTTCGGGCTGCGCCAGCAGATCGCCGTCGATACCGGCCTCGACCAGCAATGCGGTGTCGTCGACGCCTTGCTGGCGCAGCTCGCATAGCGCCTCAAGCACCAGTCGTATGGAGATCGTGCCTTTTTCAGCGGACGCGCCTGCCATGAGTTCCCTTGTTCGTGGCTGCCGACAAGAGCGGCATTCTAGAGGCTTTGCCGTAGCGCTTGTCCAGCCGAGCTGCTCGCTGCCGGCGGCAGCGACGTTGACAGCCTGAAAAAGCTAACTTAACGTTTACGTAAAGGTAAACAACAAGAACATCGCCATGCCCACCACCTACAGCATCTCCGACCTGGCTCGTGAACTGGACGTGACCCCTCGCGCCATCCGCTTCTACGAGGAACAAGGCATGCTCGCCCCCGAGCGCCGTGGCCAGGAGCGCATCTATCACCCCAAGGATCTGGTGACCCTGAAGCTCATTCTGCGCGGCAAGCGCATCGGTTTCTCCCTGGCCGAATGCAAGGAGCTGATTGATCTCTACGACCCCAGCAGCGGCAACCACAAGCAGCTCAATACCTTCCTCACCAAGATCGCCGAACGCCGCCAGCAACTTGAACAACAGTTGCTGGACATCCAGCAGATGCAACTGGAACTGGATACAGCCGAGGAACGCTGCCTCGCAGCCCTCGCCGAAACCACCGCCTAATCGCCCCACTACAAGAACAATCGCAGGTGACCCATGAGCTACCCCACCCTCAACTTCGGCCTCGGCGAAACCCTCGACATGCTGCGCGACGCGGTGCACCAGTTCGCCCAGAACGAGCTGGCGCCGCGCGCCGCGCAGATCGACCGCGACAACGAGTTCCCCATGGACATGTGGCGCAAGTTCGGCGACATGGGCCTGCTCGGCATAACGGTCAAGGAAGAGTACGGCGGCACCGACATGGGCTATCTGGCGCATGTGCTGGCCATGGAGGAAATCAGCCGCGCCTCGGCCTCGGTGGGCCTGTCCTACGGTGCGCACTCCAACCTCTGCGTCAACCAGATCCACAAGAACGGCAGCGAGGCGCAGAAGCAGAAATATTTGCCCAAGCTGTGTTCCGGCGAGCATATCGGCGCTCTGGCCATGAGCGAGCCCAACGCTGGCTCCGACGTGGTGTCGATGAAGCTGCGTGCGGAAAAGCGCGGCGACCGCTACGTGCTCAACGGCAACAAGATGTGGATCACCAACGGCCCGGACGCCCACACCTACGTGATCTACGCCAAGACCGACATCAACGCCGGCTCGCGCGGCATGACCGCCTTTATCGTCGAGCGCGACTTCAAGGGTTTCTCCCGCCACCAGAAGCTGGACAAGCTGGGCATGCGCGGCTCCAACACCTGCGAACTGCTGTTCGAAGACTGCGAAGTGCCGGAAGAGAACATCTTAGGCGTCGAGGGTGGCGGCGTGCGCGTGCTGATGAGCGGCCTCGACTACGAGCGCACCGTGCTCTCCGGCGGCCCGACCGGGATCATGAGCGCCTGCATGGACGTAGTGCTGCCCTACGTGCACGAGCGCCAGCAGTTCAAGCAGTCGATCGGCGAATTCCAGTTGGTGCAAGGCAAGCTGGCCGACATGTACGCCGGCATGAACGCCTCCAAGTCCTACCTGTACAACGTCGCCAAAGCCTGTGATCGCGGCGAGGAATCACGCAAGGATGCCGCTGCGGTAATCCTCTACACCGCCGAGATGGCCACCAAGATGGCCCTGGACACCATCCAGCTACTGGGCGGCAACGGCTACACCAACGAATACCCGGCCGGCCGCCTGCTGCGCGACGCCAAGCTCTACGAGATCGGCGCCGGCACCAGCGAGATCCGCCGCATGCTGATCGGCCGCGAGCTGTTCAACGAGACCAAGTGAAGCACGGTCTATCCCCCTCTCCCACGTGTGGGAGAGGGTTAGGGAGAGGGGCTCTGGGTCGCCTACACCGCCCTCTCCCCCGGCCCCTCTCCCGCAAGCGGGCAGAGGGGAGATAAATCAAAATCGGAGCGTGCCAAATGGCCATCCTGCACACCCAGATCAACACCCGCTCGCCAGAGTTCGCCGCCAACCAGGCGGCCATGCTCGCTCAGGTGGACGAGCTGCGCGCCCTGCTCGCCCGCATCCATGAAGGCGGCGGCGCCAAGGCGCAGGAGCGCCACACCTCGCGCGGCAAATTGCTGCCGCGCGAGCGCATCAACCGCTTGCTCGATGCCGGCTCGCCCTTCCTCGAGATCGGCCAGCTCGCCGCACATGAGGTCTACGGCGAGGACGTGCCCGCCGCCGGGGTGATCGCCGGTATCGGCCGCGTCGAAGGCGTGGAATGCATGATCGTGGCCAACGACGCCACGGTTAAAGGCGGCTCCTACTACCCGCTGACGGTGAAGAAGCACCTGCGCGCCCAGGCCATCGCCCGCGAGAATCGCCTACCGTGCATCTACCTGGTGGACTCCGGCGGCGCCAACCTGCCGCGCCAGGACGAGGTGTTCCCGGATCGCGAGCACTTCGGCCGGATCTTCTTCAACCAGGCCAACATGAGCGCCATGGGCATTCCGCAGATCGCCGTGGTGATGGGCTCCTGCACCGCCGGCGGCGCCTACGTGCCGGCCATGAGCGACGAAACCATCATGGTGCGCGAGCAGGCGACCATCTTCCTCGCCGGCCCGCCGCTGGTGAAGGCCGCCACCGGCGAAGTGGTGACAGCCGAGGAACTCGGCGGCGCCGACGTACACTGCAAGACCAGCGGCGTCGCCGACCACTACGCCGAGGACGACGAACACGCCCTGGCCCTGGCTCGCCGCTGCATCAGCAATTTGAACTGGCGCAAGCTCGGCCAGCTCGACAGCCGTGCGCCCATCGCTCCGCGCTACGCCGCCGAGGAGCTGTATGGGGTGATCCCGGCTGACGCCAAGCAGCCCTTCGATGTACGCGAGGTGATCGCGCGGATCGTCGACGACTCGCAACTGGATGAATTCAAGGCGCTGTTCGGCACTACCCTGGTCTGCGGTTTCGCCCGCATCAATGGCTACCCGGTGGCGATCCTGGCCAACAACGGCATCCTCTTTGCCGAAGCGGCGCAGAAAGGCGCGCACTTCGTCGAACTGGCCTGCCAGCGCGGCATTCCACTGCTGTTCCTGCAGAACATCACCGGCTTCATGGTGGGCAAGAAGTACGAGGAAGGCGGCATCGCCAAGCACGGCGCCAAGCTGGTCACCGCCGTGGCCTGCGCCCAGGTGCCGAAGTTCACCCTGATCATCGGCGGCAGCTTCGGCGCCGGCAACTACGGCATGTGCGGCCGCGCCTACGACCCGCGCTTTCTGTGGATGTGGCCCAACGCGCGCATCGGCGTGATGGGCGCGCAGCAGGCGGCCGGCGTACTGGTGCAGGTCAAGCGCGAACAGGCCGCACGCGCCGGCCAGCCGTTCAGCGACGACGAGGAACAACGCCTCAAACAGCCCATCGTCGAGCAGTACGAGCAGCAAGCGCACGCCTTCTATTCCAGTGCTCGGCTGTGGGACGACGGCGTGATCGACCCGGCGCAGACCCGCGAGGTGCTGGCCCTGGCCCTGTCCGCCAGCCTCAACGCCCCCATCGAGCCGACCCGTTTCGGGGTGTTCCGTATGTGATGACCAACTCCCCTCTCCCGCTTGCGGGAGAGGGGCCGGGGGAGAGGGTTAAACGCTCAAAGCGCCCTCTCCCCAGCCCTCTCCCATGAATGGGAGAGGGAGCAAAAAGCAGATTCCGGAATTAATCATGACCGACTTCACCACCGTACAGCTTGAGAAAGATCCGCGCGGCTTCGCCACCCTGTGGCTGAACCGCCCGGAAAAGAACAACGCCTTCAATGCCGAGATGATCCGCGAGCTGATCCTCGCCCTCGACGCTGTGGGCGAAGACAAGAGCCTGCGTTTCCTCCTGCTGCGCGGCCGTGGCAAGCACTTTTCCGCTGGCGCCGACCTGGCCTGGATGCAGCACGCCGCCACCCTCGACTACAACGCCAATTTGAATGACGCCCGCGAGCTGGCCGAGCTGATGTACAACCTGCACGGTCTGAAGATCCCCACCCTGGCCGTCGTCCAGGGCGCGGCCTTCGGTGGCGCGGTAGGCCTGGCCAGTTGCTGCGACATGGCCATCGGCAGCGAAGACGCGCTGTTCTCGCTGTCGGAAGTGCGTATCGGCCTGGCCCCGGCGGTGATCAGCCCCTTCGTCGTGCAGGCCATCGGCGAGCGCGCCGCCAAGCGCTACGCGCTCACCGCCGAGCGCTTCGATGGCAAGCGCGCCCGCGAACTGGGCCTGCTTGCCGAGTGCTTCCCGCTTGCCGAGTTGGATGCTCAGGTCGAAGCCTGGGTCGCCAACCTGCTGCACAACAGCCCGCAAGCCATGCGCGCCAGCAAGGATCTGCTGCGCGAAGTCGGCAGCGGCGAGCTGACCCCGGCCCTGCGCCGCTACACCGAGAACGCCATCGCCCGCCTGCGCGTCAGCGCCGAGGGCCAGGAAGGCCTGCGCGCATTCCTGGAAAAACGCCAACCGTCCTGGCAGGAGCAATGACCATGATCGATACCCTGCTGGTCGCCAACCGCGGCGAAATCGCTTGCCGCGTGATGCGTACGGCCAAGGCCATGGGCATTCGCACTGTCGCCGTGCACAGCGCCATCGACGCCCATGCACGGCATGTGCGTGAAGCAGACGTGGCGGTAAACCTCGGCGGTGCCAAGCCTGGCGAAAGCTACCTGCTGATCGACAAGATCATCGCCGCCGCCAAGGCCAGCGGCGCGCAGGCCATCCACCCGGGCTACGGTTTTCTCTCGGAGAACGCCGGTTTCGCCCGCGCCATCGAGCAGGCCGGACTGATCTTTCTCGGCCCGCCGGCCTCGGCCATCGATGCCATGGGCAGCAAGTCGGCGGCCAAGTCGCTGATGGAAGCCGCCGGCGTGCCGCTGGTGCCGGGCTATCACGGTGACAAGCAGGATCTCGACACCTTCCGCGAGGCCGCTGCGCGCATCGGCTACCCGGTGCTGCTCAAGGCCGCCGCGGGCGGCGGTGGCAAGGGCATGAAGGTCGCAGAATCCGAAGCGCAACTCGCCGAGACCCTGGAATCGGCGCAGCGTGAAGCGCAGTCGGCCTTCGGCGACTCGCGCATGCTGGTGGAAAAGTACGTGCTCAAGCCGCGCCACGTGGAGATCCAGGTATTCGCCGACCAGCACGGTAACTGCCTGTACCTCAACGAGCGCGACTGCTCGATCCAGCGTCGCCACCAGAAGGTGGTGGAAGAAGCACCGGCGCCGGGCCTCAGCCCCGAGCTGCGCCGCGCCATGGGCGAAGCGGCGGTCAAGGCCGCGCAGGCCATCGGCTATGTCGGTGCCGGTACCGTGGAGTTTCTGCTCGACGAGCGCGGCGACTTCTTCTTCATGGAGATGAATACCCGCCTGCAAGTCGAACACCCGGTTACCGAAGCCATCACCGGGCTCGATCTGGTGGCCTGGCAGATTCGCGTCGCCCGTGGCGAGGCGCTGCCGATCGCCCAACAACGGGTGCCGCTCAACGGCCACGCCATCGAGGTGCGGCTGTACGCCGAAGACCCGGATCACGATTTTCTCCCTTCCACCGGCACCCTGGCGCTGTACCGCGAGGCCGTCAGCGGCGATGGCCGGCGTATCGACAGCGGCGTGGCCGAGGGCGACAGCGTGTCGCCCTTCTACGACCCGATGCTGGGCAAGCTGATCGCCTGGGGCGAGAACCGCGAGCAGGCGCGCCTGCGTCTGCTGGCGATGCTCGACGACACCCTGGTCGGTGGCGTGAAAACCAACCTGACGTTCCTGCGCCGCATCCTCGCCCACCCGGCCTTCGCCGCCTGCCAGCTGGATACCGGCTTTATCCCGCGTCATCAGCAGCAGTTGCTGCCTGCACCCAGCGAGTTGCCGGAAACCTTCTGGCAACTGGCGGCCGATGCCTGGGCGCAGAGCGAGACGCCGCTAGAGCGCGACGACGACCCGCATTCACCCTGGGCCGCCCACAGCGGCTGGCGCTCCGGCAGTGCCGCAGAAATCGAATTGCATCTGAGCTGCCAAGGTGAAAACCGCAAGGTGCGCGCGACTAACACAGCCTGCTTGCACGGCGAAGAACTGCTTGTGGACATCGACGATACACGCCAGCGCCTGCGCGCCATTCGCCAAGGTGAAACCCTCTACCTGCAATGGCACGGCGAACTGCACGCCATCACCCGCTTCGACCCCATCGCCGCCGCCGAAGCCAGCCACACCCAGCAAGGCGGCCTCAGTGCCCCGATGAACGGCAGCATCGTCCGGGTGCTGGTCGAGCCTGGCCAGGCGGTCGAGGCCGGCACCGCGCTGGTAGTGTTGGAGGCGATGAAGATGGAGCACAGCATCCGCGCCCCCGAAGCCGGCACGGTCAAGGCGCTGTATTGCCGTGAAGGGGAAATGGTCAGCGAAGGTGCGGTGCTGGTCGAGCTAGAGCCGTAGGGTGGATCACGCTTCACCGATCCACCGCATTCGCCTTGACTAAGGTGGACATGAAAAGCGATGTCCACCCTACGCCACGGATATAAATAGTCGCGTAGGGTGGGCTTCAGCCCACCGATTCAACTCGCCCTACTACGCCTTGCCGCAGACGGTGCGCACGGCGCACCCTAGGATGAAACGAGGACAACCGATGAGCCTGCCCAACTCCGTACGACTGGTGGAAGTCGGCCCGCGCGATGGCCTGCAGAACGAGAAGCAACCGATCAGCGTGGCCGACAAGGTGCGTCTGGTCGATGATCTGACGGCAGCCGGGCTGAGCTATGTCGAGGTGGGCAGCTTCGTCTCGCCCAAATGGGTGCCACAAATGGCCGGCTCTGCCGAGGTGTTCGCCGCCATCCAGCGCAAACCTGGCATCACCTACGCCGCCCTGACGCCCAACCTGAAAGGCTTCGAGGCCGCACTCGAAGCCAAGGTAGAGGAAGTGGCGGTATTCGCCGCCGCCAGCGAAACCTTCTCGCAAAAGAACATCAACTGCTCCATCGCCGACAGCCTGCAACGCTTCGTGCCGCTGATGGAGACGGCCAAGGCCGCGAACGCTCGCGTGCGCGGCTACGTCTCCTGCGTGCTGGGCTGCCCCTACGATGGCGAGATCGCGCCGGAGCAGGTCGCCAGTGTCGCCCGCGAGCTATATGCCATGGGCTGCTACGAGGTGTCGCTGGGCGACACCATCGGCACCGGCACCGCTGGCAAAACCCGCGCGCTGTTCGAGCAGGTTGGCCGCGACATCCCCCGTGAGAGGCTAGCCGGGCACTTCCACGACACCTATGGCCAGGCGCTGGCCAATATCTACGCCAGCCTGCTCGAAGGCATCCATGTGTTCGACAGCTCGGTCGCCGGTCTCGGCGGCTGCCCCTATGCCAAGGGCGCCACCGGCAACGTCGCCAGCGAGGACGTGCTGTACCTGCTGCAGGGCCTGGGCATCGAAACTGGCGTGGACATGGACAAGCTGATCGCGGCCGGCCAACGCATCTGCGAGGTGCTCGGCAAGGCTAACGGCTCGCGAGTGGCGCGGGCTCGGATGGCGAATCGCTGAGCGCCAACCTGCCATCTGTAGGAGCGGCTTTAGCCGCGAAAATCGCGGATGAATCCGCTCCTACAAGTATGTGCGGCTTAATCGTTCCACCGTTTTACGCATCAAGAGACACCCCATCCGGCCAAGTGAAAGGTCGGTGCGACAGCAGCAAAGGTCGCCTGAGTTAAAGGTCAAATGCCGCGAACGCACTAAGCTGAAGCATAAGATCGAGTACGACGAGGACTCGCCATGTCGCAACCGCTGTGGACGCCGTCGCCCGAGCGCATCAGCGCCAGCCGGATGGATGCCTTCCGCCGCTTCGTCAACGAGCGCCAGGGTTTGCAGCTGGCCGATTACCCTGCCCTGCACGCCTGGAGCGTTGAGCAGCGCGCAGCCTTCTGGCAGGCCATCGTCGACTTCTTCGATATTCGCTTTAACAGCCCTGCCGAATGCGTGCTGCGCGAAGGCCCGACGATGCTCGATGCGCAGTGGTTTCCCGGTGCCACGCTGAACTTCGCCGAACACCTGCTGCGCCGCCGCGACGGCCATCCGGCGCTGGTGGCCATCGGCGAGGATGGCAGCCGCGAGCAGCTTAGCCATGCCCAACTGGCGGCCCATGTCGCCGGCCTGCAGCGAGCCCTGCGCGAGGCCGGCGTAGTCCTCGGCGACCGCGTCGCCGCCTTCATGCCCAATACCTGGCAGACCGTGGTGGGCATGCTTGCCACTGCCAGCCTCGGCGCTACTTGGTCGAGTTGCTCGCCGGATTTCGGCACCCAGGGCGTGATCGACCGCTTCGGCCAGATCGAACCCAAGGTGCTGATCGCCGCCGCAGGCTACCGCTACGCCGGCAAGAACATCGATCTGAGCGGCAAGCTCAACGAAATCCTCGGGCAACTGCCTTCTCTACAACAGCTGGTGCTGGTGCCTTACGCCAAGGTCGATACCGACACGACGGATTGCAAAACCGCCGCCGCCGTCAGCCTCTGGCAGGATTTTTACCAGCCCGGCGGCGCGCCGCAGTTCACCCCGACGGCCTTCGACCAGCCGCTGTACATCCTCTACTCCAGCGGCACCACCGGCGTGCCCAAGTGCATCGTCCACGGCGCGGGCGGTACCTTGCTGCAGCACGTCAAGGAGCATGGCCTGCACAGCGATCTGGGCACCAGCGACACCCTGTTCTACTACACCACCTGCGGCTGGATGATGTGGAACTGGCTGGTCTCGGGCCTGGCCCAGGGCGCCACCCTGGTGCTCTACGACGGTTCGCCCTTTCACCCCGAACCGACGCGACTGATGGACCTGATCGACGCAGAGGACATTTCCATCTTCGGCACCAGCGCCAAGTTCATCGCAGCCCTGGAGAAAGCCGGCGTCAAACCGCGACAAAGCCACAAGCTGAGCAGCCTCAAGGCCATTCTCTCCACCGGCTCGCCGCTGGCCCACGAGAGCTTCGAGTACGTCTACCGCGAGGTGAAACGCGACCTTTGCCTGTCGTCGATCTCCGGCGGCACCGACATCGTCTCCTGCTTTGCCCTCGGTAACCCGACCCTGCCGGTCTGGCGCGGCGAACTGCAGTGCAAGGGCCTGGGCATGGACGTGCAGGTGTGGAACGACAATGGCCAGGCAGTGACGGGAGAAAAAGGCGAGCTGGTCTGTACCCGACATTTTCCGTCGATGCCGGTGGGCTTCTGGAATGATGCAGGCGGCGAGAAATTCCACGCTGCCTATTTCTCCACCTTCCCCGGCGTCTGGGCTCACGGCGACTACGCCGAGGAAACCGAGCACAGCGGTTTGCTCATCCACGGCCGCTCCGATGCCGTGCTCAACCCTGGCGGCGTGCGCATCGGCACCGCGGAAATCTACCGCCAGGTGGAGAAGGTGCCACAGGTACTGGAGTCCATCGCCATCGGCCAGGAATGGGACGGCGATGTGCGCGTGGTGCTGTTCATCCGCCTGCGCGATGGCATGACGCTGGACGATGCCCTGCGCGAGGAAATTCGCCAGATGATTCGCGCCAACACCACGCCGCGCCATGTACCGGCGCGGATCGTCCAGGTCGCAGATATCCCCCGCACCCTCAGCGGCAAGATCGTCGAACTGGCGGTGCGCAACGTCGTCCACGGCCGCCCGGTGAAGAACACCGATGCCCTTGCCAATCCCCAGGCGCTGGAACTGTATCGCAACCTGGCAGAGTTACAGCGATGAGCTGAGCACTGCCTGGCAAATCGCCGCACCACAGCAGCCCTATACTGCTTTGACCAGACCAACAGGATGTTCGTCGTGCCCAACCCCTTCTGGCTGCTCGCTGCCTTGCTGGCCACTGGAACTGCATCAGCAAACGAGCCGGTCAAGCTGTACATGCCGGACGCGCCCCCGCTGACCCTGCACCATTACCAGGGTGGCCACGGCATGGTGGGCGACGTGGTACTGACCGCGCTGGCGAAGATCGGCAAGCTCACCGACATCGTCGCCGAGCCATGGTCTCGCTCTCAGATGCGGGTCGCCAAGGGCAAGGACCTGCTGATCATTCCTCTGTCACGCACCCCCGAGCGCGAGCAGATGTACACCTGGATTGCCTCGGTCATGGAGCTGGAGCGCGCGTTCTTCAGCCTCGATGAGCCAGTCACCAGCTTCGCGCAGGCGCGCCAGCGCTACCAGCGGATCGGTGTCGGAATGGGTACGGCGCAGGTTGGCATCCTGCAGCGCGCAGGTTTCAACGACGAGCAGATCGTGCAGCTCCAGCTGGGCGAAAACCCGGCCCATCTGCTCATCCTTGGCCGCATCGATGCCTGGTTCACCGGCGTACCGGAGGCCCTGTATATCTGGGAGAACTCGCCCTATCGAGAACAGAACCTGCGCAGAAGCCCGACCCTGGCCAGCACCGGCCTGTATCTCGCCTGCTCGAAGGATTGCGATGCGCAACTGGTCGAGCAACTGCGCAAGGCCATCAGCGAACTGGAACAGGACGGCGTCAGCCTGCTGTTGCGTCAGGCTTACCTGCCGCTGCAGCCCGACCCATAGGGTCTAGATTCCCTGCCGCCCCGGATCCTCTGGCGGCAGCTCCTCTTCGATATCCTCGAGCTTTAGCTCCAGTCCCCAGTCGCCTGCCGAGGCGGCTTTCGGTGGCGCAACGGGGGCTGCCACCGGCGCTGCAGCAACCGGAGCAGGCCGGGCATTGGCCGGGTTGTCGCGATGGAGCTTGAGCTTCAGGCGCACGTTGTTCGCCGAATCGGCGTTCTTCACCGCCTCCTCTTCATCGATGGCGCCTTCGTGCACCAGGTCGATCAACGCCTGATCGAAGGTCTGCATGCCAAGGTTCTTGGATTTCTCCATGATTTCCTTGAGCTCGGAGAATTCGTTGCGCTTGATCAGGTCGCGCACCGTCGGCGTACCCAGCATCACCTCCACCGCCGCGCGGCGCTTGCCGTCCAAGGTCTTGACCAGGCGCTGGGAAACGAACGCCTTGAGGTTGTTGCCCAGATCGTTGAGCAATTGCGGGCGGCGATCTTCGGGGAAAAAGTTGATGATACGGTCCAACGCCTGGTTGGCGTTGTTGGCGTGCAGGGTGGAAATCGCCAGGTGCCCGGTGTCGGCGAAGGCCAGGGCGTGCTCCATGGTTTCGCGGTCGCGGATCTCGCCGATCAGAATGACGTCCGGTGCCTGACGCAGGGTGTTCTTCAACGCCGCATGGAAGCTGCGGGTGTCCACGCCCACCTCACGCTGGTTGATGATCGACTTCTTGTGCCGGTGCACGTACTCCACCGGGTCTTCGATGGTGATGATATGGCCGCCACTGTTGCGGTTGCGGTAGTCGATCAGTGCCGCCAGCGAGGTCGACTTGCCCGAACCGGTGCCACCGACGAACAGCACCAGGCCGCGCTTTTCCATCACCGTACTGAGCAGCACTTCAGGCAGCTTGAGGTCTTCGAAACGGGGAATGTCCAGCTTGATGTTGCGCGCGACGATGGACACCTCGTTGCGCTGCTTGAAGATGTTGATGCGAAAACGCCCTACACCGGCCAGCGATATGGCCAGGTTCATCTCCAGCTCGCGTTCGAACTCCTCACGCTGGGCGCCGTCCATGATCGCGTCGGCAATGGCCGCCACATCGCCCGCCTTCATCGGCTCCTGACTCAACGCCTTGAGCACGCCGTTGAACTTGGCGCAGGGTGGCGCCCCCGTGGACAGATACAGATCGGAGCCATCCTGACTGGACAGGACTTTCAGCATTGCGTGGAGATCCATGGCGGCGTTTCCGTGAGCGCGATTGAAATACCATAGGCCAAGTTCGCCCGCAGCGCGGACAGCACACGACCGACAAAATTGACGCCATTCTGCTGGCGCAACGAATGCTGGCACAATAGCGCCCTGACAGATTTGAGGACCCCATCAATGGCAAAGGCAATGGCCCGCCACATCCTGGTCAAGACCGAAGCGGAGGCTGCCGCGCTGAAGAAGCGCATCGCTGCTGGCGAGGCCTTCGACGTGCTGGCGCGCAAGCACTCCACCTGCCCCTCCGGCAAGAAGGGCGGCGACCTCGGTGAAGTACGTCCTGGGCAGATGGTGCGTGCAGTGGATCAGGTGATCTTCAAGAAGCCACTGCGCGAGGTGCACGGCCCGGTGAAGACCCAGTTCGGCTATCACCTGATCCAGGTCTTCTATCGCGACTGAGCGCTGCTCAGGCGTCTGGCTCGCCCATGAACTGGACGATCTTGCTCCTCAGCCAGCGCTCGGCCGGGTCATTGTCGGTCACCCCGCTCCAGGCCATGGACAGATCCGGGGTGACCAGCTCAAGGGCGAATCACCGGCGCGCTATCAAAGCCCAAGATCGGACAAGCCCGGATGATCGTCAGGACGGCGCCCCAGCGGCCAGCGGAACTTGCGCTCGGACTCCTGAATCGGCAGGTCGTTGATGCAGGCGTAGCGATTGACCATCAGCCCGTCAGCGCCGAACTCCCAGTTCTCGTTGCCATAGGAGCGAAACCAGTTACCCGAATCGTCGCGCCATTCGTAGGCATAGCGCACGGCGATACGGTTCTCGGTGAATGCCCAGAGTTCCTTGATCAGACGGTAGTCGAGCTCCTTGGCCCATTTGCGCTCGAGGAAGGCACGCGCCTGGTCGCGGCCATTGATGAATTCGGCACGGTTACGCCAACGGGTATCGAGGCTGTAGGCCAGCGCGACCTTGGCGGCATCCCGGCTGTTCCAGCCATCCTCGGCCAGGCGGACCTTCTCGATGGCACTCTCGCGGGTGAACGGCGGCAGCGGCGGGCGAACTTCAGTATTTGATGACATGACGGTACCTCAGGCTTGCGGGGGATTGAGCCCATTGCTGGGCGACAGGGTGTGCAGGAGCAGTTGCGCGGCGCGGCCGGCACTGTCGGCGGCATCCGCCTGGCCGGTGACCATGGCGACAGCGGTAGCGCCATCGATGAGCAGGAGAAACTGTCTGGCCATTTCCTCGGGCTCGGCAAAGCCGCAAGCAGTGGTCAGTTCGTTGACATAGGCCAGCAAACGCTGCTTGTGCAACAGCGCAACAGCGCGGATCTCACTCTCAAGGTCGCCGATCTCACCGGCGGCATTGATAAAGGCGCAGCCGTGGAAGTCAGGCGCCGAAAACCAACTGCGCAGCAGTGGAAACACCGCCAGCAATCGCTCGCTCGGCGAGCCTGTCGACGTGCCCGCGATGAACCACTGCATCCAACGCTCATCACGTTCACGCAGTGCGGCGACGACCAGCGCCTCCTTGGTCGGATACAGGCGATAAATGCTTTTGCGCGATACCCCCGACGCCTTGACGATGGCGTCCATACCCGTGGCGTTGATGCCGCCGGCATAGATCAGGCGTTCGGTGGCTTGCAGCAAGCGCTGCTGGATAGAGGCGTCTTCGAGCATGGTTCAAACCAAAGAGAATGATCGTTCTCAATAAAGTAGAACGATCATTCTCTTTGGTCAATCGATTTCTCATAAAGCGAAGGCGAGCGGTAGATCAGTAGAACCTGCCAACGCTTCAGAAGCCCGAGTGCGCGGGCGTGACAGCATTGATCCATGGGGCGCGGCGCCCTGCTCTGCAGATACACCTTGCAGGCTGAAAACAGCTCAGCGCCGCGCCAACACTGGCGCATGCTCGGCCATCAGCTCCACCACCCAATCGATGAACACCCGCAGCTTGGCGCTGACATGGCGGTTCGGCGGGAAAGCCAGGTACATCGGCATCGGCGTCATCGACCAATCCTCGAACAGGCGCACCAACTCGCCGCCGGCCAGGTGCGGCTTGGCCATGTAGTGCGGGAGCCAGAGCATGCCAAGCCCCGCCAGCCCTGCGGCCAGGTAGGCGTTGCCATCGTCGACGACAAGCACCGGACGCCCCTGCGCTTCGATGCGCTCCTCTCCCCGCTGCATGGCATAGGGCAAGGCCCTATGCCATGCGTGACCAGAGAAAGCCCACCGTGCTGTGGCCTGCTGCCTGCAGCTCGCGTGGGTGTGCCGGCGTTCCGGCACGCTGCAGATACCCCGGCGTGGCGTAGATACCAAGTTGCAGATCGCCAATATGGCGCGCCACCAGCGATTGATCGGTGATCGCGCCGCCACGCACCACGCAATCGACGTTCTCGCCAATGATGTCGACGATGCGATCACTGACGCCCAGAGTCAGCTGGATCTCTGGATAGCGCGCATAGAAGCCGGGCAGCGCCGGAATCAGCAGCATGCGCGCGAAGGGGCTGGGCACATCCACCCGCAAGCGGCCGCGCGGCGCCAGCGCAGCACTGGACAGGCTGGTCTCCGCGTCATCGACATCGGCCAGTAGACGCACCACGCGCTCGTAGTAGGCGGCGCCATCGGCCGTAACGTTGACCTTGCGCGTGGTGCGGTTGAGCAGACGCACGCGCAGGCGCGCCTCCAGTTGCTGGACCAGTTGCGTCACGCTGGTCTTGCTCATGTGCAAGGTCGCAGCCGCCTTGGTGAAACTGCCGGTTTCCACCACCCGGGCGAAGGCCTGCATCGCGTCGAAACGGTCCATCTCGCATCACTCTTAGCCGTTGATTGTTTGGATTCTACAAACAGTCATGACCAGAGTTGCTCGTTTATCCAGTTCGGTCGCACTTCTAGAGTGGCCTCATCGACAACAGCGGGCCGCATTGGCCCTCGACGGAGGCAACGATGACAAACAAACGAGATGTGGTTTTCCCGGCCGAGCGCCATGACCTGTACGAACGGCACCGCTATTCGCCAGCGCTTCGTTCCAATGGCTTTCTGTTCGTATCCGGCCAGGTCGGCAGTCGCAAGGATGGTTCGCCCGAACCCGACCTGAAAGATCAGGTGCGCCTGGCCTTCGCCAACCTCAATGCGATCCTCGCCGAGGCTGGCTGCAGCTTCGAAGACGTGGTCGACACCACGATCTTCATGGTCGATCCGCACGCGAAATTCGAAACCATCTGGGAAGTGGCAGCCGATTATTGGGGCGAGGCACCCTACCCGACGGTGACCGCCATTGGCGTGACCTGGCTGTCCGGCTTCGACTTCGAGATCAAGGTGATCGCCAGGCTGCCGGAATGAACGACAACCTGGCCCCTCTGCGCATCGGCACAGAGAGGCAGAGCACTCAGAGGTGGGTGAATACCCGCTCGGCCGGCAAACGGGATTTGGGCAGCGCGGCGTTGAAATCGCTGTCGCTGCGATAACCCAGCGCCACCGCCACCATGCTGCTCAGCCCCTGAACGGCCAGCCCAAGCTCCTCATCCAGCGCCTCGCGGTCGATGCCTTCCATCGGCGTGGCGTCCACGCCTTTGGCCGCAGCGCCCAGGAGCAAGGTGCCCAACGCCAGATACGCCTGTTTCTCCGCCCAGTGCGGAATGTCACCTAAGCCGCGGTGCAGTTCGACGTAGCTGCTGCGAGTGTTGTGCTGGGTGGTGCGCGCCGCGTCATCGCGAAAGCGCCCATCGTCAGCTTCCTGCTGCAGCACATTGGCCAGGTGAGCATCGTCGAGATCGCGGCGGGCGCAGATGAGGATCACATGCGAGGCATTGAGGATCTTCGGCTGGTTGTAGGCAAAGCCAGCCTGAGCGCCCTTGGCCAGGCGAGCCTTGCCTTCGGCGGTGCTCGCCACGACGAAGTGCCAGGGCTGCGAATTGACCGAAGACGGCGACAGACGCAGCAATTCCAACAGCTCGTCGATAATCGCCTGATCAACCTGGCGACTCGCATCGTACGCCTTGGTGGTGTAACGCTGACGGGCAAAGGAAGCGGGGCTCATGAACACTCTCCTGATCGAGGGATAACGAAAAAATGCTGGCTAGTCTGCAGCATGCGCCTGCACTAAAAAAGCGGGCAAAGTCGCTAGGAGTTTCAAAGAAACATTGAAAATGCAGGCCATTCCAAGCCCCTGAGAAGCACACCAGCACAGCTAAGGGGTGTCCACGCGCCAGCCTGGCAAAACCCGAGACCGGGATCGGCAGCGCAAGCCCTGATCTAAGCCATGGGAACCGGATGTGCCACGAAACGCTCGGCAGGCGCCACGATCTGCTCCTGCGCAGCCACCAGTGGCAGATCGCGCGAACCTTCAGGGGTCTGCTCGACCAGCGCGTAGAGCGTTGCCGTGGCCAGCGCCAGCGCTTGCGGCAACGCCTGCCCGGCCAACAGACGCCCCAGCAAGGTCGCCGAGAACACATCCCCCATGCCGTTGGGCAGTGGGTGCCGCGCCAGGTGCGGCGTGGTTACCAGCCAGGCGCCCTCTCCGTTCACAGCCAGGGTGCCCAACTCGCCGTCAGGAATATCCGGCGTCGCCAGGCTGGTGACGACCACCACGTCCGGGCCGCGGCCCCGCAGTTGCCGGGCAATTTTCACCGCTTCCTGCAAGCTGCTCAGCTTTGCTCCAGTGAGCAGCTCGAACTCGAACTGGTTGGGCGTGATGATATTGGCGAAGGGAATCGCCTGGTCGCGCAGGAAGTCAGGAATCGCGGGGTTGACGAACACGCCGCGCCCGACGTCGCCCATCACCGGGTCGCACAGGTAGCGCACATCGGGATTGTGCTGACGGATCTCACCCACCGCCTCGAGAATCACCCGCCCGCTGTCGGCATCGCCCAGGTAGCCGGAAAGCACCGCTGACAACCTTGGCAGCACACCGCGCTCTCGCAGCCCCAGCAGCACCTCGCGTACATGCTCGGCACCGAACACCTGGCCTCGGAACTGACCGTAGCCGGTGTGGTTGGAAAACTGCACGGTATGGATCGGCAACACCTCGAAGCCCAACCGCTGCAAGGGGAACACCGCAGCGGCGTTGCCGACATGCCCCCAGGCAACGTGAGACTGAATGGACAGGACGAGGGGCGGTAGCGTGGCGCTCATGGCGATCTCTGCTGGATGGATACGACGTGACGCAGATTATTCGCCATGCGCCGCGGGCATTCCACCCCGAGCACAACCTGGCAACTGGCGCTCGATTTCCCTGAATGGACATCCGGCGGGCACTGCAGCAGCGCTGCGTGGGTCCATAACGTTGAGGGAAATCCCTCATTGTCGGCCCCAGGCCACCGCACTAGTCTGGCTCTCACCACGCGCCTCTCTCGAAGGAGAACACCATGACGACCTCGCACAACGACGACAAGCGCCCCACTCCCGATCCGGCGGAAGACAACGCCTTCTTCCCCTCGCCCTACTCGCTCAACCAGTTCACCTCGGCTAAATCCGATCTCAGCGGCGCCGACTACCCGAACCCGTACAAGGGCGGGCGCTGGAAAATCCTGCTGATCGGCGCCGACGAGCGTTACCTGCTGACCGACAACGGCACGATGTTCTCCACCGGCAATCACCCGGTCGAAACCCTGCTGCCCATGTATCACCTCGACAAGGCCGGTTTTGCCTTCGATGTCGCCACCCTGTCCGGCAACCCGGTGAAATTCGAATTCTGGGCCATGCCCTCCGAAGACGCAGAGGTAAAGGGCCTGTATGACAAATACCGTGACCGCTTCAAGAGCCCGCTCAAACTGGCCGACGTCATCGAAAAAGCCCTGGGCGATGACTCCGACTACATCGGCGTATTCATCCCCGGCGGCCACGGCGCCCTGATCGGCCTGCCCGAGAGCCACGAGATGAAACAGGTGCTGCAGTGGGCCGTTGCCAAGGACAAGTTCGTCATTTCCCTGTGCCACGGCCCGGCAGCCTTGCTGGCGGCCGGCCTGGATGAGTCCGCCAGCACCTGCGCCTTCAACGGCTATCGCATCTGCGCATTTCCCGATGCCCTCGACGCGACAACGCCGGACATCGGCTACATGCCGGGCCACCTGACCTGGAAATTCGGCGAACGCCTGCAGGCACTGGGCATCGAGATCATCAATCAGGACATCTCCGGTGCGACGCACCAGGATCGCAAGCTGCTGACCGGCGACAGCCCGCTGGCAGGCAACAACCTGGGCAAACTGGCAGCGGCGGCGCTGCTCGAAGAGGTCGCGACGAAGTGACGGACTCGCCGGCCGTGGCCGCCATGCGCGCCGTGCTCGAGATCGAGGCGGCGCAGGGTCTCGAAGCGATCAAGAAAGCCGTACGAGGGTTCGCCATACCTTACGGCTATGACCGCTTCGTGCTGTTTTCCGCCTCGGCGGCGAACGAGGACGTCATCGAACGCATTCTCTGGGTGGAAGGTGACTGGTTCGGCGACGATCAGCCCGTCGACGCCAAGACCTATGTGCGGCGCTGCCCGGTCACGCGCCACCTGCTCGATGCGCGCGATGCTTTCTTCTGGATCAAGGTGCAGGAGCAGGACGGTGAACGCTACCAGGTGGTTCGCACACCAAAGGGTTCAGGCGTTCAGGGCCTGCAGGTGCCCGTGTTCGGCCCTCGCGGTCTGGAAGGCGCCATGAGCCTGGGTGGAACACGGCTAGACGGCTCACCCCAGGTACGCCTGGGCCTCGGACAGGTCGCCAGCGCCGCATTCTTCTACGCCCACAAGCTGCTCGAAGCCCCGCTCGTTGAAGGGCTCGGCAGGCTCACGCCACGTGAGCGCGAAGTGCTGGCATGGACAGCGGCCGGCCGGCGCCAGGCGGACATCGCGACGACGCTCGGCCTGTCGGAACGTACGGTGGAGAATCACCTGCGTTCGGCACGCCAGCGCCTCGGTGTAACCACGACGGCGCAGGCCATCCGCACCGCCATCCGCAATGGTGAGATCGACAGCTGAGGTCATTTTTCGCCCAACTTGCCCGCACACCCACAAGATGAGGTTTGTGTAACCTGTTCGATGACCTTTGGGGCGGCCAGCAGAATCAGGTCGTCCAGCGCTGCGATTGTCACGCGCATCTGCGCCTGCGACCTCTGATCGCAGACCTTCCCTGGCGCCACTTGCTGCCCGCCTTCGCACGCAATACTGGCACGTCGCCATAAAAGCCGCGTTATCATGCCCGCGCCAGCGTTCGATATGACCACAAGGAGCAGTAGATGAGCGATTCGCGCCAGACGGCCTTTGCCCGCGAATGCGACCTGATCATGAAGGGAGGCATCACCAGCGGCATCGTCTACCCGCTGGCCATCACCGAGATTGCCAAGGCGTTTCGCCTGCGCAGTATCGGCGGCACCAGTGCTGGCGCCATCGCCGCGGCGGCAGCGGCCGCGGCCGAGCTGGGCCGCCAGCGCTATCAGCACGGTGAGTTGAACAACGACCCTGGCGGCTTCGCCGAAATCGAACGGCTACCCGCACATCTGTGCATGCCCGCTGCAGAAGGCCGCGGCACCAAGCTGCTGGCGCTGTTCAAACCGCGCTCCTCGTTGCGCACACTGTTCGACACCTTCATCGCCATCCTCGAAAGCAAAGGCCGAGGCCCCGGGGCGCGAGTTTTCGCGCCACTCAAGGTCATGCTCATGCGGCACAAGCCTACCGCGCTGATTGGCGCCCTGCTGGCGGGTGGGCCGCTATGGTGGGTCGCGATCAACAGCGCCAGCATGCTGGTCTGGCTCTGGGTACTGCTGTTCGCCGCACTCGGTAGTTTGGTAGCCGTGCTCGGGCGCATGGCCATCGTGGCACTGCGTGAATTGCCAGCGAACGGTTTCGGCCTGTGCAGCGGTATGCCCGCCGCCGAGGACAAGGCCCCGCATGAAGCCCTGACCGCCTGGCTGACCCAGTACCTCGACCAGCTCAGCGGCCAGCACGAATACTGCGCCGGTCAGGCCGACGCCATCGAGTGCGGGCGGCCCTTGACCTTCGGCGATCTGCGTCGCCATGGCATCGACCTGCAGATGATGACCACCTGCCTGAGCATGGCGCGGCCGTTCCGCCTGCCCTTTCGTGACGACGACAAGGTTCGCGAGAACAACCAGTTCCATTTCCGCCAGGAGGAATTCGCCAAGCTGTTCCCGCAGCCTGTTGTGGCCTGGATGAGCGCTCACCAGCGCCCCGGCGATGATCGTGGCGACGGTTACCTGCGCCTGCCATTGCCCGATGACCTGCCGGTGATCGTTGCCGTGCGCATGAGCCTGAGCTTTCCCCTGCTGCTCAGCGCCGTGCCATTGCATGCCGTGGACTACCGCAAGGCCGAGAAAAAGCTGGAGCGCTGCTGGTTCACCGACGGTGGCATCAGCTCCAATTTTCCCATCCACTTCTTCGATGCCGCGCTGCCCAGGCGCCCCACCTTCGGCCTGGACCTGGGGCCGACTGACGGTACCGACGCACAACGCGTACGCTTCCCACGCAACAATGGCGATGCGCGACTTGCCTACTGGCGCCGCTTTCCCCAAACGGGCTTGCCTGCCCTACGGGGCTTTCTCGCCCTGCTCAGCAATGTCGCCAAGGACTGGAACCACGAAACCCTCTCGTTGATGCCCGGCTTTCGCGACCGTATCGGCCTGATCCAGCTGACCCGTGAGGAAGGCGGCCTCAACCTGACCATGCCCACCGAACGCATCGAGCGGCTGACCCGCTACGGACGTGAAGCCGGCCAGCAGTTCGTCCTGCGCTTCGGCGCCCCGCAGCACTGGCAGCCAGGCGCCCAGGCCTCGTCGATGAACTGGGAGAATCACCAGATCATTCGTCTGCGCCTGCAACTGGCCAGCGTCGCCGAACAACTGCAGAGCCTGGAAAGAGCCTGCCGCGAACTGCACGGCAGCGAGCAGGATTACCAACGCTTTTTCAACGTCGATGCCAAACGCTACAGCTACCCCTTCAAAGGCCTCAGCGATCTGCAACAGGACCCGGACACCGGCCTGTACCGCACCCAGGCTGGCCTGGCCCAGGCCATGCTGGGCAAGCTGCGGGAGATCGCCCAGATGATCGAACAGCACCCGGACAGCCACCCGGTGATAGGCGCCCCCAAACCCACGCCCGAACTCAAACTGCGGCCACGCCTTTAGGAGCGACAAATCCCGAGGTTCCCAGAGCGAATACGCCGAGAACCTTGGCTGCCCGCAGTGACGAGTGGCTAAAGCCGCGCGTTTACGCGCACACCCGCCTCGATCAAGACTGCCGGCGAAACCTATCGCCCTCCGCACCAGAGCAACGCTTGACTCTGCCCCTAGGGGCAACCTGCATGCTGCCGGCTCCATTTCAGATTGAGCTGGATAACTGATGAATACGCTATCGATGGTGACGGGTGCCAACGGACATCTTGGCAACAATCTGGTTCGGCAGTTGCTCGCCCGTGGGCAACAAGTACGTGCCGGCGTTCGCGCCCCCGCAGACAGCTCTGTGTTGCACGGGCTTGGTTGCGAGGTGGTACGCGCGCAACTGCAGGACATCGACTCCCTGCGGCAATCGCTACAAGGGGTCGATGTGCTGTACCAGGTGGCCGCCGTGTTCAAGCATTGGGCCAAGAACCCGCAGACCGAGATTGTCGACGTCAATGTACAAGGCACGCGCAATATCATGCGTGCCGCTGCCGAAGCAGGTGTGCGCCGCGTCGTCTACGTCAGCTCCGTCGCTGCCGTTGGTCACAACGGCCAGTATCTGGATGAAACTGTCTGGAATGACGATCAGCAGAATCCGTACTACCGCTCGAAGGTGCTCTCCGAGCGAGCTGCCTGGGAGTCAGCGCAGGCCCACGGCCTGTCCATGGTTGCGGTACTACCTTCGGCGATCATCGGCCCTAATGCCGAGCGCCTGACCGACACCATGGGTTTCCTCGCAGCAGCGCTGACCCGCAAGTTGGTGCTGGATCCTGACTTCCATTTCAATTTCGTCGATGTGCGAGATGTCGCCGACGGCCTGATTCGTGCCGCCGAACGAGGTCGTCCAGGCCAGCGCTACATACTCGCCAACCGCGATTGTTCGTCATTGGGCGACGTGATCGCAGTGCTCGATACGCTCCACCCCGGACAGCGTCTGCCGCCGCGTGCGCCCAAGGCCTTGCTGATGTCGATCGCCCTGCTGCACGCATGGCGCGCACGCCTCACTGGTCAACCGGCCGAGTTGCTGCCTAGCCAGGTGCGAATGTTCCACGGTGTGCGCCAGCGTTATTGCATCGACAAGGCCGTCGACGAACTTGGCTATCACCCGCGACCGCCGCAGGAGGCGCTCAGGACGGCATTCGAGTTTCTGCTGAGCCGCTGACCGTGGACGCGAACTGCTGGTTTATCAGCTGCTGCAACTCCGCCAGGCGCTGCTCCTGAAGCTGCAAGGTGTGCATCTGGGTTTGCAGCTCCAGACGCTTGGCTTCAATCCCCTGATTGGCGAGCGCCAAAGGAAATGGCGCCCCATGTTGCTTGGCTGCCAGCAACTCGGTCATCTCCGTTAACTTGAATCCCACCGACTGCGCCGTGCGGATCATCTTCAACAAAGTCAGGTGAAAAGCTGTGTAACGTCGGTAACTGCCAAGACGCTCTGGGCGGATCAACCCCATCTGCTCGTACAGACGAATGGCTTTGGGCGTACACCCCGACAGCCTGGCCACTTCACCGATGTACATACGCCGCCCTATCCAACGCTCTATTGAAGCGCGCCAGCTTAGTTGCTGTATGGAGCGCTGTCTGCAGATCAGGCGGCGGCGCTTGATCGGGAAAGCAACCGTGTAAGCGCATCTGCACCTCAAGCCTTTCTTGCTCATGCGACGTCTCGACGCGCAGTGCGCTACCGCCAGCTCACACGATGGCTGAAGTTGCGGGTACCAAGTGATACCATTGCGCGCTTCGACGTCGCCCTTAGCAGCACAGGGCCCCGGCGTCACGATGCCCGACACGCCCCTCATGCCCCAACAGCCTTAGCGGCTCGTCTGCCGGCAGGGTCGTAGCCTTCACTCACATGCGCAGGTTCGTCTTCCTCGGTTCGGGCCGGGCTGAATGGCTCGAAGCGGTATCCCCTTTAAACAGCGCACCTCAAGTTACTGATAGGTAAGTCCTTTGATCTCCACCGCTAACATCACCATGCAGTTCGGCGCCAAGCCGCTGTTCGAGAACGTTTCCGTCAAGTTCAACAACGGCAACCGCTACGGCCTAATCGGCGCCAACGGCTGCGGCAAGTCGACCTTCATGAAGATCCTCGGCGGCGATCTGGAGCCTTCGGCCGGCCAGGTGATGCTCGAGCCGAACGTGCGCCTGGGCAAGCTGCGCCAGGATCAGTTCGCCTACGAAGAATTCAACGTGATCGATACCGTGATCATGGGTCACGTGGAGCTGTGGAAGGTCAAGGCCGAGCGCGACCGCATCTATTCGCTGCCGGAAATGAGCGAAGAAGACGGCATGAAGGTCGGTGAGCTGGAGGGCGAGTTCGCCGAGATGGACGGCTACACCGCCGAGTCCCGCGCCGGTGAGTTGCTGCTGGGCCTGGGCATTCCGCTGGAGCAGCACTTCGGCCCGATGAGCGAAGTCGCGCCCGGCTGGAAGCTGCGCGTGCTGCTGGCCCAGGCGCTGTTCGCCGACCCGGACGTGCTGCTGCTCGACGAGCCGACCAACCACCTGGACATCAACACCATCCGCTGGCTGGAATCGATCCTCACGGCGCGCAACAGCACCATGATCATCATTTCCCACGACCGTCACTTCCTCAACGCAGTCTGCACCCACATGGCTGACCTGGATTACGGCGAGCTGCGCCTGTTCCCGGGCAACTACGATGAGTACATGACGGCCTCGACCCAGGCCCGCGAGCAACTGCTGGCCGACAACGCCAAGAAGAAGGCGCAGATCGCCGAGCTGCAGACCTTCGTCAGCCGCTTCTCGGCCAACGCCTCCAAGGCCAAACAGGCCACCAGCCGCGCCAAGCAGATCGACAAGATCCAACTGAGCGAGGTCAAGCCGTCGAGCCGCGTCAGCCCGTTCATTCGCTTCGACCAGAACAAGAAGCTGCACCGTCAGGCCATCACCATCGACAAGCTCAGCAAGGCCTTCGATGACAAGGTGCTGTTCAAGAACTTCAGCTTCCAGATCGAAGCTGGCGAGCGCGTGGCGATTATCGGCCCCAACGGCATCGGCAAGACCACCCTGCTGCGCACCCTGGTCGGCGAGATGACCCCGGATGCCGGCGCCGTGAAATGGACCGACAGCGCCGAAGTCGGCTACTACGCCCAGGATCACGCGCACGACTTCGAAGCCGACGACACCCTGTTCGAGTGGATGGGCCAATGGACCACGGGCGAGCAGAACATCCGCGCCGCGCTGGGCCGCATGCTGTTCTCCTCCGACGAGATCCAGAAGTCGGTGAAGGTGCTCTCCGGTGGTGAGCAGGGCCGCATGCTGTTCGGCAAGCTGGCCTGCCAGAAGCCCAACGTGCTGGTGATGGACGAACCGACCAACCACCTGGACATGGAGTCCATCGAGGCGCTCAACCTGGCGCTGGAGAACTACCCGGGCACGCTGATCTTCGTCAGCCACGACCGCGAGTTCGTCAGTTCCCTGGCCACGCGCATCATCGAGCTGTCGGACAACGGCGTGACCGATTTTTCCGGCACCTACGACGACTACCTGCGCAGCCAGGGCATCATCGTCTGACCCCAGCTGCAGAAACGACAAAGCCCGCTTTCGCGGGCTTTGTCGTTCTAGCGCTCTGCTCAGGCGGTAGCGAACAGCTCGGAGATACGCTGCGCGGCGCCCTGCATGGCTTCGGCACGCGGCTCTTCGCCATAGGCCAGGCCTTCGGCGCGGACGATCTCGATGTCGTCGATGCCGAGGAAGTTCAGCACGCGAATCAGGTAGTCCTCATGCGCCTGGCCGGACGGCTGGCCGGCATGAATGCCACCGGCGCTGGAGGCGATCACCACGGTCTTGCCACCCGCCAGCCCGACCGGGCCATTCTCGGTGTATGTGAACGACTTGCCGGCAACGGCGATGCGGTCGATCCAGGCCTTCAGCTGGCTGGGAATGCTGAAGTTGTACATCGGTGCACCGATGACGATGGCATCGGCAGCCAGAAACTCTTCCAGAGTGCGTTCGGCCAGCTCGGCTTCATGCTTCTGTGCAGCATCACGCAGCTCGGCCGGCGTGCCGGCAGCGACCAGGCTGGCAGCGGAAAAGTGGCTGATCGCATCGCTGGCCAGGTCACGGTAGGTCACCTGAACATTCGGTGCGGTAACTGCCCAGGCTTCGACCACGGCGTGGCTGAGCTGACGGGAAGCGGAGGCATCGCCGAGGATGCTGGAATCGAGGTGCAGTAGTTTCATGGGTTCTCTCCAAAGTGTCGTGCGACAGGGCGACGCGATGGCAGAGATGCTATCCGTGGAGCCAATAGCCGATAAGACGGTAAAAATGCGATAGTTCGTCCCACTGATAGGACGATGATATGCATGACCTCAATGATCTTTTCTATTTCGCCAAGGTAGTCGAGGCTGGCGGTTTCGCTGCAGCCGGGCGCCTGCTGGGCATTCCCAAGTCGCGCCTGTCGCGGCGCATCGCCGAGCTGGAGCAGCGCCTGGGCGCGCGCTTGCTGCAACGCTCGACGCGCAAGCTGGCACTGACCGATATCGGCGAACGCTATCTGCATCATTGCCAGACCATGTTGCTGGAAGCCGAACAGGCCGAGGAAACCGTGGCCAAGCTGACCAGCGAGCCGCGCGGCCGGGTGCGTTTCTCCACGCCGCCTGGCGTGGCCCTGCTGCCCGAGCTGATCAATGAGTTTCTGACTCTCTACCCCAGGGTGCAGTTGGAGGTGGTGCAGACCACCCGCCGTATAGACCTGCTCAACGAAGCGGTGGACGTCGCCCTGCGTGTACGCAACGTCGATGATGAAGAGCCTGGGCTGATTACACGCCGCCTGCTGCCCGCTCGGGCGCATATCGTGGCGCGCCCGGACCTGGTCACCGGGCTGCGCCTGGAGCAACCGGAAGACCTGCAGCAACTGCCGGCCCTGGGCGCCATCGGCGCGGACCGGCGCATCCATCTGCGCTTCTGTCACGACAGGTCTCAGGAGCTTCGCGAGATTGCCCTGGAAGCGCGCCTGGCGGTCGATGACTTCCCCATGCGCAAGGCCGCGGCGCTGGCCGGCGTGGGCATCACCCTGCTACCGACCACGCATTGCCACGAGGAACTGGCCGATGGTCGCCTGATCGCCCTGCTGCCGCAGTGGACGGTACCGCAAGGCCACATCCAGCTGGCCTATACCCACAGGCGCGGCATGTCGCCGGCAGTCCGCGCCTGGATCGACCTGCTCAGCGATGCCTTCAGCCGCAGGAGCTTCCCGCCCTGACTCAGATGCGGAACTGACGCACCAACTCGCCGAGGCGATCGCCCAGGCCAGCCAGGCTGCGTGCCGTCTGCGCCCCACGTTCGGTTTCATCGGCCACGCTGTCCACAGCCCCCGCGATCTGGTGCACGCTGCGGTTGATCTCCTCGGCCACCGCCGTCTGCTCCTCGGCGGCGCTGGCGATCTGCGCGTTCATGGCGTTGATGGTAGCGATCAACTGGGCAATGGCGTCGAGCGATTCGCCGGCCTTGTTGGCCTGCTCGCTGGTGACTTCGCCGGCATCGCTGGAGCGACGCATCGAGGTCACCGACTGCTGCGTACCTTGCTGCAGGCGGTCGATCATGCCCTGGATTTCCTGCGTGCTCTGTTGAGTGCGGCTGGCCAGGGCACGTACCTCATCGGCGACCACGGCGAAACCGCGTCCGGCCTCACCGGCCCGCGCGGCCTCGATGGCGGCGTTCAGCGCCAGCAGGTTGGTCTGCTCGGCGATGGAGCGGATCACGTCGAGCACGCTGACGATGGACTGCACGTCCTGCTGCAGGCTGTCGAGCGATGCACCACTGCTGCGGATATCGTCCACCAGCGAGTGAATACGCTGGATGCTGCCGTCGACCACGCTCTTGGCCGCCTGCCCTTCGCGGTCGGTCTGTTGCGCGGCTTCGGCAGCGCTCTGCGCGCTCTTGGCCACTTCATGAGCGGCAGCCGACATTTCATTGATCGCCGTGGCCACCTGGTCGGTCTCGTGACGCTGCTGCGCCATGGCCTTCTCGGAGCGTTGCGCCTGGTCGGAAACCTGCCCCACCAACTCGGTAAGCTGCCCGGTCATTTCGACGATCTGCCGCACCAGACCATGCACCTTCTCGACGAAACGGTTGAAGGAGCCAGCCAGCTGCCCCAGTTCATCGTTGCTGGTCACGGGCAGACGACGGGTCAGGTCGCCCTCGCCTGCGGCGATATCGTCGAGGTTGGCCTTGATCAGCAGCAACGGGCGCAGGAAGGCGTTGCCCAGCCACACGCCGATCACCCCGAACAGCACCAGCAACACCGCTGCAACGATCACGATACTGGTAAGGATGGTGCCGATGCGCCGATCGATCTCGGCCTGCACTTCGCTGATGCGTGCTTCCACGCCGTCCAGATTGAGCGCGGTGCCAACCGCCATGTCCCACTTGGGCAAGTAGTAGCTGTAGGCGAGCTTGGGCACCATCACCGCCTCGTTGCCCGGCAGCGGCGAGGAGTAATTGACGAAGTAGCTGTTGTTCTTGGCCACGTTGACCAGCTCACGGTTGATGTACACACCGTTCGGGTCACGCCGGTCGGCCAGGCTCTTGCCGACATCCACCGGACTGTCGCCGCGGAACAGACGCACCACGTTGGAATCGTGGCCGAAGAAGTAGCCGTCGGCGCCATATTTGATCTTGGAGAGGATGGCGATGGCCTGCTCGCGACTGGCCGTATCGCCTTGCGTCGCGCCATCGTAGAGCCCCTTCACGGAGCCGAGAGCGATCTGGATGTAGTGCTCCAGCTCACTGCGTTTCTCTTGCAGCAGACGTTCGCGAGTCTCGGCGACCTCATCGGCTGCCATGCTTTGCAGCACCCGCGCCGCCGTGCCGCTGAGCACCAGGGCGAAGAGGAGGACGGGAACCAGCGCAAGTAGTATGACCTTGGCTTTCAGTGTCAGGCGCATTTTTATTGTCCTTATGTGCGAAAGCAAAAACGGGGCTACCGATATATCGGCAGCCCCGCAGAGAAATTAAGCGACCCATCGCGTCAGGAACTTAACTCGGCGCAGACCTGCCTCTCTACAACAGCATAGCGCCGGCCCAACCGAACACCAGCAGTGGCAGGTTGTAGTGCAGGAAAGTGGGCACCACGCTGTCCCAGATATGGTTGTGCTGGCCATCGGCGTTCAGACCTGAGGTTGGCCCGAGTGTGGAATCCGACGCTGGCGATCCGGCATCGCCCAGGGCGCCGGCAGTCCCGACGATGCAGACGATTGCCAGTGGGCTGAAACCCAGTTGCACGCCCAGCGGCACGAAGATCGCGGCAATGATCGGCACCGTCGAGAAGGAGGAGCCGATGCCCATGGTCACCAGCAGCCCGACCAGCAGCATCAGCAGTGCGCCGACCGCCTTGTTATGGCCGATCAATTCTGCCGCACTGTCCACCAGTGCCCTTACCTCACCGGTGGTTTTCATCACCTCGGCGAAACCGGCAGCGGCGATCATGATGAAGCCGATCATGGCCATCATCTTCATGCCTTCGGTGAACAGGCCGTCCGCCTCTTTCCAGCGCACCACGCCGGAAACCGAAAAGATGACGAAACCGACCAGCGCACCGATGATCATCGAGTCCAGCCACAGCTGCACGATGAACGCCGCGGCGATGGCCAGCCCGGCGACCAGCAGGCTCAGCGGGTTGTACTGCACGTCCACGCGCTCGCTCTGCGCGACCTTCTCCAGGTCATAGACCCGCTTGCCGCGGTAGCTGAACAGCACCGCGACGAGCAGTCCGAAAAACATGCCCAGCGCCGGAATGGCCATGGCGTGGGTGATGCTGATGCTGGTGACATCAACACCGGACTTGGCAACGTTGGCCAGCAGGATCTCGTTGAGGAAAATGCCGCCAAAGCCAACCGGCAGGAACATATACGGCGTAATCAGACCGAAGGTCAGCACGCAGGCGATCAGCCGGCGGTCCAGTTGCAACTTGCTCAGCACATAGAGCAGCGGCGGCACCAGCAGCGGGATGAACGCGATATGGATGGGCAGCAGGTTCTGCGAGGAGATCGCCACCGCCAGCAGCAAGCCGATCAGCAGCCACTTCAGCGCCCCTCCGGCACCGTCCTGCTGCTTGCCAACCAGCGCCAGTGCCTTGTCCGCCAGGGCATGAGCCAGGCCTGACCTGGCGATGGCGACCGCGAACGCGCCGAGCAGCGCATAGGACAACGCCACCGTCGCCCCGCCACCGAGCCCCTGATTGAACGCCTGCAGGGTGCCCTCGATGCCCAGGCCGCCGAGCAGACCACCGACCAGCGCTCCGACGATCAGCGCCACGACCACATGCACGCGGCAGAGACTGAGGATCAGCATGACGCCGACCGCGGCGATTACAGCATTCATAGAACATTCCACCTGCAGTGCGTGCCGGCAAGACCGGCGCAAAAAGCCGCGTACTCTGCCGCACGCGGCCTAGCCTGTCAAAACGAGCATACGTTCATAATATCAATCAATACGTGCATAATTCCGACCAAGCCCCACATCGATCAAGAACGCGGGCCCTGTACCGATAACCGTACTAGTCCATGCAGAAAGGAACGCACCATGCTGTTCAGTCGTCTTTCAATCCAGTGGAAGATCACCCTGCTCGCCGGGCTCTGCCTGCTCGCTATCGTCACCTTGCTGGTAGGTGCTTCGCAGTTTCAGTCAAGCCGCAGTGCCAACCTGGTACGCGAAGCCAGCTCCGGCATGCTGGAGGAAAGCGCCAAATTGCGCCTCAAGGCTCGCGGTGAGCTGCAGGCGATCCGTATCCAGCGCTACTTCATGGACGCCTACCAGTACGGCAAGGGATTTTCCAGGCAGATTCTGTTTCTGCGTGAGCAAGCCGAGAAGCGCTTTCTCGATGCCTTCGACCTGCGCGAAGACCTCACGCGCCAGGTACGCACCAGCCTCGAAGCCAACCCGGGCTTGCTCGGACTGTATCTGGTGTTCGAGCCCAACGCGCTGGATGGCAAGGACGAACTCTTCGCCGATCAAGCCGAGCTTGGCAGCAACGAAGGCGGTCGTTTCGCACTGTATTGGTCGCAGGCGACGGTCGGCGAACTGGAATCCGAAGCGATGACCGAAGAGCTGCTCGGCGACACCACCCCTGGTGCCAATGGCGTGGCCTACAACGCCTGGTACACCTGCCCTCGCGATACTCGTCAAGCGTGCGTACTGGAGCCTTACTACGACGAAGTCGGCGGTAAGAAAACGCTGATGACCAGCATCGCCTTCCCCTTGGAGTTGAACGGCAAGATCATCGGCGTGATGGGTCTCGACATCAGCCTGTCCAGCCTGCAGCAGATCAGCGAGCAGGCCAATGCCGAGCTGTATGACGGCCAGGGCCACGTCAGCATCTTCAGTCCCGGCGCGCTGCTCGCAGGCAATAGCCGCGATGGCAGTCTGCTGAGCCAGCCCGTCGAACGCGCCTTTCCCGAAGACGCCAGCGAACTGCGCGGCCTGATCCAGAGCGGCAGCGATGCCGAGTTGCGCCACGGTGACATGCTCCGTGAACTCAGCCCCTTCAAACCCATCCCCGAGGCCAAACCCTGGTCGGTGCTGCTCGAAGTGCCTCAGCAGGTCTTGCTCGAACGTGCCATCAAGCTTGGCGCCCAACTCGATGCCAACCGCGCCAGTGACAGCCTGGTCGCGCTGCTGATGGGGCTCGTCGCGGTGATCGCCGGCCTGCTGCTGATGTGGCTGACCGCGCGCGGCGTGACGCGACCGATTATGGGCGTCGCCGCCATGCTCAAGGACATCGCCAGCGGTGAAGGCGACCTGACCCGTCGCCTGCAATACGCCCGGCAGGACGAACTGGGCGAGTTGGCCGGCTGGTTCAACCGCTTCCTCGATAAACTGCAGCCAATCATCGCCGACGTGAAAAGCAGTGTGATCGACGCTCGCAGCACGGCCGACCAGTCGGCAGCCATCGCCAGCCAGACCAGTGCCGGCATGCAGCAGCAGTATCGCGAAGTCGACCAGGTGGCGACCGCCTTCCAGGAAATGAGCGCCACCGCTCAGGACGTCGCCCACAATGCAGCGCAAGCCGCAGAGGCCGCACGCAATGCCGACCAGGCCAGCCGTGAAGGCCTGCAAGTGATCGATCGCACCACCAGCACCATCGACCTGCTGGCCAATGAAATGAACGTGGCCATGCAGGAAGTCGAAGGCCTTGCCAGCAGCAGCGAGCAGATCGGCTCGGTACTCGAAGTGATTCGCTCGATTGCCGAACAGACCAACCTGCTCGCTCTCAACGCGGCCATTGAAGCCGCTCGCGCGGGGGAAGCCGGTCGCGGCTTTGCCGTGGTCGCCGACGAGGTGCGCAACCTGGCCAAACGCACTCAGGACTCGGTCGAAGAAATTCGCCAGGTGATCGAAGGCCTGCAAAGCGGTACGCGCGAAGTGGTCAGCACCATGCACAGCAGCCATCGCCAGGCTCAGGGCAGCGTCGAACAGGTGCAGCAGGCAGTGGCCGCGCTGCAGCGCATCAGCCAGGCGGTCAGCACCATTACCGACATGAACCTGCAGATCGCCAGTGCGGCCGAGGAACAAAGCTCGGTGGCCGAGGAGATCAACCGCAACGTCGCATCGATCCGCGACGTCACCGAGGCCATCTCCGCGCAGGCCGACGAGTCGGCGCAGGTAAGCCAGAGCCTCAATCGCTTGGCCAATCACCAGCAGGGTCTGATGGATCAGTTCCGCGTGTAGCGGCGAAGGCGCTGACGGAGAACACCTGAGCGTGACGCCAAATCATCCCCGATCTGGCGGCGCGTCCCTTGCAGCGCAGGCAGGCGATCGCCTAGCCTGCGTTCTTTTTTTGGGGAAGCAACATGCTCAATATCGCCTTGGTCGCCGGCTCCAGCCGCAACAACAGCCAATCGGGAAAGGTCGCCCGCGTACTGCGTCAGCGCCTGATCGAGATGGGGCAAACCACTCAGGACACCAGCTGCATCATCGATCTGGGCCTTGCGCCACTGCCGCTGTGGCCCGCTGAAGATGCCGGCCCCTGGTCCATGTACCAGCAACAACTGGCAGCCGCCGATGCAGTGGTGATCATCGCGCCGGAGTGGAACGGCATGGCCTGCCCGGCAATCAAGAACTTCTTCATCTACGCCAGCAAGGCCGAACTGGCGCACAAGCCGGGTCTGCTGGTGGGCGTCTCCTCCGGCATTGGCGGTGCCTACCCGATTGGCGAACTGCGCGCCTCCAGCTACAAGAACTGCCGCCTGTGCTACCTGCCGGAACACCTGATCGTGCGTCAGGTCGAGAAGGTCCTGAACGGCCCGCAACCGGTGGACGAGGCTGATCAGCGACTCCGCGCTCGCATCGATTACGCGCTCGACGTACTGGTGCGCTACGCCCACGCCCTGCAACCGGTGCGCGCCGCCATCAACTTCGACAATCCGGCCTTCGCCAACGGGATGTAAGCAAGCGTGTTACAGGCGCCGCAGTGTGGGTTCGCGGCGCCGAACACAGTGCTTTCGGCGGCTTGCCTGGCCCCGGCTCAACGCCGCGGCAGGCTGACCATCACCCGCAGGCCGCCCAGAGGGCTGTCCTGCAGGTCGATACGGCCATGCCAGGCCTCGATGATATCGCGCACGATACCGAGGCCCAGGCCGTGCCCGGCAATCTGCTCGTCCAGGCGCGTGCCACGGCCCAGCACGGCCTCACGCCCTTCGGCATCGATGCCGGGACCATCATCATCGACACACAGGCAATAGCCCTCTGCACTCTCCTGCACCGTCAACTGCACGCGTTGCTCGGCCCATTTGCAGGCGTTGTCCAGCAGGTTGCCGAGCAACTCCAGCAAGTCTTCACGATCACGCGGCAAAACCAGGCCAGGCGGCGCCTGCCAGTCCAGAGTCAGGCCGCGGTCATGAATCATCGACAAGGTGGCGAACAGCCCCGGCAACTCCTGCGCACAATCGAAGCGCGCCCCCGGCAAGACTTCGCCAGCCAGACGCGCACGCCCCAGCTCACGGCTGAGGCGCTGCTCGATCTGCTCCAGCTGTTCGCGCATGCTCGCGCGTAACGCAGGATGAGCAGCCAGTTCCTCGCGGCCGGCCAGGCTGATCAACACCGCCAGCGGCGTTTTCAGCGCATGGCCAAGGTTGCCCAGGGCATTGCGCGAGCGCTTGAGGGTGTCCTCGGTATGCGCCAACAGGTGGTTGATCTGCGCCACCAGAGATTCCAGCTCTTCGGGCACCTCGGCATCCAGCTCGCTACGGCGGCCCTGCTGCAGCTGCGCGATCTGCTGGCGCACCTGCTCCAGCGGGCGCAGCGCCCGGCGCACGGTATAGCGCTGGGCGATCAGGATCAGCAGCAGCCCCGCACCACCCAGGCCAAGTCCGACCCATTGCATGTGGCGAAAGCTCTGCAGTATCGGTTGGTAGTCCTGCGCCACGCTGATCGACAGGCTCTGCCCATAGCGGCGGTAATCGGCGCGGTAAATCAACAGCAACTGGCCTTGCGGGCCATCGCCCAGCTTGGCCTGCATGCCCGTACCATCGGGCTTGAGCAGCTCGCGATCCCACAACGAGCGCGAACGCCAGCTGCGGTCGGGAAAATCGATGCGAAAGTAGTGCCCGGAAAATTGCCGCTGGAACGAGGGGTCAAGACGTCGTTCATCCAACTGCAGCCCCGCCGGACCGCGCACCAACGCGGCCAGCAGCCCCTGCGCCTCATCGCGTAGATCCTCTTCCAGATAAGCACGCAGGCCACGATCGAAAACCCAGAGACTGGCCTGCGCCAGAACCAGCCCAATCACCAACAGCGTAGCGGCCAGGCCAATGCCGAGCCGACGCTGAATGGACCTCAACCCTGCTCTCCGGTAAAGCGATAGCCCTGCCCACGGCGGGTCTCGATCACGTTGCGCCCGAGCTTGCCGCGCAGACGATTGACGTGCACTTCGATGACGTTGGAGTCGCGCTCGGTCTCACCATCATAAAGGTGGTCGGCGAGATGGCTCTTAGAGAGGATTTGCCCCGGATGCAGCATGAAATAACGCAGCAAGCGAAACTCTGCGGCGGTCAGGTCGATGGCCTCGCCGGCAGCGGTCACGCACTGGCGGCTCTCGTCCAATTGCAAGCCGGCAGACTCCAGTTGCGGTTGGTTAGCCAGCCCATGGGCACGGCGCAACAGCGCCTGGATGCGCAGAGCCAGTTCCTCGGGGTGGAAGGGTTTGGTCAGGTAGTCGTCGGCGCCGGCCTTGAGCCCTTCGATGCGCTCAGCCCATGAGCCACGCGCCGTCAGCACCAGCACCGGTGTGGCCAGGCCACCGGCACGCCACTCCTGAAGCACTTCCAGCCCCGGCTTACCCGGCAAGCCGAGATCGAGAATGATCAGGTCGTAAGGCTCGCTAGCGCCCTGATAGGCCGCATCACGACCGTCGGCCAACCAGTCCACGGCATAGCCTTGGCGCGTCAGGCTGGCGGTCAGTTCATCGGCCAGGGGTACATGGTCTTCCACCAGCAACAGGCGCATCAGTCGTCTTCCTCATCCTTCAGAATATTGCCGTTGCGGGCATCCAGTTCGAGCTCACGCACCACGCCCGATGTGGCCAGAATCTCCACCTCATAAACCAGCACGCCATCTTCCTCCTCCAGTTCCGCCTCAAGCAGAGTCGAGCCTGGGTAAGCCTTGTCGACGTGCTGCATCAACTGCTCGAACGGCATGATGACGCCATCGCGCCGCAAACGCAGGGCTTCATCTTGATCGAGATCACGCGCGACACCCGGAACGCTGGCTAAACCGCTTACCAGCACCAGAAACAGTGCGGTGGTACGTCGAAACTTCATCAATCGTCCTGGTGGTTCTTGAGAATTTTCCCGGTGCTGGCATCCAGCTCCAGGTCCCACTGCACGCCTTGAGCATCGCGCAGCTCGATCTGATAGATATAGCGGCCGTACTCTTCTTCCAGCTCGGTCTCTTCGATACGCGCGCCTGGATGCTGAGCCAGTGCCGTTTCGTTGAGCTTTTCAAAGGATTTGATAGTCCCGGCATCACGTAGACGCAGCGCCTCATCCGGGCCCAGATCACGCGCCTGGGCAATGGTAGCGGCGCTGGCGAGGGTGGCAAGTGTAGCGAGGCTGAGCAATCGTTTCATGTGCTTCTCCAGCAGCGAATCAGTGGCTTCAACTCTAGGCTCAGGCACTTAATTCAAGCTGAATTCACTTACGTCATTCACCACATGAAGTGGCTTGGCCTGCTCGTTCAGCCCTCTATAATCGCCTGTTCGAAAGGAGGCATCGATGAGCGCGATCCATATCAAATCCCCTGCCCTGACCCTCAAGGCAGGTCCCAGAGCCTTGACGCGAATTCGCCAGAACGGCCTGAGCCCGGCGGACGTCGGCATCCTGCCTGGCGCGGCGGGCGGCCCCAAAGGCATTGGTATTCAGGGCCTGGATCTCGCACTGTTTGGCGACTGGCTACCCCGCGCCCCACGCGAGCGCGCCCTGATCGGCGCCTCGATCGGATCCTGGCGCTTCGCCAGTGCCTGTCTGCCAGACCCGACCGCAGGAATTCGGCGACTCGGCGAGCTGTACACCTCGCAGCGCTTCGCCAAGGGCGTGAGCATGGCCGAGGTCTCGGGCAGTTGCCGGCAGATGCTCAGCGAACTGCTAGCGGATCAGGACGCCGCCATCATCGCCAACCCTCACTATCGTCTGCACATCGTCGTGGTGAAGAGCCATGGCCTGCTGCAACACGACCACCGCGGCAAACTCAGCCTCGGTCTGTCATCGGTGATCGGCAACAACTTTCTGGCTCGCCAACGTCTTGGCCGTCACTTTGATCGCGTGATTCTGCACGATGCGCGACAGCTACCTCCCCTGACGCAGCTGAGCGACTTCCGCTCGCACTTCCACGCACTGACTCCGGAAAACCTGCGCCACGCCCTGCTGGCTTCTGGATCGATTCCAATGGTGATGGAAGCCATTCGCGAGATTCCCGGCTTGGAGCCTGGTGCCTATCGCGATGGCGGCCTGCTCGACTACCACCTTGACTTGCCCTACCACGGCGAAGACATCGTGCTCTATCCGCACTTCACCGACCGGGTGATACCGGGCTGGTTCGACAAGAGCATGCCCTGGCGCCGCGGCGACCGCACGCGCCTGCAGGATGTAGTGCTGCTGGCGCCATCTCGCGAATATCTGGCTCGCTTGCCACACGGCAAACTGCCAGATCGCACTGACTTCAAGCGTTACCTGGGCAATGACGAAGGGCGCGAACGTTACTGGCGCCAGGCTATGGCCGAAAGTACGAGGCTCGGAGACGAATTTCTCGAACTGGTCGAAAGTGGCCGCCTGGCAGAACGCCTGCAGCCTCTCTGAAACAAGCGATTGCTCAGCGAGCAGGGCGACGTGATCAGGCGGCAAACGGGCCAGACCTGATAAACTGCACAGCTCAACGCCATTCAGGCGGAATCATTTACGCGAGCGCTGTTCAGTGGAATTGTTCAAAGAGTTCATCTTCGAGGCGGCCCATCGCCTGCCACACGTACCAGAAGGCCACAAATGCGGCCGCCTGCACGGCCACTCCTTCCGAGTCGCCATTTATATCGAAGGTGACGTCGACCCTTATACCGGCTGGATTCGCGACTTCTCGGAGATCAAGGCGATCTTCAAGCCAATCTACGAGCAGCTCGATCACAACTACCTGAACGACATCCCTGGCCTGGAAAACCCGACCAGTGAAGTCTTGGCCAAGTGGATCTGGCAACAGGTCAAACCACTGCTTCCAGAGCTGTCACGCGTACGCATCCACGAAACCTGCACCAGTGGTTGCGAGTATCGCGGCGATTGAGCAGCGCCGAAAACGACAAAGGCCACCTTCAAGGTGGCCTTTTTATTGATCTCTAATTAGCGCCGACAACGCGCAGGGTGCGGCCTGCACACCGACGCGACCGAATAATTGCGCGTTGCGCGTGCACACCCTGCGTTTTCCCGCGCGCAAAGAAGAAACCCCAGACCGCTAGGCGATCTGGGGTTTCGTATAGGAGCTTGACGATGACCTACTCTCACATGGTGAAGCACCACACTACCATCGGCGATGCGTCGTTTCACTACTGAGTTCGGGATGGGATCAGGTGGTTCCAACGCTCTATGGTCGTCAAG
>NZ_CBDAMB010000012.1:0-127302 GCF_965197125.1 Pseudomonas spartinae
TTCTGATCCGCGAGACAGAGGACTCCACTACCTTCAGTATCGAGAACCCAGGGGACACAATCAGCTCAGAGCATCTAGAGAAGCTCTTCGACCGTTTTTACCGGGTTGACCCCGCTCGGCGGGAGGGCAGCCCGAGCAACGCCGGGCTCGGGCTTGCAATCACCCGATCCATCATTGAGGCTCACAAAGGCCGCATCTGGTGCACCTCAGCGGCTAGCCTCACGGGCTTTCACATCGAATTGCCCCATCCCAGATAATGCCGGTCTGGCGGTAAGTAGGCTACAGCTAACCGCTAGCCCAACTTGACAGGGTGGGTGCAGGTGCAACTCGACTGAGCGCAGATTGCATTCGCCATCCAGACAGTCAGGAAACTGCGGGTAGTCGCAGGCGACCGTCTCGCCGCTTTCCAGCTCCTCAGCTTCCAGCGTCTCGCCATCGGTAGCGAGCACATATTTAGCCTTGGCACGGGCCGTCGCGGGGCTGGCCTTCAGTGCCGCCAGGGTTTCGGTGACCTTGCCTGGCTCACACACAGCCAAATGGATATTGCTGGTCTGCAGTACGCCGCCCAGATCGGACTTATTGGTTGCACCCGAACGCAGGCGCTTGAGGGTGGTTTCCTTATTACCGAAAGCCTGCAGGAAGGCATAAGGGAACTCGACCCGGTCAAACGGCTGGCTGGCCAGGTCGGTGATGGCTTGTTCGATTTCTACGGCGTTCATATAAGGCTGTTCCGATCACTGCTGCCAAGGCGGCAAGGGGGCCTCTAGGCCCACCATCCATGCAAAGTGCATGGATGATAAAGGAACGAGCATTGGCATGTGAAAATGATCCTGTGCCCCATGGAAGCTATCAAAAACTGCTGAGGACGTGGAACGCTGCAGCCAGGACGCATCGCCAAGCCAGTCGAGTGGGCTATGCGAAGAAAGCTGCTATCCCCCGCCTACACCACTCGCTGGTCTGAGTTAATGGTCGCAAAGGCGAACTAGCCACTACCCTCGGCTAGTGCCGAATCCTCGCTGACGATCCCCGTAGGACTTGGTCGCTTTCTTACACAGGTAGCTGGCTCGTTTGAACAGATCATCCAGCTCATCGCCCTTGTCTCGACGCTTTACTCGATCGATTCGATACTCAGCATTCTTCGGGATGTGCACCAGCCCCCTGACGCAGTCGACATGTTGTCCCAGCGCACGTGCCCAGGACTCTTCTATACGGCTGATCATGTTCACCCGTTCTGACCCAAGACGCCCAATGCCGTAGTAGGCATCGCGGTTCAACAGTATCAGCAGGTGATAATGCTGCCGACCGGCCTGGCCGATCTCTCTCGACCAGACGTACCGGACTTTGCAACCACGCGAGTACCCACGCTCAGCCACTCGCTCCTGGTGGTACTGAATCCTCTTCGTAAACGATTCGAAGAACCGGCTGATGACCTGGTTTGTATAGGCGAAGTCGGGTAGCTCGACACCCTGAGGCAAACGGAGATCCACCCTGTAGGCCAAGACCCTCGGATACTCAGCTAGTGCCAGATCGACGGTGCGCTTGAGATCAGACAGGTATTCCCGAATAAAGGGGCCTACTTCGATCTGTATGGGAAAGCCCTCGAAGGTATCCCCGTAGTGCAGATGGAGGTTGGGATTATCAGGATGACGGAGTGGGTAGCGCTGGGTGGGTTCGGTATCGTTGAGCATGGTTATGACCTCTCGTTGGTTGAGTTTCATAACCAGTGCCTGCTGTGTACTTTTTAACCGTTACCTGTCCTCGCCTGATCCGTTGGTTGGTCTCTCTGGATACGCTGTAGTGATGGCCTCTCAGGTGGTGGATCAGTGTCCGACTCCCTGTGTAGGTCAGTAAAGGTTGCTACTCGGTTAGGCGTGAACCCTTCGGGTGGTAATGGCTAGTAAAAGCATAATACCCGCACCGCAATTTCCTTCTCCGAGCAGCTCGGGTAAAGCCACCTCAATCGTCCCGCCATAGCGGCAATTTTTACCGAGTTCGGATTTCGGAAATAAATCAAGCCGAAGAGGCCTGAGCCAGATATCGAAGAGGCTGTCGGGGCGGCGGGAGCGATACCGCCACGACTTGCCATGCGAGGCCGCACAGCCAGTCAATGAACGGCGGCATAAGCGCCATGACCAGCCGAAGCCGATCATGGCGCAGGTGGCGGTTCTAGCTGGCCATACTCAGATGGCCAATCGGGCGCGTAGCAGCCCCCTCGGCTTGGTCACGTTCCTCAATCCTGGCCAGGATCCAGTCGTGCACCTCGCTATCGACCCAGCCGACGCAGCGGTCGCCCAACGATACCGGTTTCGGGAAGGTGCCTTCCGAGATGTACTTGTACAGGGTCGACCGAGACAGGCCAGTGGCAGTGATCACGTCTTGTAAGCGGAAAATTCGCATGAGCAGGCTCCTCTGTGGCTCAGAAGATGTGCTGAGACGGTAAAAAAAGACCGCAATACGCCTCTCCTGAACCAGGTGCATGCCGCTCACAGACTCGTGGCTTTGAAAATATCCACAGCTTGTAATTAGAAAAACCTGCTATTTTTGCGATTAATAGCAGAAATAGCAGGTTTTAAGATGATTGAGGAAATTGAAAAAAACCAACCCTGGACTAGCCCTAACCCATCAATGGACGAACAAGGTTGGCCCCACTTTAGCGAGCACAGCCTCTTTGAGGCCGCAGTGGGGGAATCAGCGCGAGAGCATCAAGTCTCTCGTGAAATGGCGATGATGTGCGCCCTAGGTGCCATTGCCACGGCCTGCCAAGGCCTCGTTGACGTAGAAATGCCAACCGGACATAGAGTGCCAACCTCATTGATGCTCCTAACCATTGCGGAGTCTGGGGAGCGAAAAACAGTTACACAGAACTATTTTTTTGAGGCCATCACCAATCTAAATGATGTCGCACATCGCACAAATGAAGCCGCCTTACTTCAGCAAAAAGTTGATCATCAGCTGTGGATCACACAAAAAAAGCACCTAGAGCGTGCATTTAACAAATGCGCGACCCAAGGGGATGAGGCTGCTACACATGCAGCTTTAGAGGCAGTAGCTGAGCACCTCAGAGCTGAACCACAACCAGTTCGATCTGGAAAGTTTTTGTACGAAGACACAACCCCACAGGCTCTCGTACAGATGCTCTACGAGAATATTCCACATGGCTGCTTATTAACGAGCGAAGCAAGCAGTATTTTTAGCGGGAAAGCCTTAGGAGAACTGGACAAACTCAACACGCTGTGGGACGGCGGCAGCGTGAAGGTTGACCGAATATCAAGGGATAGTTTTGTCCTACAGAATGCTCGCCTTACTCTTTCATTAATGGCTCAGCCGAATGTAATTAATCGATTCATGAGCAAGCGCGGCGAAGAGGCTAGAGGAACTGGATTTTTAGCTCGATTCTTAGTCGTAAAGCCTCGCACAATGGCTGGGCACCGAACAAACCAAAAACTATCCAAGCTATCTCGTAAGAAAGCCTTCAATACCCGCATCCAAGAACTTTTGACTTCAGAATCATCATCAGAAAGACAAGTACTGCAATTCTCAGAACAGGCAAAAGACTTCTGGTTTATGTGCAACCAATACCTTGAAAAGCAGATGCAGGAAAACGGATTATATTATTACCTCAAAGATCACGCCTCAAAGCTACTAGAAAACACTAGCCGACTAGCAGCCACATTGCATACTTTCGAACGAAAATACAATAGCGATATAGAAATAGATATCTTCACATTAAAGTTTTGCTGGTCTTTTACCCAAAACTGTTCAAAGCACTTTATTGAGCACCTAGCCAACGAACCGCAAATCGTCACAGACACAAACCTCCTTGCGCACTTCTTGCTTAAAACCGCTTACAAGCGCGACCTTCACTCACCAGACCCCGAAACTGAAAGCAATCGAAAATCGGACCCTAACCGAATCAAAGCTAGACCAGTGCAACCAGGTGATCTGATAATCGGCGTGGAAACTATTTTCACACTATCCCAAGTTAAACAGTCTGGGCCAAGCGTACTAAGAGGTCGCGCTAATTCTGAGCGACTATATTCAGCAATAGATCTACTTATCAAGCTGGGGCACGTCAAAAGGGAGAGAAGTCACTTCAGGTTCAGAGAATCAATCCTTCTTAGCACCGGAGAGCCTGAACTAAAAAATGGCCAAATCATTACAATCAAGGAGCTACCGCTATTTTGCGAGCAGGAATTTGTTCAAGAAAATAACTCGCCTCACCATACATCGGGCTATCGCATCAAAATTAGTTAAAAAACTAATTCCAAGACAACCCATTCCAAGGGAAAGATTTTTTGGAACACAATTAACGCTACGTTATAACATATTATAAAAACCATAAGACACCTGAGCGAAGACCCGGATTTAACGAACAGGCACCCGAGTTTTTCTCTGAGAAGGAGTCTGAAGCTAACAGGAATGCCGAGAAGCCAATGCGCGAGATCCAAGAGGCAATCAGGGCAGTCGAAGCGAAGTGTAAAATGATAAGCCATAGGAACATCTGAGCCCACTAGGGAAGGTCTGAAAAAGCCGCCTGTTTTTGACCGACTTCAGCCCTTGCCGATTTTGAAAGCGGCAAATCGATCAAAACCCGCCCGATCACCCGCTCATTTCTTGGTTTTTAGCCGCTGCGAGCTTCTCGCGGCGGCTATTCCCCGCATTACAGGCGCACCTCTCCTGCACTCATCAAATGTCTTCGCGCCATCCACAGGTTCGACAGCGCGAACAGTGTCACCAACTGAGCGGTGTTTTTCGCCAGACCACGGAAGCGCGTCTTCACATAGCCGAACTGGCGTTTGATCACTCGAAACGGATGTTCGACCTTCGCGCGCACCTGAGCTTTGGCTTGTTCGATCCTGCGCTTGGCCTTGTACAGCACGCTGCGCTTGCCCAGCTTCTTGTAGGTGCTGCGACGGGCGGCAATCTGCCAGACGACCTTCCGGTCGGCGTGCTCCGGACGTTTGTCGACGCCGGTACGCTCCAGGCTCAAGCCCGCAAACTGGCGCAGGATGGTCGTCTCGTACAACGCCTCTTCCATCGCCGGATCGCTGTAGCCAAACCAGTTCTGCATCAGATGTACTCGCAGCATCGCCATCAACGGATAGGCCGGACGGCCGCCTTCACCCTTCGGGTAGTGCGGCTCGATCAACGCAATCAAACCCTTCCACGGCACCACTCGATCCATCTCGATCAGGAACAGCTCTTTGCGGGTCTGCTTGCGCTTGCCTGCGTACTCGGCGTCGGCGAAGGTCATCTGCTTCATGGGAAAACTCGGCGAGGTGAAGTCGGGGGATTTTGCCAAATCAGGAAGTCTTTTTCAGACCTTCCCTAGGGCAGCGACCCGCATCAGTGTGGGTCAAAGTGTGGGTCCCAACAGCAAGCAGAAATAAATTACTTTAAAATCAAAAGCATATTTAATAAGAATACCGGCCACAAGCCGGCTTTTTTATTGCCTGCGCCCCGGCCAAGTCTGGTCTCGCCTCAGGCGGCCCGCCCCCAGGCTGATGTGCAAGGACGGCGGCTGAGCGAACTCATGAGCGGGCGCACCCTGCGCGGTGGTGGCGCAAAGTGCGCGAATGCAGCTGACTCAGGCTTTTTTGCGTGAGTGGCGGCGGCTCTGCCAGGCTGCCGCCAGACCGCTGAGGCAGATGATCAGAATGCCGATCAGCACGGTGGCATCCGGCGTATGCCCGAACACCAGCAGACCGAGCAGGCCGGCGAAGATGATCTGCACGTACCCGAACGGCGCCAGCAAGGCGGGGGCCGCGTAGCGAAAGGCGTGGGTCAGCAACAGGTGCGCGGCCATGCCACAGCCGCCCAGAGCCAGCATCATCAGCCCGTGGGTGAAGCTGGGCACATGCCAGAAGAACGGCACCAGCAGGCTCATCACCAGCGTATTGACCAGGCCGGCGAAGAAGTTGCTGGTGGTCGCACTGTCCACTTCACTCAGGCGCCGGGTCAGAATCTGGTAGAAGCTGAAACACAGGGCGGCGCAGAGCGGCAAAAGCACCGCCGGGGTGAACAGGTTGCCCCCCGGATGCACGATGATCAGCACACCGACGAAGCCGATGATCACCGCCGCCCACTGCCCCCGGCTGACGCGTTCGCCGAGCAGTGGCACCGAAAGCGCCGTGACCAGCAAGGGCGCGAGAAAGATCACCGAGGTTGCCTCGGCCAACGGTATGAACATCAAGCCGGTGGTGAACAACAGGCTGACGCCGAGCAGGCACAGCGCCCGTAACACCTGCAAACCAGGCCGTTTGGTGCGCAACACTCGCAAACCCGATTGCGGCAGGAAGATGCCGGCCATCAGCAGCGTGTGCACCAGATAGCGCGCCCAGACGATGAGGATGATCGGATAGAAGCCCGACAGGTACTTGGACATGGCATCGTGACTGGCGAACATGAAGGTCGCCATTACCATCAGACCAATCCCCTTGAGCGGGTGACTGGTGCCGGACAATGGAATGATGCTCATGGAATACCTGAAGGATGTGCCTTGAAAGATAGCAAGGTAAGCAACTATACAGGCGTGGAGTACCGACGCCTATCGCCGACCGGCGCACGCTGACCAATAAGTCAGGCCGTGGCTCAAGATAACTGAGCGCGCTCGGCATGCGGCATAAGGTTTGCGCCGAAGCCGTGTAACTTGCCCATCTTGCCAGGTAAAAAAGCGCCGCCCGGATGCGTGGTCCGGGCAGCGCTCCATTGCTCGCGGGCTCAGTCCTGCAGCGACTCCACGCCCAGCTCATCCCACAGCGCCTCGGCAAGGTGGAAAGTGGCGTTGGCCGCCGGGATGCCGCAATAAATGGCGCTCTGCATGATCACTTCCTTGATCTCTTCGCGGCTCACCCCGTTGTTCTTCGCCGCGCGCAGGTGCAGCTTCAGCTCACCTTCGCGGTTCATGCCGATCAGCATGGCGATGGTCACCAGGCTGCGGGTATGGCGCGGCAGGCCCGGGCGGGTCCAGATATCGCCCCAGGCATGACGGGTGATCATCTCCTGGAACTCTTCGTTGAATGGCGTCAGGTTCTGCAGGCTGCGGTCGACGTGGGCGTCACCCAACACCGCGCGACGCACCTGCATGCCGGCTTCGTAGCGTTGTTTCTCGTCCATCGATCAATCCTCGAATTGGATCTGCAGGAGCGGCTGGGCGGCATTGCGTTTTAGCCGCGAAGTCGCATCGCGGCTGAAGCCGCTCCTACCAGATCAGGCCGTCAGAAAAACCAGTACCCGCTGGCTGAACTCGTCACCGGCCTGCACATTGGACAGGTGCGCGGCATGGAACTCCACCAGCTCGGCGCCAGCGATGCGTTCTTGCATGAAGCGGCCATGCTCGGGGGTGGTGACCGGGTCGCCACTGCCGCAGACGATCAGCGTCGGCGCGCTGATGCTGCCGAGTTGTTCGCGATAGTCGGCATCGCGCACCGCCGCGCAGTTGGCGGCATAGCCTTCGGGCGAGGTCTGCGCCAGCATGCCGACGATGGGCTCGACCTTGCCCGGATTGGCCTCGGCGAAGTCGGCGGTGAACCAGCGCGAGATCGACGCATCGCGCAGATCGCGCATGGCCTGCGCGCCTCCGGCCAGTACGGTTTCGATGCGCGGATTCCACACTTCCGGCGTGCCAATCTTGGCGGCGGTGTTGCACAGCACCAGGCGCTCGATACGCTCGGGCGCGTTGATGCCCAGCCACTGACCGATCAGCCCGCCCATGGACAGGCCACAGAAATGCACCTTGGCGATGCCCAGCGCATCGAGCAGGGCCAGCACATCGCGGCCATTCTGCTCGATGCTGTACGGGCCCGCGCTGACCAGCGAGGCGCCGTGGCCACGGGTGTCGTAGCGCAGCACCTGGAAGTGCTGGGTGAAGGCCGCAATCTGCGCATCCCACATATGCAGGTCGGTGCCCAGGGAATTGGACAGCACCAGCACCGGCGCACCGGCCGGGCCTTCGAGCAGGTAGTTCAGATCGCCATCGGCGAGACGTACGGCAGGCATGGACAGCTCCTAACGCGAAAGTTGGTTATGCTCGGCAACGGCCCGCTCGACCCAACGGCGAGCCTGGCCCAGGTAATGCGCCGCATCGAGCAGACGATCCAGCTCGGCGGCAGAAAGCTGGCCAATGACTTCGGCATTGGCGCCGAGCACGGTGCGCAGATGAGCGCCCTCACGCACGGCCTGTTTGCAGCATTGTTCGATCAGGTGGTGAGCGGCGTCTCGGCCAATCTTCTGCGCCAGGGCGATGCTCACCGCCTCGGCCAGCAGCAGCCCCTGAGTCAGCTCCAGGTTGGCGCGCATGCGTGCGCCATCCACCTCCAGGCCCGGCACCACCAGCAACGCCTGCTGCAGGGCGCCGGAGACCAGACAGCACAGCTCTGGCAGGCACTCCCACTCGGCATGCCACAGGCCGAGGCTGCGCTCGTGTTCCTGCGGCATGGCGCTCAGCATGGTCGCCACCAGGCCCGGCGCACGGGTGGCGGCGCCGATCAGCACGGCGGCGCTGACCGGGTTGCGCTTGTGCGGCATGGTCGAAGAACCACCTTTGCCCGGTGCTGACGGCTCGAAGACTTCGCCGGCCTCGGTCTGCATCAGCAGGCTCAGATCGCGCCCCAGCTTGCCCAGGCTGCCGGCGATCATTCCCAGCAGGCTGGCGAATTCCACCAGGCGATCACGCTGGGTGTGCCAGGGTTGCTCGGGCAATTTCAGATCCAGCTCCTGGGCCAGCGCTGCGCTGACGGCCCAGCCGTCGTCACCGAGCGCCGCCAGGCTGCCGGAGGCACCGCCGAACTGCAGGCACAGCAGACGCGGCTTGAGTTCTTTTAGGCGCTGACGATGACGGGTGACCGCGCCGAGTACGCCTGCGAGCTTCATGCCGAGGGTGACCGGCGTGGCCTGCTGCAGCCAGGTGCGCCCGGCCAGCGGTGTATCGATATGGCGTTCGGCCTGCGCCGCCAGGGCATCGGCCAGCGTCGCCAGATCGCTTTCCAGCAGGCCGATGGCGGCGCGTAGTTGCAGCACCAGGCCGGAGTCCATGGCGTCCTGGCTGGTGGCACCAAGGTGTACGTAGCGCTCGGCCTCAGGGTTTTCGGCGGCGATGCGCTTGCCCAATGCCTTGACCAGCGGGATGGCGGAATTGCCCGCCGTGGCGATGGCATGGGCCAGCGCCGGGTAATCGTAGAGTTCGGCCTTGCAGGCGGCCTCGATGGGCGCCACGGCCTCGGCGGGGATCCCCCCCACGCGCGCCTCGGCCCGCGCCAGGGCGGCCTCGAAGTCGAGCATGCCCTGCACCCGGCCGGCATCGCAGAAGATCGCGCGCATGGCCGGCGCGGTGAAGTAGGCATCGAAAAGTTGGTTGCTCACGCGCGCAACGCTCCTGGGAAAAATGTACGGCTAGTGTGGCATCAACCGGCGGGGCCGCGCACGGAGGGTGTCTGTGGGAGGGGCTTTAGCCGCGACCGATTAAAAGTGTCGCCGCTGAAGCGCCTCCCACAGGGCTCAGAACCTCACACCCGCTCGATGGCCAGTGCCAGGCCCTGCCCCACACCCACGCACATGGTCGCCAGGCCCAGTTTGCCGCCGGTCTTTTCCAGGTGATGCACGGCGGTCAGCACCAGGCGGTTGCCGCTCATGCCCAGCGGGTGGCCGAGGGCGATGGCGCCGCCGTTCGGATTGACCTTGGCGCTGTCGTCCGGCAGATCGAGGTCACGGGTCACGGCCAGGCCTTGGGCGGCGAAGGCTTCATTCAGCTCGATCACGTCGAACTGCTCGATGCTCAGGTTCAGCCGCGCCAGCAGCTTGCGCACCGCCGGCACCGGGCCGACGCCCATGATGCGTGGCGCGACGCCGCCGCTGGCCATACCCAGCACCTTGGCGCGCGGCTTGAGGCCGTACTTCTGCACCGCTTCAGCGGAGGCCAGAATCATCGCCGAGGCGCCGTCATTGAGGCCCGAGGCGTTGCCGGCAGTGACGGTCTTGCCTTCGCCGTTGACCGGTTTGAGCTTGGCCAGGCCTTCGGCGGTGGTGTCGGCACGCGGGTGCTCGTCACGGTCGACGACGATCTCGCCCTTCTTGCTCTTGATCACCACCGGGACGATTTCCTCGGCGTAGTAACCGCACTCCTGAGCTGAAGCCGCACGCTGCTGGCTGCGCAGGCCGAAGGCGTCCTGATCGGCGCGGCTGACGCCGTAGTCCTCGGCGACGTTGTCACCGGTGACCGGCATCGGGTCGACGCCGTACTGCGCTTTCATCAACGGGTTGACGAAGCGCCAGCCCAGGGTGGTGTCTTCCAGCTTCTGGCCACGGCCGAAGGCGCTGTCGGCCTTGCCCATCACGTAAGGCGCGCGGGTCATCGACTCGACGCCGGCAGCGATGGCCAGCTCCATCTCACCCGAGGCGATGGCACGGAAGGCGGCGCCCACCGCCTCCATGCCCGAGGCGCACAGGCGATTGAGGGTCACACCCGGCACCGTTTCCGGCAGGCCGGCGAGCAGCAGCGCCATGCGCGCCACATTGCGGTTGTCCTCGCCGGACTGGTTGGCGCAGCCCATGAACACTTCGTCCACGGCGCTCCAGTCGACCTGCGGGTTACGCTCGATCAGCGCCTTGAGCGGAATCGCCGCCAGGTCATCGGCGCGTACCGCCGACAGCGCGCCATTGAGGCGGCCAATCGGCGTGCGGATGGCGTCGCAGATGAAGACCTCGCGGCTCATTCTTCACCTCCAGCCTGACCGTGGGCCTTGGCGGTGCGGGCCTCCAGGTCACGCAGCGCGGCCAGTTCGGCGGCGGTTGGCGCCTCGGTGGTGGTCACGCTGTCGGCGAAGCGAATCTGCCAGCCGGTGTTCTCGATCACCTGCTCGCGGGTTACGCCCGGATGCAGCGAGGTAACGATGAACTCGTTGGTGCCGGCTTCCGGCTCCATGATGCACAGGTCGGTGATGATCGCCACCGGGCCTTCGCCCGGCAGACCGAGCTGCTTGCGGTGATCCCCGCCCTCGCCATGGCCGACCGAGGTGATGAAGGCCAGCTTGTCGACGAAGGTGCGATGGCCCTGCTTGAGGATGATCAGCACCTTCTTCGCTGAGCCTGCGATTTCCGGCGCGCCACCGGCACCCGGCAGGCGCACTTTCGGGTTGTGATAGTCACCGATCACGGTGGTGTTGATGTTGCCGTACTTGTCGACCTGGGCGGCGCCGAGAAAGCCGACGTCGATGCGCCCGCCCTGCAGCCAGTAGCGGAAGATTTCGCCGGTCGGCACCACGGTGTCGGCGGTTTCGGCCAGCTCGCCATCACCGATGGACAGCGGCAACACGCTCGGCTTGGCGCCAATCGGGCCGGACTCATAAATCAGCACCACTTCCGGGGCGTGGGTCAGGCGCGCCAGGTTGGCGGCCTTGGATGGCAGGCCGATGCCGACGAAGCAGACGCTGCCATTGCCGAGGCGACGGGCAGCGGCCACGGTCATCATTTCATTGGTGTTGAACTCGCTCATCACTTGGCCTCCCCATTCACTTTCGCCTGGTACTGCGCAAAATCCTCGGTGCCACGGATGTACTCATCGATCCAGGCAGTGAAGGTGTCGCGGTCGCGGGCAATCGGATCCCAATCCTGATAGAAGCGGTTGTCGCGCTCGTAGTAGCCATGGGCGTAGGACGGATGGGCGCCGCCAGGCACCACGCACACCGCGCTGATGGCCCAGGTCGGCAGCACGCAGGCATTCATCGGCGCCTGCAGGTCGTCGACGATTTCTTCGACCGTGACGATGCAGCGCTTGGCCGCCAGGGCGGCTTCCTTCTGCACGCCGAGGATGCCCTGGATCAGCACGTTGCCCTTGCGGTCGGCCTTTTGCGCGTGGATCACGGTGACGTCCGGGCGCACGCTGGGGATGGCCGCCAGCTTCTCGCCGGTGAATGGGCAGTCGATGAACTTGATGTCCGGGTTGACCTTGACCAGGTCGGAACCCTGGTAGCCGCGCAACACGGCGAACGGCAGGTTGGAGGCACCGGCGACGTAAGCGTTGGCCATGGCCGCGTGGCTGTGCTCGCTGATCTCCAGCTTGTGCGGCCAGTGCTTCTCGACCGCATCGCGCAGGCGGTGCAGCGAACCGACGCCGGGGTTGCCGCCCCAGGAGAAGGTCAGCTTGCGCGCGCAACCGGCACCGATCAGCAGGTCGTAAACCAGATCCGGGGTCATGCGTACCAGGTGCAGGTCTTTCTTGCCCTGGCGGATCAGTTCATGAGCGGCGGCAGTGGGAATCAGGTGAGTGAAGCCTTCGAGGGCGATGCAATCGCCGTCGTGAACATGGCGCGAAATGGCTTCGCGCAGCGTGATGATGTCGGCCATCTTGGTGTTCTCGTCAGTTTGCAGGTACCGGGTGACTGCAACCTTAGAAAACGGCCCGAACAAGAACAATCCGATAATCGCCATACCGGGCGATTATCGAACGACTTCCACCTTCAGGCTGGACGGAACAACTGGCCACTCAACTCGCGACTGGCACTGAGCATCAGCGGTAGGAAGCGCTTTTCCAGTTCGGCGGTGGGCACGCGACTGGCGTGGGTACTGATGTTCATCGCCGCCAGCACATGGCCGGCCGAGTCGTACACCGGCACCGCCAGCGAACGCAGGCCCTGCTCCAGCTCCTGGTCGACGATGCACCAGCCCTGCTGGCGTACGCGCTGCAGGCACTCCCACAGTGCGTCGGGAGTGTGCAAGGTACGACTGGTCTTGGCCTGCAGCTCGGCGTGGGCCAGGTAATCCTGGAGCTGGTCATCGTCCAGTGCGGCGAGGAGGATGCGGCCCATGGACGTGCAGTACGCAGGCAGTCGGCTGCCGACGCTCAGGTCCACCGAGATCAGTCGCTGCGGAATCGCCGAACGGGCGATGTAGAGCACCTGTTCACCTTCCAGCGTGGCCAGGTTGCAGGCTTCGTGCAGCTGTTCGCTGAGACGGTCGAGAAACGGCTGCGCGGACACCGCCAGCGGCGTCGAAGACAGGTAGGCGTGGCCCAGGGTCAGCACCTTGGGCAACAGCGAGTAAGTGCGCCCGTCGGTGGTCACGTAGCCCAGCTTCATCAGGCTGTAGAGGCAGCGGCGCACGGCGGCGCGCGGTATCTCGGTGCGGTGGCTGATCTGCGCGATGGTCAGGTGACGCTTGCGCTCCTGGAAGGCGTTGATCACCGCCAGACCACGAGCCAGGGAACTCATGAAGTTGGGGTCGCCGGCGAACTCCTCGATACGCTTGGCCGGCGACACGTAGGGCGGCGGGGCAAGACTGGTAAGCGGCGGACGGTTTTCGCTCATGGGGCCTCCGAGACTGGGCTGACAGCATCTGGCGATTATCGAACCATCGTGCGGTTATCGTAAATAGCCACAGAAAACGGCTGTCCAGTGAGGCTGAAACCACGGCGCTGTTGATCCGTAAGCGGGGCATCAGCGAGCCGCAGGCCGGGCGCCTCGATGAAGCGCGCGGCCTGCGTGCACCACTCAGAAGTCGAAGAAGACCGTCTCGGCGTCCCCCTGAATGTGGATATCGAAGCGGTAGGCCGGCTTGCCGTCCACTTCGCAGCGCCTGGCGATCAGCGTCTCGCGGCGCTGCGGCTGCTCGATCAGGTTGAGTACCGGATCCTTGGCATTGGCCTCGGCCTCGTCCTCGAAATACAGGCGAGTGTTGAGGTGAATGTTGATGCCACGGGCGAACAGCGCGACGTTGATATGCGGCGCCATCGGCACGCCGGCTGCGTTATTCAGCACACCCGGCTTGACGGTGTAAGCGAACCATTCGCTGCCGGCATCGAAGGTGGTGGCGGTGCGGCCAAAGCCATTGAAGGGTTTGGACTGGTCGTAATCCTCGTCGTACTGGCCCTGATGGTCGGCCTGCCACAGCTCAAGGAAGGCATCGCGCACCAGGTGGCCGTTGCCGTCATAGACGTGGCCGAGCAGCACGATGTGTTCGCCCGGCACCTCGGCCTTGGCCATCTGATTCCAGATTTCCTGCTCGCGGGTCGGGTTGCCGGCCGCAGCCAGGGCCAGGCCGATATGCACGTAGGGGCCGGCGGTTTGCGAGGGGGTTTCCGGCAGCAATTCAACAGGCATGGTCATCCTCCTATGAGCCTGCTCAGGATCTAGCGAGCTAGAACCAGACAAGGCAAAAAGGGCTGAGGAAGCGCAGTTTACGAGTAGTAAATGAGCATTCCGAAGCCGTTTTTAACGCAGTCTGGCCGACGCGCAGCAGATCCTGGGCGGCTCATTAACGGTTCTCGAAATGGGTCTGGCGCTGCCCACGCAGCACGATATCGAAGCGATAGGCCAGGCAATCCATCGGATTGGCCGTGCTCATGTCGAGCTTGGCGATCAGCGTCTGCACGGCGTCCGGGTTGGCGATGGACTTGACGATCGGGCACAACGGGATCAGCGGATCACCCTCGAAGTACAGCTGGGTGATCAGACGCGCTGAGATCGACGGGCCACTGATGGAGAAGTGGATATGTGCCGGGCGCCAGTCGTTGGGGTTGTTGCGCCACGGATAGGGGCCGGGCTTGATGGTGCGGAAGATGTAGCGCCCTTCGCTGTCGGTCAGCGCACGGCCGACGCCACCGAAGTTGGGATCGAGCGGCGCCAGGTAGCGGTCGTTCTTGTGCCGGTAGCGGCCACCGGCGTTGGCCTGCCACATTTCCACCAGGGTATGCGGGATCGGCTTGCCGTACTGGTCCATGACCCGACCGGAGACGAGGATGCGCTCGCCGATGGGCAGGCCACCGTTGTTGAAGTTGAGCAGCAGGTCGTTGTCGTGCTCGGCGAACTGCAGGTGCGAGAAGTCAGGGCCGCTGGTCTCGGAAATCGACTGCGGGATGCTCACCAGCGCCTGGCGCGGCGAGCGGGCGATGGAGGTCTTGTAGTCGGGGGTGAAGGCTTTCGGATGCCAGTTGCGGTCGCGAATGGCAAAGCGACGGTTGTCCTCGGCAGGCATGCTGCACTCCTGTTGTGAATATTGTGGAGTCGTGCGAGGGGCATGTTGCCCCGGCAGGTTGGCGCAGTCTCGGCCAATGCAGTGCAGCTGAAAATTGAAAAGACGCCGTCAGTTCATAACCAAATGGTTATGGAAAATGCCCATCGCGATAGGCCTGCGCCACCTCGCGCAGCACATCGCAGCAGCGCTCCCCCGCCAGCGACAGGCCCAGCGCACTGTTACGGCAGATACCCACCGAGCCGCCCGGCTCGCGTACCGGCAGTTGCAGCTCGGCCAGCTCGCCACGGCGCACATCCAGGCATACCGAGTCCTGCGGGGCGACCCACAGCGCGTCGCTACACAGCACGTAACGCCGACTCAAGGCCGGCGAGAGGGTTTCCAGCCGCTGCCGCGAAGGCGTCACCCCGCATTGCACGAACAGGCTGTCGGCATGTTTACGGATGGTGGTGCCGGTCGTCGGCAATACCAATGGGTAATCGCCCAGCCGTCTCAGCGCATCCTCACCGGCGGCCAGCAACGGATGCCCCGGGCGCACCACCAGAGTCATCGACTCGCTGTACAGGTGCTCGAAGGTCAGGCCCTGGATGTCCGGGCTGTCGGTCATGCGGCCGATCACCAGATCCAGCTCACCGACGCGCAACTGACCCAGCAGGTAGGCACCGGGCCCGGTGGCCACGCTGACCACCAGCGCCGCATGACGCTGATGCAGACGCCCGACCACTTCGGGCATCAGCAGGCTCTCGACGGTAGACAGCACACCGACCCGCACCTGCCCGGCCTCGTGCTCGCCATCGCGCAGGCTGCTGACGCCATCACGCAGCGCCTGCACGCAAGGCCCGGCATAGCGCATGAACGCCACCCCGGCAGCGGTCAGGCTCACCCCGTTCTTGCCGCGTTCGAACAGACTGGCCTGGAGAATCTCCTCCAGCTCCTTGAGCGTCTTGGAAATTGCCGGCTGGCTGACCGCCATCGCATCGGCCGCCCTGGCGAAACTGCGCTGGCGGGCGATTTCCAGAAAACACAGCAAGTGGCGGAATTTGATTCGGGTGTCGATGTTCATCGGGAGCACCAAAGGCGGATGCCAGTGATGATGCCGCAAAGCCTGTCCGGCTCCCAGCCCGATTCCACAAGCGCCCTGCGACGCGCGACAGAATAAAAAAAGCCGGCCCTGAAGCCGGCTATAAAGGGGTGGTTGGCACCCGGTTTATTGCAGAGCGCGCGGACGAGCGTTGCGCTGCTCGGCGTCAGGTGCAGGAGCACTCTGCAGCTGGAAGTCGAATTTCACTTCGGCGAAGCGATTGCCCTGGAAACCATGGTCACGCGCGGCGGTTTCGTTCTCGACGAAGGCGATGTCACCGATCAGGCCATCGCGGGTGGCATAGGCGAAGTCGTCCCACAGGTACTCGTCGCCGGCCAGGTTGATCTGCGTGGTCAAGTGACGATAGCCAGGCGCGGAGATGAAGAAGTGGATGTGTGCCGGGCGGTTGCCGTGGCGACCGAGCAGGTTGAGCACTTCCTGGGTGGTGCCATCAGGCGGGCAGCCGTAGCCGGACGGCACGATGCTGCGCGCGCGGTAGCGGCCATCGGCGTCGGTGACGATGCGGCGGCGCAGATTGAACTCGCTCTGGCGCGAATCGAAGTAGGAGTAGGTGCCCTTGGTGTTGGCGTGCCACAGGTCAACCACGGCACCGGCGACCGGCTTGCCGTCGACATCGAGCACCTGGCCGTGCAGATACATCGGTGTGCCCGGATCGGTACCGTCGTCCATCCGCGCCTCGCCTTCGCTCAGCGGCGCGCCGGCCACGTACAGCGGGCCTTCGATGGTGCGCGGGGTGCCGCCGAGCAGGCCGGCCGCTTCGTCCTGCGCATCGAGCAGCAGGTCGAGATAGTGCTCCAGGCCCAGACCAGCCACCAGCAGGCCGGCTTCACTGCGCGCGCCCATGCGGTTGAGGTAGTCGACCGCCTTCCAGAACTCCTCGGTGGTGACTTCCATATCCTCGATGAGGCGGATGCTGTCCAGCAGGATGCGGTTGACCAGCGCCTTCATGCGCGGGCTGCCCTGGTCGTTGTCGAGGCCGCTGACCTCCTTGAAGAACTTCTGCACGCTTTCGGTGTGCGACAGTTTGATGCCCATGATTATTTCCTCATCTTGTTTTTATCGACTGGAAGATTGATCAGCGATCGTCCTGGTGGATCGAAGACGGGTGGCGGCACAGGCCGTTCACCTCGATCTCCATGTAAGGGAACAGCGGCAACTGCATGAGGGTGTCGTGCAGTTCCTCGACACTGGCCAGGTCGAAGACGCTGTAGTTGGCGTAGTGCCCGGCGATGCGCCACAGGTGGCGCCACTTGCCCTCGCGCTGCAGGCGCTGGGCCAGTTCTTTCTCGTCGGCCTTGAGCTTGGCCGCCTGGGCGGGGTCCATGTCGACCGGCAACTTCACGGTCATCTTCACGTGGAACAGCATGTTGGCTTTCCTCCTTCAGGCTGGATCAGGAACGGCGGAAGCGCGCCAGGCGCTCCTCGTCGAGGGTCAGGCCGATACCGGGCAGGCGCGGCACGTGCAGTTGGAAGTCACGGTACAGCGGCGGCTCGGTGACGATGTCTTCGGTCAGCAGCAGCGGGCCGAACAGTTCGGTGTCCCAGGCCAGCTTGTTCAGGGTAATGAAGGCATGGGCCGAGGCCAGCGTGCCGACGCTGCCCTCGAGCATGGTGCCGCCATACAGGCCGATACCGGCCGCCTCGGCAATGCTGGCGGTGCGCAGTACGGCGCGCGGGCCACCGTTCTTGGCGATCTTCAGGGCGAACACCGGGGCAGCGCCGTCGCGCGCCAGGTTGAAGGCGTCTTCCACGCACTCGATGGACTCGTCGGCCATGATCGGCGCCGGGCTGGATTGGTTCAGGCGCACCTGGCCGCCACGGTTGTGGCGCGAGATCGGCTGTTCGATCAGGTCGATGCCGTTGTCCCCGAGAATGCGGCAGGCGCGCAGTGCCACTGCTTCGTCCCAGGCCTGGTTGACGTCGACACGCACGCTGGCGCGCTCACCCAGGGCCTTTTTGATGGCGATGACATGAGCCAGGTCCTTGTTCACCTCGCCGGCACCGATCTTCAGCTTGAAGATGCGATGGCGACGGGCTTCGAGCATCTGCTCGGCCTCACTGATGTCCTTGCGGGTGTCGCCGCTGGCCAGGGTCCAGGCCACTTCCAGGCTGTCGCGCACGCGGCCGCCGAGGATTTCGCTGACCGGCAGACCGAGGCGCTTGCCCTGGGCATCGAGCAGCGCGGTTTCCACCGCGGAACGGGCGAAGGTGTTGCCCTTCACCACACGGTCGATGCGCTGCATGCAGGCGTTGATGTTGCTGGCGTCCTGACCGATCAACAGCGGCGCGAAGTGACAGTCCAGGTTGACCTTGATGCTGTCCGGGCTCTCGTTGCCATAGGACAGGCCACCGATGGTGGTGGCTTCACCGATGCCCTCGATGCCGTCGGCGCAGCGCAGGCGCAGGATCACCAGGGTCTGGTTCTGCATGGTGTGCATCGCCAGCTTGTGCGGGCGGATGGTCGGCAGGTCGACGATGATCGCTTCGAGCGACTCGATCGCGGCGTGGCTCATTTCAATACCCATCAGGTTGTTCATGTATGTGATGGGATATTGATCCTGCATTTTGGCAGGTTCCAATATTGATTTTGTCTGCAACAATACCCTTAAGGTATCGTCAATTTCAGAGGAAAGCCGCCCATGGAGCTTCGCCACCTGCGCTATTTCCAGGCGCTCGCCGAAACCCTCAACTTCACCCGCGCCGCCGAACGCCTGCACATCGCCCAGCCGCCGCTGAGCCGGCAGATCCAGCAACTCGAGGACGAACTCGGCGTGACGCTGCTCGAGCGTGGCCGGCCATTGCGCCTGACCGAGGCCGGACGCTTCTTCCACGAGCACTCCAGCACCCTGCTCGAGCAACTGGGCAAGGTCTGCGACAGTACCCGGCGCATCGGCTCGGGCGAGAAAGCCTGGCTCGGCATCGGTTTCGCCCCGTCCACGCTCTACGGCGTGCTGCCGGAGCTGATCCGGCGCCTGCGTAGCGACGCCGGCCTGGAGCTGGGGCTGTCGGAAATGACCACGGTGCAACAGGTCGAGGCACTCAAGGCCGGACGCATCGACATCGGCTTCGGTCGTATCCATATCGACGACGCGGCCGTACAGCAGCAGGTGCTGACCCTCGACCCGCTGGTTGCCGCCCTGCCCGCCGGGCATGCGCTGCTGCCAGGCCCGGTGAGCCTGGCCGAGCTGGCCCGCGAGCCCTTCGTGCTGTATCCGGGTAATCCGCGGCCGAGCTACGCCGATCATGTGCTGGCCTTGTTCGACGCGCACGGCCTGCAGATTCGCGTGGCGCAATGGACCAACGAACTGCAGACGGCCATCGGCCTGGTCGCTGCCGGTATCGGCATCACCCTGGTGCCGGCCTCGGTGCAGGTGCTGCACCGCGTCGACATCGACTACGCGCCGCTGCAGGAAGCGCAGGCCACCTCGCCGATCATCATCAGCCAGCGTATCGGCGACGCCTCGCCAGCGCTCGATCACTGCCTGGCAATGGTCGACCAACTGTCGCGCGCCAGCCAACGCTGAGCGCAGAGAAAGAAAAAAGCCCGCAAGGAGCAAGACGGGCATGAAAAGGTTCACCTGCTACTGCAACGGCGAAAACGCCGCCGGCAGATAGAGGGTGGAATGCATCTCGCGCAGTTGCGACCCGGAGTTTTCAGGTGGCCAGACGCCGTCGGCGACGGCACGGGTGCGCACGTCCAGGCGCTGCTCCTGGCTGGCGTAGGGCCAGATGTGCAGGTAGCGCGGAGTGCGTCCGTCGGTGGCGAAGAACGCCGCGTAGACCGCTGAATAATCCTGCCCGGTGCGCGGGCCGACGGCCTTTTCCCAGCCTGCCATCGTCGGCGCCAGGCCGGAGGCAATCAGGTTGTATTCGCGCAGCTCGTAGAACGGCCCGTGCTTGCCGGGCGCCAGCGGTTCGAGAAAGGGAAACAGCGTGTAGTTTTCCACCTTCATGTCGAGCATGAAGGCTTCGATGCCGAAGGCATCCGGTGCCTGGAGGAAGCGCTCGCGCTCAACCTGCCGCGCCGTTTCGTCACGAAATCCACGCAGCACGGCGACCTGGTTCAGTGGGCCGATTTCCGACGCCCAGCAGCCCATCAGCACGCAGCCGTCACGCGCCTCGGCGAGGGTTTCGCGCAGACGTTTCAGCGCTTCGGCCGGGGTGCGTACGCGCAAGGTGAAGGTGATCAGTTCGTAGAGTCGCATCGTCTTCTCGCAGCCTGTGAATGCAGGCGGAGCCGGATCTGCACCCGGCCCCGCCGTCGGTCAGAACTTGAAGGTGTAGGAGGTGATCAGGCGGTTTTCCTGGTAATCGGCACCCGACGCCGCGCCGTTGCCGTAACGGGTCTTCACGTCGATGTTGCGCCACTCGAAGCCCACGCCCTTGAGCGGGCCGTCCTGCACCACGTAGCCGAGGACGATGTTGCGCTCGCTCTCGACGTTCTGATCCAGATCGTTGCTGCCCCGGTCGATGCCAGTGCCGCGCAGGTAGCGGGTCATCAGCTTCAGGCCCGGCACACCGTAGCCGGCGAAGTCCAGGTCGTAGCGCAGTTGCCAGGAGCTTTCGTTGGGCTTGACGAAGGCCACGGTGGACCAGTTCACCAGGTACGGCTGTGGTGCGTAGCCATTGAGCGTGGGGAAGGTGCTGTCGCCGAGCATGCGCTGGTAGCCGACACCGATGGCGTGAGAGCCCTTGCGCAAGGTGGTCATCGCGCCGTAGGAGCGGTTGTCGATGTCGCCGTAAAGCGCCTTGCCATCTTCACGGTTGTCGAAGTAACGCAGGTCGGTCTTCAGCCCGAAGCCGTTGCCCAGGTCGGCGTTGTAGGTCGCACCGAGGTACTGCTGCTGGTAGATATCCTCCAGCTGACCATAGAAGTAGGTCGCCGAGAATGCCGGGCTGAAGGCATAGGTGGCACCGGCGAAGTTCAGGCCATCACTGCGGCGCTGAATGTTCGGCCCGTTGAACAGGTACATCTTCTCGCGGTTGGACGACTCACGGCTGCTGATCTCGGTGAAGCGGCCGGCGGTGAAGGTGAGCTTGTCCACCTCGCGCGACTCCAGCATGAAGCCGTGGTAAGTGGTGATCAGCTGGCGAGAGTCATCGTAGAAAGCCACCGGCAGCGTCGGGCGATGCTCGCCGATCTTCAGCTCGGTCTTGGAGTAACGCATCTTGGCGGTCAGTGCGGCGCGGCCGTAATCACGGACCTGCTCACCCTTGCTGTCGTCGTACGGAATGATGCTGTCAGGGCCGCGACCACCACCGCCATCGAGGCGATAGGCATATTGCGCAGAGAGGTCGAGACCGAACTGCACGGTGCCTTCGGTATAGCCGGAAATGGCGCGAAAATCGAAACCCTGCGTCCAGCTGCCAATACGCGACTTGGGCGCGTCATGTTGTTTGAAGTCACGATCAATATAGAAGTTGCGCAAGCCAAGACTGACTTGCCGATCGTCGAGAAAGTCCGCCTGGGCGGAAATAGACGTGAACATGCCCATCAGGCCCACAGCACCAATGCTGCTGGCCAGCCAGTTGTTCTGGAACATTGTTTTGATCCTTTGTTACCTGTGCAAGGCACAATGAGTGGAAGCAGATTAATTGGCAGTTGATATAACCGAGATCGGTAAAACGTCCGCTTCGCCAGGCTCTATCGGGCCTGGCTTGAGCATGCGACAGGTTTAACCGGTTCCGAGGCAGTTAATCCGCAGTTTTGTTTTTATAACCACTTACTGCAAAAAAGGTCGTAGCAAGGCACTGCCTATCACTATCTGGCAGTTGTTTCTTATTGACGGGTATTGCCTGTTTCAGAATGAAGTGAAACTTCATCCGTTATTTCCGACATTAGTTCGGAAATTCCTGCAGCACTGGCAAGACGGCGGGTGGGACCAAGGCCCACCCAAGCGCCTCAGCAGGCCGACCGCGACTGTTCGCCCAGACGGTGATAGGCGCGGTTGAAATACACCAGACCTTCCTGGCTGTTGCCGTTACGAATACCCAGCACCTCGCAATAGAAGATGGTGTGCGAACCCACCTCATGCGCCTGGGCGATACGGCAATCGAAATTGACCAGGGCGTTGTCCAGCAGCGGCGCGCCGCTTTCCAGCGTGCTCCAGCTGGCCTGAGCGAAACGCTGGTCGGAGTCCATATCTCGGTTGGCGAATACACCGGAGATGTCCTTCAGCTCGGCACTCAGCACGTTCACGCTGAGCACACCGTTCTGCTTGAAGTGGCCATTGGAGAAAGATGAACGATTCATGCATACCAGCAGTGTTGGCGGCTGGTCGGTGACGCTGCACACGGCCGAGGCGGTGAAGCCCCAGCGCCCGGCAGCACCGTCGGTGGTGATCACTGAAACGGCGCCGCCCAGCAGCGCCATGGCATTACGGAAACCTGTGGTGTCGACCATGATCTTGCCCTCGCGTGTTAGATATCCAGCACCAGTTTTTTCGACTTGGCGCGCGAACAGCAGACCAGAATCTGGTCATTGGCGGCCTTCTCGTCATCGGTCAGGTAGACGTCGCGGTGATCCGGTTCGCCCTCCAGCACATCGCACAGGCAGGTGCCGCAGACGCCCTGCTCGCAAGAGATCTCCACCTTGATGCCAACCGTGGCGAGTGCGTCGATGATGGTCTGGCCTTCGGCGACCTGAACGGTCTTGCCGCTGCGCTGAGCGACCACTTCGAAGCTGTCGCCGCTGGCGTCGACCTCCACCTGGAAGTACTCGCGGTGGATGTGATCCTCGGCGTAGCCGGCCTGGCGCGCGCCCTCGATGACCCAGTCCATGAAGCCGCTCGGGCCACACACATAGACGTGCACGCCAGCGCCCGGCTGGCCGAGTACGGCCGGCAGGTCGAACTTCTGCGCATCGCCTTCATCATCGAAGTGGGTGCGCACGCAGGCGGCGAAGTCGGCGCCTGCCAGTTCGTCGAGGAAGGCCGAACGCTGACGCGAACGCCCGCAGTAGTGCAGCTCGAACGGGCTGTCCTGGGCGGTCAGCTGGTGCGCCATGGCGATCATCGGGGTGATGCCGATGCCACCGCCGATGAGGATCGAACGGCTGGCACCAGCGGCCAGGGGAAACAGGTTGCGCGGCGTGCCGACGCTGATGTGGGCGCCTTCGCTGAGCAGCTCGTGGACGGCCACCGAGCCGCCGCGCGAGGCTGGGTCGCGCAGCACACCGAGGCGGTAGACGGCGGCATTGGCCGGGTCACCGCACAGCGAATACTGGCGCACCAGGCCGGGCTTGAGGTGGACATCGACGTGGGCACCGGCCTCGAAGGCCGGCAGATTGCTGCCCGTCGGATCGGCGAGGTCGAGGATTACCACGCCCTCGCCTTGTTCCTGCCGCTTGCGTACCACCAGGTTCAACACTTGCTCAGTCATACCGACCTTCCCGCACCCTTCGAGGTGCTGATTGTTCTCGTTCGTTACAGTCCGCAGCTCGCACGCGCGGCATTCTTTCGTTTGCCCGGCACACCCGAAGGGCCTGCCGGGCGGGGTTCAACGCATGAACAGTCCGCCGTTCACATCCCAGGTCGCCCCAGTGGTGAAGTAGGCTTCCGGGCGCGCCAGCTGTACCACCAGATCACCGAGGAAGTCGGCATCACCGAGACGCTTCACCGGGATATTGGCGAGCAAGCCGGCCATGCGCTCCGGCGGCACCGCCGCATGTACGGCGGGCGACTCGATGGGGCCGGGGGCGATGGCGTTGACCGTCACACCGGCGCCGGCCAGTTCCTTGGCGAAGATCTTGGTCAGGGTGACGATGGCGCCCTTGGAGGCCGCGTAGTGCGCCCCAGTGGCGGTGCCGCCGTTCTGCCCGGCCAGCGAGGCCATGTTGATGATCCGCCCGTAGCCTGCAGCTGCCATGTGCCCGCCAAGTACCTGGCAGCCGAGGAAGATGCTGCGGGTGTTGAGGCTCATGACCAGGTCGAACTCCTCCGGACTGATCTGCATGACCGGTGTGGTGCGGGTCATCGCAGCACTGTTGACCGCCACGTGCAGCGCGCCCCAGCGCGCCAGCACGGCGGCCAGTGCTGCCTCGAAGTCAGCCTTGCTGGCGACGTCGAGCTGCAGTGCCAGGCTGCGCTGGCCGCTCGGATCGAGGCGGTCGGCGGCGGCCTGGGCACGCTCCAGCGACAGGTCGGTGATCACCACCGCATAACCGGCTGCGAACAGACGGTTGGCGATGGACAGACCGAGGCCCTGGGCCGCACCGGTGACGAGAGCTACCTGAGTCATGACGGCGTCCTACAGGATGTAACCAATACCGGCGAGGGTATCGGTCGAGTTGATCAACTGGATCAGCTTGCGCTGGATCTTGAAGCTGTCACCGTCGCGCTTGAGCTCGAAGGTGACATCCGCGGTGTAGTGCTTGAGCACGTCCTTGCGGAACTCGCGCAGGTTCTGCGCGCAGCGCACGGTGACCACACCGCCTTCCTCGCCGAGCACGCGAAAGCGCGACAGGCTGCGCACAGTGCGGGCACGCGGGCTGGTGGAGATGGACTCGCCGCCGATCAGGCGCTGCACACGCAACTGGCGCATGTGATGGTCGTCGTAGGCGTAGTTGAGGGTGTTCTCGAAATCGGTCTCGTTGGGGTCGATGGGGATGATGTAGGTCCCCTTGTCGGCCCACAGGTTCAGCCAGGCGTCGAAATCGCCGTGGTCGAGCATGTCCGCTTCCTGCCAGATGAAGGCGCTGACGTGGTTGAGCAGTTCAAGATTCATAGTGGTTCTCTTCAAATAGGTGCATGACGGGCCCCTCTCACCCGTGCGGGCAGAGGGGCGCGGCGGCTCAGGCCGACATCATCTTTTTCCACTGCTGGTAGGCCGCGCGCATGCCGGTCTCGGCACTCACGTCGCTGACCAGGCCGTCCTCGCTCGGCTTCTCACCGGGCAGGCCGCGATTGAGCATGATCCACAGGTCGCTGCCGGCCTGGGCGCCCTTCTGCACGCGCTCCCAGGCCTCGGAGTCGTCCGGGGTACCGAAGCCCATCGGACCCTGGAAGTGCTCGTGCAGGCGCAGGCGGTAGCGGTTGGCCACGGCCGGGCCGCCGTCCATGGTGATCACCGCGTGGTGAATCTCGGTCTCGTTCACCGAGACCGGCTGCAGCACGCGGAAGAAGGCCATGGAGCAGGCGACGTTGGGGAACAGGTTGAGGTTGAAGCCCGAACCGCCGACGGCACGGACGATGCGGCGTACCTGCTGTTCCTCGATGCCTTCGTCACGCAGCTCCTGGGCCAGCGCCTCGAAGCGCTCGGGGATCGGCTTGTCCAGGTCGGCTTCCAGATCCACCAGGTCGGGGATCATCACCATCACGCTGTGGCCGTTGCCAAGATCCTCGACGTAGCCCGGACCTTCGACGAAATCGAACAGCTCCAGGGTCTGCTCGTCCACCGAGGACAGGAAGGACTTGTGCACCAGCGGGAAGTGGTAGGCGTCGGTGGTGTTCTCCAGCTGGATCTTCCAGTTGCCGGGGAAGCGGAAACGATGCTCGCCGGACACCTTCACGCCGTAGCCGGCACCCTGCTTCATGAACAGGTCGATCCATTTCTTGGCCGCGCCGAGGAAGTCTTCCAGCGGCTCGATGTCATCCTTGAAGGTGGCGAAGATCATGCCGTTGTATTGCTCGACGCGCAGGCTCACCAGCGGCAGCTCGCCCTTGTCCAGGCAGTCGGCGTAGCTCTCCGGGTGCGGCACGCCGCGCAGGCTGCCGTCGAGGGCGTAGCTCCAGCCGTGGTAGGGACAGACGAAGCTGTTGGTCTTGCCCTTCTTGTGCTCACAGACGGTGGCGCCACGGTGACGGCAGCGATTGAGCAGCACGTGCACGTCCTTCTTGCGGTCACGCACGACGATCACCGGCTGCTTGCCGATGAAGGTGCTCTTGTAGCTGCCGTTGTCGGGAATCTCGCTGGCGTGCGCCACCCATACCCAGGTGCTGTAGAACACCTTCTCCAGCTCTTCGTCGAAGAGACGGGCATCGGTATACAGGGAGGTGTGCACGCGGTCATGCAGCACCAGGTCGGCCGGCGAGCTGGCCAGGTTCACGGTTTCGATCAGGTTGGTCACGGTCACTCCTCGTCGGCGCAGGTCACCGACTCATAAAAGTCATTCTTCGGTCTGCCCCGGCACGGGCAGGTGGGCATCGCTGTTCCATGCATCGACCGGGCGGCCGAACAGGTTCTCGGTCTGAAAATGAGCCATGCGCCAGACGCCTTGCTCTTCGCGAAAACGCACCGTCAGCCGCGCCGCGTTGAGGTGCGAGCCGCCACTGGCGAAGGTAGAGGTCTGCAACATCACCCAACTGCCGCTGGCCTCGTCGCCCTCCACGCGGATCAGCTCCGAGCAGAGGAAGTGCACGTTGAGAGCAAAGTGCGCCGGCTCGGTCATGTAGCCGGCGAACATCGCGCGGATCGCCTCGCGCCCCTGATAGCCGCCAAAGCTCTTGGCATACTTGGCGCCCTTGCCTTCCCAGATGGCGTCGGCGGTGAACAACCCGGCCAACTCGTCCAGCGGGGTGCGTGCATCGAGCGCGTCGCACAGCACCATGTAGCGGTTCATGCAGGCACGCACGGCGTTCTCGCTTTCCAGCTGGTGCAGGCGGGCTTCGAGGGATCGGCTCATGGCTCAGGCCCGCTGGATGATCAGTTCACGGCCGGTACGCGCTTCCACCTTGCAGTAGCGCCACAACTTGTACGGGCCGGTGCCCACGGCAGTGGTGCGGAACAGGTTGCAGGCGGCGTGTACCGTCTCGATGTCCGGCACGTCGGCCAGCAGGTAGGTGGTCCAGGGGTAGCCGGTGGATGGGCCGACCATGCTCTGGTCGTCGTCCATGTTGCCGAACACCGTCACGCCGGGCAGATCGTGGATGCCGTTCCACATGGCGCTGAACGCCGCCCAGACTTCCAGCTGCTCCTCACGGGGGGCGTCGAAGAAGTTCTGGTTGATGCCCATGCAGAACAGGACACGCAGGGCTTTTTTATCAGTCATCACAATCACCAATCGTTAGTTGTCGATTACAGGTAGCCAGGCATCGGCTTGTTGCCGAAGAAGATCGCGCCGGCGTTCTGGTAGGTCATGTCGCCCATGAAGGCATGCTGGGTAACCACCTGGGCGTCGTTGACGAAGCGCGCCAGCGGGCTGTGGCGGTAGACGCCGGTCATGCCCGAGAGCATCTGCGCGGTGCGCGCCACCTCAGCCGACACACGAGCAGCATGGGTGGAGGACAGGCGCAGCAGGTTGGTCTGCTCGACGCTCACCACATCGCCGGCGAGCACGCTGGCCCAGGCGTTTTCCATGGCGTCGTAGAACCAGGCGCGGGCAGCGCGCAGCTCGGCTTCGGCCTTGGCCACCTGCATCTGCGCCAGCGGGCGGTCAGCCAGGGCCGGCGCGCCGGTAACGGAGAAGCGACCACTGGCCATATCAGCCAGATAATCCAGCGCGGCGCGGGCAACACCGAGGCCGACCACGGACAGCACCTGGGTAGCGAAAGACAGTGACGGATAGCGGAACAGCGGCTCGTCGAGGTTGGCCGGGCCACCCCGGACGAAGGTCCACTCCTCCGGCACTTCGACGCCGTCGAGTACTAGGTCATGGCTGCCGGTTCCGACCAGGCCGACCACATCCCAGGTGTCCTCGATGCCGACCTTTTCCCGTGGCATCACGGCCAGGCGCGGCAGCGACAGGGTTTCGCCAGTCTTGGGGCTGATGCCGACGCCGATCAGGTCGGCGCCCATGCAGCCACTGGAGAACTTCCAGCGGCCGCTGACCTTGAAGCCACCGTCGATGGTCTCGGCCGGTTGCGGCGGGAAGATGCCGGCGGCGAACACCACATCCGGGCCGTTGGCGTACACCTTGTCCAGCGTCTCAAGGGGCAGGGCCGCCAGGTACACCGGGTTCATGCCGAAGCTGGCGACCCAGCCGGCGGAACCGTCAGCGGCGGAGACATCCTCCACCATCTCGCAGAATTCCATGGGGCTGCGCTGCTCGCCGCCGAAGCGCGTGGGCACCAGGGCACGGTAGACGCCAAGCTCCTTGAAACGCGCGATGACGTCATGGGAGATGTAGCGCTGCTTATCGAACTCCTCGCGCCGAGCGCGCTCGCGGATATCGGTCAGCAGCGCCTGAAAGGCTTCATTCGCGGTAATCGGGGCAAGGCGCTGGTGATCCAGCTGGCTTAGGGAAGACATGGGCTTCTCCAGGATGGGCACGGTTATTGTTCGAGGCGCCGCAGCAGCTCGCGGGCGACTGCCAGAAGCAGTTCGTCAGCGCCCTTGGCGGCGATCAGTTGTAGTCCTACCGGCAACTTCGAGGCCCCCTCGAAAGGGATGCTCAATGCCGGGTGGCCAGTCAGGTTGAAAGGGCGTACGAAAGCGGTCATGCCGATGGCCGCGCGGGTATCGGCCGCGTCTGCGACGCGCGCCGGGTAATCCGGCATGGTCGGCAGGGCGAGAATCGGGCACTGCGCCAGGGCGGCGTCCACCTCGGCGGTGAAGGCGGCGCGGCAGCGTTCGGCGTCAGCCAGAGCGTCGTCGCGGGTCTCGCGTGCGGCCAGCAGCCGGCCGGCAACATCGGCGCCCACCAGGCCGGTTTCCACCAGGTGCCCGCAGGCATTCCAGGTCTCGCGGTTGATCACCGCCAGGCCAGCGTCGTAGGCCACCTGCATGCCGGGCAGCGGCATCTCGCACTGTGCGAAATCCGCCGCCTCGAGCACGGCATCGAGAGCAGCTTGCACCTCGGCATGAGCCTGCACCGGCACCACGCCGATGCGGATGCCGGTTACGTCCGGCAGCGCCTTGAAGGTCGGGTCGATGGCCTTCATCGCGCTGATCAGCATCTCGATGCTGGCCGCGAAGGGGCCAACGCAATCGAGCGATGTCTGCGCCGGCATCACCCCGGCGCGACTGATACGGCCGAAGGTGGGCTTGAGGCCGAACACACCGCAGCAGGCAGCGGGAATACGCACCGAACCACCGGTGTCGGTGCCCAGGGAGAAGTCGCACAGACCGGCAGCCACGGCAGCGGCCGAACCACTGGAGGAACCACCGGGAATGCGTCCGGGGTAGCGCGGGTTCTCGGCCGTGCCCGTCCAGGCATTGAGCCCGGTAGTGCCGAAGGCCAGCTCGTGCAGGCTGGTCTTGCCAATCAGCTGACAGCCGGCTGCCAGCAGCGTCTCAACCACCTCGGCATGACACTCGGCGTCCGGCGCATGTTCAAGGGCGCGGCTGGAAGCACGAGTGGGATGGCCAGCCACATCGATGGTGTCTTTCACCATCACACGGGGGCCATGCTCACCGAGCGTCAGCTTCTCGACCACTATCGCCATCTGCTTCACCCATTGCTGTTCCGGTTGATCGACAGAACCGCAGGACGAGCCGCGATTCACGTAAATCCAGAATCGGAAGAATTACGTGAATTGTCAATTGAATTATCACCCAAAAAAGAGTGTGTAGATTCGGTGCATTTTCGCTACCTCGAGCACCATTCCCGTGCAGTTCGGTAACACTAAAACCCTGTAACATTCACGCAAAATCAGTACTTTAATCCATTAAAATCAACCACTTAGCACTAACATGAGAAACACTATCATCACGCACTCGCATTTTCAGGCCATCTGACAAGCTCACTTTAACGGCCGATAATCGCACAAAAAATGCACCTCAAATGACGCCATTTTCAAAGCAGAAAATGATCATTTTTTAGATAAAAAAACGCTAAGAAACGACCCATTTCAGGCAATCGAAAAGTGCCGTCAGCCCTGATGACATCGGCCATGAGCCGATCAACAGGCGCCTCCTCGAACGTGGCTGACAAGCGCTTCGCCAGCCCACTCGCAACCCTCTCGAACACGGCGGCTGGACGTCTTGCAACAGCGCGGTGCACGGCGTTCTGGCACGGGAGGTGCAATTCAGCCCGTGTCGGACGGGACAACCACCGGCAGCGCCCACAAGGCGCCAGAACAAAAAGAAGACGACACACCATTCGTGCATCGCGCCTCGATGCGCACGCCGACTGGCTCTGTCTCTCCAATAGCCTTGCAACCCCTCGGAGTACGTCATGCACTTCAAACGAGCTGTGTCCACCCTCCTTCTCAGCGCGGTCTGCGCGTCCTTCGCACAGGCCGAGGTAAAGGTCGGTGTCATCACCTCCTCTACCGGCCCCATTGCACTGGTCGGGCTACCGCAGAAGAACTCCGTACCGCTGCTGCCCACCCAGGCCGGCGACCAACAGGTGAAGTACATCGCCCTGGATGACGGCAGCGACCCCACCGCCACCGTCAAGGCGCTGAAGAAGCTGATCAGCGAGGAAAACGTCGACGCCATCATCGGCCCAAGCGGTTCGCCCAACGCCATGGGCGTGATCCAGTTCGTCGCCGAGGCCGGCGTGCCGCTGCTGGCGCCGGTCGGTACCGCCGCCGTGGTGGTGCCGATGACCGAGCAGAAGAAGTGGGTGTTCAAGACCACGCAGAACGACGACCTGATCGCCAAGGCCCTGGTCGAGGACATGGACGCCCGTGGCGTGAAGACCCTGGGCCTGATCGGCACCGCCGATCCCTACGGCGAGAACTGGTCGAAGGTGATGAGCGCCCTGGCGGCCGAACACGGCATCAAGGTGCTTGCCAACGAGCGCTTCCAGCGCCAGGACACCTCGGTCACCGGGCAGAGCCTGAAGATTCTCGCCTCGCGCCCTGATGCCGTGCTGGTGGCGGCACCGGGCAGCTCGGCGGTACTGCCGCAGACCACCCTGTTCGACCAGGGCTACCGTGGCCAGATGTACCAGACCCACGGCGCGGCCCTGCCGGACTTCCTGCGCCTCGGCGGCAAGAAGGTCGAAGGCACCATCCTCGCTGCCAGCCTGATGCTGGTGCTCGATGAGATGCCTGACAGCCATCCGTCCAAGGCCATCGCAGGCGAATACGTGGCCGCCTACGAGAAGCTAAACGGCAGCAAGCCGGCCACCTTCGGCGCCAATACCTATGACGCCGGGCTGCTGCTGCAACAGGCGATTCCGGCGGCCGCCGCCAAGGCCGAGCCCGGCACGCCCGAGTTCCGCGCGGCACTGCGTGACGCACTGGAGGCGACCCACGAGTTCGCCGCCACCCAGGGCGTCTACAACATGAGCCCCGAGGATCACAGCGGCTTCGACGAACGTGGCCGTGAGTTGATCCAGGTGAAGAACGGCACCTGGACGCTGCTCAAGCGCGACTGATCGCGGAGTCCAGCCCCGCAGGGTGGACAGTGTTTTCTGTCCACCGGATGGAGCCTGGCCCGGTAGCGGCAAGGGGGATGAGAAAAGCGTCATCCACCCTACGCCCGGGCCGCACCAACCCGCACGCCCATACCGCAAAAGAGTTTCCGACATGAATTTCCAGATTGCCCTGCTGCTCGGCCAGGACGGCATCACCAACGGCGCCATCTATGCGCTGCTGGCGTTGTCGATCCTGCTGGTCTTCACCGTGACGCGCATCCTGCTGATCCCGCTGGGTGAGTTCGTCACCTACGGTGCGCTGACCATGGCCGCCATCCAGGCCGGCCACCCCACCGCACTGGTCTGGCTGCTGCTGGCCCTGACCCTGGCCGACTGCGCCATGGATCTGTATGACGCCATTCGCACCAGCCATCACCTGCGCTTCCCGAAACGCATCGCGCTCAAGCTCGCCTACGCCCTGGCCATGCTCGGCCTGATTCGCTATCTGCCGCTGGCAGAGCTGCCCATGGCATTGCAGGCCCTGCTCACCCTGGCGCTGGTGGTGCCGCTCGGCCCGCAGCTCTACCGCCTGGTGTTCCAGCCGCTGGCCTCGGCCAGCGCCCTGGTGCTACTGATCGTCTCCATCGCCGTGCACGTGGCCATGGTCGGTATCGCCCTGCTGCTGTTCGGCCCCGAAGGCGCGCGTACCGAGCCGTTCTCCGAAGCCGGCCTGACGCTCGGCCCGGTGACGTTCAACAGCCAGACCCTGTGGGTCATCGCCGTGTCCCTGGCGTTGATCATCGGCCTGTTCCTGTTCTTCGAACGCAGCCTGTACGGCAAGGCCCTGCGCGCCACCGCGGTGAACCGCATGGGTGCACGCCTGATGGGCATCTCGCCGACCCTGGCGGGCAAGGCCACCTTCGCCCTGGCCACGTTCATCGGCGCGCTGTCGGGCATTCTCATCGCGCCCATCACCACCCTGTACTTCGACTCCGGCTTCGTCATCAGCCTCAAGGGCTTCGTCGGCGCCATCATCGGCGGCCTGGTCAGTTACCCGGTGGCGGCCCTGGGCGCGCTCGCCGTGGGCCTGATCGAAGCCTTCTCGATGTTCTGGGCCAGCACCTACAAGGAGATCATCGTCTTCACCCTGATCATCCCCTTCCTGCTCTGGCGCTCCCTCACCAGCCGTCATGTGGAGGACGATGAATGAAACCGCGCTACCTGATCCTCGCCCTGGTCGCCGCGCTAGCCGTGGCGCCAGCGGTACTGCCGCCCTACTACGTCACCTTGCTCAACTACATCGGCCTGTACACCCTGGTAGTGCTCGGCCTGGTGCTGCTCACCGGCGTCGGCGGCATGACCAGCTTCGGCCAGGCCGCCTTCGTCGGCCTCGGCGCCTACACCAGTGCCTACCTGACCACCGTGCAAGACCTGCCAACCTGGCTGGCCTGGGCCAGCGCCTCGCCCTGGCTGACCCTGCTGGTCGGCCTGGCCCTGACCGCCTTCGTGGCGCTGGTACTCGGCGCGCTGACGCTGAAGCTGTCCGGCCATTACCTGCCGCTGGGCACCATCGCCTGGGGCCTGTCGCTGTACTACCTGTTCGGCACCCTGGAGTCGCTCGGCGGCCACACCGGCGTCAGCGGCCTGCCGAGCATCTCCCTGTTCGGCTGGGCCTTGGACAAGGGCGAGAAGATCTATTACCTGATCTGGGCCATCCTGCTGTGCGCCATGCTGCTGACCCAGAACCTCCTCGACTCGCGTGAGGGCCGGGCCATCCGCGCGCTCAAGGGCGGCCAGCTGATGGCCGAGTCGATGGGCGTGAACACCTTCCGCGCCAAAATGGTGATCTTCCTCATCTCGGCGCTGTTCGCCGCCCTCTCCGGTTGGCTCTACGCGCATACCCAGCGCTTCGTGAACCCGACGCCGTTCGGCCTGCACATGGGCATCGAGTACCTGTTCATGGCGCTGATCGGTGGGGTTGCCAGCGTCTGGGGCGCCCTGCTCGGTGCCGGCGTGCTGACCATGCTCAAGCAGTGGCTACAGGATCTGCTGCCGCAACTGCTGGGCAATACCGGCAACTACGAGGTGATCGTCTTCGGCATCGCCATCGTGCTGCTGATGCAGCGCGCGCCCGGTGGCCTGTGGCCCCTACTGACCCGTCTGCTGCCGGACAGCTGGAAGCCGCGCCGCGCCACACTGCCCATCGACGCGGCCAGCGCGCTGCCACAGCGTGAAGCGCCGGCCGCCGGCGAAGTACTGCTGCAAGCGCGCGACGTGACCCGTTGCTTCGGCGGCCTGGTGGCCAACGACGCGATGAACCTCGAGGTGCACGCTGGCGAGATCCTCGCCCTGATCGGCCCCAACGGCGCCGGCAAGAGCACCCTGTTCAACCAGCTTTCCGGCGTCGATACACCCACCTCCGGCGAGGTGCTGTTCCGCGGCCAGCGCATCAACGGCATCCCCTCACGGCGCATCGCACGCATGGGCATGAGCCGCACCTTCCAGCACGTCAAGCTGCTGCCGGAGATGAGCGTACTGGAGAACGTCGCCCTCGGCGCCCACCTGCGCGGCAGCAAGGGCGTGCTCGCCGCTGCCCTGCGCCTGGATCGCGCCGAGGAGGCGCGCCTGCTCGGCGAGGCGCGGCGCCAGCTGGAACGGGTCGGCCTCGGTGACGCCCTGTACCTGGAGGCCGGCAGCCTGGCGCTGGGCCAGCAACGCATTCTCGAAATCGCCCGCGCGCTGTGCGCCAACCCCTGCCTGCTGCTGCTCGACGAGCCGGCCGCCGGCCTGCGCCACAAGGAGAAGGAAGCCCTCGGCCAGTTGCTCAGCCGCCTGCGCAGCGAAGGCATGGCGATCCTGCTGGTCGAGCACGACATGGACTTCGTCATGGGCCTGGTCGATCGCGTGGTGGTGATGGAGTTCGGCCAGCGCATCGCCTTCGGCCTGCCGGCCGAGGTGCAGAAGGATCCGGCGGTGCTGGAAGCCTATCTCGGAGGAGCGGAGTGATGAACATGCCCATGCACAACCTGCAGCGCACGCAGAACCAGGTGAGCAACCCGGTGCTGGAGGTCAGCGACCTGTGCGTCGCCTACGGCAAGGTCGAGGCCTTGTCCAACGCCAGCCTGCGCGTCGGCCAGGGCCAGATCGTCACCGTGATCGGCCCCAACGGCGCCGGCAAGACCACCCTGCTCTCGGCCATCATGGGCGTGCTCGGCTCGCGTGGCCGGGTCGCCTTCGATGGCAGCCTGGAAGCCGTGCCGGAGGTCGAGGTAATGGTCGGCCGCGGCCTCGGCCTGGTACCGGAGAAGCGCGAGCTGTTCAGCAGCATGACGGTGGCCGACAACCTGCTGCTCGGCTCCTTCCAGCGCCACCGCAGCGGCCACCGTGACCACGGCCAGACGCTCAAGGAAGTCTATGAGCTGTTCCCGCGCCTGTGGGAGCGCCGCGAGCAACTGGCCGCCACCCTCTCCGGTGGCGAACGGCAGATGCTCGCCGTCGGTCGCGCGCTGATGGCCAAGCCCAAGCTGCTGATGCTCGACGAGCCGAGCCTGGGCCTGGCGCCGCTGATCACCCGCGAGATCTTCCGCATCATCACCACCCTGCGCCAGCAGGGCGTGTCGATCCTGCTGGTGGAGCAGAACGCCCGCGCCGCCCTGCGCGTGGCGGACTACGCCTACGTGCTGGAAACCGGACAGATCGCCATGCAGGGCCCGGCCGCGCAGCTGGCCGATGACCCACGGGTGATCGAGGCCTACCTCGGCCTGGCCAGCAAGCATCAGGAAATGCTCGCCACCTGAACCCACGGCGCCCGCCTGACGGGCGCCGTCTTCAGCTTCGCAAGGAATCACATCCATGCCCGACTCCAAGCCACTACGCGTCTGCATCGCCGGTGCCGGCGCCATCGGCTGCACCCTCGCCGCGCGCCTGGTCACAAGCGGCCAGCCGGTCAGCCTGCTGGCGCGCGGCCAAACGCTCACCGCGCTGTGCGAAAACGGCATCCAGTTGACTGACCTGGACGGCGAGCATCGCGTGCCCGTCAGCGCCAGCGATGACTGCCGCGAGCTTGGCGAACAGGACCTGCTGTTCATCTGCACCAAGGCTCCCGCCCTGGCCGGCCTGCTCCCCGAACTGCAACCGCTGATCGGCTCCGAGACCGTGGTGGTGCCGTTGATCAATGGCGTGCCCTGGTGGTATTTCCACGGCCTCGAAGGGCGCTTCGCCGGTCGCCGCGTCGAGGCGGTCGACCCAGGCGGCGCGCTCAGCGCCAGCCTCGACCTGCGCCACGTGCTCGGTTGCGTGGTGTTCATCACCGCCGAAACCAGCGCCCCCGGCGTGGTGCGCTCGAACAATCCGCACCTGATGATCTTCGGCGAGCCGGACGGGCAGATGAGCGAGCGCCTGGAGCGGGTGCGCGCACTGATCGCCGCCGCCGGCATCGAGGCCCGCGCCACCGAACGCATCCGCGACCAGCTGTGGACCAAGATCATCGCCAACCTCAGCTCCAACCCGCTGTCGGTGGTCACCGGCGCGACCCTGGAGCAGCTCTATGGCCAGGCCGAGCTGAAGACGGTGGCCGGCAAGATCCTCCAGGAAACCCTGCTCACCGCCGCGGCCTATGGCGCGCGCATCGCCTTCGACCCGCAGACCTTCATGGAGCTGGGCGCCGGCATGGGCGCGGTGCGCACCTCGATGCTGCAGGACTACGAACAGGGCCGGCCGCTGGAGATCGCCGCGATCGGCGACGCGGTGGTCGAACTGGCCGGCTACCAGGGCCTGAGCATGCCCACCACCTGAGACATCCTCGCCCTGGCGCGCTTTCGCAGTGCGTCCGGGCAGGCCCTCTCCCCCGCACCTTGATAGGAGACTTCGCCATGAACGCCATGACCGATTTCAGCAAGCCCGCCCATTGCAGCGACGAAGAATGGGCCCTGCGCGTCAAGCTCGCCTACTGCTATCACCTGGTGGACTGGTTCGGCTGGACCGAGACCATCTTCAACCATATTTCCGCGCGCCTGCCTGGCCCCGCGCACCATTACCTGGTCAACCCCTTCGGCCTGAACTACAGCGAGGTCACCCCGGGCAACCTGCTCAAGGTCGATCTGCACGGCAAGAAGCTCGAGCCCTCGCCCTACGACGGCAACCCCGCCGGCTTCGCCCTGCACAGTGCCGTGCACGGCGCACGCGACGACATCCAGTGCGTGATCCACACCCACACCACACCGATCTCCGCCGTGGTGCAGAAGAAACGCGGCTTCACCCACGACGACTTCTACGGCGCCCAGCTGTATGGCCGTATCGGCTACCACCGCTTCGAGGGCATCACCCTGTTCGATGACGAGAAGGCGCGGATGATCGAAAGCCTGGGCGACAAGCATGTGCTGGTGCTGCGCAACCACGGCATCGCGGTCGGCGAGAGCAGCATCGAAAAGACCTTCTTCCTGCTCTGGACGGTGCAGCGCGCCGCCGAGAACCAGTGCGCCGCCGGTGCCCTGGGCGGCGAGGACAACCCGTTGGAAGACGGCGTTGCCGCCAAGTGCGCCGACCTCACCGCGATGCTGATTCGCGAGAGCGGTTTCGCCACCCAGTTCTATGCCGCCATGGTGCGCAAGATGCGCGCCGAGCGGGCCATGCACTGGTAATCGGACGGCTTGCCCCAGGGCAGGCCGCAACGGGTTACAGCCGAGGAGTCGTGCCATGCAAACTGCCAGCAACACCCCATCAGGTTTCCAGGAGCCGCCGATTTCCCGGCTCGATCCGCAAGGCGTTCTGCTTACCTGCAACGCCGCCTACCTGGACATGAGTGGCTACGCCGAACACGAACTGCTCGGCAAGCCACACCAACTGCTCAACCATCCGCACATGCCGGCTGCGGTGATCGCCAGCATGTGGCAGGCGCTGCACGCCGGTGTGCCGTGGACGGCGCCGGTGATGATCCGTCGCAAGCAGGGCGACGCGCAGTGGCGCAGCCTCTACGTGGTGCCGCTGTTCGACGACGGCAAACTGGCAGCGCTGGGTACCGTCTACCAACCCATCGAGCCGGCGCAAGTGCGCCAGGCCGAACGCCTCTATGCGCGCCTGGCGCGCGGCCAGGCGCCGTGGAGTGCGCTGCAACGCCTTGGCGAACTGCTGCTGGGGCATGGCCTGCAACTGGCGCTCGGCCTGGGCCTGGCGCTGGCCACTGTGCAGGGCTATCTGCCCCTGGCGCTGGGGGCGCCGCTGCTGCTGGCGCTGGGCCTTGCCGGGCTGCAACCGGCACTGCGTCAGCGTCAGTTGAGCCGCGCCCTGCTCGCCCAGCACATGCAGGCCTACAGCGACCCGTTGCTGACCCCGCTGCACGCCCGGCACCCCGGCCCGACCAGCCTGCTGGCCATGGCCCTGGACAGCCAGCGCGCACGCATGAGCACGGTGATGTCGCGCATCTGCATCAACAGCGTGGTGTTGCGCCAGCAGGCACAGACCTCGGCCGACGTGGTGGAGCACTCGGTCGAGCAGCTGGATCGCCAGGTACGCGAGACCGAGCAGACCGCCGCCGCGATCAACCAGATGAGCGCCACCATCCAGGAACTGTCGCGCAACCTGCAGCACACCGCGCAGGCGGCGCAGAACGCCGATCAGCTGGCACGCAATGGCGAGCGCCTGTCCGATGACAGCCAGCATTCGGCGCAGACCATGCGTCACTCGGTGAGCGAGATAGGCCAGGCGGTTGGCAGCCTGGCGGCGGCCATCGAGTCCATCGGCGGCGTGGCCACGGTGATCCAGAGCATCGCCGAGCAGACCAACCTGCTGGCCCTCAACGCGGCCATCGAAGCCGCCCGCGCCGGCGAGTCCGGCCGCGGCTTCGCGGTGGTCGCCGACGAGGTGCGCAGCCTCGCCTCACGCACCCGAGAGTCGACCCACGAAATCCAGCGCTCACTGGAAAGCCTGCGTCAGGACAGCGGCACGGCCCTGGCCACCGCACAACGCGGCGAACAGGCGGCCCTGCGTGCCAGCAGCGATGCCGAACAGGCGCGCCAGGCGTTGACGCGCATCTGCGCCGAGGTCGCGCAGATCAGCGGCATGAGCCTGCAGATGGCCGCCGCCATCGAGCAGCAGGGCCAGGTCGCCGAGCAGATCAACCAGCAGATCACCGAGATCGCCGGCTTCACCGAGCGCACCAGCCAGCAGGCTGGACGCACCAGCGCAATCAGCCAGGCACTGCACCAGTTGGCCGAATCACAGTTGGGACTGGCGCAGCGCTTCCTCAAGGGTTGAGAACCTGGCAGCCAGGTACAACAACTTGGCCGCCAGGATCAAGCCACAGCCGGCAACGGGCGATTGAATGACACACAAAGGCGTCGCTCCATGCCGGCGCCTCTCGCTCCACTCGCCCAGCCAGGAGGCCCTCCGATGAAGCGGCTACTCGTTCTGCTGCTCCTGCTCGCCAGCACCACCGCCCATGCCGAGGAAGTGCTGCGCGTCTATGGCTGGAAGGACTACATCGACCCACAGGTGCTCGAGGACTTCCGGGCGCAGACCGGTATCAGCGTCGACTACCAGGGTTTCACCACCTCCGACGAACTGCTCGAGGCACTGGCTGCCGGTACCGATTATGACCTGGTGATGCCCAGCCATTTCATGCTCGAACAATTGATCGCCGAGGGCCGCCTGGCGCCATTGGATACAAGCCGGCTGCGCCACTATTCCAGCCTCGACCCATGGCTGCTGTCGACCCTGGCCGGCATCCCCGCCGCCAACCGTCACGTGGTGCCTTATCTGTGGGGTTCCATCGGCCTGGTGGTCGATCCGCAGCTGGCCCAGGCGCATTACAGCGGCCTATTGCCCAACAGCTGGAGCCTGCTGTTCGACCCACAACAGGCAGCGCAACTCAGCGGTTGCGGTCTGGGCCTGCTGGATGCCGCCGAGGAAACCGGCTCGCTGCTACTCAATTACCGTGGCCGGCGCCTGGCGGCCAGCAGCGACCGGCAGATCACCCGCCAGTTGCAAGGCCTCGAACAGGTCGCGCCACTGCTGCACAGCCTGGACAACTGGGCGTTCGTCGACGAGTTGATCGCCGGCCGACTGTGCCTGGCCATGGCCTGGAGCGGCCATGCATTGCGCGCCATGGAGGGCAACCCGAAGTTGCTCTATCAGATTCCCGACGAGGGAGCGGCCATCACCATCGATACCCTCGCGATACCGACCCACGCCGCCCATCCGGACCTCGCCTATCGCCTGATCGACTTTCTCATCGATCCACCCGTGGCCATTCGTAACGCCAGCGCCACCCGTTTCTACGCGCCCCTGCCCAGCGACTCGCCCAGCATGCAGGCCTTCGTCGCCGCACACCCGGCCCAGGTGCTGAGCGCCGAGCAACGGCGCCGCAGCTACCTGCTGGAAGGCCTGCCGCCTCGCCGCAAGCAGGTACTCGACAGCGCCTGGGAGCGGATCAAGGCCGCACGCCACTGATCCATCCCCGGCGCCAGGTTGGCAGGCATCTACAAGAAGCTGTCCCTCACGTTCAATTCCACCCTCGCGGGCGCTGCTATGAATAGCGCCCAGATACCCTCGGCCCGGGCCCGTTGCTGCCCGCATGCCCCAGCCGGCCACAGAGGCACAGAACCTCGGGCCGCCTCAACTCCGGAGTGCTTCATGAGCGAAATCCAGTTACTGCCCCAGGTGCGCGAGTTCCTCCAGCGCAGCCATGCCCATTTCATCGACGGCCAGTACCGCGCGGGCACCTCCAGCCGGCACGTTCCCATCGTCAACCCGGCCAACGGCGAAGTGATCGCACAGATCACCTGCGCCACCGCCGACGAGGTCGAGTCGGCCGTCGCGGCCGCCCGGCGCAGCTTCAAGGGCGAGTGGGCACAGACTTCGCCTTATCAGCGCGGCGTGGTCCTCAACCGCCTGGCCGACCTGATGGAAGCCAACGGCGAGGAACTGGCGCAGCTGGAAACCCTGTGCTCGGGCAAATCCATCCACCTCTCGCGCATGTTCGAAGTCGGCCAGAGCGCCATCTTCCTGCGCTACTACGCCGGCTGGACGACCAAGATCAACGGCGAAACCATGAGCCCGTCGTTCCCCTCCATGGCCGGCGAACAGTACACCGCCTTCACCCGCCGCGAGCCGGTCGGCGTGGTGGCCGGTATCGTGCCGTGGAACTTCTCGGTGATGATCGGCGTGTGGAAGATCGCCGCCGCCCTGGCTACCGGCTGCACCCTGGTGCTCAAACCCAGCGAGTTCACCCCGTTGACCCTGCTGCGCCTGGCCGAGCTGGCGATCGAGGCCGGCGTGCCGGCGGGTGTATTCAACGTGCTCAACGGCACCGGCGAGGTCGGCGCCCGCCTGATCGAACATCCTCACGTGGCCAAGGTGTCCTTCACCGGGTCGGTGCCCACCGGCCTCAAGGTCGGCCAGAGCGCCATGGCCGCCAACCTCACGCGCGTGACCCTGGAGCTGGGCGGCAAGAACGCCGCCGCGCTGCTGCCGGATGCCGATATCGACGGTGCGGTGGCCGGCCTGATCCAGACCGGCTACGTGCACCAGGGCCAGGTCTGCGCCGCACCGGAGCGCATCTACGTGCACCGCTCGCGCCTCGACGAGACCCTGGCCAAATTCACCGCAGCACTGCAGGGCATGAACATCGGTTCACCGCTGGATGAAAGCGTCAACTTCGGCCCGCTGGCCAACAAGCCGCAGTTCGACAAGGTCGCGCAGTTCCTGCAACTGGCCCGCGAGCAGAGCAAGGTGGTGTGCGGCGGCAAGCCTCTGGCCCGCGCCGGCTACTTCGTCGAGCCGACCGTGGTGCTGGCCAACGGCCCGCAGGACCGCCTGCTGCACGAGGAAACCTTCGGCCCGATTCTCTGCGTGCTGCCTTATGACGAAGTAGAAGAGCTGCCAGGGCTGATCAACGATTCGCCTTTCGGCCTCACCGCCAGCATCTGGACCAACGACCTGTCCCGCGCACTGCGCCTGATCCCACAGATCGAGGCCGGCACGGTGTACGTCAACATGCACACCTTCCTCGATCCCTCGGTGCCCTTCGGCGGTATCAAGGCCTCGGGTACCGGGCGCGAATTCGGCAGCGCCTTCATCGACGACTACACCGAGCTGAAGTCGGTGATGATCCGCTACTAAAAAGTTACAAACGGGCCGCCTGCCACAGGCAGCGGCCCACCCTCCTCTGCCCCCTGCGGCCTCCCCCACAGCCCCTCCGAACACTGCCCGCGGCCCACTACAGGCGCAGGCACTCACCTGCCCGAAGCCAATCGCCCGTCGATCTCAAATCGACATCGCCTGGCAATTTCTGGCTCAAAAAATGCTTGAACATTCACGTTATTTGTCAAGTGTGCAGAAACGACACAAACAGCGCACCAAAACACCAAGAATAAAGCGAGGCTGCCCCATGAGCGTGCATACATCCCGTGATTTCGAACGCTGGAACCACAACGTTCACAGCGTTTGCGGACGTTTCGAAACCCGTCCGTCCTGGCATGACGCGTCTTTCATCGGCGAGATCGAGCGCATCGACCTGGGCGGCCTGGAGATTGCCGACATCAGCACCAACGCCATGGCCATCAATCGCCAGCGTGGCAACAGTGCCCGCGCCGATGATCGCTACTACTTCCTGGTGATGCAGCGCGAAGGAATGATGGCCATCGACCAGGGTGATCGCGAGTTCATGCTCTACCCCGGCGACATGGCCCTGCTCGATTCGGCGCAGGCCTTCGAGATGAAGCCGCAGGGCCTGATTCGCCAGCTTTCCGTGCACCTGTGCCGGGACATGGTCGACCCGCTGCTGCCGGTGGCGGCGCGGCGCTTCGGCAAGCTGGAGAAGGAAAGCCCGACCGGGCACCTGCTACAGGGCATTCTGCAGCAGATCGCCAACGGCGAGCTCGGCTCGGCGCCCCAGAACCACTACGGCTCTGCACTGCAGAACGCCTTGATCGCCCTGCTGCCCCCCGCCTTCCACGACGAACAGTTGCTCGAACCGGGCCGACCGCTGCGCCGTCTGGCGGAGAAGATCATCAGCGAGTCGCTGCCCAATGCGCCGACACCGACCGAGCTGGCAGCAAAACTGAACGTGTCGGTGCGCAAGCTGTACCGTCAGTTCGAGATCGACGGTGACAGTATCTGCCGCTATATCCAGCGCCAGCGTCTGGAGCGCAGCGCCAGGGAGCTGGCCGATACCGGCAACCAGGCGTTACCGATCACCACCATCGCCTACAAATGGGGCTTCACCGACTCGGCGCATTTCTCCCGCGTGTTCAAGCACTGCTACGGCATGTCACCGCGGGCTTACCGGGCCGCCGCCCTGAGCCGCCAACTGGCAGGCCAGGCGCACCTGCACGGCTGACTCGACGCGAGTCAGATCTCGGAAAGGTTGTCGAACATGGCAGCCAAGGTCTGATTGAGCTTGCGGATCTGCGCCTCGGTCATGCCCTTGAAACCAGCTTGGAACAGTTCGGCGGTGACTTCGTGCATGGAGAAATAGGCCTGACGGCCCTTTTCCGTGATGGAGACCTGGGTCACGCGACCGTCGACATCGCTCTGGCGGGTATCGACCAGACCATCGTCCTTCATCCGGTAGACGATCTTGGTGATGGTCGACAGCTTGGCCACGGCGAACTCGGAAATCTCCGAGATGCTGGCATCCTGGGTTTCGTAAAGGATGTTGAGAACACGCCAGCGAGGAATGTCGAGATCGACCTTCTTCAACAACCGCTCCATGCTCATCGAATAGCGAGCATGAACACGCACCAGCCAATAGAACGGGAACTCTTCCTTGTGGAACTCTTCGCTAATCGGGTTATAGCGATTGCGACGTTTCTTCGGCACCTTCATGGACTGACCGCTGCGATGGGAACAAGCCGGGATAATAGATAATTCCAGTATTCGTTGCACCGTGACAGAGCGCCTCACGGGCCGTAGCGCCTCGCCAGAGGCTCTGGCGAGGCAGCTGTTTCAGGCGTCAGAAGTGGAAGGCAACGACCAACTGGCTGTACAGATTACGGTCGTTGTTGCCTAACTGGGCACCGCCCTCGTCAGCGCTTTTCTTCGGCTGATACAGGCCCACCACCGGCATCACCACCAGATTTTCGGTCAGCCCCAGCTCGGCATAGAGATTGAACTCGCGACCGGAGAAATCGCCCCGATCACGATCGAGCGTATCGAAATCGAACCAAAGCGCACCGATGCTGAGATTTTCCAGTGGCGTGGCCCGCACCCCGACATGATGCACACGGCTGTTGGAGTTGAACGGGCCGGCGTAGTTACCCGCCACCTCGCCCTGGAACCAGGTGCCGAAGCCTCGGCTAAAGCCGTAGAACAGCGGGTCGAAGCCTTCCGAGAAACGGCTGTAGCGGTAGGTCAAGGTCGGCGACCAGGCGACATCGGCGAAGGTCCAGCCGGCCTCCAGGTACCAGGCGTTTTCGTCAGGCCCCTGGTCACGATCCTGCCGCGCGTACTCGCCGGACAGCGACAGGTTTTCCACGCCGGCATTACCCGCTGCACGCAGGCTGTAGGTCTCCATGCCCTTGCGCTGAAGCTGTGTGGGCGAAGCGTAGTTTTCGTCGACATCGCGGGTACGGATGTAGGTGAGGCCAACCGTACCGGCATCGGCCACGTGCTCCAGGGTTCCGACGTAGAGTTCGGTCTTGGCCTGCGCGCGGTTGTCTGACTTCAACCACATCAGGTCGCCGCGCCAGCCCTGCTGCCCGCCCAGACGCAGCACGGCGGTCTGGTCGAACGCCTTGCGCGCGGCCAGGTAGTAGGCACCGCCACGGTTGAACTCACCATCGGCCAGGCCCTTGCCGATGTTCAGCGCATCACCGTTGATCAGGAAGCCGTCGCCGACCATGACGTTCTGCCGGCCGAACGAGACATCCACGCCGTCCTCGCCGAGTGCCTCGAAGAGATTGCCCGAGCGCCAGCCGAGGTAGGCGTCCTCGATTTTCGTGGTGCGCTCGGAGCCATCGGAGAAGCCCGCCGCGTCACCGTCGCCCCAGGTCGCCGAGCTGAGCAGGGAGAAGGCGCCATAGCCACTGCCCATGCTGCCCAGCCCCTGATCCAGGCTCAGACCATATTTGACGTAGCCCTCTCGCCAGGACGAGCTGCCTTCCTGCAGGCGGCCACTGGCCGCGTAGTTCTCACCGCTGTGGAAAATGCCGAATGCGGCTTCGAGATTGCCCTGCAGGCGTGTGTCGTCATCGGCATAGAGTTCGACTGCAGCGGCCGGCAACGCGGTCCCGATCAGCAAGGCAAGAGTGGATAGATGAAACGTTGGCAATTTGCGCATAGCGATCCCCAGTGTCGTGAGTGGAGTTGGCGAGACTCGACGCTATGTCCAATGCCCCCGCGCGAACTTTCATCTGCCTGCCATTCATTTGCCGATGCCTGCCAGATCGCGCCATGGAGCGCCAGAGGGCTGGAGACTGGCAGGCAAATACAAGTTTCGTGCAGGCGCTTACAAGTCACCAGGCAGCGTTTTTAGGATCGTTGTGATGCCCATTCCCCATCACCTGCTCCCGGAGAAAGCCCGTATGTTCAGCACCCGCCTGGCCCGACCGCTACAACCTCCGAGGGCAATGCCTTGCATGCCCAAGAACAAGGAGAACTCCATGCGAACCCCCTGGATCATCCGGCAGACAGCCCTTGCGCTAGCTCTGTCCCTGGCTGGGCTCAGCGCCCACGCCGATCTACCCAATGACACCATCGGCCAGGAAACCCTGCCCTTCCCGCCATCGCCGCACCGTGCCTACATCATCGACGCCGAGTTCGAGAACCTGGTGACCGGCCGCATCACCGTGGTCGATCCCGAGAGCAAGCGCATGCTCGGCATGATCAGCACCGGTTTTGCCGCGCCGTCGACCCTGGGCCGTGACGGCAAGCACCTGTACACCGCCGACCTCTACTACTCGCGCGGCGTACGCGGTACCCGCACCGACGTGCTCACAGCCTGGAACACCAGCACCCTGTCGCCAGACTGGGAAGTGGTGATCCCGAGCAAGCGCGGGGTCATGCTGCCGGAGCCGCATGCCCTGGGCACCAGCGCGGACGACCGCTTCGTCTACATCTACAACTTCACCCCGTCCACCTCGGTCACGGTGGTCGACACGCAGGCCAAGAAGGTGGTCAGCGAGATCTCGATTCCCGGCTGCGTACTCAACTACCCGGTCGGCAAGCGCCGCTTCGCCTCGCTGTGCGGCGACGGCAATCTGCAGGTAGTGACCATCGACGACTCCGGCAAGGAGGTCGCCCGTAGCCACACTGCCTTCTTCGACCCCAACGCCGAGAAGCTGGTAGAGCGTGCCTACGCGGTAGGCGACACCTACTACTTCGTCAGCACCACCGGCACCGTTCGCGGCGTGGACTTCTCCGGCGACAAGCCGAAGATCATTCCCGCCTGGGAGCTGGTGACCGACGCCGCCGACAAGAAGGCTGGCTGGGCGCCGGGCGGCTGGCAGTCGATTGCCGTTGCGCCGAAGCTCAATCGCCTCTATGTGCTGATGCACGACGCACACGAACCGCTGAAGTGGGAAGACCCTAGCCCGGTGATCTGGGTCTTCGACCTCAAGACACACAAGCACATCGGTACCCTGGAAGCTCCCGCGCCGATCTGGAGCCTGCGCGCCACCACCGACGACAAGCCGCTGCTGCTCGGCGCCAACGTCATCGGCGGCCTGGAGGTCTTCGACCTGACCAGCGGCAAGCACAACGGTACCGTGGAAAAAATCGCCAAGACCGCGATTTACGTCCTCAGCCACTGACGAGGTGCCGTCATGCAACCTGATCCGATCTTCGTCATAGCCGCCGCCATCACGGTGGCGGTGATCCTGGCCAGCGCCGCGACCCACAAGTTGCGCGCGCCAGCCCGCTTCGCCAGTCAGCTGGAAAACTATCAGCTGCTGCCACAAGCGCTGGTGCGCCCCGTCGCCCGCATGCTGCCGTGGCTCGAAGCGGTATTGGCCTTCACCCTGCTGGTGCCGATGGCTCGCCATTTCGCCGCACTCGGCGCCGCCGCCCTGCTGGCCAGTTACGCGCTGGCCATCGCCATCAACCTGTGGCGCGGTCGTCGCGACATCGATTGCGGTTGCGCCGGGCCGCAGCAGGATCAGCCGATCCGTCCGCTGTTGCTGGCACGCAACGCCGTACTGGTAAGCCTGGCATTGGTCGCCAGTGTTGCCCCACAGAGCCGCGACCTGGGCCTGTTCGATGGCTTCGTCGCCATCGCCGCCAGTGCCGTGGCCCTGCTCATCTACGCCACCGCTGATGGCCTGCTGGCCAACAGCCCCCGTCTGCTCAAACTCATCGGAAGGTGAATCATGGAAGCTATGATCGTTTCTAACATCCTGTTGTGGTGCCTGCTGATCGCTCTGGCCTTCGCCGTCATGGGCCTGGTACGCCAGATCGGCGTGCTGCATGGCCGCCTGGCGCCCGCTGGCGCGCTGATGGTCGACAAGGGCGTGGCCGTCAACGAGCCTGCCCCGCAAGTGACTGCCGCCGACCGCAGTGGTCGCCCGGTGAACTTCGGCTACGCCGGCGAGAAGGCGCAATTGCTGTTCTTCCTCTCGCCCACCTGCCCGATCTGCAAGTCGCTGCTGCCGTCGATCAAATCCATCGCCAAGGAGCAGGCTCATCGCCTCGACGTGATCTACGTCAGCGACGGTGACATGGACGCGCAAAAGGCGCTGATCGCCGAGCACAAGCTCGAAGACGCCACTTACGTGGTCGGCCCGGAAGTGGGCATGACCTACCAGATCGGCAAGCTGCCCTACGCCGCCCTGATCGATAACGCCGGCGTGCTGCGCGCCAAGGGCCTGGTCAACTCCCGCGAGCACCTCGACAGCCTGTTCGAGACCGAGCACCTGGGCAGCGCCACCCTCCAGCAGTACCTGCACAACAGCCAGCCCGCCCACGGCGCGCACAACCACTGAGCCAGGGAGCCCTGACATGAAATTGCTAGATCGCTTGTTCGAACGCTCCACTCGCCACGTGGCCGACACCACCTCGCGGCGCAACTTCCTCGGTCGCCTCGGCTCGCTGATGGTCGCCGGCGCCGCCCTGCCCCTGCTGCTGCCCATCGACCGCACCAGCAAGGCCCTGGCCGCCGAAGCGCCCAAGGCCGGTGATCCGGGCGACCCCAATAGCTGCGACTACTGGCGCTACTGCTCCATCGACGGCTTCCTCTGCAGCTGCTGCGGCGGCTCCGTCACCTCTTGCCCACCGGGCACCGAGGTATCGCAGGTCAGCTGGATCGGCACCTGCCGCAACCCGGGCGATGGCAAGGACTACATCATTTCCTACAACGACTGCTGCGGTAAGCACAGTTGCACCCAGTGCGCCTGTACCCGCAACGACAGCGAGGAACCGCTGTATCGCCCCTTCAACAACAACGACATCAACTGGTGCCTGGCCGCCAAGTCGAACATCTACAACTGCACCATCGCCGTCATCCGCGGCGTCGCGATCTGAGAAAAAGGGGGCCAGCATGCGTAAGCTCATCATCGGACTGGCCTGCGCCATGGTCGCCCCCCTGGCCATGGCTCGGGCGATCCCCGATCCCAACCAGAAACACGCGCCGGGCAACGAGTCGCCACAAACGCCGATTGCCCAGGCCGGCTACAGCACACCGGTCAACTACCAGTTGCAGTGCGCCGGCTGTCATCTGGGCGATGGCACCGGCTCGAAGATCAACGACACGCCGAAGATGAAGGACTTCGTCGGCAACTTCCTCAAGGTCGAGGGCGGGCGCGAGTTCCTGGTGCGCGTGCCCGGCATGTCGCAATCGGCGCTCAACAATGCGCAGCTGGCCGACCTGCTCAACTGGTTGCTGGACAAGAACGGTATGGCGGGTGCCAGCATGCCGGAGCACTACCAGCCCTACAGCGAGAACGAAGTCGCCCGTCTGCGCAAGGTGAGCATGCTCAACCTTCCTGACACCCGCGCACACCTGATCGAGCAGATGCGCGAGCAAGGCATCGTTATCGATGATGGTATGAGCGACAAAACCCCCTGAGCCATTGGTCGGGCTGGCTGCATGAGGCGCCAGCTCTTATGCTGCACTCTTTTAGTGCGAGCCTGCCCGATGACTCTGTCCGATCTGCTGCTGTTGGCCCTCGCCGGTTTCGCCGCCGGGGGCATGAACGCCCTGGCTGGCGGCGGCACCTTCTTCTCCTTCCCTGCCCTGCTCGCTACCGGTCTGCCGCCGGTGACGGCCAATGCCACCAACGCCGTGGCACTGTGGCCGGCCAGCCTGGCTGGGGCCTGGGCCGCACGCGCTTCGCTGCGACCACTCGGCCGTTATCTGCTGCCCCTGTTGTTCGCTGGTCTGGCGGGCGGTTTGCTCGGTGGCCTGTTGCTGCTGGCTGGCGGCGACGACGTGTTCCGCGTGCTGATTCCCTGGCTATTGCTGGCCGCCACCGCGTTGTTCGCCGCCAGTCCCTGGCTGGGGCGCTGGCTGGCCGCACGGCGCAGGGAGGCCGAGCACCCACCGCACACGCCGCTGTCGTTGGGCGCGCACATCGGTGTGTCGATCTATGGCGGCTACTTCGGCGCCGGCATGGGCATCCTGCAGCTCGCCGCGTTCTCCATCGAAGGTCACCCGCTGGCCCGCGCCAACGCCCTGAAGAATCTGATCTCGGCGGTGATCTACAGCATCGCCACGCTGACCTTCGTCATCGCTGGGCGGGTCAGCTGGTACGAGCTGGTCATCCTGCTCACCGGCGCCACGCTCGGCGGCTATGCCGGCGGCGCCCTGGGCGAGAAGCTGCCACCGGCGCTGCTGCGCAGCTTCGTGATCATCGTGGGTAGTTCGATGACGCTCTATTACTTCTGGAGTACCTACTTCTCTGCGTAATAAAGCGACGCCTTTGTAGGAGCGGCTTCAGCCGCGATGGCCGGTGGGTGCCTGGACAGCATCGCGGATAAAACGCAATGCCGCCCAGCCGCTCCTGCAAGCGCCTATCGATCAGCCCGCTGATTTGCCCGTACGGCGCGGCTCTGCTAGTGTCGCGACCGTTCCAGAATCAGCGAGAACCCGCGCCATGGCCCGCAAGAAAGCCGCCCCCGACTTCGAACACTCCCTCGCCGAGTTGCAGACTCTGGTCGAACGCATGGAGAGCGGCGAGCTGTCGCTGGAGGACTCGCTGACCGCCTTCGAGCAAGGCATCGGCCTGACCCGAGAATGCCAGGCCGCCCTGGCCCAGGCCGAACAGAAGGTGCAGATCCTGCTGGAGCGCGACGGCGAGTTGCAGGCTGCGCCCTTCGACACGGACGAATCGGCATGATCGCGGCGTACCAGAAACGCTGCCAGAGCCGCGTCGACGGCGCCCTGGAGGAGCTGTTTCAAGCGCCGCGCAGCGAACTCGAACGTCTCTACCAGGCCATGCGCTACAGCGTCATGAACGGTGGCAAGCGCGTGCGCCCGCTGCTGGTCTACGCCGCCTGCGAAGCGCTTGAGGGCGATATCGAACGAGCCGACGGCGCCGCCTGCGCGGTGGAGCTGATCCATGCCTATTCGCTGGTGCATGACGACCTGCCGGCGATGGACGACGACGACCTGCGTCGCGGCCAGCCGACCACCCACAAGGCGTTCGACGAAGCCAGCGCCATCCTCGCCGGCGATGCCCTGCAAAGTCTGGCCTTCGGCGCACTCGCCGATCGCCGGCGCAACCCGCAGGATGCCGAGACGCGCCTGCAGATGATCGAAATCCTGAGCCAGGCCGCAGGCCCTGCAGGCATGGTCGGCGGTCAGGCCATCGACCTCGGCTCGGTCGGCGTGCGACTCGACCAGCAAGCGCTGGAGATCATGCACCGGCACAAGACCGGCGCACTGATCGAGGCCAGCGTGGCACTCGGCGCCCTGGCCAGCGGCAACGCCGACGAACTGACGCACAAGGCCCTGCTGCAGTACGCCCGGGCCATCGGCCTGGCCTTTCAGGTGCAGGACGACATCCTCGACGTGGAAAGTGACACCGCGACCCTGGGCAAGACTCAGGGCAAGGACGAAGCCCACGACAAGCCCACCTACCCGGCCCTGCTCGGCCTCAGTGCGGCCAAGGACTATGCCCTGGAGCTGCGCGACCAGGCCCTGCACATGCTGCGCCCGTTCGGCAACAGCGCCGAACCGCTGCGCGAGCTGGCGCGCTATATCGTCGAGCGGCGCAGCTAGCAGCCTGTTGAACAACTACCTGCCAGGCCGCTCTTGTAGGAGCGGCTTCAGCCGCGCTAGCCGCCTGCCCATCATTGTCATCTATGACTGCATGATCGCCGTATAAGGCTTGCTTTACCCCGGCCACCAACCTCCTAAGATGGCTCCATAACGACAAGACGTCCGGAGCCGCCATGCCCTTCCCCGCCCTGCTGATCGCCAACCGTGGCGAGATCGCCATCCGCATCGCCCAGGCCTGCGCCGACCTTGGTATCCGTAGCGTTGCGGTATTCGCCGCGGATGACAGCGCCTGCCTGCACACGCGCAAGGCGGATCTGGCATTGCCGCTCGCAGGACGTGGCGTCGCAGCCTATCTGGATATGGATCAGCTGATCGCCATCGCCCGCGAACAGGGCTGCACGGCCATCCACCCCGGCTACGGTTTTCTCGCCGAGAACGCCGAGTTCGCTCGCCGCTGCCAGGCTGCCGGGCTGACCTTCGTCGGCCCTACGCCCGAGACGCTGCAACTGTTCGGCGACAAGGCCGCCGCCCGCGAACTCGCTCAGCGCTGCGACGTGGCGCTGGTGCCGGGTCTCAATCACGCCATCACGCGGGAACAGGCCGATGCCTTCTTGCGCGAGCACGGCAGCGTGATGCTCAAGGCCCTGGCCGGCGGCGGCGGACGCGGCATGCGTGCGGTGGACGATCCGGCGCAACTGGCCGAGGCCTTCGCCCGCTGTACCTCCGAAGCCCAGGGCGCCTTCGGCAGTGGCGCGCTGTACGTGGAGAAGCGCGTGCGCCGCGCCCGGCATATCGAAGTGCAGGTGCTCGGCGACGGCAGCGGCGCGGTCAGCCACCTGTGGGAACGCGACTGCAGCCTGCAGCGCCGCCACCAGAAGCTGGTGGAAGTCGCCCCCAGTCCCGATCTGGATGTGGCTACCCGTGATGCCATCATCGCCAGCGCCCTGCGCCTGGCCGCCGAGGTGCAGTATCGCGGCATCGGCACCTTCGAGTTCCTGCTCGACCTCGACCAACCAGGGCGCTTCTACTTCATGGAAGCCAACCCGCGTGTGCAGGTGGAGCACACCGTCACCGAACAGATCAGCGGCGTCGACCTGCTGCACACACAACTGCACCTGGCCGCTGGCAAAAGCCTGGCCGAGCTGAACCTGCTCACGCCGCCAGCGCCCAATGGCTACGCCGTGCAGGTGCGCCTGAATCTGGAAACCTTGCTAGCCGACGGCAGCGCGCGCCCGGCCGCTGGCGTGCTCAGCGCCTACCAGCCACCGTCCGGCCCGGGCCTGCGTGTGGATGGTTGTGGCTATGCCGGCTACGCCGTCAGCCCGGCCTACGACTCGCTGGTGGCCAAGCTGATCGCCAGCGCCAGCGACTACCCCGGCGCCCTGCGCCGTGCCTACCGGGGGCTGTGCGAATTTCGCCTCGAAGGCGTGGCGAGCAACCTGCACCTGCTGCAGAACCTGCTGCAATGCGAGGCGGTGATCGCCCACCGGGTCGACACCACCTATGTCGAGCGCCACCTGAGCGATCTGCTGGCGGCGCGCGAGCAGGCCCACCCGCACCGTTATTTCGCCGCTGACGCCGCGCTGCACAGCGCCGATGCCACTGTCGAAGCACCGCCTGGCACGCTGACTCTGAGCGCCCCTTGCGCCGGCGTGCTGGTCAGCCTGGCGCTGGCCCAGGGTGATGCCGTGGCCGCCGGCCAGACCATCGCCGTGCTGGAGGCGATGAAGATGGAGTTCGAGGTCAAGGCCGAGCACAGCGGTATCGTCCACGCGCTGGCCGTGGCCCCCGGTGACACCATAGTCGAGGGCCAGGCGCTGGCGTTCCTGCAGCCGGCCGAGGTCGATGGCCTCGCCGAGCACGGCGAGCAGGCGCTCGACCTGGCGCATATCCGCGCCGACCTGGCAGAGGTGCTCGAACGCCACGCTCGCCTGACCGATGCGCGCCGCCCCGAAGCCGTTGCCAAGCGCCGCAAGACCGGCCAGCGCACCGTGCGGGAAAACCTGACCGACTTGCTCGATGCAGACAGCTTTATCGAATACGGCGCCATGGCTCTGGCCGCCCAGCGCCGACGACGCTCGCCCGAGGAACTGCTGGAGCTGAGCCCGGCCGACGGCCTGGTCGCCGCTATCGGCACAGTGAACGCCGCGAGTTTCGGCAGTGAGGCCGCACGCTGCATGGCCATCGCCTACGACTACACGGTATTCGCCGGCACCCAGGGCGTGATGAACCACAAGAAGACCGACCGCATGCTGGCCCTGGCCGAGCAATGGCGCCTGCCGGTGGTGCTGTTCGCCGAGGGCGGCGGCGGCCGACCGGGCGATACCGACTTCGTCGGCGTAGCCGGGCTGGACTGCCACACCTTCGTCGCCATGGCCAAACTCTCCGGCCTGGTGCCGACGGTGGGCGTGGTTTCCGGTCGCTGCTTCGCCGGCAACGCCGCGCTGCTCGGCTGCTGCGACGTGATCATCGCCACTCGTAACGCGACTATCGGCATGGCCGGCCCGGCGATGATCGAAGGCGGCGGCCTCGGCAGTTTCACCCCCGAGCAGGTCGGCCCGACCGACGTGCAAGGCCCCAATGGGGTGATCGACGTGCTGGTGGAGGACGAAGCCGAGGCGGTCACCGTGGCCAAGCAGTACCTGGGGTATTTCCAGGGCCCGGTGAGCGACTGGCAGTGCAGCGATAGCCGCGAGCTGCGCCAGGTGATCCCGGAAAACCGCCTGCGCGTGTACGACATCCGCAAGGTGATCGAACTGCTGGCCGATCACGGCAGCGTGCTGGAACTGCGCCGCCAGTTCGCCCCCGGCCTGATCACCGCGCTGATCCGCATAGAAGGCAAGCCGTTCGGCCTGATTGCCAACAACCCCGCGCACCTGGGCGGCGCCATCGATGCCGTGGCTAGCGACAAGGCCGCACGCTTCCTGCAACTGTGCGAGGCGCATGACCTGCCCATCGTCTCGCTGTGCGACACCCCCGGTTTCATGGTCGGGCCGGAGGCGGAGAAGCAGGCCACGGTGCGCCACGTTTCGCGCCTGTTCGTCACCGCCGCCAGCCTTACGGTGCCGTTCTTCACCCTGGTACTGCGCAAGGGTTACGGTCTCGGTGCCCAGGCCATGGCCGCCGGCAGCTTCCATTCGCCGCTGTTCACTGCCGCCTGGCCCAGCGGCGAATTCGGCGCCATGGGCCTGGAAGGTGCAGTGCGCCTGGGTTTTGCCAAGGAACTGGCAGCCCAGCCGGACGAGGCCGCACGCCAGGCGCTGTTCGACAAGCTGGTGGCCAAGGCCTACGACAACGGCAAGGCACTGAACATGGCCAGCTATCTTGAGATCGACGCCGTGATCGACCCGGCCGACAGCCGCGCCTGGCTGCTGCGCGGTCTCAATGCGGCGCCGCGTCCGCCACGGCGCGACGGCAAGAAACGTCCATTCGTCGACACCTGGTAAGGACATCTCCATGCCTATCGATCACCGCCTGCTCGCCGTCAACGGCATCGAACTCAGCCTGTACAGCGCCGGCCCCGAGCACGGCAAGCCGGTGTGGCTGCTGCATGGCTTTCCCGAATGCTGGTACGCCTGGCATCCGCAGATCGAGGCGCTGGCCGCCGCCGGCTACCGCGTGCTGGCCCCGGAAATGCGCGGCTATGGTGCCAGCAGCGCGCCGTCTGATCCGGAGGCCTATGACCTGATCACCCTGTGCGGCGATATTCAGGCCGCCATGGACATGCTCGGCCAGCGCGAGGTGGCGGTGGTCGGCCATGACTGGGGCGCGCCGGTGGCCTGGCACCTGGCGCTGCTGGAACCGCAGCGGGTCAAGGCGCTCGGTGCGCTGTCGGTGCCCTTCGGCGGCCGGCCTAAGCGACCGGCCATCGACATGATGCGCGAAGCCTACGCCGGGCGTTTTCATTACATCCTCTACTTTCAGCAGCCGGGGCTGGCCGAGGCGGAACTGGACGAAGACATCGGCCGCAGCCTGCGCCTGCTGCTCGGCGGCCTCGGCGATGCCCTGCTGGCGACGGACAAGCCGGCCGATGCGCGGCTGTTCGACGGCATGCCGGACGACCTGCCGCCGCCGCCCTGGTGCAGCGAAGCGACCTTCGCCCACTACCTGCGCACCTTCGAGCGCCACGGTTTTCGCGGCGCGCTGAACTGGTACCGCAATTTCGAGCGCAACTGGCAGCGCACTGAACCCCTGGCCGGGCTGCAGGTGGCGCAGCCGACGCTGTTCCTGCTTGGAGAGAACGACCCGGTCGGCCGCTTCGAGGCGCCGACACTCAAGCGCATGGCCGACCAGGTGCCGCGCCTGGAACGCCACGATCTACCCGGCGCCGGCCACTGGCTGCAGGCCGAATGCAGCGAGCGGGTCAGCGCCCTGCTGCTGGACTTCCTGCTCAGGCACTACCGTTGACGGCGAAATGGATAGCAGATTGGGCTGTTTTCCTGGCATCAGGTAAACTGCCGCATCTTTTACGCCTATAACGATTCGCCTGATGCCGACCACTTTCCACGAGATCCCCCGCGAGCGCCCGTTGACGCCGCTGCTCGACAGCGCCAACACGCCGGACGAACTGCGCCGCCTGGCCGAAGCGGACCTGGAAACCCTCGCTGACGAACTGCGCCAATACCTGCTCTACAGCGTTGGCCAGAGCGGCGGGCACTTCGGTGCCGGCCTCGGCGTGATCGAGCTGACCATCGCCCTGCACTACGTCTTCGACACCCCCGATGACCGCCTGGTGTGGGACGTCGGCCATCAGGCCTACCCGCACAAGATCCTCACCGGCCGCCGTGAGCGCATGGGCAGCCTGCGCCAGAAGGACGGCCTGGCCGCCTTCCCACGGCGCGGCGAGAGCGAGTACGACACCTTCGGCGTCGGCCACTCCAGCACCAGCATCAGCGCGGCACTGGGCATGGCCATCGCCGCCCGTCTGAAGGGCGAGAAGCGCAAGAGCGTAGCGGTGATCGGCGACGGCGCACTGACCGCCGGCATGGCCTTCGAGGCGCTCAACCACGCCACCGATGTCGGCGCCAACATGCTGGTGATCCTCAACGACAACGACATGTCGATCTCCAAGAATGTCGGCGGCCTGTCCAACTACCTGGCCAAGATCATCTCCAGCCGCACCTACGCCAGCATGCGCGAGGGCAGCAAGAAGATCCTCTCGCGCCTGCCCGGCGCCTGGGAAATCGCGCGCAAGGTCGAGGAACACGCCAAGGGCATGCTGGTGCCCGGCACCCTGTTCGAGGAACTGGGCTGGAACTACGTCGGCCCCATCGACGGCCACGACCTGCCCACGCTGCTGGCCACCCTGCGCAATATGCGCGACCTCGATGGCCCGCAGTTCCTGCATGTGGTGACCAAGAAGGGCAAGGGCTTCGCCCCGGCCGAGGCCGACCCCATCGGCTATCACGCCATCACCAAGCTGGAACCGGTGACCCCGGTCGCCGCGCCGAAGAAGCCAAGCGGCCCGAAATACTCCAACGTGTTCGGCCAGTGGCTATGCGACATGGCCGCCGCCGACAACCGCCTGGTCGGCATCACCCCGGCGATGAAGGAAGGCTCCGATCTGGTGGCCTTCAGCGAGCGCTTTCCCGATCGTTACTTCGACGTGGCGATTGCCGAGCAGCACGCCGTAACCCTGGCCGCCGGCATGGCCTGCGAAGGCGCCAAGCCAGTGGTAGCGATCTACTCCACCTTCCTCCAGCGCGCCTATGACCAACTGATTCACGACGTGGCCGTGCAGCACCTCGACGTGCTGTTCGCCATCGACCGCGCCGGCCTGGTCGGCGAAGACGGCCCGACCCACGCCGGCAGCTTCGACCTCTCCTACCTGCGCTGCATCCCCGGCATGCTGGTGATGACCCCGAGCGACGAGAACGAGCTGCGCCGCATGCTCACCACCGGCCACCTGTTCGACGGCCCGGCCGCCGTGCGCTACCCGCGCGGCACCGGCCCCAACGCGCCGCTCGATGCTGGCCTGGCGCCGCTGGAGATCGGCAAGGCAGTGGTGCGCCGCCAAGGCAAGGGCGTCGCCCTGCTGGCCTTCGGCGTGCAACTGGCCGAAGCCCTGCGCGTCGGTGAAACCCTGGACGCCACGGTGGTCGACATGCGCTTCGTCAAACCACTGGACGAAGCCCTGCTGCGCGAACTGGCAAGCAGCCACGCGCTGCTGGTGACCATCGAGGAAAACAGCATCATGGGCGGCGCCGGCAGTGCGGTCAGCGAATTCTTCGCCGCCGAGAACCGCCAGGTAGCGATGCTGCACCTGGGTCTGCCGGACTACTACGTCGAACACGCCAAGCCGAGCCAGATGCTCGCCGAATGCGGCCTGGACGACGCCGGTATCGAACGCGCCGTACGTGAGCGCCTCGCCCTCCTGCAGGCCTGAGCATGAAGCCCGCTCATCGCTAAATGAGCGGCGCTTGCTTGTGATTCATATGCGCGCGCACTAAGGTGCGCGCCATTCATGTTCCGCCAGGGTGCGCTGCGCAAGCGGCGTTAAACGGGAAGTCGGTGCGATGCCGACGCTGCCCCCGCAACGGTAATCGATGGCAAGCGCTGAGCTTGCGCCGCGTCCAACAGCCACTGGGCCCAGCCTGGGAAGGCGGACGCGGGTCGACAGCCCGGAGACCGGCCAAGGCGGTGCGACTGGTGTTGCGGAGGGCGACACGGTCAAGCGCTGCCCTGCCTGCGCTTGCGTCTACCCTCCTCGAACGTCTGCCGACCGTTGAGGAAAGAGAATGAAACTGTCCCGTCTGGCTCTGGCCATCGCCGTCATGCCTGGTCTTTCGCTGGCCGCCGAGCCCTATGTCGCCGAGCCGCTGATCGTCACCTCCGGACGCCTGGCCGAACCGCAAGCGCAGACCACTGCGGCCACGACCGTGTTCGAGCGGGACGATATCGAGCGTCTGCAGGTCAGCAGCGTCGCCGAGTTGCTGGAGCGTGTGCCAGGTCTCAGCATCGTCCGCACCGGTGGTGCTGGCAGCCAGACGGGCGTTTTCCTGCGCGGTACCAGCACAGCACAAACCCTGGTGCTGGTCGACGGCCAACGTATCGCGGCGGCCTCCAGTGGCACCAGCAGCCTGGAGTTCCTTGCCCCGGAGCAGATCGAGCGTATCGAGGTAGTACGTGGAGCGCGTTCGGCACTCTATGGTTCGGACGCCATTGGCGGCGTGATTCAGATATTCACCCGCCAGGCCGATGGCCAGGGCCTCAAGCCTTACGCGCGCCTGGCGGCTGGCAGTGACAGCACCTACCAGCGCAGCCTCGGTCTCTCCGGCGGCGACGAGCGCACCCGTTTTCATCTGGGCGCAGCCCTGGACGAGACCGCCGGCATCGACGCCACTCGAGACGGTTTCGGCGCCAATGGCGACGACGATGCCTACCGCAACCGCTCGCTCAGCCTGAATCTGTCGCACCGATTCAATGACGATCTGCAGGTCGGGCTCAGTGCTCTCGATCAGCGTGGCCAGGTGGAGTACGACGATGTCTTTACCGGCCTGCTGCCGACAACGGACTTCCAGGTCAGCAGCCTTTCCGGGTTCATCGACGGCCGCCTCAACGAGCGCTGGAGCAGCCGCCTGGAAATGGGTCACAGCAAAGACCAGCGCGACACGGGTGATGACTCACCGGCAGCGCCAGACTATTCATTCTTTACGTACACCACCTATCGCGACTCGGCGAGCTGGGTGAATACCCTGACCCTCACCGACCACCAGCAAATTCTGACTGGCGCCGACTGGTATGAGGATCGCCTGCAAAGCAGCGCGGACTTCGCGGAGGATTCACGCTGGAACCGTGCGGCCTTCGTGCAACACCGTTACACCGGCGACACCTTCTCGACCGAGCTGGGATTGCGCCACGACGATAACCAGCAGTTCGGCAGCGAAAACACCTGGAACGCGGCACTGACCCTACCTCTTAACAGTGCCAACGACCTGATTCTGTCGTACAGCGAAGGTTTCCGAGCGCCGACCTTCAACGATCTCTACGATCAGTGGTACGGCAACCCCGACCTCGCGCCGGAACGCTCCAAGAGCTACGAGCTGCAATGGCGCAGCCGCTACAGCAACACAGGATCGTTGCAGGCTTCCGTGTATCGAACTGATATCGAGGACGCCATCGTCCTGGATCAGAACTTCATTCCACAGAACGTCCAGACAGCCCGGATTCATGGCTTCGAAGCTGCCGTACAGCAGGAACTGTTCGGTTGGCAGAGCAGTCTCGCTCTAGCCCTGACCGACCCGCGTGACCGCGCCAACGGCCATACCCTGCAACGCCGCGCCAAACGCACGTTGAACCTGGACCTCGACCGCCGCTTTGGCGATGTGTCGGTGGGCGCAGGCTGGCGTGCAATCAGTGGCCGCTACGACGATGCCGACAACGAGATCGAAATGAGCGGCTACGGTCTGCTAAGCCTGCGCGCCGCCTGGCAGGCCAATGAGGAACTGGGGCTGAGCCTGAAGCTGGATAATCTGCTGGACAAGGATTACGCAGAAGCGACCTACAGCACAGCCAATGGCCGTTTCGGCTACAACAGCGCCGGGCGTACCGCGCTTTTCGCCGTAACCTGGACGCCGCAACTCTGACCTTGGCGCGTACGGCGCATCCTACGACCGCTGTAGGGCGCCCCGGGCGCGTCGCCTGAGAAGGGCTACCGTGCCCCCGCCATCCGCTCGCAGAGCTTCTGGATGGCCCCGAGCATCTGCCGGCTGGGCCGCTCCAGGCCCTTGTCCGGCACAGCCCAGACCTGTCCCAAGCGCACGGCATGCACCTGCGGCCAGGCTTGCCAGGCGCTCAGTTCGGCATTGCTGCCACCCAGAATCACGTCCGGGTCACGCGCCAGCACCGCCTCCACGCTGACCTGCGGCGCCGGTTGCGGCAGGTCGGCGAACAGGTTGCGCGCTCCGCAGACGTGCAAGGCGTCGCCGATCAGCTGCTCACCGCCGATGGTGTAAAGCGGTTGGTGCCAGATCTGATAGAACACCTTCAGCGGCTGCTCACGCCGATAGCGCTGGCGCAGCGCGGTCAGTTCGGCCCGATACTCGGCGGCCAGGCGCTCGCCCTGCTCTGCCCGACCAATGCGCTGGCCAATGCGCACGAAGGCCTCGCCAAGTTGATCGAGGCGCTGCGGCTGGATGATCAGCAGGTCGATGCCGAAACGCTGCAACTGCGCCTGCTGCGCCGGCGGCACGCTGCCGGGTGCGATAAGGATCAGATCCGGCGCCAGCTGCAACAGTCGCTCGAACTCCAGCTGGCCATAGCGCCCGACGGTGGGAAGATGCGCCAGCGCAGGCGGACGCTCATCACTTTCGAGCACGCCGACCAGCAGGTCGGCAGCATCCAGGTCGAGCATGATTTCACTGAGCGAGGGCGCCAGGCTGATCACCCGCTCGGCCGCAGCCAGCGGCAGCGCCAGCAGGCAAAGCGCGAAGAGCAGCGCGCGCATCAGCCCAACTGACGGGGAATACGGTAGAGGCTGTGCAGCACGATGGACGACAGCGCCAACAACACCAGGGGAATCGCTTCAAGGCCGGCCAACACTGCCAGGGCGGCGATCCAGGCCGGTAGCGCTGCGCCAAGCAGAGCACGCAGGCGGACGCGATCGAGTTCCAGCCAGGCGGCCGGCTCCTGATCGCTGTCGAGCGCGTTCTGCGTGGCGATCAGAGCATGCTTGTATGCAGAAAACAGCGGCAGGCTGACGAACATCGAGGCCAGGCCGGCAATGAACATCGGCATGCTCAAGACCGTGTGGGCACCACCGCCGAACAGCAGGTTGAAGACCAGCAATGGCGCCAGGGCCACGCCCAGATGACGCCACCAGAGCAGCGCCAGCCGACGTTTCACCTGGCCTCGGGTCACAGGCTTTCCTCGGTCTCGCCCTGATGCTGGTTGCCCAGCATATGGCCGAGCTTGCCGGCCTTGGTGGCCAGGTAACGCTTGTTGTAGGGATTGTGTGCGATCTGCAGCGGCACGCGATGATCCACGGTGATGCCCATGTCACCCAGGGCCTTGACCTTGCGCGGGTTGTTGGTCATCAGCTTGAGGCTTTGCACGCCCAGGTGTTCGAGCATCGGTAGGCAGATGGCGTAGTCACGCTGGTCGGCACCGAAGCCCAGGCGCTCGTTGGCCTCCACGGTATCGGCGCCGCCATCCTGCAGCTCGTAAGCGCGGATCTTGTTCAGCAGGCCAATGCCTCGGCCCTCCTGACGCAGGTACAGCAGCACGCCACGGCCTTCGTTGGCGATGGCCTGCAGCGCAGCCTGCAGCTGGGCGCCACAGTCGCAGCGCAGGCTGAACAGGGCGTCGCCGGTCAGGCATTCGGAGTGCAGGCGACCGAGCACCGGGGCACCATCGGCGACGTTGCCGAAGGTCAGGGCGACGTGTTCCTTGCCGGTGGCCTCATCGAGGAAGCCATGCATGGTGAACACACCGAAGGGTGTAGGCAGTTGGGAGGCGGCGACGAACACGACGGACACCGAATACTCCTAGCAATGAGTACGAAACAGGGCCGGCATTGTATCAGCAGCCCCCGCTGGCGGGTCAGTCAGAATTGCCGATCATCAGTATCGAAACCGTCAATAAGCACGATCAGAGTCGCTTCAAAGTCTCGCGGGCCAGAGCAGTGCCAGGCAGAAACAGGCAAGGAAGCGGAATCTACTGACTGCATGAGCAGTACTCGCTTCGCGCGCCCGGCTGGGGTCTCGCTAAAACGGGTTGGCCGCACACGGCCTGCTGGGCCTGTATCTAACGCGTCAGAAGCGAAACGCAGCAGACTTTGGCCTGACGCTCAAATCTTGGATTCGAGCACCAGCATGCCCTGCTCCTCGCGCCAGCCAACCCGACCGAGAAAGCTCATGCCCAGCAGCGCATCGCTTGGCGCGCCGCCCTCGAGCACCACGGCATCGACGCCAAGCACTTCCAGATCGCCCACCTTGACCCGGTCGAGCGTCACCCGCCAGCCACGGGTGACGCCACTGGCGGTACTGACCTGCAGCGGCCGCCCCGTGACCCGGTAATCGATGCCCAGGCGCCGGGCATGCGCATCGTTGAGCGCGACCGAGGTGGCGCCGGTATCGACCAGAAACTGCACGGTCTGACCGTTCACCGAACCCGCGACCCAGTAGTGGCCGCCAATACCCTTGGCGATGCTCAGGCGCTTCTTCTGCGGCTCGGCAAAACCGGCGCTGTACTCACGACTCAAGGGATAGGCGCGATCGACACCCTCGACACGCAGTACCGCGCCCTGCTTGTCGACGCTGACCACCTGCACGCCGCCAGGGCCGGTGGCCCCCACGCGAACCAGCTTGCGCTGGCCGTCGACATTGATCACCGCCGCCCCCGGAAACAGGCCGACCACCTGAACCTGAGACGCGGCCCATGAAGGGCTCGAGCACAACAGCGCCAGCACGGCGAGACAGTGACGAAGCTGCATGTGTGACGGCCTCCCGGCTCAGTCGAAGGGATAGGGCTGGCGCCAGTGAGCGAAGATAGGCCGCAGTTCGCCGCTGGCGATCAGTTTGGTCATGCGCTGGTCGAAAAGCTCAGCCAGGGCATGGCCACGTGGCGTATCGGCAAAGCCGAGATAGAGCGGCAACTGCGTCAGATCCGTCATCCGATACTGCTGCGGGCTGTCGGTCTGGCTCAGCACGACTTCGACCTCGGGGCGAGCGTCGATATAGAAATCCGCATGTCCCAGGTCGAGCATGCCGAGAATACCGTTTCGCCGCTGCACTTCCCGGTAGTCGCGCACATTCGGCAGATATTCCTGATAACCGTAGCCGCGCACCCAGACCAGCCGATACTTGCCCAGGCTGTTCAGGGTCGGCCGTGGTTTGTCCTTGAGGCCAAGCGCGACGATCTGATCACGATCATAGTAATGCTTGGGGTAGAACACCTGCTCCTCGACTTCGTCACGATAGGCACCGACCCAGGCGTCGGCTTCGCCACGCTGCACCAGCCCGATGGCGCGGGTGTAGGGCACGCTGTGGATGCTCAGGCGAACGCCGGCTGGCTCGAAGACCTTGCGCATGACGTCCCAGCCCAGGCCGGTACCGTCCGCCTCGGTATAAGCCTCCCAGGTTTCACTGGCCAGGCGTATCTCCCCTGGCAGCTCACTGCTGGCCTGAGCGCCGGCCACCATGCACAGCATCAGTAGCGCGCCTAGCCAGACTTGCCTCATGCGCATGCTCACTCCTTAGAACCCCAGCCCCGCTCCATAGTTGGCCCAGGCCCAGACCAGCCCCTGCATGGCCAGCCAGGCGAAGACCCCGGCGATGATGTCATCGAGCATGATGCCAACACCGCCGTGCACATGGCGATCGATCCAGTGAATCGGCCAGGGTTTGACGATGTCGAACAGACGAAACATGAGAAAGCCTAGCAGCAACCAGACCCACCCCTCAGGCACCAGCCAGAGGGTGATCCACATGCCGACCATTTCATCCCAGACGATGCCTTCGTGGTCATGCACGCGCAGGTCGTCGGCGACCTTGCCGCACAGCCAGAAGCCGAACAGCATGGTGACCCCGAGCAGCAGCCAGTAGCCCCAGTCCGGAAGCATCTGCCACAGCGGCACGAACGGCAGCGCCACCAGCGAGCCCCAGGTACCCGGCGCCTTGGGCAGAGTGCCGGAGCCGAAGCCGAAGGCGATGAAGTGCCAGGGATTGCGCCACACCGAGGGCGGTACGTACTCGGCGGGAACCTGGTTGGGGTGATCGGTCACACGCACTCCGTCCTGTCAGAAATGTTGGTAGCCGCTGCGCGGCGCTTCGATTGGCTGGCCGGCAGCGTCCAGCAACTGCACCCCGGAGCCGGACAGCACGCGACCGATAACCCGAACCTCGGGCCAGTCACGCACAACCGCGTCGAGCAGAGCTGGCGGTAGAGTAAAGGCCAAGCGGTAGTCATCGCCACCACCCAGCGCACAGCCCCACGCCTGTTCCTCACCTGCAAAGGCACGCAAGGGCGCAGACAGCGGCACACGCGCCAGCTCGATTTGCAGGGCGACCTGCGAGGCCTTGGCGATATGTCCACAGTCAGCGAGCAGGCCGTCGGAAATATCCAGAGCCGCCGTGGCCCGGCCACGCAGCGCCTGGCCCAGAGCGAGCTGTGGCTGCGGCGACCAGTAACGCGCCAGTAACGCGACGCTGACATCAGACGCGGCTTCACGTTGCCCCAGTACCAGTGGCAGGGCCCCAGCGGCATCCCCCAGCTCACCACCGACGCACAGCAGATCGCCCACCTGCGCGCCACTGCGCAGCAGCGCTTGCCCGGCCGGCACGCGGCCGAACACGGTCAGCGTCAGGCTCAGCGGGCCGCGCGTGGTGTCGCCGCCGACCAAGGCCAATGAGCAGTTCTGCGCCATCAGCTGCAAACCCCGGGCGAACTCGGCCAGCCAGGCCTCGCTGGCGCCCGGCAGGGTCAGCGCGAGGGTAAAGGCCAGTGGCGTGGCGCCCATGGCAGCCAGGTCACTGGCGGAGACAGCCAGCGCACGCTGGCCGAGAAGAAAGGCATCGCAGGCGTCGGGAAAGTGCACCCCGGCAACCAGCGTGTCGGTGGATACCGCCATCTGCTCACCTGCCGGCAACGCCAGCAGGGCGCAATCATCACCGATACCGCGAACCACGCCATCGCCGCCCTGTGCACAAAGAGCGGCGGCGAAATAGCGACGGATCAGCTCGAACTCATTCACGGGCAAGCAACGATCTGCTGCGCGTCGGCCTTGCTGCGTTAAAAGCAGACTCGGAAAGCTCATGTGCTACAGCACACTGCGCTTCCTCGCCTGCTTTTGCCTTGCATGGCTCTAGCTCGCAAGATCGTGAATCAAGCATCCCATAGGCCTCAACGTTTGTTGGCGTTGACTTCGGCGGCACGCAGCTTGGGCGCGAGTTTGTCGAGGATACCGTTGACGAACTTGTGTCCGTCGGTGGCCCCGAACACCTTGGCCAGCTCGATACCTTCGTTGATCACCACCTTGTAGGGCACGTCGACGCGGTTCTTCAGCTCGTAGGTGGACAGGCGCAGGATGGCCAGTTCGACCGGGTCGATCTCTTCCAGCGGGCGATCGAGCAGCGGCGTGAAAGCCTCGTCCAGCTCGGTCTTCTGCCGCGGCACGCCGTGCAGGATCTCGTGGAAGTAGGCGCCATCGACCTTGCTGAAATCGTTGTCGACGCGAAACTGCGCTTCGATCTCGTTCAGCGGCTGCCCGGCGATGTGCCAGGAGTACAGCGCCTGCATGGCCAGAGTACGGGCCTCGCGGCGTGCGAGAATCTTGCCGCTGGGGCCCTTCTTGGCCGGCTGGCCGTTACCGGAGTTGCTCACTTGGCCTCCAACTGCGCCAGCAGGCTGACCATTTCCAGGGCAGACAGCGCAGCTTCGGCACCCTTGTTACCCGCCTTGGTGCCGGAACGTTCGATGGCTTGTTCGATGGAGTCGACAGTCAGCACGCCAAAGGCGACCGGTACGCCGTATTCCATGGAAACCTGAGCCAGACCCTTGGTGCACTCGCCGGCGACATATTCGAAGTGCGGAGTACCGCCGCGAATGACTGCGCCAAGGGCGATGATCGCCGCGTATTCGCCACGCTGGGCGACCTTCTGGGTCACCAGCGGAATCTCGAAGGCGCCCGGGGCGCGGATGATGGTGATGTCGCTCTCGCTAACGCCGTGACGCACCAGGGCGTCGATGGCGCCGCTGACCAGGCTCTCGACGACGAAGCTGTTGAAACGGCCTACCACCAGGGCGTATTTGCCCTTCGGGGCGATGAAGGTACCTTCGATGGTCTTCAGGGTCATGACGGGTCTCACATGGGTTAAAGAGCCGGAGCGCCGTGCGCTCCGAAAATAAAATTCGTTTGTCAGCGTAGCCCGGATGCAATCCGGGGCCATTGTGCCGACGCCCCCGGATTTCATCCGGGCTACAGATTCAGCTCCCCTCTCCCGCTTGCGGGAGAGGGGCAGGGGCGGCCCGCGCAGGGAGAGGGTATGCGGTGCGCGCGAAAACACCCTCTCCCGCCCTTCGGGCACCCTCTCCCATAAATGGGAGAGGGTCATCAGATGCGGCTCTGTCGAGCCGCTTCTTATTTAGACGGCAGGTATTCTACAACCTCGAGGTCGAAGCCGGATATCGCGTTGAACTTCATCGGCGAGCTCATCAGGCGCATCTTGCGCACGCCGAGGTCACGCAGAATCTGCGAACCAGCGCCCACGGTGCTGTAGGTGGCCGGATTGGCCGGTTGCTGGCGGCTGATCAGCGCCAGCAGCTCCGGCCCGGTCAGCGGATTACCCAGCAGCAGCACCACGCCGCTACCGGCCTTGGCCACCTCGGCCATGGCGGTGCGCATGCTCCAGCGCCCAGGCTGATTGACCAGGAACAGGTCGCGCAGCGGGTCCATGTTGTGCACACGTACCAGGGTCGGTTCTTCGGCGCAGATGGTGCCCAGGGTCAGGGCCATGTGCGCCGTGTTCTCCACACCATCGCGGTAGGTCACCAGGTTGAACTGACCCAGCTCGGTGTCCAGCGGCTGCTCGCTGATGCGCTCGACGGTGCGTTCGTGGATCAGGCGATAGTGGATCAGGTCGGCGATGGTGCCGATCTTCAGGCCATGCTGTTCGGCGAACTTCTCCAGCTCCGGACGGCGGGCCATGGTGCCGTCGTCGTTCATGATCTCGCAGATCACCCCGCTCGGCTCGAAACCACCCATGCGCGCCAGGTCGCAGGCTGCCTCGGTATGGCCGGCACGCGCCAGCACGCCACCGGGCTGGGCCATCAGCGGGAAAATGTGACCGGGGCTGACGATATCCTCGGCTACCGCATTGCGCCCTACGGCGGCCTGCACGGTACGCGCGCGGTCGGCGGCGGAGATGCCGGTGGTCACGCCCTCGGCCGCCTCGATGGAGACGGTGAACTTGGTGCCGAAGCCGGAGCCATTGCGCGGCGCCATCAGCGGCAGCTTGAGCAGCTCGCAGCGCTCGCGGGTCATCGGCATGCAGATCAGGCCACGGGCGAAGCGGGCCATGAAGTTGATGTGCTCGGCGGTGACGCATTCGGAGGCGATGATGATGTCGCCTTCGTTCTCACGGTCCTCGTCATCCATGAGGATGACCATCTTGCCGGCGCGGATGTCTTCGATCAGTTCTTCAGCGGTGTTGAGCGCCATCGGGGCGTCTCCTCAATTCTTCAGGTAGCCGTGTTCGGCAAGAAAGCTCTCGGTGAGGCCCGAAGCCTTGGATTCGGCGGCCTTGTCACCGAGCAACAGACGCTCCAGATAACGGGCCAGCAGATCGACCTCGAGGTTGACCTTACGCCCTGCCTGGTAGTCGACCATGATGGTCTCGGCAAGGGTATGGGGAACGATGGTCAGCTCGAACTCGGCGCCATCGACCGCGTTGACGGTCAGGCTGGTGCCATCGACGGTGATCGAACCCTTGTGCGCAATGTACTTGGCCAACTCGCGCGGGGCGCGCACCTTGAACTGCACGGCACGGGCGTTATCGGCGCGCGAAACGATTTCGCCGACGCCGTCGACGTGACCGCTGACCAGGTGCCCGCCAAGGCGGCTGGTCGGCGTCAGGGCCTTTTCCAGGTTCACGGCGCTGCCAGGCTTGAGATCGACGAAGGCGGTGCGCGCCAGCGTCTCGCGGCTGACGTCGGCCCAGAAGCCGTCGCCGGGCAGCTCAACTGCGGTCAGGCAGATGCCGTTGACGGCGATACTGTCACCGAGCTTGACGTCACCCAGGTCGAGTTTGCCGGTGGCCACGTAGACACGCACATCGCCGCCTTTGGGCGTCATGGCGCGGATACTGCCAATGGCTTCGATTATGCCGGTGAACATGCGCCCTCCGGTTTCACGTTGAAGATGGTGCTGAACAGCATGGACGAACTCCTGTTTTGGTCAAAAACAGGGCAAATGCCGATCGATAGGGATTTCACAGGCTGGCATAGACCGCCCGGGGAGGGAATCCCGCTCTCTCTTTATCCGGACTATACCGTCGGCCCCGGAATCACACCGGGTCTGCTTGACCTCGCATGGCAGATGCCATGGCGAGCGCTCGCGGGCTAGGCTCTGCGAACCATCACCGCCGGTGGGGAATTGCACCCCGCCCTGAGAACGTTGCGGCCCTCAAAGGGCCGCGTGGCGTTTTACCATATTTATTATCGCGGCGCATGCTGCCGGCACCGGCCGTTTGCGGCGAGGTCGCGCATACCCATGCGCTTGCCGGATCTCGGCGGCGTTGCGCTTCATTCGCGATCCTCGCGGCTGCGGCGCCAGCGCCTGTCGCGGATAGATCCGCGCCTACCGACCATGCAGGCTAGCTGCGCGCCTTGGGCACCGCCGTGATCTGCCAGTCGTCGCCCACCGCGCGAATATCGAGAATCTGCAACTCTGGCGCCTCGGCCATGCGGTTGAGCGGCAGGTCGAGCAGCGCCCGCGCGCTGGAACCCAGCAGCTTCGGCGCCATGAAGATTCGGTACTCGTCCACCAACCCTGCACGCGCGAAAGCGCCGGCCAGACGCGGCCCAGCCTCCACCAGCACCTCGTTGACGCCACGACTGGCGAGTTCCAGCAACAGCTTGCGCAGGTCGACATGACCATTGCTGCCCGGCACCGCGAGCAGCTCATGGCCGTCTTCCTGGTAGCGATCACGGGCGGTAGCCGCCGCACAGGTCGCCACCAGCGCGGGGCCGACCTGGAAAAAAGTCTTGCTCAAGGGCACGCGCAGACGCCCATCGACCAGCACCCGCAACGGCGGCCGGCGCTGCGCCAGCTCGGTCATCTCGGCGCCGAGGCCCAGTTCGTCGGCGCGCACGGTCAGCCGCGCATCGTCGGCCAGCACGGTATCGGCGCCGCTGAGCACCACGCTGGCCTGCGCGCGCAGACGCTGGACCTCGGCGCGCGCCGCCGGCCCGGTGATCCACTGGCTCTCACCGCTGGCCATGGCCGTGCGGCCATCCAGGCTCATCGCCAGCTTGACCCGCACGAACGGCAGCCCATGCTCCATGCGCTTGATGAACCCGGCGTTGAGTGCACACGCCTCGCTTTCCAGCACGCCACTGGCTACCTCGATACCGGCCTGAGCCAGACGCAGCAAACCGCTGCCGGCCACCTGCGGATTGGGATCCTGCATCGCCGCGACCACCCGGCTGACACCCGCAGCGACCAATGCATCGGCGCAGGGCGGTGTACGCCCATGATGGCTGCAGGGTTCCAGCGTCACGTAGGCGGTGGCGCCTCGCGCCTTGTCACCAGCCTGACGCAGGGCATGAACCTCGGCATGCGGCTCACCGGCACGGGCATGCCAGCCCTCCCCGACGATCTGCCCATCGCGCACGATGACGCAGCCGACACGCGGATTGGGATGAGTGGAATACAGGCCTTTGCGCGCCAATCGCAAGGCGCGCGCCATGAACAAATGATCGCGCTCGCTCATCGGCTTTTCGACGGTTCGCGGGCCAGACGTTCGATTTCCTCGCGGAATTCGTTGAGATCCTGGAAGCGCCGGTAGACCGAGGCGAAACGGATGTAGGCCACCTCGTCGAGCTTGCTCAGTTCGGTCATCACCAACTCGCCCAGCACCAGCGACTTCACCTCGCGCTCGCCCGTGGCCCGCAGTTGCTGCTTGATGCGGGCGATGGCCTCCTCGAGGCGCTCGACACTCACCGGACGTTTCTCCAGCGCGCGCTGCATGCCGGCACGCAGCTTCTCTTCGTCGAAGGGCTGACGGCTGCCGTCCTGCTTGATCAGGCGCGGCATCACCAGTTCGGCGGTTTCGAAGGTGGTGAAACGCTCACCGCAGGCCACGCATTCGCGGCGGCGACGGACCTGGTCGCCCTCGGCGACCAGACGGGAATCGATGACCTTGGTGTCGTTGGCGGCGCAGAAGGGACAATGCATGGCAGGCGCGGGCTTTTGGCGGCAAAGGCGCCATGGTAGCGCATAGCAGGCCGTTGAAAAACGTGGGCGAGGCAGCAAGACAAATTAAGCTATGGGGACGCACCTCCAAGAGCAGAACCTGTCATGAACCGATCCCTGCACCTCCTCCCCTTCACCCTGAGCAGCCTGCTCGTGGCCTGCGCCAGCGCGCCTGGAACCACCCCGCCAGAGCCCACGCCTGCACCGGCAATGAGTGAAGCCAAGGCAGCCGCCGTGCAGCAGCCCGGCCTGCGTGGCGAATTGCTCGGCGTCGCGCCAAGTGCCGATGTCGACCTGGCCCTGCTCGGTGTGGACAAGCGTGGCCGCCCGCGGGCGCTGCTTGGCCAGGTTCATCTGCGTGGCGATGGCGAACCGCTGTCGTTTCATCTGCCAGTGCAAACCCTGGCCGCACCGCAGGACCTGCGCCTGGAGCTGCGCGGCCGCGTCAGCCATTCCGGGCGCCTGGTGCAACGCCTGCCGGCGCGCACCATCGCCGAGCTGACCGATCAGGACCTCGGCGTCCTGCACCTGGTGCCGGCACCATGATCCCTCCGGTCCACCTGCAGCAGGCGCTGCACGAACTGCTCGGCGACGCCCGCCTGGTCGCCGAGAAGCTGCCCGGCAGCGACATTGCCCTGTGGCTGATCGATGCCAGCAACATGGATCGCGCGTTCAACCCCGAGGAAACCCGGCGCATCCTCGAAGAACCACCGTACTGGTGCTTCTGTTGGGCCAGCGGCCTGGTGCTGGCGCGCTGGCTGGCCGAGCGCCCCGAATGGGTACGCGGCAAGCGGGTGCTGGATTTCGGTGCGGGCTCCGGCGTGGCCGCCATTGCCGCCGCCAAGGCCGGCGCGGCAGAAGTAGTGGCCTGCGACCTCGACCCGCTGGCGCTGAGCGCGTGCCGCGCCAATGCCGAACTCAACGGCGTGACGCTGAACTACTCGGAGGATTTCTTCGCCGAAGCGGATCGTTATGACCTGATCCTGGTCGCCGACGTGCTTTATGATCGCGCCAACCTGCCGCTGCTCGATCATTTCCTCAGCCGCGGACGCCAGGCCCTGGTGGCCGATTCACGGGTGAAGGATTTCCAGCATCCGCTCTACCAGCGCCTGGCGCTGCTGGACGGCTGTACCTGGCCGGACCTGGCCGAGCCCGCGCAATTTCGCGAAGTCAGCCTGTATCACGCCGCACGCCCCTTGTAACCGCACGACGCTGCCCGCATTAATAGTCCATTGCCCTGCTTTTCGAGACCGACCATGAGCGACTCCCCCTACATCTTCGACATCTCCGGCACCGCCAACTTCGAGCAACTGGTGATCGAGAACTCCTTCCACAAACCGGTGCTGGTGGACTTCTGGGCCGAATGGTGCGCGCCGTGCAAGGCGCTGATGCCGATGCTGGCGAAGATCACCGAGGAATATGCCGGCGAGCTGCTGCTGGCCAAGGTCAACTGCGATATCGAGCAGGATATCGTCATGCGTTTCGGCATTCGCAGCCTGCCCACCGTGGTGCTGTTCAAGGACGGCCAGCCGGTGGACGGTTTTGCCGGCGCACAGCCGGAAGCGGCGATCCGCGAGATGCTCAAGCCCCACGTTGCCGAACCGGCGCCTGTCGCTGCCGACCCGATGGAGGCCGCCCAGGCGCTGTTCGCCGAAGGTCGCTTCGCTGAAACCGAAGCCCTGCTCCAGCAGGTGCTGACGGAAGACAACGAGAACGCCGCCGCACTGATCCTCTACGCGCGCTGCCTGGCCGAGCGCGGCGAACTGGGCGAAGCGGAAGCCGTACTCAACGCGGTCAAGGGTGACGAGCACAAGCAGGCACTGGCCGGCGCCAAGGCGCAGTTGACCTTCCTGCGCCAGGCCGCCGACCTGCCGGAAGTGGCCTCGCTCAAGAGCCGCCTGGCACAGAATGCCGAGGATGACGAAGCGCTGTATCAACTGGCCGTACAGCAACTGGCGCGCCAGCAGTACGAAGCGGCGCTGGACGGTCTGCTCAAGTTGTTCGTGCGTAACCGCAGCTACAATGAAGGCCTGCCGCACAAGACCCTGCTGCAGGTGTTCGACCTGCTCGGCGGCGACCACACGCTGGTCACCACCTATCGCCGCAAGCTGTATCAGGCGATCTACTGATCTCTCGGGTCTACATAGCGCTCGCCGTGAAGGTGCACCATGCGCACCGCCAATCACAGCGCTAGTGTGTGCAGCCTGGGCGATTACTCCTGCCAGTGATAGATCGGCGCATCCGCGCCGGTTTCCATGCGGATCTGCTCGCAATGACGCAGACGTACCAGCAGGCGCTTACCGGCAGCCTCCCCGCCAGCCAGAGCGGCCAGTTGCGTCATTAGCCGCGGCCCTTCGACCTGGCCGGCATCGCGCACCAATTGCAGCGCGGTCTGCCACAGCGCGTCGCCCGTATCGGCAGTAGCAGTGCCAGGCGCTGCCACCGCGCTGGGTGTCGACGTAGCGACCACGTGCTGCGCCAGTTGCGCCCAGTCCTCAGCGTCCAGCTCCAGCGTCAGATCCACCGGCCAGTCGCCAATGCGCCCACGTATTCGCATCATGTTCAGCCTCCAGTCAGGAAACTGCATGCTCCCACGCTCCCTGTGTGCTGGCCAGCCCGGCATAAAAGTTGTTATAACGTAACAAGAAACAACACTCATGCCGGAGACCTCCATGCGCCATCTGCTGCTCGCCCTACCCTTCGCCCTGCTCCCCCTGGCCGCTGCCCAGGCCCATGACGACCATGAACACGGCAGTCTCGGCGCGCACGAGCACGGCGTGGCCAGCCTCAACGTGGCGCTCGACGGCCAGACCCTGGAGCTGCAGATCGACAGCCCGGCGATGAACTTCGTTGGCTTCGAGCACGCGGCCAAGAGCGATGCCGACAAAGCCAAGGTGGCAGCCGCCAAAGCCGAGCTGGAAAAACCCATCGAGTTGTTCGGCCTGGCCGCTGGCGCCTGCCAGGTGACCAAGCAGGAGCTGGACAGCCCGCTGTTCGGCGACCACGATCACCACGAGGACGAAGCGCACGAGCATGAGCACGCCGACGAGCACGAGCACGAGCACAGCGATATCGAAGCCAGCTATGAGCTCTCCTGCAAGCAGGCCGACGCCCTCAAGGAACTGGATCTGAGCGAGCTGTTCAAACGCTTCCCCGCCACGCACAAGGTCAATGTGCAACTGATCGGCCCGAGCGGCCAGCAGGGCGCGGAACTGACTACGGCCCAGCCACGTCTGTCGTTCTGATGCCGTAGGGTGAATCGGGGCGCGTAGCTGACGTGCCCTGCATCCACCTACTCGCTTTGTGGGAGAACCAGGTGGCGACTCGCTTTGGCTACGAATGCAAGCTCACTGCTAAAGCGCCTCCCACAAAACCTGCTCCGGCGGTATTAACGCCATCCGTGAGTTAGGCTCAGACCATCAGGCCTCCCTGCGCGGCTTTTCTTGAACGACCACTCGAAGAAACCATGACCCAAGCTCTGATCGAACTCGCCGATCTCGGTTTCGCCTGGCCCGGCCAGGCGCAGCTGCTGGATATTCCCACCTTCACTCTGGCACGCGGTGAAACCCTGTTTCTCAAAGGCCCCAGCGGCAGCGGCAAGACCACTCTGCTCGGCCTGCTCGGCGGCGTGCAGCGGGCGCAAAGCGGCCATATCCGCCTGCTCGGCCAGGACCTGGGCCAGCTCTCTGCCGGTGCCCGCGACCGTTTCCGCGTCGATCACACCGGCTACATCTTCCAGCAGTTCAACCTGCTGCCGTTTCTTTCCGTGCGCGAGAACGTCGAGCTGCCCTGCCGCTTCTCGCGCCTGCGTGCCGACCGCGCGCGCCAGCGCCATGGCAGCGTCGATGCCGCCGCCGCCGCACTGCTCGATCACCTCGGCCTGCGCGCCGACCTGCTCGGCCGCCGTGCCGACGAGCTGTCCATCGGCCAGCAGCAACGCGTCGCCGCCGCGCGCGCACTGATCGGCCAGCCAGAGCTGGTGATCGCCGACGAACCCACATCGGCACTGGACTACGACGCCCGCGAAGCCTTCCTGAAATTGCTCTTCGCCGAATGCCGCGCCGCCGGTGCCAGCCTGCTGTTCGTCAGCCACGACCAGAGTCTGGCTCCGCTGTTCGACCGCAACCTGTCGCTGGCCGAACTCAACCGCGCCGCCAAACCCGTCGAGGTCTGAGATGCACCTTTTACGCATAGCCCTGGCCAGCCTGGCCAACCGTCGCTTCACCGCCCTGCTCACGGTGTTCGCCATCGCCCTCTCGGTCTGCCTGCTGCTTGCCGTGGAACGTGTGCGTACCGAGGCGCGCGCCAGCTTCGCCAATACCATCAGCGGCACCGACCTGATCGTCGGCGCCCGCTCCGGCAGCGTGAACCTGCTGTTGTACTCGGTGTTCCGCATCGGCAATGCCACCAACAACATCCGCTGGGACAGCTTCGAGCACTTCGCCAACCACCGTCAGGTGAAGTGGGCCATTCCCATTTCCCTCGGCGACTCGCACCGCGGCTACCGGGTGATGGGCACCAGCACCGCCTACTTCGAGCACTACCGCTACGCCCGTGGCCAGGCGCTCAAGCTGGCTCAGGGTCGTGAATTTTCCGACGATCCTTTCGACGTGGTGCTGGGGGCAGAAGTAGCGCAGGCGCTGGGCTACAGCCTCGGCGATAAGATCGTTCTGGCGCACGGTGTCGCCACCATCAGCCTGGTCAAGCACGACGACAAGCCCTTCACCGTGGTCGGCATCCTCGAACGCACCGGCACACCGGTCGACCGTACGCTGCACATCTCCCTGGCCGGCATGGAGGCGCTGCACATCGACTGGCAGAACGGCATGCCAGCCCGTGGCGATGCACGCGTCAGCGCCGATCAGGCACGTGCCATGGATCTGCAGCCGAAGCAGATCACCGCCTTCATGCTCGGCCTCAACAGCAAGATCGCCACCTTCAGCCTGCAACGCGAGATCAACGAGTTCCGTGGCGAGCCGCTGCTGGCAATCCTGCCCGGCGTAGCGCTGCAGGAGCTGTGGAGCCTGATGGGCACGGCCGAGCAAGCGCTGTTCGTGGTCTCGCTGTTCGTCGTGCTAACCGGGCTGATCGGCATGCTTACGGCGATCCTCACCAGCCTCAACGAGCGTCGCCGGGAGATGGCCATCCTGCGCTCGGTGGGCGCGCGCCCCTGGCATATCGCCAGCCTGCTGGTGCTCGAAGCCTTCACCCTGGCACTGGCCGGCGTCGCTTTCGGTGTCGCGCTGCTCTACCTGGGTATCGCTGGCAGCCAGGGCTTCGTGCAGGCCAATTACGGCCTGTACCTGGCGCTCAGTGCGCCGTCGAGCTACGAATGGAAACTACTTGGCGGGATTCTCGCCGCCGCCGTGGCCATGGGCAGCGTGCCGGCCTGGCGCGCCTATCGGCAGTCACTGGCCGACGGCCTGTCGATTCGCCTGTAAGAACCCGCCCGGGGTCTGCGGTGTCGGCACTGCTGCGTTAAAACAGGCTCGGGCGCCTCGTTTACAGCTCGTAAACTGCGCACCCTCGCCTGTTTTTTGCCTTGCATTGGTCTAGCTCGCTAGACCTTGAACAGGTCTCCAAGCCGCGATTCGCCTGTACACTGTGCGGGCGAATCACTTTACAGAGGTAGTCCATGCGCCGCCCCCTGCTCGCCACTCTGCTGCTGACCTTGGCCTTGCCCCTGGCTGCCGCTGATGTGCGCGAACTCACCTGGTCCGATCTGATCCCTCCGAATGCACCGCCGCAGGTCGTCGATCCGGCGCCCATTCATGACCTCTCGCAACTGGCCGACGCATTGGCCGAGTCCGGCCCCGCGGCCATGCAGCAATCGCCTGCGGCCCCCGTGGTGAAGGAGCTCAATGGGCAGATGGTCAAGTTGCCGGGCTACATCGTTCCGCTCGATGTCACCGACGAAGGGCGGGTGGTGGAGTTCCTGCTGGTCCCCTACTTCGGCGCCTGCATCCATGTGCCACCACCGCCGTCGAACCAGATCGTTCATGTCACCAGTGAGCTCGGCGTGCTGCTCGATGCGCTGTACCAGCCGTTCTGGGTCGAAGGCCCGCTGAAAACCGAGCACGTCAGCAGTGAGCTGGCCGAGGTCGGCTACCAGATGGAGGCAGACAAGATCTACGCCTACGAACTGCCCGACAGCTGATCATCGTAGGCGCGGCTTCAGCCGCGAAAGGATTCGCGGATAAATCGCAACGCCGCCCGCCGCTCCTACCAATACTCCGCCAAAGAAAAAGCCAGACGTCGCGTCTGGCTTTTTCATATCCGGCAGCGCTGTCGTCAGTTGCGACTGGCGACCCGCTTCTCACGCTCGAAGCGCAGCTCGCTTTCTGCCCACTGCCGCCACGAACGCACCTTGGACCGTTCGGCACCGTTGCGCTCGGCACGCGCCAGCGCGTCCAGACCGGCTTGCCAACGCGCTTGCTCCAACTCCAGCTGGGCGACGTACAACCAGTGCTTGCCGTTGCCACTGCGCTCGGCCAGGGGCCGCAGCACACGAACGGCAGCCGCGCGATCACGCGCCTGCCACCAGAACAGGCCAAGGCGCTCCTGACGCGCGGCGGTGTTGGCCAGCAGGCCGCTGTCGAGCATGCCGGCGAGCAGCTTGGCGCCCTGCCACGGCTGGTCGGCGGCGCCGGCCAGCAGTACCAGATTGTCCAGCTCCGACTCGCTGAAGCGCAGGCCCTTGCTGTGCGCGGCACGCAGAGTGGCCAGCGCCTTGTCATTGCTGCCGGCCATCTGCTGCAGGCTCGCCAGTTGGCGCCAGCTCTTGGCATCGTTCGGCTGGCGGACCAGCAACTGACGCTGCCAACGCTCGGCCTGGGCATAGCGCTTCAGGTCGGCATTGGCACCCACCAGAAACTGCAGCCAGATGTCGGCGGCATTGGGGTTAGCCTGCACGTAACGCTCGGCCAACGGCAACGCCTTGGCCGGCTGGTTCATGCCCTGATAGGCCTGCACCAGCATCTGCAAGACCTCTTCGGAGGCAGTGCCCTGACTCGGCGCCAGCAGCTCGACGACCTTGGCGTAGCGGCGCTCGCCCAGGTTGAGCTTGGCCAGGTTGAGGCGCTCACCGACCAGCATTTCGTCGTCCAGCTTGCCGCTGCGTACGGCCTTGTCCAGCCAGTCGATGGCCTGGCCATTGTTGCCGGCCGACCAGGCCACATAGGCCTTGCTGCGCCAGACCAGCGCCTCTTCGAGGCTGCCACCGGCCGGTTTGACGGCATCCAGGGCCTGGCGTGCGGCGCTGTAGTCGCCCTTCTGCTGGGCGGCCTGCGCCGCATTCAGAGCCTTGAACACGGCCGGATCGACGGTCTGCTGGGCCATGCCAGGCATGGCCGCAGCACTGAGCATCACGAGCAACACCCAACGGTACATGGTCACCTCCTTTGAAGACGGAAGTAGAGGGTTTTCACCGCTTCGCGGTCTACCGCCAGGCCGCCTTCGGTGCGTGGCGCGAAGCGCCAGCGAGAGGCGGCACGACGCGCTTCGCGCTCGAAAACGTTACGCGGGTTGGCCTCCAGCACGCGGATGTTTTCCACGCTGCCGGAGCGGTTGATGGTGAAAGCCAGTTTGACGAAACCTTCGATGCCCTTTTGCAGGGCATAGCGCGGATAGTCAGGACGCACGTCGTTGAGTGGCATGACCTCGCTTTCCATCCCGCCCATCTGCCCGCCGGACTCGGCAGCTTCGCTCGGCGGGGTTGGCGCCGGCGCCCCGGGCGCCAGCCCGGACAGGCTCGGCGCCGGCGCGCTGTTGACGGCGATGCCGCTGGCCAGACTGGGCAGTTGGATATCCAGCGCCGGCAGGTTAGCGCTCGGCGTGGCGGTTTGCGGGGTCGGCGGCGTGGGTGGCTGCGGCGTTTGCGGCTGAGGTGGCTGCGGCGCCTGCTGACGGGTGCGGCTGGCCGTCTCGCTGGTATTGCCGTCCATGCGCACGAAGTTGGCCACGCTGACCGGGTCCTGACTGACCTTGGCGCTCGGCGGCGCGACCATGTACAGCATCAGGGCAAACAGCCCCAAAGCCATCAGGCAGGCGCAGAGAAAAGACAGCGGCAGGCGCATCAGTTGACTCCGCTACCGGCAGCCAGGGCGACATCCTGCACACCGGCCAGACGCGCCTGATCCATCACCTGCACGACCAGACCGGTGCGCGCATCCTTGTCGGCCTGCACCACCACCGCGCCCTCGGGCTGATCGACGCGCATGCGCTCGACGTGAGCCCGTACGCTGCGGATGTCTACAGGCTGCTTGTCCATCCAGATCTGCCCGTCAGCGGTGACGGCGATGAGGATGTTGCCCTTGTCCTGCGGGTTGGCGGTTTCCGCCTGCGGGCGCTGCACCTCGACCCCGGACTCACGGATGAAGGAGCTGGTGACGATGAAGAAGATCAGCATGATGAAGACCACGTCGAGCATCGGCGTAAGGTCGATACCGGTGTCTTCGTCCTGCTGGTGGTGACGACGCATTCTCATGTTGGGCGATCTCAGTCGTGACGCAGCTGGTCGGCCAGCCGCTCGATGGCCTGGCTGGCTTCGCGCTCGAGGCGCGCCAGGCTGAACAATCCAGGAATGGCCAGGACCATGCCGGCCATGGTCGGCAGGGTTGCCTGCCAGACGCCTGCGGCCATGCCGCGTGGGTTACCGGTGCCGTTGAGGGCGAGGACGTCGAACACGGCGATCATGCCGAGCACGGTGCCGAGCAGGCCCAACAGCGGATACAGCGCTACCAGGGTCTTGCCCAGGCGTAGCGGCGCCGCCAGTTGCTGACGCGCCTGCGCCAGCCAGGCCAGGCGCACGGCGCGTTGCCAGTTGCCGTTGTCATCGGCGAGCACCTGCTGCCAGGCCTCGCGGCGCTCCAGCACCCAGCGCGGGAAGATCCTGCGCATGTACCAGAAGCGCTCGAACACCAGGGTCCAGAACACCACGCAGAGCACCGCCAGCGCCCACATCACCACGCCGCCGGCGCTCATGAAGTCGAGCAGTGCATAGGCACTGTCGACCGCACGCAGCCAGAAGGCGAACAGATCAGTCACGGCGCGGCGCTCCCGACAGGTGCAGGGCGATCAAACCAGCGCTCTGCTGCTCCAGTACCTGGATCAGCCCCTTGCTGCGGCTGGCCAGCAGGCTGTGCAGGAACAGCAGCGGGATGGCCACGACCAGACCCAGTACGGTGGTTACCAGCGCCTGGGAGATACCGTCGGCCATCAGGCGCGAGTCGCCGCCACCGCTCTGGGTGATGGCCTGGAAGGTCACGATCATGCCGGTCACGGTGCCCAGCAGGCCGAGCAGCGGCGCAACGGCGGCCAGCAGCTTGAGCAGACCCTGGCCTTTCTCCAGCGGCGGCGTCTCCTGCAGGATCGCTTCGTCGAGCTTGAGCTCCAGGGTTTCCAGGTCAGCCAGTTGCGGCTTGGCGCCTAGTACCCCGATCACACGGCCCAGCGGGTTGTCGTTACGCGGCGCGCTGAGGTCATGCATCTGCGCCTTGACACCACTGCCAACGCGAGCGAGGTAAACCATACGCCACACAGCGAGCAGCAGGCCGAAGGCGCCGAGCACAACGATCACCCAGCCAACCAGACCACCTTGCTGCAGGCGATCCCACAGGGTCGGCTGCTGCTGCAGTTGCGCCAGCAGGCTGCCACGGCTCGGGTCGATCGGCAGTGTGGCCAGTGCGTCGGTGCTGTTCAGGTAGTCCTTGACCTGACCCAGGCCGGACGGCTGACGCGGCGGCGCTACCAGTTGCCCGGCATCGGCGTCGTAACGCAGGAAGGCGTCCTCGCCATACACGGCGAACGCGCCGACACGCAGCACCTGCTGCTGCTGACGCGAACCATCGGCATTCACCACCGGCAGTTGCAGGCGTTCGATACGGCCACTGGCGGCCAGGTCTTCGAGCAGCAGCATCCAGTAGCCGTCGAGGTCCTCGGCCGACGGCAGCGAACGGCTTTCAGCCAGCGCCTTGAGGCGCTTCAGGCGCTCCGGATATTGGGCGTTGAGCAGGCTGTCCTGCCATTGCCCGGCGACATCACCGGCGCTTTGGCGCACCACACCGAACAGCTCACCGAGGTGGCCGACGCGCTGCGCCAGCAGTTTTTCCTGCTCGGCCAGCTCGGCTTCCTGGCGGTCGAATTCGGCTTTCAGACGCTCGCTTTCGGCTTTCTGGGTATTCAGTGCGGAGCGCGCGCTAGCGAGCAGTTGCGCCTGCTCGCCGCGCTTGGCGAGAAACGCCTGCTCGCGCTCCTGCATGGCGCTGACTTCGGCGGCACGCTCACTGCGAATGCGCTGCAGCAGTTGATCGGGGTTGAGGGTTTCGGCCACGGCGGCCAGTGCCGGCAACAGGCTGAGCGCCAGTACGGCTACAACACGACGACTCATTGTGCGGCCTCCTCGGCCAGGGTCTTGATCGGCAGGGACAGCACGGCAGGCGCCTGCTGCTGGCGGGCAATGGCGATGGCCTGGGTCAGCGGACGACGCGCGCTGCCATCGAGCACTTCCCAGGCCTTGGTCTGCGGGTTCCACCAGCCGCTCTCGTGGGCGTCGAGGGTCTGGTAATAAAGCATGCTGCGGCCCAGACGCAGGAACTCGACGCTGCGCGAACCGCCGTCGGCCTGGTTCAGTTCACCACGCCAGGCTTCGAGCGTGCGGCCGTAATCGCTCTCGATCTGATAGGCCTCGAGGATACGACGGTACTTGTCGGCCAGGCTGACATCGGCACGCGGCAGCAGATCCTGCAGCTGCGCCAGACGGTCTTCACGCTCTTCGGGCAGGAACGGCAGATCGGCGGCGATGAACTCACCCAGCACCTCGACCATCTTGACCATCTGCGGGCTCACCGCTTCCTGGGTACGCTCGATGCCATCGAGCTGCTTCTGGTAGCTGGCCAGCTCTTGACGCTGGGCTTCGACCAGATCACGAAGTTGACTGTTATAACCTTTCAAAGCCTCAGCCTGCTGCAGGGCATTTCGGTACTCATTGAGCATCTCTCGGCTGGCGTCATCCAGCTGCTCGACACGGCCCTGAGAGGCTTTGGCCTCGGCGGCCAGACGCTGGCTTTCATCCAGCGCGGCATCCAGAGGCGCGGCAGCCAGCGAGCCGCTGGCCAACATCAGGGCCACGGCCAGGGAACGGAGGGGGAAGCGATTCATGCGCAGAGGGTCCTCGACAGACAGGCTTGCTTCAAAAAGAGAAACATTATCATCTAGAGATGCATTTGAAGCAATGGACAAAACACCGCAGCAGAGCCAGCCGATCTATTGAGCCAGGTCAAAAAGTGAATTGTTGCTTGGCTTAGCATTGATTCCAGCCAAAGACACAACCGACTCGAACTGGAGCTCGATATGTACAAGTCACTGTTCACTGCCTCTCTGCTGGCCCTGGCCATCGCCTCCCCTGTCGCTCATGCTCACCAGGCTGGCGACATTCTCATCCGTGCCGGTGCCATCACCGTCAACCCAGACGCCGACTCTTCCAGCGTCAAGGTTGATCGCGGCGGCCTCGCTGGTACCGATCTCGGCGGCAAGGCAACCATGAGCAGTGACACTCAGCTGGGTCTGAACTTCGCCTACATGCTCACCGACAACCTGGGTATCGAGCTGCTGGCGGCAACCCCGTTCGAACACGACGTGAAGATCAAGGGCACCGTCCTCGATGCGGCCAACGGCAAGCTGGGCACCCTCAAGCACCTGCCGCCGACCCTGAGCCTGGTCTACTACCCGCTGGACGCGAAGTCGGCCTTCCAGCCCTACGTCGGCGCCGGCATCAACTACACCTGGATCTTTGACGAGCACGTCGGCAGCGCTGCCAGCGCCAACGGCTTCGACAACTTCCGCGCCAAGAACTCCTGGGGTCTGGCCTGGCAGGTGGGTGCCGATTACATGCTGACCGACAGCCTGATGCTCAACGCCCAGGTGCGCTATATCGACATCGATACCACTGCCTATGTCGACAACAACGCCCTCGGCGTGCGCGCCAAGGTCGACGTTGACGTTGACCCCTTCGTCTACATGGTCGGCCTGGGCTACAAGTTCTGACAGCCCTCGCAGACATGAAAAAGCCGGCATATGCCGGCTTTTTCATGGGCTCGATTCACAAGCCGAGCAACTGCCGCAAACCCTCGCGCAACGGGGTCTGCTGCGGCAGGCGGTAATGCGCCTGCAAGCGCGTATTGTCGGCACGCGAGTGACGGATATCACCCGCGCGCGCCGGCAGGTGGGTCACCTGCGGCAGGCCACCACACAGCGCGCCGATCTCGGTCAGCAGCTGATTGAGGCTGACGGCCTGACTCCAGCCCACGTTGACCGGGTCACTCACCACCTGCTCATTGAGCAACGCCTGCATCAACAGCACGACCAGATCGCCAACGTAGAAGAAATCGCGGGTCTGTTCGCCATCACCGAAGACGCTGATCGGCAGCCCTTGCTGCGCGCGCTGAGTGAAGATGCTGATCACGCCGGAATACGGCGATGACGGATCCTGGCGCGGGCCGAAGATATTGAAGAAGCGAAACACCGCCGGTTCCAGGCCATGCTGGCGGCGGTAGAAATCCAGATAGTGCTCGCCCGCCAACTTGTCGGATGCATAAGGCGTCAACGGCGCCTTGGCGGTCTCTTCATCGATTGCCACGCCCTCGCCGTTGTTGCCATAGATAGCCGCACTGGAGGCGTAAACCACGCGTCGCACGCCATGCTGACGCATGGCCTCGCAGAGGTTCAGGGTGCCAATGAAGTTGCTCTGGTGAGTGGAGACCGGATCATCCACCGAAGCCTGCACCGAGGCCACGGCAGCCAGATGCGCCACCCCCGCACAACCCGCGACCGCCTGCGCGACCACTTCGGCATCGGCGACGTCGCCCTCGATGAAACGCAAGCGCGGATTGTCCAGAGGCAGGTTGCTGCGCTTGCCCATGGACAGGTTGTCCAGCACACGCACCGAGTGACCTGCAGCCAGCAAGGCGTCGACCAGGTTTGAACCGATGAAACCCGCACCACCTGTTACGAGAAATTCAGCCATGACGGTAATAACGATCCAGTAGGCTCGGCAGACCGGAGCGCCAGGCGCGCGGCTTGATACCGAAGGTGTGAAGAATCTTCTTGCAGGCCAACACCGCATGTTGCGGCTCATCCGCAGCGTCCGGGCGAGCGGCGTGCGCCTGCGGCGCGACATCCTCGACCAGATTGCTGCGATAGTGACGCGCCTCGGTCAGCACCGCCTGCCCCAGGCTCAACGAGGTGCTGGCCTCGTGGCCGCCGTAATGATAGGTGCCCCACAAGGGCGACTCGCAGTCGAGCTGCTTGAGCACCGCTAGAATCACCCGCGCGGCATCGTCCACCGGCGTGGGATTGCCACGCCGGTCATCGGCGAGATAAAGCATCTCATCGCGCTCGGCGCGCTGCAAAAAGCGCCCCAACAGACCATCACGACTGTCATCGAGCAGCAGACCGAAGCGCAGCAGCACATGCCGTGGACAGATCGCCCGCACGCTCTGCTCCAGACGCCACAGCGCCTGGCCACGCAGTCCCAGGGGGAGCGGCTCCTCCTTTTCGCTGTAGGCAGTGACCCGCGCGCCATCGAAAACCCGGTAGCTCGATGGCTGCAGCAACACGATGGAGTGGTGCTGGCACAGTTCGGCCAGCCGCTCCACCGCACGCTCCTGGGTCTGCAGGCGCGACTCGGCCACCGACTCGGCCTGGAACCAGTCGAAGTAATAGGCCAGATTGACCAGTGCATCCGGGCGGGTATCGTCGAGCAGCTCGGTGAGGTTGGCGGCGTCCCAGCCCTCTTGCGGCGGGCGCGGCGCCAGGAAGCCGATATCTTCCTCGGCACCGAGACGGATCAGCGCTTGCCCCAGGGCACTACCGCCGCCCAGCAGCATCAGGCGCATACGCATGGTGGTTCGGGTGACTCCAGAATTGTTCTGCCTGCCGGTATGGCGGCCACGATGGCCGATATTCTGCTGGTTTTACCCTGAGCCGTCACCCTGCAATCACGCCCGAAGGCTCGGCAGGAGCCGGAGCATGGGCCTGATCGAAAACCTGCTGCGCCCGGGCGATCTCGGCGACATGGCTTTCCACCCAATGATCGAGCGCCCGAATCGGCTCGCTCAACGAATGCCCCAGAGGGGTCAACGCATATTCCACACGTGGCGGCACCTCGGCATGAGCCTGGCGCGACACCAGGCCGAAGCGCTCGAGGCGGCGCAGCGTCTGAATCAGCATTTTCTCCGATATACCCTCGACGCGACGGCGCAGCTCGGCAGTACGCAGCACACCGCCGTGAGCCAGGGCATGAATCAGCAGCAGCGACCACTTGTCGGCAATCACCGTCAGCACATGCCGCGCCGGGCAGACGCCACTGAATACATTGCCGGGGCGAAAATCATCGGCCATCGAAGCGCCTCCAAAACTTACCAAAAGGTAGGTACTTGCCGAAAAGAAAGCCAAGAGTAAGCTCCTTCGCGTACACCTGCCACCCCACAAGGAATCTCACATGAAGCTCTACTACAAAGCCGGCGCCTGCTCCCTTTCGCCACACATCGCCCTGCGCGAAGCCGGCATCACCTTCGAGATGGAAGCAGTCGACCTTCAAACCAAGCGCACCGAGTCGGGCGCCGACTTCACCCAGATCAACGCCAAGGGCTATGTCCCCGCCCTGGCGCTGGACAACGGCAAGGTGCTGACCGAAGGCGCGGCCATCGTGCAGTACATCGCCGACCTCAGGCCTGAAAGCGGCCTGGCGCCAGCCAATGGCAGCGAAGCGCGCTACCAGCTGCAGAGCTGGCTGAGCTTCATCTCCACAGAACTGCACAAACCGATGGGCAGCCTGTTCAACCCGGCCCAGAGCGAAGACTGGAAAGCCGCGGCCAAGGCGCTGTTGAGCAAGCGCCTGAACTGGCTCGTGACGGAGATGGGGGAGCGCGAATACCTGCTGGGTGAGCATTTCACCGTAGCCGATGGTTATCTGTTCACCGTACTGGGCTGGGCCGGCATGGTTGGCGTCTCCCTTGACCCGTGGCCGAGCCTGCAGGCCTACCGTGCGCGCATCGCGGTACGCCCGAAAGTGATCGAGGCGCTCAAGGCCGAAGGCCTGATCTGAAGCCATAAAGAAAAACCCCGAGGCCAGCTCGGGGTTTTCGTATCAGCTCGGTATCACGCGCTCAGAACGGGATATCGTCATCGAAGCTGTCGTAGTCAGGCGCTGGCTGGGCCTGCTGCGGAGCCGGACGCTCCTGACGCGGCGCCTGCTGCTGCGGTTCACGCTGCGGTGCCGGGCGCGATTGACGCGGAGCACCGCTGTCGTCACCACTCGGACGGCCGCCCAGCAGCTGCATGGTGCCCTGCATGTCGACGATGATCTCGGTGGTGTAACGCTTGATGCCGTCTTTTTCCCACTCGCGGGTCTGCAGTTTGCCTTCGATGTACACCTGCGAACCCTTGCGCAGGTATTCGCCGGCGATCTCGGCGACCTTGCCGAACAGGGCGACACGGTGCCATTCGGTCTTCTCGACCTTCTGCCCGGTCTGCTTGTCGGTCCACTGCTCGCTGGTGGCCAGGCTCAGGTTGGTGACTGCGTTGCCGCTAGGCAGGTAGCGAGTTTCCGGGTCCTGGCCGCAGGTACCGACCAGAATGACTTTGTTAACCCCACGGGCCATAACGTTCTCCTAGACTCGGCACGCCGCTGGCGCCGATGTGATCAGGCTTTCCAGCGTCGTGCGATCCACTTGTTGGGTATCGACTTTGATATAGATGGCCGCTTCATCGACCACCACCACGGCGTCCGCCACTCCCGGCGTCGCCTTGAGGCGTTCGACCAGTCCGACATCGGCCAGTGCCGCGGCATCGAGCGGCAGGCGCAAACTGGTCACGTACGGCGGTTCGCGCATAGTAACAGCAATGGCCAGCCAAATTGCACAGAGCACGGCGCAGCCGATGAACACCCCGCCCAGACCGACGTGCTGGTAAAGCCAGCCGCCGAGAATGCCGCCCAGCGCTGCGCCGAGGAACTGGCTGGTGGAATAGACCCCCATCGCCGTGCCCTTGCCGCCCGCTGGCGCCACCTTGCTGACCAGTGACGGCAGCGAAGCCTCGAGCAGGTTGAACGCGGTGAAGAACACCACGATGCCCAGCACCAGCGCCCGCAGGCTATGGCCGAACAGGGCGAAGTAAAGCTCACAGGCCAGCAATACGCTGACGGCGCCGAGCAGCACACGCTTCATCTGGCGCTTCTTCTCGCCATAGATGATGAACGGCACCATGCCGAAGAAACCGACCAGCAGCGCGGTCAGGTAGACCCACCAGTGCTCCTCTTTGACCAGCCCGCCCTCTTCCACCAGCGCCAGCGGCAAGGCCACGAAACTGGCCATGAGCACCGCATGCAGGGCCAGGATGGCGAAGTCCAGACGCAACAGGTCGCCATGCTTCAGGGTCGGCCATAGCGCCTGCGCCGCCACGCCGGACTCCCGATGCTGCAGCGGCCCGGCATCCTTGGGCACCACGCCGACCACGATCAGCATGCCCAGCAGCGCCATGCCCGCAGTCGCCCAGAACAGACCGGACAAGCCGAACGCGCGAGTCAGCAGCGGGCCGACCACCATGGCCACGGCGAACGACAGCCCGATGCTCATACCGATCATGGCCATCGCCTTGGTGCGGTGCTGTTCGCGGGTCAGGTCCGACAACAGCGCCATCACCGCTGCCGAAATGGCTCCAGCACCTTGCAGCACGCGCCCAGCGATCACGCCCCAGATGGAGTCGGCATTGGCCGCCAACACGCTGCCGGCGACGAAGATCAGCAGGCCGACATAGATCACCGGGCGTCGGCCGATGCGGTCGCTGATGATGCCGAAGGGAATCTGCAACATGGCCTGGGTCAAGCCGTAGGCGCCGATGGCCAGGCCGATCAGTGCCGGCGTGCTGCCGGCCAGATCCATGCCGTAGGTGGCCAGCACCGGTAGCACCATGAACATGCCTAGCATACGAAACGCGAAGACCATGGCCAGGCCGCCGGCCGCGCGGGTCTCGCTACTGCTCATGCGCTCGCTGTGCGGATCGTGCATCGAATAAACCCTGAGGAAATCAGCCGGCGATTCTAGCAGCAGCGCTCGCTTCGGCACAGGCGCACACTTTGCCGCAGGGTAGCCGCAAGCCCTATACTCGACGGTTTTCCGCCCGCCCAGCGAGGCCTGTTTTAAGTGGACAAGATTCTGATCCGTGGGGCCCGAACCCACAACCTCAAGAACATCGACCTGACCCTGCCGCGCGACAAACTGATCGTGATTACCGGCCTGTCCGGCTCCGGCAAGTCCTCACTGGCCTTCGACACCCTCTATGCGGAAGGTCAACGCCGCTATGTCGAGTCCCTGTCGGCCTACGCACGGCAGTTCCTGTCGATGATGGAGAAGCCCGACGTCGACACCATCGAGGGCCTGTCCCCGGCGATTTCCATCGAGCAGAAATCCACCTCGCACAACCCGCGTTCGACCGTCGGCACCATCACCGAGATCTACGACTACCTGCGCCTGCTCTATGCCCGCGTCGGCACGCCACGCTGCCCGGATCACGACGTACCGCTGGAAGCGCAAACCGTCAGCCAGATGGTCGACCAGGTGCTGGCTCTGCCCGAAGGCCGCAAGCTGATGCTGCTGGCGCCGGTCATCCGCGAGCGCAAGGGCGAACACCTGTCGGTATTCGAAGAGCTGCGCGCCCAGGGTTTCGTGCGCGCCCGCGTCAACGGCAAGCTGCATGAGCTGGACGAACTGCCCAAGCTGGATAAACAGAAGAAGCACTCCATCGACGTGGTGGTGGACCGCTTCAAGGTGCGCGAAGACCTGCAACAGCGCCTGGCCGAATCCTTCGAGACCGCGCTCGGCCTGGCCGACGGTATCGCCCTGATCGCACCGATGGACGACGAGCCGGGCGACGAGATCATCTTCTCCGCGCGCTTCGCCTGCCCGCACTGCGGCCACTCGATCAGCGAGCTGGAACCCAAGCTGTTCTCCTTCAACAACCCGGCAGGCGCCTGCCCGACCTGTGACGGCCTGGGGGTGAAGCAGTTCTTCGACACCAAGCGCCTGGTCAACGGCGAGCTGACCCTGGCCGAAGGCGCCATTCGCGGCTGGGACCGGCGCAACGTTTACTACTTCCAGATGCTCGGCTCGCTCTCGAGCCACTACGGTTTCAGCCTGGAAGAACCGTTCGACGAACTGGCGGCCGAGCATCAGAAGGTGATCCTGTTCGGCAGCGGCACGCAGAGCGTCGACTTCAAATACCTCAACGACCGTGGCGATATCGTCAAACGCTCACACCCCTTCGAGGGCATCGTCCCCAACCTCGAGCGCCGCTACCGCGAGACCGAGTCGGCCAGCGTGCGCGAGGAGCTGGCCAAGTTCCTCAGCACTCAGCCCTGCCCGGACTGCCGCGGCACTCGCCTGCGCCGTGAGGCGCGGCACGTCTGGGTCGGCGAAAAGACCCTGCCGGCGGTCACCGGCCTGCCAGTGGGCGATGCCTGCGACTACTTCGGCGAGCTGCACCTGACGGGCCGGCGCGGCGAGATCGCCGAGAAGATCCTCAAGGAAATTCGCGAGCGCCTGCAGTTCCTGGTCAACGTCGGCCTCGACTACCTGACCCTCGATCGCAGCGCCGACACCCTGTCCGGCGGCGAGGCGCAGCGCATCCGCCTGGCCAGCCAGATCGGTGCCGGCCTGGTCGGCGTCATGTACATCCTCGACGAGCCGTCCATCGGCCTGCACCAGCGCGACAACGAGCGCCTGCTGGGCACCCTCACCCACCTGCGCAACCTGGGCAACACGGTGATCGTGGTCGAACATGACGAGGACGCCATTCGTCTGGCCGACTATGTCGTGGACATCGGCCCGGGTGCCGGCGTGCATGGCGGGCAGATCGTCTCCCAGGGCACCCCGGACGAGGTGATGGCCGACCCGCAGTCGCTGACCGGCAGTTACCTCTCCGGGCGCAAGAAGATCCAGTACCCGGCGACCCGTACCCCGCGCGACAAGAAGAAGTCGCTAAAGCTCAAGGGCGCGCGTGGCAACAACCTGCGCAAGGTCGACCTGGAGATTCCGGTCGGCCTGCTCACCTGTGTCACCGGCGTGTCCGGATCGGGCAAGTCGACGCTGATCAACAACACCCTGTTCCCCATCACCGCCACCGCGCTCAACGGTGCCACCACTCTGGAAGCGGCCCCGCACGATTCGTTCGACGGCCTGCAGCATCTGGATAAGGTGGTGGACATCGACCAGAGCCCGATCGGCCGTACGCCACGCTCCAACCCGGCCACCTACACCGGCCTGTTCACACCGATCCGCGAGCTGTTCGCCGGCGTCCCGGAGTCGCGTTCGCGCGGCTATGGCCCGGGCCGTTTCAGCTTCAACGTCAAGGGTGGGCGCTGCGAGGCCTGCCAGGGCGACGGCGTGATCAAGGTGGAGATGCACTTTCTGCCGGACATCTACGTGCCCTGCGACGTGTGCAAGGGCAAGCGCTACAACCGTGAAACCCTGGAAGTGAAGTACAAGGGCAAGAGCATCACCGAAGTGCTGGACATGACCATCGAAGACGCCCGCGCCTTCTTCGATGCGGTGCCAGCCATCGCCCGCAAGCTGCAGACGCTGATGGATGTGGGCCTGTCCTATATCAAGCTGGGCCAATCGGCGACCACCCTGTCCGGTGGCGAGGCGCAACGGGTAAAGCTGAGCCGCGAGCTGTCCAAGCGCGACACCGGCAAGACCCTGTACATCCTCGACGAGCCGACCACCGGCCTGCACTTCGCCGATATCCAGCAGCTGCTCGACGTGCTGCACCGCCTGCGCGATCACGGTAATACCGTGGTGGTGATCGAGCACAACCTGGACGTGATCAAGACCGCCGACTGGCTGGTGGATCTCGGCCCGGAGGGCGGCTCCAAGGGCGGCATGATCATCGCCACCGGCACGCCGGAAGAAGTGGCGGACAATCCGGCATCGCACACCGGACACTTCCTCAAACCGCTGCTGGAACGCGACCGCGCCTGAAACGAAAGAGCCCCGCACATGCGGGGCTCTTTCATCACCAGCCTGCTTTACATCTGGCTTTGCAGGTATTTCTCCAAACCCAGCTTGTCGATCAGCTGCAGCTGAATCTCCAGCCAGTAGGCGTGGTCTTCTTCGGTGTCCTTGAGCTGCGTCAGGAGGATGTCGCGGCTCTGATAATCCTGGTGCTTCTCGCACAACTCGATGCCCTTGCTGAGGGCTGCACGCACCTCGTATTCCAGGTCGAGATCGAGCTTCAATGCCTGCGGCACGGTCTGCCCGTACTTGAAGGTATTGGGCGCCATGTCCGGCACACCCTCGAGGAAGATGATGCGTTTGAGCAGCGCATCGGCGTGCTGGGTTTCTTCTTCCATCTCGTGGTTGATGCGCTCGTAGAGCTTGCTGAAGCCCCAGTCCTCGTACAGCCGCGAATGGATGAAGTACTGGTCACGCGCGGCCAGCTCACCCTTGAGCAGATGTTTGAGATAGTCGATGACTTCGGTATGGCCTTTCATGCCGGCTTTCCTTGTTGCATTCGTGAACAGGGTGCAATGCTCCGCCTGACGTAAGGCTCGGTCAAGCAAAAGCACAACGCCTCCACGAGGGAGGCGCTGCGGTTCAGCGACGCACCAGGGGTGCGCGAGTCAGGTTCAGGCCAGATCGAAACGATCCAGGTTCATCACCTTGGTCCAGGCCGCGACGAAGTCCTTGACCAGCTTTTGCTTACCGTCGGCACTGGCATAGACCTCAGCGTAGGCACGCAGGATGGAGTTCGAGCCGAACACCAGGTCGTTACGGGTAGCGGTGTACTTCACCTGGCCGTCCTTGCGTGTACGTCCTTCGAAGACTTCGTTGCTGTCATCGGCCGCCTTCCAGGCGATGCCCATATCCAGCAGGTTGACGAAGAAGTCGTTGGAGAGCACGCCGACCTTGTCGGTGAACACACCGTGCTGACTACCATCGTGGTTGGCACCCAGCACACGCAGACCACCGACCAGCGCGGTCAGCTCAGGAGCCGTCAGGGTCAGCAGCTGCGCCTTGTCCACCAGCATGGCCTCGGTGGGCACACCCAGGTTGCCCTTGCTGTAGTTGCGGAAACCATCGGCAACCGGTTCCAGCACATCGAAGGATTCGACATCGGTCTGATCCTGACGCGCGTCGACGCGACCGGCAGCGAAGGGTACATCCACCACGACACCAGCAGCCTTGGCTGCCAGTTCGACACCGACATTACCCGCCAGCACGATCACATCGGCCAGCGATGCCTTGCCCGACGCCTGCTGGATATCCACCAGTTTCGGCAGCACCTTGAGCGCCCGCTGGTTGACCGCCCAGTCCTTCTGCGGCGCCAGGGCCAGGCGCGCACCGTTGGCGCCGCCACGCTTGTCGCCACCACGGAAGGTCGAGGCCGAAGCCCAGGCCACGGACACCAGATCACCGACAGACAGACCGGAGGCCGCAATCTTCGCCTTCAGGTCAGCGATATCTACGGCACTCGGGTTGTGCGTGGCTGCGGGCAGCGGGTCTTGCCAGATCAGGTCTTCTTTCGGCACTTCCGGGCCGAGGTAACGGGCTTTCGGCCCCATGTCACGGTGGGTCAGCTTGTACCAGGCGCGGGCGAAGGCGTCGGCGAAAGCCTGCGGATCGTCATGGAAGCGCCTGGAGATCTTGCCGAACTCCGGGTCGAAACGCATGGTCAGGTCAGTGGTGAGCATGGTCGGCTTGTGGAATTTACCCGGCACATGGGCGTCCGGGATGATGTCCGGCGCATCCTTGGCCACCCACTGCTTGGCGCCGGCTGGCGACTGGGTCAGCTCCCACTCGAAACCGAACAGGTTCTCGAAGAAGTTGTTGCTCCACTGCGCTGGCGTCTTCGTCCAGGTCACTTCCAGGCCGCTGGACACGGTGTCCTTGCCAGAGCCACTGCCGAAGTTGCTGGTCCAGCCCAGACCTTGCGCCTCGATCGGCGCGCCTTCCGGCTCGGGGCCCTTGTGCGACTCGGGAGCAGCACCGTGGCATTTGCCGAAGGTATGACCACCCGCGATCAAGGCAACGATTTCCTCGTCATCCATGGCCATGCGGTAGAAGGTTGCGCGAATGTCCTTGGCCGCAGCCAGGTAGTCACCACTGGCGTTGGGGCCTTCCGGGTTCACGTAGATCAGGCCCATGTGGGTGGCGCCAAACGGTGCAGTCAGCTCACGATCGTCGTTGACACGCTTGGGATCGACACCCAGCCAGGAGACTTCGGCGCCCCAGTTGACGTCCTGATCCGGTTCCCACACGTCTTCCCGGCCACCGGCGAAACCGAAGGTGCGAAAGCCCATCGACTCCAGCGCGACGTTACCGGCCAGGATGTACAGGTCAGCCCAGGAAATCGACTGGCCGTACTTTTGCTTGATGGGCCACAGCAGACGCCGCGACTTGTCGATGTTGACGTTATCCGGCCAGGAGTTGAGCGGCGCGAAACGCTGCTGACCACGACCACCACCGCCACGGCCGTCGGTAGTGCGATAGGTGCCGGCGGAGTGCCAGGCCATGCGGATGAACTGCGGGCCGTAGTGACCGAAGTCGGCCGGCCACCAGTCCTGGCTATCGGTCATCAGCTTGACCAGGTCGGCCTTGAGCGCCTTGTAGTCGAGCTTCTTGAACGCTTCGGCGTAGTTGAATTGTTCGCCTAGCGGATTGGATCGGTCCGAGTGCTGATTCAGCAGATCCACACGCAGCTGATTAGGCCACCAATCTTTATTGGTCGTGCCGCCACCCGCTACGTGGTTGAACGGACATTTGCCTTGATTCGACATGGTTCTCTCCTTCTCCTCATCGGGTCGGCCGCAGCGAGTGCGACCAACAATGGGACAAGCCTAGACCTGCTTTGTCAGGCAAACCAATTCATGAAGCGTAACGGCGCGATAGTTATTTTCTTTCGTGAGGCCCGACTGTGCGGCAACGCAGCCACGGCCGCTGAAAACAGCCAGGAACCAGCGCCTGGGGTGATATTTCAGGCAACAAAAAACCGGGCACTAGGCCCGGTTTCTCGTACAACCAGCAACTTACTCGGCAGCTTCTACCGAACCGCCGACCGGACGGTCAACCAGTTCAACGTAAGCCATCGGAGCGTTGTCACCAGCGCGGAAGCCGCACTTGAGAATGCGCAGGTAGCCGCCGTTGCGGGTGGCGTAGCGCTTGCCCAGATCGTTGAACAGCTTGCCGACGATGGCTTTCGAACGGGTACGGTCGAAGGCCAGACGACGATTGGCAACGCTGTCTTCCTTGGCCAGGGTGATCAGCGGCTCGGCAACGCGACGCAGTTCCTTGGCTTTCGGCAGGGTAGTTTTGATCAGCTCGTGCTCGAACAGCGAGACCGCCATGTTCTGGAACATGGCCTTGCGGTGAGCGCTGGTGCGGCTGAGGTGACGGCCACTTTTACGATGACGCATGGTTCAATTCCTTACCAAACTTGTTCGTTCGGTGATGATGACGATCAGGCAGTGGCCTTATCGTCTTTCTTCAGACTTGCCGGCGGCCAGTTGTCGAGGCGCATACCGAGGGACAGACCGCGAGAAGCCAGAACATCCTTGATTTCGGTCAGGGATTTCTTGCCCAGGTTCGGGGTTTTGAGCAGCTCTACTTCGGTGCGCTGAATCAGGTCACCGATGTAGTAGATGTTCTCTGCCTTGAGGCAGTTGGCCGAACGTACGGTCAGTTCCAGGTCATCGACAGGACGCAGCAGGATCGGATCGATCTCGTCTTCCTGCTCGACCACCACCGGCTCACTGTCACCTTTGAGGTCGACGAACGCGGCCAGCTGCTGCTGCAGGATGGTCGCGGCACGACGGATAGCCTCTTCAGGATCCAGGGTACCGTTGGTTTCCAGGTCGATAACCAGTTTGTCCAGGTTGGTGCGCTGCTCGACACGGGCGTTTTCCACCACGTAAGCAACCCGACGCACAGGGCTGAACGAAGCATCCAGCTGCAAGCGACCAATGCTGCGGCTCTCGTCTTCATCGCTCTGACGAGCGTCAGCCGGCTCATAGCCGCGACCACGAGCTACGGTGAGCTTCATGTTCAGCGAGCCATTGGCGGCCAGGTTGGCGATTACGTGGTCGCCATTGACGATTTCGACATCGTGATCCAGCTGAATATCGGCAGCGGTAACTACGCCCGGGCCCTTCTTAGCCAGAGTCAGGGTCACTTCGTCACGGCCGTGCAGCTTGATAGCCAGACCTTTCAGGTTGAGCAGGATCTCGATTACATCTTCCTGCACACCTTCGATCGCGGAGTACTCGTGGAGTACGCCGTCGATCTCGGCCTCGACTACTGCACAGCCAGGCATGGAGGACAACAGGATGCGACGCAGCGCGTTGCCCAGGGTATGGCCAAAGCCACGCTCGAGAGGCTCGAGGGTGATCTTGGCGCGGGTCGAACTGACCTCCTGCACATCGATGTGACGGGGGGTCAGGAACTCATTTACCGAAATCTGCATGGATGCACCTATTTTCTAGCCCTTACTTGGAGTAGAGCTCGACAATCAGGCTCTCGTTGATGTCAGCGGACAGATCGCCACGAGCCGGTACGTTCTTGAACACACCAGACTTCTTCTCAGCGTCTACTTCTACCCACTCAACACGGCCGCGCTGGGCGCAGAGCTCAAGAGCCTGAGCGATGCGCAGCTGGTTCTTCGATTTCTCGCGAACAGCAACGACGTCGCCAGCTTTTACCTGGTAGGACGGTACGTTTACGGTCTGACCGTTGACGCTGATTGCTTTGTGCGAAACCAGCTGACGGGATTCGGCGCGGGTAGCACCATAGCCCATACGGTAAACCACGTTATCCAGACGGCACTCCAGCAGTTGCAGCAGGTTTTCGCCGGTGGCGCCCTTCTGGCTGGCAGCTTGCTTGTAGTAACCGCTGAACTGACGCTCCAGAACGCCGTAGATACGACGAACTTTCTGTTTCTCACGCAGCTGGGTGCCGTAGTCGGATTGACGACCGCGACGCTGACCGTGGATACCGGGAGCTGCTTCAATGTTGCACTTAGATTCAAGCGCGCGAACACCGCTCTTCAGGAAGAGATCGGTGCCTTCACGGCGAGACAGTTTGCACTTGGGACCAATGTAACGAGCCATTTCTCACTGTCTCCTGTTTACACGCGACGCTTCTTCGGCGGACGGCACCCGTTGTGCGGGATAGGCGTCACGTCGGTGATGCTGGCGATTTTGTAGCCGCAGGCGTTCAACGCACGCACGGCAGATTCGCGACCTGGACCCGGGCCCTTGACGTTAACGTCGAGGTTCTTCAGGCCATACTCCAGTGCAGCCTGACCAGCGCGCTCGGCGGCGATCTGGGCAGCGAACGGAGTGGACTTACGCGAGCCGCGGAAACCCGAACCACCAGAGGTAGCCCAGGACAGGGCGTTACCCTGACGGTCGGTAATGGTCACGATGGTGTTGTTGAAAGACGCGTGGATGTGGGCGATGCCATCAACCACCGTCTTTTTGACTTTCTTACGAGTACGAGCAGCAGGTTTTGCCATGACTAAATTCCTGTCGATTCGCGAATGCGATTACTTGCGGATCGGCTTACGCGGGCCCTTACGGGTGCGAGCGTTGGTCTTGGTGCGCTGACCGCGAACCGGCAGACCTTTACGATGGCGCAGGCCGCGGTAGCAACCCAGATCCATCAAGCGCTTGATCTTCATATTCACTTCACGACGCAGGTCGCCTTCGGTATTCACCTTGGCTACTTCGCCACGCAGCTGTTCGATCTGCTCGTCAGTCAGATCCTTGATTTTCGCAGCCGGGTTTACGCCAGCAGCGGCACAGATGCTCTGTGCAGTGGTGCGACCAACACCGAAGATGTAGGTCAACGAGATAACAGTGTGCTTGTTATCCGGAATGTTAACGCCTGCAATACGGGCCATTCAGTGGAACTCCAATTGACAGCTACCTACGCCCCGGAAGCCAAGAAATAGGGCGCGAGATATTAACGCTGTAAAAACAAATAATCAACCCGGCAGCGCACTAGCTGCCGGGCTTATCACGCGTGGTTCACACTCAGCCTTGGCGCTGCTTGTGACGCGGCTCTGCGCTGCAGATCACCCGCACGACACCTTCGCGACGGATAATTTTGCAGTTACGGCACAGCTTTTTCACCGATGCACGAACTTTCATTACCAACTCCTCGAACCTTACGGGTGGATCAGCGGAGCATGCCGCTGCCATAACCCTTCAGGTTGGCTTTCTTCATCAGGGAATCGTACTGGTGAGACACGAGGTGAGATTGCACTTGGGACATGAAGTCCATGACAACCACGACCACGATCAGCAACGAGGTCCCGCCAAGGTAGAACGGAACGTTGGCCGCAACCACCAGAAACTGGGGCAGCAGGCACACGGCCGTCATGTACAGAGCACCGAACATGGTCAAGCGGGTCAGAACGCCATCGATATAGCGTGCCGACTGCTCGCCCGGACGGATGCCCGGAATAAAGGCACCGGACTTCTTCAGGTTTTCCGCTACGTCTTTCGGGTTGAACATCAGCGCTGTGTAGAAGAAGCAGAAGAAAATGATCCCTGCACTAAACAGCAGAATGTTCAACGGCTGACCAGGAGCGATAGCCTGCGAAATGTCCTGCAGCCAGCCCAGACCCTCGGACTGACCAAACCAGGCACCCAGCGAGGCCGGGAACAGCAGAAGGCTGCTGGCGAAAATGGCCGGGATTACGCCCGCCATGTTCACCTTCAACGGCAGGTGGCTGGTCTGCGCAGCGAAGACCTTGCGGCCCTGCTGACGCTTGGCGTAGTGCACCGCAATGCGACGCTGGCCACGCTCAATGAACACCACGAAACCGATGATCGCTACTGCCAGCAGGCCGATGGCGATCAGAGCGAAGATGTTGATATCGCCCTGACGAGCAGACTCGAAAGACTGCCCGATCGCCGACGGCAGACCGGCCACGATGCCAGCAAAAATCAGCATCGAGATACCGTTGCCGACACCGCGCTCGGTGATCTGCTCGCCCAGCCACATCATGAACATCGCGCCCGCCACAAAAGTGGTAACCGCCACGAAGTGGAAGCCGAAATCGACCGAGAACGCTACGCCCTGGCTACCCAAACCAACGGCCATGCCGATGGCTTGAACAAATGCCAGGACGAGAGTGCCGTAGCGGGTGTACTGGCTTATCTTGCGACGGCCAGCTTCACCTTCCTTCTTCAACTGCTCCAGCTGCGGGCTGACTGCGGTCATCAGTTGCATGATGATCGATGCCGAGATGTACGGCATGATCCCCAGTGCAAAGATGCTCATCCGCTCCAGCGCGCCGCCGGAAAACATGTTGAACAAGCTAAGAATGGTCCCCTCATTCTGCCGGAACAGATCCGCCAGTCGGTCTGGGTTGATGCCAGGAACCGGGATGTGCGCACCTATCCGGTAGACGATGATCGCCAGGAACAGGAAGCGCAGACGAGCCCAGAGTTCGGACAACCCGCCACCTGCCAGCGCTGAGAGAGCACCTTGCTTAGCCATTTAGTCCTCGAACTTACCGCCAGCTGCTTCGATAGCCGCACGCGCACCTTTGGTGGCGGCGATACCTTTAAGGGTGACCGCACGGGTAACCTCACCGGACAGCATGACTTTCACACGCTGTACGTGATGACCAACCAGATTGGCATCCTTCAGAGCCTGCAGAGTTACAACACCCTCTACCTTGTTCAGCTCGGAGGTACGCACTTCGGCGCGATCCATAGCCTTCAGGGAGACGAAGCCGAACTTCGGCAGACGGCGGTGCAGCGGCTGCTGACCACCCTCGAAGCCCGGAGCGATGGAGCCACCGGAGCGGGAGGTCTGACCTTTGTGACCACGGCCACCAGTCTTACCCAGACCGCTACCGATGCCACGGCCCGGACGGTGCTTCTCGCGACGGGCACCCGGCGCGGAACGCAGATCGTTCAGTTGCATGATTAACCCTCCACCTTCAGCAGGTAGTAAGCCTTGTTGATCATGCCGCGGTTTTCCGGAGTATCCAGAACCTCTACGGTGTGACCGATGCGACGCAGGCCCAGGCCCTTGACGCAAGCTTTGTGATTGGCCAGACGGCCATTGGTGCTCTTGATCAGAGTCACTTTGACGGTATTAGCCATGGTTAGAGAATCTCCTCGACGCTCTTGCCACGCTTGGCTGCAACGGACTCTGGAGACTGCATGGTCTTCAGACCCTTGAAGGTGGCGTTAACCACGTTCACCGGGTTGGTCGAGCCGTAGCACTTGGCCAGAACGTTCTGCACACCAGCCACTTCCAGAACGGCACGCATGGCGCCGCCGGCGATGATACCGGTACCTTCGGAGGCCGGCTGCATGTACACCTTGGAGGCGCCATGAGCGGACTTGACCGGGTACTGCAGAGTGGTGCCGTTCAGATCAACTTGGATCATGTTGCGACGAGCAGCTTCCATCGCCTTCTGGATGGCAGCAGGAACTTCGCGGGACTTGCCACGGCCGAAGCCGACGCGACCCTTGCCATCACCTACCACGGTCAACGCGGTGAAGGTGAAGATACGGCCACCCTTTACGGTCTTGGCAACGCGGTTAACCTGAACCAGCTTCTCGATGTAGCCTTCGTCGCGCTTTTGGTCGTTATTTGCCATAACTTAGAACTCCAGCCCGCCTTCACGAGCAGCATCAGCCAGCGCCTTGACGCGGCCGTGGTACTTGAAGCCAGAACGGTCGAATGCCACCTGGGTTACACCAGCGGCTTTCGCACGCTCAGCAACCAGCGCACCAACCTTCTTGGCTGCGTCGACGTTGCCGGTGGCGCCATCACGCAGTGCTTTGTCCAAGGTAGAGGCGCTGGCCAGAACCTTGCTGCCGTCGGCCGAGATGACCTGGGCGTAGATGTGCTGCGAAGAGCGGTACACGCACAGACGCACGGCTTCGAGCTCGTGCATTTTCAGGCGTGCTTTGCGAGCGCGACGCAGACGAGTAACTTTTTTGTCGGTCATTTTTCAGCCCCTTACTTCTTCTTGGCTTCTTTACGACGGACAACTTCATCCGCGTAACGAACGCCTTTGCCCTTGTAGGGCTCAGGACGACGGAAGTCACGGATTTCCGCAGCCACCTGACCCACCAGTTGCTTGTCGATACCCTTGATCAGGATCTCGGTCTGGTTAGGGGTTTCGGCCACGACGCCTTCCGGCAGTTCGTAGTCGATCGGGTGGGAGAAGCCCAGTGCGAGGTTCAGCACCTGACCTTTGGCTTGAGCTTTGTAGCCCACGCCGACCAGTTGCAGCTTACGCTCGAAGCCTTGGCTGACACCGATGACCATGTTGTTGACCAGGGCACGAGTGGTGCCGGCCATGGCGCGATTTTGCTGATCGCCATTGCGAGCAGCGAAACGCAGCTCGGAGCCTTCCTGGATGACTTCCACGGACGAGTGAACATTCAGTTCCAGAGCGCCCTTGGCACCCTTGACCGAGAGCTGCTGACCGGCGAGTTTGACCTCGACACCGGATGGCAGCACAACGGGGTTCTTAGCAACGCGAGACATGCTTATCCCCCCCTTAGAACACGGTGCAGAGCACTTCGCCGCCGACACCGGCAGCGCGCGCAGCGCGATCCGTCATCACACCTTTGTTGGTGGAGACGATGGAAACACCGAGACCGCCGCGAACCTTCGGCAGGTCATCGACGGATTTGTATTGACGAAGGCCAGGACGGCTCACGCGCTTGACTTCCTCGATGACCGGCCGGCCTTCGAAGTACTTCAGCTCGATGGACAGTTGTGGCTTGGCTTCACCATTGACTTCATAACCCGCAATATAACCTTCGTCTTTCAGAACTTTGGCTACTGCTACCTTCAGAGTGGAAGAAGGCATGCTTACGACGGACTTTTCAGCCATCTGGGCATTACGGATACGAGTTAGCATGTCCGCTAACGGGTCCTGCATACTCATGGGCTAGACGCTCCTGATACAAAAAGAACAGCCCGAAGGCTGTGGGATCATCCAAAAGCTCGGCATGGAAATACCAGGCTCAGGAGAGCCGGACATTCTAGAGACCGATCAAAAATGAATCAAGCCCCAAAAGGGGCTTGTTCAATAAAAGGCAAAGCCGGCACAAGGCCGGCTCTGCTTTTCAGCTTGCGCTGATTACCAGCTGGCTTTCACCAGGCCCGGTACGTCACCGCGCATGGCGGCTTCGCGCAGCTTGTTACGCGACAGACCGAACTTGCGGTAAACGCCGTGCGGACGGCCGGTGATGCGGCAACGGTTACGCAGGCGCGAGGCGCTGGCGTCACGTGGTTGCTTCTGCAGAGCGACTTGGGCTTCCCAACGCGCTTCCGGACTGGTGTTCGGATTAGCGATGGTGGCTTTCAGCTCGGCACGCTTCTTGGCGTACTTGGCAACCGTTTGCTGACGCTTCAGCTCGCGGTTCTTCATGCTTGTCTTGGCCATTGTCCAGGACTCCGATCAGTTGCGGAACGGGAAGTTGAAAGCACGCAGCAGAGCGCGGCCTTCATCATCGTTACGGGCAGTGGTAGTCAGGGTGATGTCCAGACCACGCAGCGCATCGATCTTGTCGTAATCGATTTCCGGGAAGATGATCTGCTCTTTCACGCCCATGCTGTAGTTGCCACGACCATCGAAGGACTTGGCATTCAGGCCGCGGAAGTCACGCACGCGCGGCAGGGAGATGGACAGCAGACGATCCAGGAACTCGTACATACGCTCGCGACGCAGAGTGACCTTGACGCCAATCGGCCAGCCTTCACGAACCTTGAAACCAGCGATCGACTTACGGGCATGAGTCACAACGACTTTCTGACCGGTGATCTTCTCGAGGTCGGCTACAGCGTTTTCGATGATTTTCTTGTCACCGATCGCTTCGCCCAGGCCCATGTTCAGGGTGATCTTGGTGATGCGCGGAACTTCCATCACGTTCGCCAGCTTCAGTTCTTCCTTCAGCTTGGGCGCGATTTCCTTCCGGTAAATCTCTTTCAGTCGTGCCATGGTATTTACCTACGGATTCTCAAGCGCCAACCGGCTTCTGGGTGGACTTGAAGACACGAATTTTCTTGCCGTCTTCGGTCTTGAAGCCAACGCGGTCAGCCTTGTTGGTCTCAGAGTTGAAGATGGCAACGTTGGAAGCGTGCAGCGGCGCTTCTTTCTCGACGATACCGCCTTGAACGCCCGACATCGGGTTCGGCTTGGTGTGGCGCTTCACCAGGTTGATGCCACCGACGACCAGACGGTCGTCAGCGAGAACCTTGAGCACCTTACCGCGCTTACCTTTGTCTTTGCCGGCGATCACGATGATCTCGTCGTCACGACGAATCTTTTGCATGTCGGATCTCCTTAAAGCACTTCAGGGGCGAGCGAGACGATCTTCATGAACTTCTCGGAACGAAGTTCACGGGTCACTGGCCCGAAGATACGGGTGCCGATCGGCTCTTGCTTGTTGTTCAGCAGAACAGCAGCGTTGCCGTCGAAGCGAATGATCGAACCATCGGCACGGCGAACGCCGTGACGGGTACGAACGACCACTGCGGTCATGACCTGACCTTTCTTCACTTTGCCGCGCGGAATTGCTTCCTTGACGGTGACCTTGATGATGTCGCCGATGCCGGCGTAGCGACGATGCGAGCCGCCCAGCACCTTGATGCACATGACGCGACGTGCACCGCTGTTGTCAGCCACATCGAGCATGGATTGAGTCTGAATCATAAAATTTCTCCGACCCCTAGCTCTTAGACTTCGACGGCGCGTTCAACGACTTCAACCAGAGCCCAGGACTTGGTCTTGGACTGCGGACGGGTTTCGCGAATGGAAACCTTGTCGCCGATCTTGCACTGGTTGGTTTCGTCGTGAGCGTGCAGTTTGGTCGAACGCTTGACGTATTTACCGTAGATCGGGTGCTTGACGCGACGCTCGATCAGAACGGTGATGGTCTTGTCCATCTTGTCGCTGACAACACGGCCGGTCAGCGTACGGACTGTTTTTTCAACTTCGGCCATGATCACTTACCTGCCTGCTGGCTGAGGACAGTCTTCACGCGAGCGATGTCGCGCTTCACTTGCGAGAGCAGGTGCGACTGCCCCAGCTGGCCAGTTGCCTTCTGCATACGCAGATTGAACTGGTCGCGCAGCAGCTCGAGCAGTTGCTCGTTCAGCTGTTGTGCGCTTTTTTCACGAAGTTCGGTCGCTTTCATCACATCACCGTCCGCTTAACAAAGGTGGTGGCGAGCGGCAGCTTTGCAGCAGCCAGGGCAAATGCCTCGCGCGCCAGCTCTTCGGATACGCCTTCGATCTCGTACAGGACTTTGCCTGGCTGGATCTGGGCTACCCAGTATTCAACGCCACCCTTACCTTTACCCATACGCACTTCGAGAGGCTTCTTGGTAACCGGCTTGTCCGGGAAGACGCGGATCCAGATCTTGCCGCCACGCTTAACGTGACGGGTCAGAGCACGACGAGCGGACTCGATCTGACGAGCGGTGAGACGACCGCGGGCAACAGACTTCAGCGCGAACTCGCCGAAGCTGACTTTGCTACCGCGCTGAGCCAGACCACGGTTGTGGCCGGTCATCTGCTTGCGGAACTTCGTACGCTTTGGTTGCAACATGATGCGTACTCCTTATTTCTTAGCAGCTTTACGAGGAGCGGGCGCTTGCGGCTTCAGCTCTTCAGTGCGGCCACCAATGACCTCACCCTTGAAGATCCAAACCTTGACGCCGATCACACCGTAAGTGGTGTGCGCTTCGTAGGTGGCGTAATCGATATCTGCGCGCAGGGTGTGCAGCGGCACACGACCTTCGCGATACCATTCGGTCCGGGCGATTTCAGCGCCACCAAGACGACCACTCACCTGGATCTTGATGCCCTTGGCACCAATACGCATGGCGTTCTGTACGGCGCGCTTCATGGCGCGACGGAACATTACGCGGCGCTCCAGCTGCTGAGCTACGCTCTGTGCAACCAGCATACCGTCGAGCTCCGGCTTGCGGATCTCTTCGATGTTGATGTGCACCGGCACACCCATTTGCTTGGTCAGGTCCTGACGCAGCTTCTCAACATCTTCACCTTTCTTGCCGATCACGATGCCGGGACGAGCGGTGTGGATGGTGATGCGTGCGGTTTGAGCCGGGCGAGCGATGTCGATACGGCTAACGGACGCGCTTTTTAGTTTGTCTTGCAGGTATGCACGAACCTTCAGGTCGGCGTTCAGGTAGTCGGCGTAAGTGCGACCATCTGCATACCAAACCGAAGTGTGATCCTTGACGATTCCCAGGCGGATGCCAACGGGATGTACTTTCTGACCCATCTGATCGACTCCGTTACTTGTCCGCAACCTTGACAGTGATATGGCAAGACCGCTTGACGATGCGATCAGCACGGCCTTTGGCACGCGGCATGATGCGCTTAAGCGAACGCCCTTCGTTGACGAAAACGGTACTGACCTTCAGGTCATCAACGTCTGCGCCTTCGTTGTGCTCGGCGTTGGCAACGGCCGACTCCAGCACTTTCTTCATGATCTCGGCGGCTTTCTTGCTGCTGAAAGCCAGCAGGTTGAGCGCTTCGCCCACCTTCTTCCCGCGGATCTGGTCGGCGACCAGGCGAGCTTTCTGGGCGGAGATGCGAGCGCCCGACAACTTAGCGGCTACTTCCATTTCCAAACCCCTTAACGCTTGCCTTTCTTGTCGGCAACGTGACCACGATAGGTACGCGTGCCGGCAAATTCGCCCAGTTTGTGGCCGACCATGTCTTCGTTCACGAGGACCGGGACATGCTGACGACCGTTATGCACAGCGATGGTCAGACCGACCATCTGCGGCAGGATCATGGAACGACGCGACCAGGTTTTAACCGGTTTGCGCTCGCCCTTTTCCACCGCCGCTTCGACCTTCTTCAGTAGGTGAAGATCGATAAAAGGACCTTTTTTCAGAGAACGTGGCACTGTCGTATCCCTCTATTTACTTGCGACGACGGACGATCATGTTGTCGGTGCGCTTGTTAGCACGGGTTTTCGCGCCCTTGGTCGGGAAGCCCCATGGCGACACCGGATGACGACCACCGGAGGTACGACCCTCACCACCACCGTGCGGGTGATCAACCGGGTTCATGGCAACACCACGAACGGTCGGACGAACACCGCGCCAGCGCTTGGCACCGGCCTTACCCAGCGAACGCAGGCTGTGCTCGGAGTTCGAGACTTCGCCCAGGGTCGCACGGCACTCGGAAAGGACTTTGCGCATTTCGCCGGAGCGCAGACGCAGAGTCACATAGGCACCTTCACGTGCGATCAGCTGAGCGGAAGCACCAGCGGAACGAGCGATCTGAGCACCTTTACCCGGCTTCAGCTCGATACCGTGAACGGTCGAACCTACCGGAATGTTGCGCAGCTGCAGGCTGTTGCCCGGCTTGATCGGCGCCATGATGCCGGCTACCAGCTGATCGCCAGCTACCACGCCTTTGGGGGCGATGATGTAGCGACGCTCACCGTCGGCATACTTCAGCAGAGCGATGTGAGCAGTACGGTTCGGATCGTATTCCACGCGCTCGACAGTGGCAGGGATGCCATCTTTGTCGTTGCGACGGAAGTCGACCAGACGGTAATGCTGCTTGTGACCACCACCGATATGACGGGTAGTGATACGACCATTGTTGTTACGACCACCGGACTTCGACTTCTTCTCGAGCAGCGGAGCGTACGGAGCGCCTTTGTGCAGCTCCTGATTGACCACCTTGACCACAAAACGGCGGCCAGCGGAAGTCGGTTTGCATTTAACGATTGCCATGATGCACCCCTTCCTTACTCAGCACTGCTGGTGAAATCGAGTTCTTGGCCCGGCTGAAGGGAGATAACTGCCTTCTTCCAGTCGTTACGCTTGCCCAGACCGCGAGCGGTGCGCTTGCTCTTACCCAGAACGTTCTGAGTAGTAACGCGCTCAACCTTCACGTTGAACAGGCCTTCGACAGCCTTCTTGATTTCCAGCTTGGTCGCATCGGTAGCGACTTTGAAAACGAACTGACCTTGCTTGTCAGCCAGAACCGTGGCCTTCTCGGAGATGTGCGGGCCAAGCAGCACTTTGAATACGCGTTCCTGGTTCATCCCAGCAGCTCCTCGAATTTCTTCACGGCCGAAACGGTGACCAGCACCTTCTCGTACGCGATCAGGCTGACCGGATCGGAACCCTGAACGTCACGTACATCAACGTGCGGCAGGTTGCGGGCAGCCAAGTACAGGTTCTCATCGACAGCGTCGGATACGATCAGCACGTCGGTCAGGCCCAGGCCATTGAGTTTGGCCAGCAGGGTCTTGGTCTTCGGCGCGTCAACGGCGAAGTCTTCGACCACGACCAGACGGTCGGTACGAACCAGCTCAGCAAGGATGGAGCGCAGTGCTGCGCGGTACATCTTCTTGTTCAGCTTTTGATCATGGTTGCGGGTGGACGCTGCGAAGGTCACACCACCGCCACGCCAGATCGGACCACGAGTGGTACCAGCACGAGCACGACCAGTGCCCTTCTGACGCCAGGGGCGCTTGCCGCCACCGGAAACGTCGGAACGGGACTTCTGACCTTTGGTGCCCTGACGACCGCCAGCCATGTAGGCCACGACTGCCTGGTGAACCAGAGTCTCGTTGAACTCGCCACCGAAGGTCGCTTCAGACACTTCGATCGCCTGAGCGCCATTTACATTCAATTGCATCTCAGATTCTCCCCTTACGCCTTGGCAGCCGGACGAACGATAACGTCGCCGCCAGTAGCGCCAGGAACGGCACCCTTGACCAGCAGCAGATTACGCTCGGCGTCTACGCGCACGACTTCCAGGGACTGCACGGTAACGCGCTCAGCACCCATGTGGCCGGACATCTTCTTGCCCTTGAATACGCGACCCGGGGTCTGGCACTGGCCAATGGAACCCGGAACACGGTGGGACACGGAGTTGCCGTGAGTGTTGTCCTGGCCGCGGAAGTTCCAACGCTTGATGGTACCGGCGAAGCCTTTACCTTTGGACTGACCGGTGACATCCACCAGTTGACCAGCTTGGAAAATTTCAGCGTTGATCAGATCGCCAGCCTGGTAGTCGCCTTCTTCAAGACGGAACTCCATAACGGTACGACCTGCCGCGACGTTCGCCTTGGCGAAGTGGCCAGCCTGAGCTGCTGTGACACGCGAAGCACGACGCTCACCGACAGTGACTTGCACTGCGCGATAGCCATCGGATTCTTCGGTTTTAAACTGGGTGACGCGATTCGGCTCGATCTCAATGACCGTAACCGGAATGGAGACACCTTCTTCGGTGAAAATACGGGTCATACCCGCTTTACGACCGACTACACCAATAGTCATGTTGTAAACCTCATGAGTGTACGGGGCTTTCACCCGCTATGGCCGCCCATTTCAGAGCGTTACACGACTAAAACCGCCAGGTTTTAGCCGAGGCTGATCTGCACTTCCACGCCTGCCGCAAGGTCAAGCTTCATCAGCGCATCAACGGTTTTATCCGTCGGCTGGACGATGTCCAGAACACGCTTATGAGTGCGGATTTCGTACTGATCGCGCGCGTCTTTGTTGACGTGCGGAGAGACCAGAACGGTATACCGCTCCTTACGAGTAGGCAGAGGAATCGGACCACGCACCTGAGCACCAGTACGTTTCGCGGTTTCCACGATTTCCTGGGTAGATTGATCGATCAGGCGATGGTCAAAAGCCTTCAACCGAATACGGATTTGTTGGTTTTGCATTTTGACCTCAGATTCCAAGCTGCTAATTCCCACAGACGGACTACGCCCGTTCGAGGGAGGCGCAATTGTACGGATGCCCCCTGAGGGTGTCAACTTTTAACCAGCCCAAAAGAAAAGGGCCCCGAAGGGCCCCTTTCCACAGCGCAGATCGTTGATTACTCGACGATCTTGGCAACCACGCCAGCACCAACGGTACGGCCGCCTTCGCGAATCGCGAAACGCAGACCATCTTCCATGGCGATCGGCTTGATCAGGGTGACAACCATTTTGATGTTGTCGCCCGGCATTACCATCTCAACGCCTTCCGGCAGTTCGCACGAACCGGTTACGTCAGTGGTACGGAAGTAGAACTGCGGACGGTAGCCCTTGAAGAACGGGGTGTGACGACCACCTTCTTCTTTGGACAGAACGTACACTTCAGCTTCGAACTTGGTGTGCGGCTTGATGGTGCCCGGCTTGGCCAGAACCTGACCACGCTCAACTTCATCACGCTTGGTGCCGCGCAGCAGCACGCCGCAGTTCTCACCAGCACGACCTTCGTCCAGCAGCTTGCGGAACATCTCAACGCCGGTGCAGGTGGTTTTGGTGGTCGGACGCAGACCAACGATTTCGATTTCTTCCTGGATCTTGACGATACCGCGCTCTACACGACCGGTAACAACAGTACCGCGGCCGGAGATCGAGAATACGTCTTCGATCGGCATCAGGAACGGACGATCGATGGCACGAACCGGCTCAGGAATGTAGCTATCCAGAGTTTCAACCAGTTTCTTGACGGCAGTGGTGCCCATCTCGTTGGTGTCTTCGCCGTTCAGAGCCATCAGCGCGGAGCCGATGATGATCGGAGTGTCGTCACCCGGGAAATCGTAGGTGCTCAGCAGGTCGCGAACTTCCATCTCGACCAGCTCCAGCAGCTCAGCGTCGTCAACCATGTCGGCCTTGTTCAGGAACACGACGATGTACGGTACGCCAACCTGACGGGACAGCAGGATGTGCTCACGGGTTTGCGGCATCGGGCCGTCGGCAGCCGAGCAGACCAGGATCGCGCCGTCCATCTGGGCAGCACCGGTGATCATGTTCTTCACGTAGTCGGCGTGACCCGGGCAGTCAACGTGCGCGTAGTGACGAATGTTGGAATCGTACTCTACGTGTGCAGTGTTGATGGTGATACCACGAGCCTTCTCTTCCGGCGCGCTATCGATCTTGTCGAAATCGACCTTGGCCGAACCGAAAACTTCGGAGCAGACGCGGGTCAGAGCAGCGGTCAGAGTGGTTTTACCGTGGTCAACGTGACCGATGGTGCCGACGTTGACGTGCGGTTTGTTACGTTCGAATTTTTCCTTAGCCACGACAGTAAACCTCTTACTTAAAGGGCGGGATTAGCCTTGTTTTTTAACCAGCGCTTCGACGATGTTCGCCGGAGCCTCTGCGTACTTGGAGAATTCCATGGAGTAGCTGGCGCGACCCTGGGACATGGAACGAACGTCGGTAGCGTAACCAAACATCTCGCCCAGCGGAACTTCGGCACGGATTACCTTACCGGAGACCGAATCTTCCATACCCTGGATCAGACCACGACGACGGTTCAGGTCACCCATCACGTCACCCATGTAGTCCTCAGGAGTCACCACTTCTACCTTCATGATCGGCTCAAGCACCTTACCGCCGCCCTTCTGGGCCAGCTGCTTGGTCGCCATGGAGGCAGCGATTTTGAACGCCATCTCGTTGGAGTCGACGTCGTGGTAGGAACCATCGAACACGGTAGCCTTCAGGCCGATCAGCGGATAGCCGGCAACGACGCCGTTCTTCATCTGCTCTTCGATACCCTTCTGGATCGCCGGGATGTATTCCTTCGGAACCACACCACCCACAACTTCGTTGGTGAACACCAGACCTTCGGTGATGTTGCCCTTGTCGTCCACGTCCGGAGTCGAGAAGCGAATCCAGCAGTGACCGAACTGACCGCGACCACCGGACTGACGAACGAACTTACCTTCGATCTCGACAGCGTCCTTGGTGATGGTTTCACGGTAGGAAACCTGCGGCTTACCGATGTTGGCCTCGACGTTGAACTCGCGCTTCATGCGGTCAACGAGGATGTCCAGGTGCAGCTCACCCATACCGGAGATGATGGTCTGACCAGTCTCTTCGTCGGTCTTGACGCGGAACGACGGGTCTTCCTGGGCCAGCTTGCCCAGAGCGATACCCATCTTCTCCTGGTCAGCCTTGGTTTTCGGCTCAACAGCTACCGAGATAACCGGCTCCGGGAAGTCCATACGCTCAAGGATGATCTGCTTGTCGGGATCGCACAGGGTTTCACCAGTGGTGACGTCCTTCATGCCGATCAGAGCAGCGATGTCACCAGCGCGCACTTCTTTGATCTCTTCACGCTGGTTGGCGTGCATCTGCACCATACGACCAACGCGCTCTTTCTTGCCCTTCACGGAGTTGATGACCGACTGGCCAGACTCCAGAACGCCCGAATAGACGCGAACGAAGGTCAGAGTACCGACGAACGGGTCGGTAGCGATCTTGAACGCCAGAGCCGAGAACGGCTCGTTGTCGTCCGCATGACGCTCGTCGTAATCGGCTTCGGCGATCTCTTCTTTCGGCTTGTCGGCCAGATCCGGGTGAATACCCTTGATTGCAGGGATCTCGGTCGGAGCAGGCAGGAAGTCGATAACGGCGTCGAGAACCAGGGGAACACCCTTGTTCTTGAACGAGGAGCCGCAGACAGCCGGAACGATCTCGCTCGCCAGAGTACGGGCGCGTAGACCAGCCTTGATGTCTTCGACGGACAGGTCGCCTTCTTCAAGGTACTTGTTCATCAGCTCTTCGTTGGCTTCGGCAGCAGCCTCAACCATGTTCGAGCGCCACTCGTTGGCCAGGTCCACCAGCTCGGCAGGAATTTCTTCCTCACGATAGGTAGTACCCTTGTCATCATCGTTCCAGTAGATGGCCTTCATCTTGATCAGATCGACCTGACCTTCGAAGTTCTCTTCTGCACCGATGGCCAGCTGGATTGGCACCGGAGTGTGACCCAGACGGTTCTTGATCTGACCGACGACGCGCAGGAAGTTAGCACCCTGACGGTCCATCTTGTTCACGTAGACAACGCGCGGAACACCGTACTTGTTGGCCTGACGCCATACGGTTTCCGACTGCGGCTCAACGCCCGAAGTACCGCAGAACACAACGACAGCACCGTCGAGTACGCGCAGCGAGCGCTCTACTTCAATGGTGAAGTCAACGTGACCGGGGGTATCGATGACGTTTACGCGGTAGTTGTCGTACTGACCAACCGAACCTTTCCAGAAGGTGGTGATAGCAGCGGAGGTAATGGTAATACCACGCTCCTGCTCCTGAACCATCCAGTCGGTGGTCGCGGCGCCATCATGCACCTCGCCCATCTTGTGGCTCAGGCCTGTGTAGAACAGGATCCGCTCGGTAGTGGTGGTCTTGCCCGCGTCAACGTGGGCACAGATACCAATATTACGGTAGCGGTTAATTGCTGTATTACGAGCCATAAAGCCCTCGCAAGGTTAGTGGAGCCGGAATTAGAAGCGGTAGTGCGAGAAAGCCTTGTTGGCCTCAGCCATACGGTGCACGTCTTCACGCTTCTTGACAGCAGCGCCTTTGCCTTCAGCAGCATCCAGCAGCTCACCAGCCAGGCGCAGAGCCATGGACTTCTCACCGCGCTTGCGCGCGTAGTCCACCAGCCAGCGCATGGCCAGAGCGTTACGACGGGACGGGCGAACTTCGACCGGAACCTGGTAGGTAGCACCGCCTACACGGCGGGACTTGACTTCGACCAGCGGAGCGATGGCGTCGAGAGCTTTCTCGAAGATCTCCAGGGGATCGCTGTTCTTGCGTGCTTTGACAGTGTCCAGAGCACCGTAAACGATGCGCTCGGCCACGGCCTTCTTGCCGCTTTCCATCACGTGGTTCATGAATTTGGCGAGGATCTGGCTTCCGTATTTCGGATCGTCCAGAATCTCACGCTTGGCTGCTACACGACGTCTTGGCATTGATAAGCCCTCAAACGGTCTTCAGGTTAGCTCGGGACCAACGGCTAATGCCGCGCCCGACCTTACTCTTATCGACTCAACTAAATAAAAAGGATCAAGCGGCCTTATTTCGGACGCTTGGTACCGTACTTGGAACGACCCTGCTTACGGTCTTTGACGCCGGAGGTATCCAGCGAACCACGCACGGTGTGGTAGCGCACACCCGGAAGGTCTTTTACACGACCGCCACGGATCAGCACGACGCTGTGCTCTTGCAGGTTGTGGCCTTCACCGCCGATGTACGAAGAAACTTCGTAGCCGTTGGTCAGACGCACGCGGCACACTTTACGCAGTGCCGAGTTAGGTTTTTTCGGCGTGGTGGTGTACACGCGGGTGCACACGCCACGACGCTGCGGGCAGTTCTGCAGCGCAGGCACGTCGGATTTCTCGACGATACGCTTACGCGGCTGACGTACCAGCTGGTTGATAGTTGCCATCTACTAGCTCCACTGTTGTCTTTCGACGCTCACAAATAAAGATGGCAGAGCCAAGCGCCCTGCCAAATTTAGGGGTGCATGAGTCTAAAGAGACTCACACCCCCAGTCAAGGCAAAGCCCCGCTAACGAACTAGCGAGGCTTCGACTCAATTTCCGCTGGAGTTCAGCGCTTCGGTCAGTGCGGCTTCCACTTCACTGGCGCTGACACGTACCGGCTTGTCGGCTTCACGCTTGCGCTTGCGCTCGCTGTGATAGGCCAGACCGGTACCGGCCGGGATCAGACGACCCACGACCACGTTCTCTTTCAGACCACGCAGGTAGTCGCGCTTGCCAGTAACCGCCGCCTCGGTGAGGACGCGAGTGGTTTCCTGGAAGGACGCTGCCGAGATGAACGACTCGGTGGACAGCGACGCCTTGGTGATACCCAGCAGTACGCGGGTGTACTTGGCGACGAACTTGTCCTCTTCGGCCAGACGCTCGTTCTCGCCCAGAACCTGGGTGAGCTCCATCTGGTCGCCCTTGATGAAGGACGAATCGCCGGACTCGCTGACTTCAACCTTGCGCAGCATCTGACGCAGGATGGTCTCGATGTGCTTGTCGTTGATCTTCACGCCCTGCAGGCGGTACACGTCCTGGATCTCGTTGACGATGTACTTGGCCAGCGCGCTGACGCCCAGCAGACGCAGGATGTCGTGCGGATCGCTCGGACCGTCGGAGATAACTTCGCCGCGGTTCACTTGTTCGCCTTCGAAGACGTTCAGGTGACGCCACTTCGGAATCAGCTCCTCGTACGGATCGCTGCCATCGGTCGGCGTGATGACCAGACGACGCTTGCCTTTGGTCTCCTTGCCGAAGCTGATGGTGCCACTGATTTCTGCCAGGATCGAAGCCTCCTTCGGACGACGGGCTTCGAACAGGTCAGCAACGCGCGGCAGACCACCGGTGATGTCGCGGGTCTTCGAGGTTTCCTGCGGGATACGGGCGATAACGTCACCGACCGCGATCTGCGCACCGTCCGCCACGCCGACCAGGGCGTTGGCAGGCAGGAAGTACTGAGCGGGAACGTCGGTACCCGGCAGCAGCAGTTCCTTGCCGTTGGTGTCGACCATCTTGATGGCCGGACGAATGTCCTTGCCAGCAGCAGGACGATCCTTCGGATCGAGAACCTCGATGTTGGTCAGACCGGTCAATTCGTCGGTCTGACGCTTGATGGTGATGGCCTCTTCCATGCCGACGAAGGTCACGACACCCTTCATTTCGGTCACGATCGGGTGGGTGTGCGGGTCCCACTTGGCGACGATGGCGCCAGCGTCGACCTTGTCACCTTCCTTCACGGAAATCACGGCACCGTACGGCAGCTTGTAGCGCTCGCGCTCACGACCGAACTCGTCGGCAACAGCCAGCTCACCGGAGCGGGAAACCGCTACCAGGTTGCCGTCCACACGCTCGACGTGCTTGAGGTTGTGCAGACGAATCGCACCACCGTTCTTCACCTGGACGCTGTCGGCAGCCGAGGTACGGCTTGCAGCACCACCGATGTGGAAGGTACGCATGGTCAGCTGGGTACCCGGCTCACCAATGGACTGGGCAGCGATAACGCCGACCGCCTCACCGATGTTGACGCGGTGACCACGGGCCAGATCGCGACCGTAGCACTTGGCGCAGATACCGTAGCGGGTTTCGCAGGTGATCGGCGAACGCACGACCACTTCGTCGACGCTGTTCAGCTCGATGAACTCGACCCACTGCTCGTCGATCAGGGTACCGGCCGGAACGATGATCTCGTCGGTGCCTGGTTTCGGCACGTCACGGGCGATCACACGACCCAGAACGCGTTCACCCAGCGGCTCGACCACGTCGCCGCCTTCAATGTGCGGAGTCATCAGCAGACCCTGCTCGGTGCCGCAATCGATCTCGGTCACCACCAGATCCTGAGCCACGTCGACCAGACGACGAGTCAGGTAACCGGAGTTCGCGGTCTTCAGTGCGGTATCGGCCAGACCTTTACGTGCACCGTGGGTGGAGATGAAGTACTGCAGAACCGACAGACCTTCGCGGAAGTTCGCGGTGATCGGCGTCTCGATGATGGAACCGTCCGGCTTGGCCATCAGACCACGCATACCGGCCAGCTGACGGATCTGGGCGGCGCTACCACGCGCACCGGAGTCCGCCATCATGTACATGGAGTTGAAGGACTCCTGCTCGACGGTCTTGCCTTCGCGATCGACAACCGGCTCTTTCGAGAGGTTGGCCATCATCGCCTTGGAGACCTCATCGTTGGCCTTCGACCAGAGGTCGATCACCTTGTTGTACTTCTCGCCCTGGGTAACCAGGCCGGAGGCGTACTGCGATTCGATTTCCTTCACTTCCTCGGTGGCGGCGTCGATGATGCGCGCCTTCTCATCCGGGATGACGAAGTCGTTCACGCCGATCGACACACCGGAGATGGTCGAGTAGGCGAAACCGGTGTACATCAGCTGGTCGGCGAAGATGACGGTGTCCTTCAGACCCACGGTGCGGTAGCACTGGTTGATCAGCTTGGAGATCGCCTTCTTCTTCATCGACTGGTTGACCACGTCATAAGACAGGCCGGCCGGTACGATCTGGAACAGCAGCGCGCGGCCGACAGTGGTGTCGACGATGCGGGTGTTCTTGGTGATCGAACCATCTTTCTCTTTGATGGTTTCGTTGATACGCACTTTCACGCGGGCGTGCAGGGACGCTTCGCCGGCGCGGAACACGCGGTCGACTTCCTGCAGGTCGGCGAAGACGCGGCCTTCACCCTTGGCGTTCACCGCTTCACGGGTCATGTAGTACAGACCCAGTACCACGTCCTGCGACGGCACGATGATCGGCTCGCCGTTGGCGGGCGAGAGGATGTTGTTGGTCGACATCATCAGCGCGCGCGCTTCGAGCTGAGCTTCCAGGGTCAGCGGCACGTGAACGGCCATCTGGTCACCGTCGAAGTCGGCGTTGTACGCGGCGCAGACCAGCGGGTGCAGCTGGATCGCTTTACCTTCGATCAGTACCGGCTCGAACGCCTGGATGCCCAGACGGTGCAGGGTCGGTGCGCGGTTGAGCAGTACGGGGTGTTCGCGGATCACTTCAGCGAGAACGTCCCAAACCTCCGGCAGCTCGCGCTCGACCATCTTCTTGGCCGCCTTGATGGTGGTCGCTAGACCACGCATTTCCAGCTTGCCGAAAATGAACGGCTTGAACAGCTCCAGAGCCATCTTCTTCGGCAGACCGCACTGATGCAGACGCAGGGTCGGGCCCACGGTAATTACGGAACGACCGGAGTAGTCCACGCGCTTACCGAGCAGGTTCTGACGGAAGCGACCTTGCTTGCCTTTGATCATGTCGGCCAGCGACTTCAGCGGACGCTTGTTCGAGCCAGTGATGGCGCGACCGCGACGGCCGTTGTCGAGCAGGGCGTCGACCGCTTCCTGCAACATGCGCTTTTCGTTGCGCACGATGATGTCCGGCGCCGACAGATCGAGCAGGCGCTTGAGACGGTTGTTACGGTTGATCACGCGGCGATACAGATCGTTCAGATCGCTCGTTGCGAAGCGGCCACCGTCCAGCGGTACCAGCGGACGCAGATCCGGCGGCAGAACTGGCAGAACGGTCAGCACCATCCACTCCGGCAGGTTGCCGGAGTCCTTGAAGGCTTCCATCAGCTTCAGGCGCTTGGACAGCTTCTTGATCTTGGTCTCGGAGTTGGTCTGCGGAATCTCTTCGCGCAGGCGGCCGATCTCGTGATCCAGGTCGATGGCGTGCAGCAGCTCGCGAACGGCCTCGGCACCCATACGGGCGTCGAAGTCGTCACCGAACTCTTCGAGGGCTTCGAAGTACTGCTCGTCGTTGAGCAGCTGACCCTTCTCGAGGGTGGTCATGCCCGGATCGATCACCACGTAGCTCTCGAAATAGAGCACGCGCTCGATGTCACGCAGGGTCATGTCCATCAGCAGGCCGATACGGGACGGCAGCGACTTGAGGAACCAGATGTGGGCGACCGGCGAGGCCAGTTCGATGTGCGCCATGCGCTCACGACGAACCTTGGCCAGGGCCACTTCAACGCCGCACTTCTCGCAGATCACACCGCGGTGCTTGAGGCGCTTGTACTTGCCGCACAGGCACTCGTAGTCCTTGACCGGGCCAAAGATCTTGGCGCAGAACAGGCCGTCGCGCTCTGGCTTGAAGGTACGGTAGTTGATGGTTTCCGGTTTTTTAACTTCACCGAACGACCACGAACGGATCATCTCAGGCGAGGCCAACCCGATACGGATGGCGTCGAACTCTTCGATCTGACCCTGGTTTTTCAGCAAATTCAGTAGGTCTTTCAAGGCCTTTCCTCCTGGCGGAGCGGGCAGCGAGCTGGACTAGCCCCGCTGCCGATTCACGTCGTGTTATTCGGTTTCCAGATCGATATCGATGCCGAGCGAACGGATCTCTTTGATCAGTACGTTGAAGGACTCGGGCATGCCCGGCTCCATACGGTGATCGCCATCCACGATGTTCTTGTACATCTTGGTACGGCCGTTCACATCGTCCGACTTCACGGTCAGCATTTCCTGCAGGGTGTAGGCGGCGCCATAGGCTTCCAGCGCCCAGACCTCCATCTCCCCGAAGCGCTGACCACCGAACTGCGCCTTACCACCCAGCGGCTGCTGGGTAACCAGGCTGTAGGAACCAGTGGAACGGGCGTGCATCTTGTCGTCCACCAGGTGGTTCAGTTTCAGCATGTACATGTAACCGACAGTAGTCGGGCGCTCGAACTGGTTACCGGTACGACCGTCGAACAGACGCATCTGGCCGCTCTCCGGCAGATCAGCCAGCTTCAGCATGGCCTTGATCTCGGTTTCCTTGGCGCCGTCGAACACGGCAGTCGCCATCGGTACACCGCCTTTGAGGTTCTTCGCCAGCTCGAGGATCTCGGTATCGGAGAACTCGTCGAGGTTTTCCTGACGACCACCGATCTCGTTGTAGATCTCGGCGAGGAACTTGCGCAGTTCAGCGATCTTGCGCTGCTCTTCGAGCATGCGGTTGATCTTCTCACCCAGGCCCTTGGCCGCCAGGCCGAGGTGGGTTTCGAGGATCTGACCGACGTTCATACGCGACGGTACGCCCAGCGGGTTCAGTACGATGTCGACCGGAGTACCGTTGGCGTCATGCGGCATGTCTTCGACCGGCATGATCACCGAGACGACACCCTTGTTACCGTGACGACCGGCCATCTTGTCACCCGGCTGGATGCGACGGCGGATGGCCAGGTAGACCTTGACGATCTTCAGTACGCCCGGTGCCAGGTCATCGCCCTGCTGCAGCTTGCGCTTCTTGTCTTCGAACTTGTCGTCGAGCATCTGACGGCGGTCGGAGATGTAGGCCTGAGCCTTCTCCAGCTGCTCGTTCAGGGCGTCGTCGGCCATGCGCAGTTTGAACCACTGGCCACGCTCCAGACCGTCGAGGAACTCGTCGGTGATCGCGGTGCCTTTCTTCAGACCAGCGCCGCCTTCAGCGATAGCGCCAACCAGCGCCGAACGCAGACGCTCGAAGGTCGCGCCTTCGACGATGCGGAACTCTTCGTTCAGATCCTTGCGGATCTCGTCCAGTTGCTGCTTCTCGATGGCCAGGGCGCGGCTGTCGCGCTCGACGCCGTCACGGGTGAAGACCTGTACGTCGATGACGGTACCCTTGGTGCCAGTCGGCACACGCAGGGAGGTGTCCTTAACGTCGGACGCCTTCTCACCGAAGATCGCACGCAGCAGTTTTTCTTCCGGAGTCAGCTGGGTCTCGCCTTTCGGAGTGACCTTACCGACCAGGATGTCGCCCGGGCCGACTTCGGCACCGACGTAGACGATACCGGCTTCGTCCAGCTTGTTCAGCGCAGCTTCGCCCACGTTCGGGATGTCAGAGGAGATTTCCTCTGGGCCGAGCTTGGTGTCACGCGCCACACAGGTCAGTTCCTGAATGTGGATGGTGGTGAAGCGGTCTTCCTGAACCACACGCTCGGACAGGCAGATGGAGTCTTCGAAGTTGAAGCCGTTCCACGGCATGAACGCAACGCGCATGTTCTGACCCAGCGCCAGTTCACCCATGTCGGTGGACGGGCCGTCAGCCATGATGTCGCTGCGCGCAACCTTGTCACCTTTGCTCACCAGCGGACGCTGGTTGATGCAGGTGTTCTGGTTGGAGCGGGTGTACTTGGTCAGGTTGTAGATGTCGACACCGGCTTCGCCAGTTTCAACTTCGTCATCGTTGACACGAACCACGATACGGCTGGCATCGACCGAGTCGATCACACCGCCACGACGGGCCACGACGCAGACGCCGGAGTCACGGGCGACGTTGCGCTCCATGCCGGTACCTACCAGCGGCTTGTCGGCGCGCAGGGTCGGCACAGCCTGACGCTGCATGTTCGAACCCATGAGTGCACGGTTGGCGTCGTCGTGCTCGAGGAACGGAATCAGCGAGGCGGCAACCGAGACTACCTGCTTCGGCGACACGTCCATCAGGGTGACGTCTTCCGGCGCCTTGACGGTGAATTCGTTCAGGTGACGTACGGCGACCAGCTCGTCGATCAGCTGACCTTTGTCGTTCAGGGTCGCGGACGCCTGAGCGATCACGTGATCGGCTTCTTCGATAGCGGACAGGAACACGATCTCGTCGGTGACCTGACCTTCCTTGACCACGCGGTACGGGCTTTCCAGGAAGCCGTACTGGTTGGTGCGGGCGTAGGCAGCCAGCGAGTTGATCAGACCGATGTTCGGACCTTCCGGCGTTTCGATCGGGCACACGCGGCCGTAGTGGGTCGGGTGTACGTCGCGGACTTCGAAGCCGGCGCGCTCACGGGTCAGACCACCTGGGCCGAGCGCGGAAACGCGGCGCTTGTGGGTGATCTCGGAGAGCGGGTTGTTCTGGTCCATGAACTGCGAGAGCTGGCTGGAACCGAAGAACTCCTTCACCGCCGCCGCAACCGGTTTGGCGTTGATCAGGTCCTGCGGCATCAGGCCTTCGCTTTCGGCCATCGACAGACGTTCCTTGACCGCGCGCTCTACGCGCACCAGGCCAACGCGGAACTGGTTCTCAGCCATCTCGCCGACGCAACGCACGCGACGGTTACCCAGGTGGTCGATGTCATCGACGATGCCTTTGCCGTTGCGGATGTCGACCAGGGTCTTGAGCACGGCAACGATGTCTTCACGCGACAGCACGCCCGAACCTTCGATCTCGGTACGGCCGATACGACGGTTGAACTTCATGCGGCCGACGGCGGACAGATCGTAACGCTCGGCGCTGAAGAACAGGTTGTTGAACAGCGTCTCGGCAGCATCCTTGGTTGGCGGCTCGCCAGGACGCATCATGCGGTAGATCTCGACCAGCGCTTCCAACTGATTGGTGGTGCCGTCGATCTTCAGCGTGTCGCTGATGAACGGGCCGCAATCGATGTCGTTGGTGTACAGGGTCTCGAAGCGGACAACCTGGGCCTTGGCCATCTTGACCAGCAGGTCGGCGGTCAGCTCGGTGTTGCACTCGGCGATGATCTCGCCAGTGGCCGGGTGCACGATAGCCTTGGCAGTGGTACGGCCAATGACGTATTCGAGCGGAACGTCCAGCTCTTTGATGCCAGCCTTGTCCAGCTGGTTGATGTGGCGGGCAGTGATACGACGGCCCTGCTCCACGATCACCTTGCCGCTGCCGTCCTTGATGTCCAGGACTGCGACTTCACCACGCAGACGCTGCGGCACCAGCTCCAGGCTCAGGCCTTCGTTCTTAACGTGGTAGACGTTGGTGTCGTAGAAGGCATCGAGCACTTCTTCGGTGCTGTAGCCGAGCGCGCGCAGCAGAACGGACGCCGGCAGTTTGCGGCGACGGTCGATACGCACGAATACCGCGTCCTTCGGATCGAACTCGAAGTCCAACCAGGAACCGCGGTAAGGAATGATGCGCGCGGAGTACAGCAGCTTGCCCGAGCTGTGGGTCTTGCCACGGTCGTGGTCGAAGAACACACCCGGCGAACGGTGCAGCTGGGAAACGATCACACGCTCGGTACCGTTGATAACGAAGGTACCGTTCTCGGTCATGAGCGGAATCTCGCCCATGTAAACTTCCTGCTCCTTGATGTCCTTGATCGCTTTGTTCGACGACTCTTTGTCGAAAATGATCAGACGGACTTTCACGCGCAGCGGTACGGCGAAGGTCACGCCACGCAGGACGCACTCCTTGACGTCGAACGCAGGCTCGCCCAGGCGATAGCCGACGTACTCCAGAGCGGCATTGCCGGAGTAGCTGATGATCGGGAATACGGATTTGAAGGCCGCATGCAGGCCGATGTCACGGAACTGTTCCTTGCTCACCCCTTGCTGCAGGAATTCGCGATACGAATCCAGCTGGATGGCCAGGAGGTAAGGCACATCCATGACATCCGGCAACTTGCTAAAGTCCTTGCGGATACGTTTTTTCTCAGTGTATGAGTAAGCCATCAGCGTTCCCCAGCTTGGTCACCTGCTTATTTGGCCAACGCCGGCGGCGGTGACCAGAAAATCGTGCAAACCCTCGGTTTGCGGCCGCCTCTTTGGCGGGATCTTTCCAGCTCCAGGCTGACTGACGAACAGCCAACCTAGAACGGAAAAAGGCCGGTGGCAAAAGCCACCAGCCATCAGCCTTGTGCGAGTCGCTCGGGCTGTAGACGCAAGGTGCGAACTTACTTGAGCTCGACCTTGGCGCCAGCTTCTTCCAGCTTCTTCTTGGCGTCTTCAGCAGCTTCTTTGGTCAGACCTTCAGCGACGACCTGAGGAGCGGTGTCAACCTTCTCCTTGGCTTCTTTCAGGCCCAGACCGGTCAGCTCGCGAACGGCCTTGATCACGTTCACTTTCTTGTCGCCAGCTTCAGTCAGAACGACGTTGAATTCGGTCTGCTCTTCAACAGCGGCAGCAGCGGCAGCCGGGCCAGCGGCAACGGCAGCAGCGGCGGTAACGCCGAAGGTTTCTTCCATCGCTTTGATCAGCTCAACGATTTCCATAACGGATTTCTGGCCGATTGCTTCGATGATTTGCTCGTTAGTCAGAGACATGACTATCAATTCCTGTATTGGGGTGACGGCCTACGCGACCATCAAATTAAACGTTTGATTTCGAAAGTGCTCACGCCGCCTTAGGCAGCAGCAGCTTCTTTCTGGTCGCGAATAGCTGCCAGAGTGCGAGCGAGTTTGCTGGTGGCGCCTTGAATAACGCTCATCAGCTGGGCGATGCCCTCGTCGCGGGTCGGCAGACTTGCCAGTACGTCGATCTGGTTTGCTGCGAGGTACTTGCCCTCGAACGCAGCTGCCTTGATCTCGAACTTGTCCTGACCCTTGGCGAACTCCTTGAACAGACGAGCAGCAGCGCCCGGGTGTTCGTTGGAGAAAGCGATCAGGGTCGGGCCTTTGAACACGTCGTTGAGCACGTCGAACTGAGTGCCTTCAACGGCGCGCTTGAGCAGGGTGTTACGCACGACTTTCACGTACACACCAGCTTCGCGGGCCTCTTTACGGAGTCCGGTCATTGCGCCGACGGTCACGCCACGGGCATCAGCCACGACAGCGGACAGACCGGCTTTGGCAGCCTCGTTGACTTCAGCGACGATGGCCTTCTTGTCTTCGAGTTTAATTGCCACGGGTTTACTCCTGGTTTTTACCGTTTCGCTGAACCGAAGTTCGGCGGCGTTTTGGTGTCTGATTCGGTAACGAATCGGGAGCACCATCTGCGTAGGCCATCAGGCAAGCCTGACGTTTAAAACAACTGTCACCTACGGTCTTGGATAGCCCCCGCCAGGCAGGGACCCCAATCTTTCAAAGCCGGCGGCGCGCACGCCGCCGACCCAATCACTTACGCGTCGAGCGAAGCCTGATCGATGATCAGACCCGGACCCATGGTGGTGCTCAGGGTCACACGCTTGACGTAGATACCTTTCGAGGTGGACGGCTTCAGACGCTTGAGGTCAGACAGCAGGGCTTCCACGTTCTGCTTCAGCGCAGCGGCTTCGAAGCCGACCTTGCCAACGGAGGTGTGGATGATGCCGTTCTTGTCGGTACGGAAACGTACCTGGCCAGCCTTGGCGTTCTTGACAGCGGTCGCAACATCCGGAGTCACGGTGCCGACTTTCGGGTTCGGCATCAGACCGCGCGGGCCCAGTACCTGACCCAGCTGGCCAACAACACGCATGGCGTCCGGAGAAGCGATGACCACGTCGTAGTTCAGATCGCCAGCCTTCATTTCGGCAGCCAGCTCATCCATACCAACCTTGTCAGCACCGGCAGCCAGAGCAGCTTCAGCGCCCGGACCCTGGGTGAACACGGCAACGCGTACGGATTTGCCAGTGCCGTTCGGCAGAACGGTGGCACCACGTACAACCTGGTCGGATTTACGCGGGTCTACGCCCAGGTTCACAGCGACGTCGAAGGACTCGGTGAACTTGACAGCAGACAGCTCGGCCAGCAGGCCGGCAGCTTCTTCGAAGGTGTAAGCCTTGCCGGCTTCAACCTTGGCCGCGATGGCCTTTTGGCGCTTGGTCAACTTAGCCATTACACACCCTCCACGTTCAGGCCCATGCTACGAGCGGAGCCGGCGATGGTGCGCACGGCCGCATCCAGGTCAGCGGCAGTCAGATCAGCCTGTTTGGTCTTGGCGATCTCTTCCAGCTGAGCACGGGTAACGGTGCCTACTTTGACGGTGTTCGGACGAGCGGAACCGCTGGACAGGCCGGCGGCCTTCTTCAGCAGTACCGATGCCGGGGTGCTCTTGGTTTCAAAGGTGAAGCTGCGGTCGCTGTAAACAGTGATGATCACAGGAGTCGGCAGACCAGGTTCCATGCCCTGAGTCTTGGCGTTGAACGCCTTGCAGAATTCCATGATGTTCACACCGTGCTGACCCAGAGCCGGACCAACGGGTGGCGACGGGTTTGCCTGACCGGCTTTAACCTGCAGCTTGATATAAGCCTGAATCTTCTTAGCCATTAGCTACTCCAATTTCGGGTTCGAACGCCTGACGGCTCCCCGAGGTTACTTACGCATTTATCCCAGTGACGACAAAACCCCGCAGCCTAAGGCTGCGGGGTGAGGGATGCTTATGTCAGTTATGCCTTCTCGACCTGACTGAACTCCAGCTCGACCGGGGTGGAGCGACCAAAAATAGTCACAGCAACCTGGATGCGGCTCTTCTCGTAATTCACTTCTTCGACCACACCACCGAAATCGGCGAACGGGCCATCGACAACTCGTACCATTTCGCCCGGCTCGAACAGTGTTTTCGGCTTGGGCTTGTCACCGCTATCGGCAACACGACGCAGGATGGCTTCAGCTTCCTTCTCGGTGATCGGTGCCGGCTTGTCGGCAGTACCACCAATGAAGCCCATGACGCGCGGCGTATCCTTGATCAAGTGCCAAGTCGCCTCGTTCATTTCCATCTGCACCAGAACATAGCCAGGGAAGAACTTGCGCTCACTTTTGCGCTTCTGACCGTTGCGCATCTCGACCACTTCTTCAGTGGGAACGAGAATCTCGCCAAAGTCTTCTTCCATACCAGCCAGTTTCACGCGCTCGATGAGCGAGCGCATGACATGCTTCTCGTAACCCGAGTATGCATGCACGACGTACCAACGCTTAGCCACGAGACACCCTTAACCAACAATCAGGGAAACAAGCCAACCGAGCAGGGAATCGAGCCCCCACAGCAGCAGCGCCATTACCAGAACCACCGCCACGACGATCAGGGTCGTCTGAGTGGTTTCCTGGCGGGTCGGCCAAACAACTTTACGAATCTCGACGCGGGCTTCTTTCAGCAATACCGCAAAGGCCTGACCACGAGCAGTTTGAAATGCCACGAAAGCAGCAGCAGCACCCAATGCAACCAGACCCAGAACACGATACAGAACCGGCTCAGCAGAGAAGTACTGATTACCTACGACACCCACAACAACCAGGGCAGCGACAACCAGCCACTTGACCAGATCAAAGCGAGAGTCTTTGGCTTCAGCCTTAACATTCATTCGAGAGGATCCTGTGAAAGACACGCCAGATTCGTTAGAAAATGGCAGGTCAGGAGGGAATCGAACCCCCAACCTGCGGTTTTGGAGACCGCCGCTCTGCCAATTGAGCTACTGACCTAAAGCAAAATCAGGCCGACCATTATGCCGGCCTGAGAGGAACAGATCAACCGATTACTCGACGATCTTGGCAACCACGCCAGCACCAACGGTACGGCCGCCTTCGCGAATCGCGAAACGCAGACCATCTTCCATGGCGATCGGCTTGATCAGGGTGACAACCATTTTGATGTTGTCGCCCGGCATTACCATCTCAACGCCTTCCGGCAGTTCGCACGAACCGGTCACGTCAGTGGTACGGAAGTAGAACTGCGGACGGTAGCCCTTGAAGAACGGGGTGTGACGACCACCTTCTTCTTTGGACAGAACGTACACTTCAGCTTCGAACTTGGTGTGCGGCTTGATGGTGCCCGGCTTGGCCAGAACCTGACCGCGCTCGACTTCATCACGCTTGGTGCCGCGCAGCAGCACGCCGCAGTTCTCACCAGCACGACCTTCGTCCAGCAGCTTGCGGAACATCTCAACGCCGGTGCAGGTGGTTTTGGTGGTCGGACGCAGACCAACGATTTCGATTTCTTCCTGGATCTTGACGATACCGCGCTCTACACGACCGGTAACAACAGTACCGCGGCCGGAGATCGAGAATACGTCTTCGATCGGCATCAGGAACGGACGATCGATGGCACGAACCGGCTCAGGAATGTAGCTATCCAGAGTTTCAACCAGTTTCTTGACGGCAGTGGTGCCCATCTCGTTGGTGTCTTCGCCGTTCAGAGCCATCAGCGCGGAGCCGATGATGATCGGAGTGTCGTCACCCGGGAAATCGTAGGTGCTCAGCAGGTCGCGAACTTCCATCTCGACCAGTTCCAGCAGCTCAGCGTCGTCAACCATGTCGGCCTTGTTCAGGAACACGACGATGTACGGTACGCCAACCTGACGGGACAGCAGAATGTGCTCACGGGTTTGCGGCATCGGGCCGTCGGCAGCCGAGCAGACCAGGATCGCGCCGTCCATCTGGGCAGCACCGGTGATCATGTTCTTCACGTAGTCGGCGTGACCCGGGCAGTCAACGTGCGCGTAGTGACGAATGTTGGAATCGTACTCTACGTGTGCAGTATTGATGGTGATACCACGAGCCTTCTCTTCCGGCGCGCTATCGATCTTGTCGAAATCGACCTTGGCCGAACCGAAAACTTCGGAGCAGACGCGGGTCAGAGCAGCGGTCAGAGTGGTTTTACCGTGGTCAACGTGACCGATGGTGCCGACGTTGACGTGCGGTTTGTTACGTTCGAATTTCTCTTTAGCCATCTTGACCGTCTCCTAGCGAAGAATTGAGCAAGCCATGCCGCCATTAAAACAAAGGCAGATACTTTCATATCTGCCTTCATTAGATGGAGCTCATGAGCGGACTTGAACCGCTGACCTCACCCTTACCAAGGGTGTGCTCTACCAACTGAGCTACATGAGCCAAACTCTATTGCGCCAGCCACAAACTGGAGCGGGTAGCGGGAATCGAACCCGCATCATCAGCTTGGAAGGCTGAGGTTCTACCACTGAACTATACCCGCGGAGCTTGCAGCTCACGCTGAATCTGGTGGAGGGGGAAGGATTCGAACCTTCGAAGTCGATGACGTCAGATTTACAGTCTGATCCCTTTGGCCGCTCGGGAACCCCTCCAAAGTGAGGCGGCATTTTCTAGATCTGCCACCCTGCTGTCAAGCTTTTTCTCATTAAAATCTTGAGGTTAGCTACTTTGACAACATCTTCGTCGGGAAACAACTTTGACCACCCTGCGAAGCGGGCGCCATTCTATGCAAACTACTGGAGCAATGCAACGCCTTCACAAGGCATTAATTGATGCTGCAAACCAGCGAAGTCACCAGCCAGCCGCCCAAGCAAAAACTCGTCGGCCAAGCGCCGACTTTGCGGCGCCACGCGCACCCAGAAATTGCGATGCGCCCGCGACAACTCACGCACCTGCGGCTCGTAGCCAACGTCGCGTAGACGCTGCACGACGCTATCAGCCGAGTCACTGCGAGGGAATATGCCGAGCGATATGCCATTGGCCAGCTCGCCCTGAGTAATGATGTAGCTATCGATGCGCCGGGCCTGCAGCTCGCGCAACTGCCGCAGCGAGGCCTGACGGGATGCCAGCGGCGGGAGATAAACCCAGTACTCCACCCCCGCAGCCGCATCGACGCTACGCACTTCGGCTTGAATATCCAGGCTCAGCAGCCGCTGCTCGACGACCTTGGCTTTCGCCTCTTCTTCAAAACTGCCGAGGAAAAGACAAACAGCCGCATCGGGAGCTGGCGCATCAACAGCCGCCACCGGCTCACCACGAGCTTGTGGCGCATCCGCCTCGCTCAGCAGGCGAATATCCTTGCGAGCAGCCTGGTACCCGCTGGCTGGAGCAACTTCCTTGGCCCGCAACGGCGCCTGCTGTTGATGCCAGACGTAATAAAAGGCATTGAGCAGCAGAAGCAGTAGAAGAATCCAGCGCATGCCTTGCCTCAATTGAAGGGACAGGCAATAGCCAGTCCGACAAAAACCAGATCAGGGACAACCTGCGCACCTGGGACCACATCTCGCACCAGGTCAGCGTCGCCCCCCGTCAGGAACACCTCGAAGCCCTCAGGAAAACGAGCCTGAGCCTGCAGCAGTTGCTCGACCACGAAGCCACGCAACATCAATACACAGCCTCGCTCGACGGCCTCGGCAGTCGAACGCCCTGGCTCCAGCTCCTGCAGAGCGGCGAGAGCCACCTGACGATCGTAGCGAATGCGCCGCGTATGTGTACTCAACTGATCACGCATCAACGGCAACCCTGGACAGATGAAGCCCCCCAGGTGGGTGCCTTCGACGGAAACGAAGTCAGCCGTCACCGCTGTCCCGAGATCCACCACCAGACAAGCCCGCTGCCCCAGATGATAGGCCCCCAGAACCGCCAACCATCGATCCAGACCAAGACGCCGGAAATCCTCGTAACCGTTGCTCACCCCCCCGACCTGACTGGCGGATTGGGCACAGACCGCCTCGACCCCTAGACGCTCACGTAGACGCTCAACCAGCTGCTCGGTTTCCGCATCGCTACGGACGCTGACCAAGCGGCAACGACCCACCTGCAGACCAGGCGCCTCTGCCAAGGACTCGAAGAGCGCAGCATCGGAGTCCACCACACCGGCAAAGAGACGCTGCGCGCCGTCACTGGAGATCACTCGCCACTTGATAAAACTATTACCGCAGTCGAGCTCAAGAATCATGCTGCAACCTCAGGCTCAACTCACCACCACTGAACGAGCGATCGACACCATCCACACTCAGTCTAATAGCCCCGCGCTCATCGACCCCAAGCACCACGCCCAGGGTTGCATTCGCCCCTGCCGTCAACGCCACGGAGCGACCGCGCCACGCATGCAACCCCTCCCACTCATCTCGCAAGCCAGCAAAGCCGCGCTGCCAATGAATGGAAAGACAGGCCTGCAGCTGCTGCAACAACTCGCCGGCAAGCTCATTACGATCGAGCAAGCGCCCAAGACACTGGCGCACGGATGTCCATGGCTGATCAATGATCGAAGGCGTATCCACGGCCATGTTGACGTTGATACCAATACCGATCACGACATGACAGACGTCAGCCGGATCTCCGGCCAACTCGAGAAGAATCCCGGATATCTTGTGCCCGTTGACCAGCACGTCATTCGGCCACTTGAGCCGCGCATCCTTCAATCCAATCGAATGAAGCGTTTTCGCGACAGCAAGGCCGACCGTCAGACTCAACGCCTCGACCTGGCTCATGCCACCATCGACGCGCAGAACAACACTACAGTAGAGATTTTCAGCAAAGGGACTTGCCCAGACCCGGCCACGGCGGCCACGCCCGGCGGTCTGCCGCTCAGCCAGCAGGGCGAAGGGGGCACGCGCCCCAGCATCGAGGCGACGAAAGATCTCCGCGTTGGTGGAATCCACACTGGACTCGACAGACACCGGCCAACTGACCCCACCAGCACCACGCGCGATCTGCTCGGCATCCAGCAGGGTCATGGGCGCAGACAACCTGTAGCCGCGACCAGGAACCTTGAACACCTCAAGCCCCAGCTCAGCCTCCAGGCCCTGCAGCTGCTTCCAGATGGCACTTCGACTGATCCCGAGCGTCGCCCCCAGGGCCTCCCCGGAATGGAATCGACCATCCTGCAGAAGTTTCAACAATTCCAGCATGCCAAGCCCCGCTACGAACAAGGCTGGCATGATAACGACGAGGCCTCAGCTTGCATAGAAAACGGGACACAGAAGAAGGCCACATAGAAGAAAGGCCCGCTCCAGTGCGATATCACACTCCCAGAGGCCAAAAACACCAAAGGCCACCTTCAAGGTGGCCTTTTTATTGATCTCTAATTAGCGCCGACAACGCGCAGGGTGCGGCCTGCACACCGACGCGACCGAATAATTGCGCGTTGCGCGTGCACGCCCTGCGTTTTCCCGCGCGCAAAGAAGAAACCCCAGACCGCGTTAGCGATCTGGGGTTTCGTATAGGAGCTTGACGATGACCTACTCTCACATGGTGAAGCACCACACTACCATCGGCGATGCGTCGTTTCACTACTGAGTTCGGGATGGGATCAGGTGGTTCCAACGCTCT
>NZ_CBDAMB010000013.1:0-124291 GCF_965197125.1 Pseudomonas spartinae
CCGTATGCCTATCTCAAGGACGTGCTGACACGACTGCCGACGCAGCGGGCGAGTGAGATCGGCCAACTACTGCCGCATCAGTGGGTACCTGCCTGAATCACGCAAGGTGAGTTCGGCGGACGCTTACACCTATGCCAGATCTGGTGCAGATGTATGTGTCTATTAGGTATCCGGTTACAGGCCATGAAAATTGGGTGCTCTGCGCTTTTATCAGGCGTATCTTTGTTCGTTGCGATAATTCGGTGATTGGCATCAAAAAATACGCCCAATAGCTTCTAGGGTCGCTCTTTTTCTCACGCCACTACCAATGAGTATGTAAGTCGAATTTAGCGTCTTAAATATGAAGCCATCTTCGAATTTATGGAGGAAGCTTGTGCGCACGAAGTCACCGACATCCCATCGACGACTGCTATCGTAGATCACGGTATCTGCGTAGATAACTGCGGGCTTTCGATTTGTTCTGGTTAGCTCAGAGAGCTGGACTGGGGTGACTTCTAAATCAATCCACCGCCAGTTCGACACGATGCAGTATTCAGCATATGGGTAGCGTTCACGGACGATTTTTACAGCTTCATCCTGGCTGACCTTGGCTCCTGACATCGGCAGTCCAGCACTAAAGAGCAGAGCGGTTATTTCGTTTAACTTTTCCATCGATTAGCCTCCGTAATAGCGACGCGATGGAGATTCAGCGGCGTAGAGCACCACATCTGAACCCATTTGTACCTGGCTGGCCATGAGCTTGGAGGGGCCACCAAATTGATAGCAACCAAACCTTGTGTGGACGAGGTGAAATAGCTCGCCGCGCTTGGTTCGCTCCTCGATGAGCTTTAGGACATCCGCTACGGCAATACCTTTATTGTCGGGAAAGTCGCAGCTCACGACCGCTTGAAAGCTTCGGATGTACAGTCCTTCACCTGGTTCTTCTAGCGTTCGTTTGATGATCTCGGGGTCATTAGTAGCGATGGTATTTACAACGCCATCAGTTTCCTTGCTCGCAAGAGTGATACTCATCCAGCGCTCGCTACCTTTTTTGTTAAGGCACCAGAGGCCCGCGCTTTCGGACTTGAATTCAAAGTCTATATGTCCTGCCTGGGCAGCCATCGTGTTTCTCCGCTTCAAATATCTCTTCAGTTGCTATTTCGCCAGGTAGGCAGATCGGAATCATTTGCGCTTGGAGCTGAGGTTTAAGGCCCTGTAGGCCAGGGCTTTCGCTTGATGCCATCACGCCTGCTCCTATGCGGCGATGATTTCAAATGGAATTTATTGACGGGATTTGCTGATATGCTCATGCGACATTTAATTTATCGTAGGCGATAAAGAGGTGTCGCGTCAAAGCTGGTCTGATGCTCAATTTTTGGGCTCAAACAAAATGCGGTACGAAGCGGTGTTGGGGCAGGTGCTGCGTGACGTTAGGTTGCAGGCCGGTCTTACGCTCACGGATTGCAATGAGGCGCTGAGCGTTGCGAACCTGAGTCAGGTTGAAAACGGCCTGGCAGTCATAAAGATCGAGTCCTTGGTTGGCCTCTGTGAAGTGCTAGGCGTTGCTCCAAGCGACGTGTTTTTAATTGTCGAGGCGCGCCGTTCTGGTCTGAGCGTTGATGAACAGATCGCTGTAAGTGCTGCAAGGCTTGGAAGGCTGTTGGGTACAGGTCGCCTTGATGGGGTTGCACAGGATGACGTTGTGCGCGCTATAACGAGGCAGAAAAAGGACAGCACTCGTGCCACTGTGATGCGGATGCAGCGTGAGGGGCTGCACAAGGAGGAGGTTGCTCGCCGGCTAGGGGTGACACTTAGGACAGTCCAGCGGCACTGGCCTAAAGGTGCAGAGTAATGTCGTCTTCGGATCTGGTTTGTCTTGGCGCTGTCGCGGTTGAGGGAGCAGGTGGTATCGGGGCCGTAGTCAGCAGCTAACAATTGGCTGGTAAACCTGAAGGGATGTGCTTGGCGGTTGATAGCTGGGGATTTGGGGCTGATGGGCGGGTCGGTGAGCAAAATATTGAAAAAAGATCTTGCATAGTGTATGTGCATGTTCCATAATGCACACATAGATTCTTTCCGTGAAGGCATTCGATCTTCACGTAATGTGCAGCTGGGTGGGGTGGTAAATCCGTTCGGCGTGCCCTTCAACATCGCCAGCTATGCGCTGCTGACGCTGATGGTGGCGCAGGTCTGCGGCCTGCAGCCGGGCGAGTTCATTTGGACCGGCGGCGACTGCCACCTGTACGCCAACCATATCGAGCAGACCGACCTGCAGCTGACGCGCGCGCCGCTGCCGCTGCCGACGATGAAGCTCAACCCCGAGGTGAAGGACCTGCTGGCCTTCAAGTTCGAGGACTTCGAGCTGGTGGGCTACGAAGCCCATCCGCATATCAAGGCGCCGGTCGCGGTCTGAGGTTCTGCCCGAACAAAACCGCAGGCGGGGGCAATTTGCTACCCTTTTCCCTCAACGAGTGAAAAGGGAGTCCCCCGTGAGCCGAATCGCACTGGCCCTGCTGCTGGTTTGCAGTTGTTTGACCAGTCATGCCGAGACCTCGCCGCTGCGGGTCGGCATCACCGAAGTGCCGCCTTTCGTGATCAAGCATGAGGACGGCAGCTGGAGCGGCATCAGCATCGACTTGTGGAATGCCATCGCCGAGAAGAACGGCTATGCCTTCCAGTACGAGTCGATGCCCTTCGAGCGCCTGCTCGACAGCCTCGAGCAGAGCAAGGTCGACGTCGTGGTCGGGGCGATGACCATGACCCCCGAGCGCGAGGCGCGCTTCGACTTCACCCATCCGTTCTACTTCACCGGGCTCGCCATCGCGGTGCCGGCTACCGCCTCGGCGGGCTGGTGGACGACCTTCAAACGGCTGTTCTCCTGGCGTTTCATCAGTGTGGTACTGGGCCTGGCCGCGGTGCTGATGCTGGTCGGGGCCTTGATCTGGTTCTTCGAGCGACGGCGCAACCGCGAGCAGTTCCCTGAGGAGCCGGTGCGCGGCCTGGGTGATGGCTTCTGGTGGGCCGCGGTGACCATGACCACCGTTGGCTACGGCGACAAGTCGCCGGTGACGCTGGGCGGACGGCTGGTCGCGGTGGTGTGGATGTTCGCCGCACTGATCATGGTCTCGACCTTCACCGCAGCGATGACCACGGCCCTGACCGTGAGCAATCTGCAAGGCAGCATCCAGGGGCCGAAGGATCTGCAGGGCGCCAACGTTGCCAGCGTGCAGCACACGGCCAGCTCGCGCTGGCTGCAGGAGCAACGCATTCGCCAGAGCGACTACCCGAACCTGACCAAGGCCTTGCAGGCGGTGCAGCAGGGTGAGGCCGATGCCATCGTCTATGACAAGCCGATTCTGCAATACCGCAACCGCGAGCTGGTCGGCGCGCGCCTGCAGGTCCTGTCAGGCACTTTCGAGAACCAGAGCTACGGCTTTCTGGTGCGCAGTGGCAGCCCGCTGCGTGAGCCGATCAGCCGGGCGATCCTGAGCATCATGGATGATCCGCAATGGCCGCGAACGGTGAACGAATACCTGGGTGAGGCGCTCTGAGGCGTCGTTTGCGGATTGGCCTCCAGCGGGCGTCCGCCAGTCGTGCGCTTTCAGTCTGCCGAGAATGCTGGCGCCGGGTTTGCTGTCGATCATCGCCAGAGAGAGCTGAGCGGTCACGCGCATCGGCATGCACGCCGGCTATCGCTGCCGTAGACACTGGCGCAGAACAGCACGCATGGTCATGCCTGCTGTGCCTGGGCCAGCTCTGTCAGCAAGCGTTGCGCCTGCTCCTGGCGTTCGGCCTCTTCCAGGCGCGCGCCTGGGTTCAGTGACGACCATTGCGGGTGAGCGCGCGCCACGTTCAGTGGGGCGGGCAGTTTGCCCTGGCGCCACAGGGTTTCCTGCGGCGCGTTAAGGGTAATGGCGTCCATCGCCGCGTGGCCGCGCACGTCCAGCGCGGCCAGCAGTTGCTGCTGACGCAGGGCGAGCAGGCGCAGCACGGCGTCGTCGACGGTCAGCTCGCGCTGACCTTTCAATTTTCCCTTCAGCCTTTCCCCGTAATTGCGCAGGGTCTGCGCGCTGCCGCCGATCACCGCGCCCAGCGCGGCAGCGGCGCCGAGGGTGATGCCGCCTACCAGCAGATCGACACCGATGCCGGTGGCGGCGCCGGCGGCCATGCCACCGCCGACCTTGATGCCAAGTTGCTTGAGGGTTTCCGGGTTGAACAGGTCGTCGCCCCAGCGGCCATTGAGCAGCGGCAGATCGGCGGCCTTGGCATCGCTGCTGCGGAAAGCGTAAAGGCGCAGCAGGGCTTCGACACAGCGTTGTTCGCGCTGGCGAATCGCGTCGCGCAATTCGGCGATGGCGCCCTGTTCCAGCACGGTCTGGGCCGCGACGCTACGGCGGCAGGCGGCGCAGTCGATCAGCAACTCGGCGATCAAACGGTTGCCGGCCTGGCGCCGGGCCAGGCGCTGGGCTTCGTGATCCTCGATCAGGCGTTGCAGTTGCGGGCGTGAGCGCTCCAGCAGCAGGGCCAGGCTCTCATACAGGCGTCGCTCGCCGTCTGCAGGTGGCGCCACGCTATCGAAGGCCACCAGGGCGTGCAGGCCGAGGCGCGCCAGGGCTTCGCGCCATTCGGCTTGGCGATGGCTGGCGCTGGCGACGAAGTTGAGCACCGGCAGCAGCGGTCGGCCGCACATGTTGAGCACGGCAAGCTCGTCGCGGTACTTGGCCAGCACCGGCTCGCGGACGTCGATCACGTACAGCCCGGCGTCACAGGCCGTGAGCTGGCGCAGTACCTTGGCTTCCTGCTCGTAGCGCTGGCGTGCTTCGCTGCCTTCGAGAAAGCGTGCCAGGCGCGCCGGCCCGTCGAGGCGCTCGCCAGGGCGGTCGAGACGTTCCAGGTAGTCGAGCAGGGCGATGGCGTCTTCCAGGCCTGGGGTGTCGTACAGCTCCAGCAGCGCCTGGCCGTCCACCGACAGGCGCGCACCTTCGACGTGGCGGGTGGTGCTGGCACGCGGCGAAACTTCGCCGAAGTCGATGTCGCGGGTCAGGGTGCGCAGCAGCGAGGTCTTGCCGACGTTGGTGTGGCCGACCAGGGCCAGTTTCAGTGGTGGGCTCATGAGGCAGACCCCGACAGGGTGTTCCCGGATTGCATCCGGGCTACGGGCTGAAGCTCCCCTCTCCCGCTTGTGGGGGAGGGGTTGGGGGAGAGGGTAATAGAATCGTCAGTCATGCCCACTCTCCAGCCAGCTCAGCGGTGCCGTGTCGCCATGGGCCAGGCCGAGCTTGTCCAGCGCCTGGTGCCAGTCTGCCAGGCGTGCGCTGTCGAGGCTCTCGCTGGTGCTCGGTGGCAGCAGCCAGATGCGCGTGGCGCCGGCCGAGCGCGCCAGTTCGCCGAGCAGCGCCAGGGTGCCGCGGTCCGGTGAGCGGCGTGGGTCGCAGACGATGGCCAGGCGTTCAGGCGGGAAGCGTGTCAGTTGTTCGAGCAACAGGCGGCGTTGTTCGCGGCTGTCGATCACCCCGGCGTCGGCCACGCCTTTGGGCAGCGCTGCCGGAGGCCAGGTGCGTCGCCCGTCCAGTTCGATGCCGAGCAGCAGTGCGCCGCTGCCCGCTTGGGTGCTGGCGCCGCTTGGCGGTTGATGCAGCGTGGCGGGCGCCAGGTCGCAGATGCCCAGGCGTTCGCTGTCCGGCTGCAGGCGCTGGCGCAACAGGCCGTAGCCGGGCAGGTCGAGATCCAGATGCAGCGCCCCCTTGCCGGTTTGCCAGCGCCACAGGCACAGCAACGCCAGCAGCAGGCGCGGCAGCAGGCCGTAGACCAGTACCACGCCGACCAGCCAGCCAGCCCAGCTTTGCCGGGCCACCTCGCTGGCGATGGCGGCATCGCCACTGGCGCGGATCAGGTCGATGTCCGGCAGGCTGAAGCAGAGCAGCGCGGGCAGGGAGCCGATGGCCTGAGTCAGGGCGATGAAGGTGTCGCCGCCGAGAATGGTGGTTTCCCAGACGAAACCGTAGCGGCGGGTGGCGAGCAGCAGCAACAGGGTGATCAGTGCCGTGAGCATGGCCAGCGTCCACAGACCGTTGACCATCAGGCCCAGCCCCCAGCGCGTCAGGCGCTGGCGTTGCAGCATCAGCAGCAGCGCCGGTGCCAGTTGCGCAGCGCTGGCGTCGCGCGCCAGTTTTTCACTGAGCCACAGCCACAGGCGGCCGAGTGCGCCGGGGTGATCCCGGGTCAGCAGCAGGCCCAGCAGCCAGCCAAGCAGCATCAGCAGATTGAGCCCGAGCAGGCTGCCCAGGGCCCAGAACACATTGACCGGCTGGCGCCCGTCGCCCAGCGCTGCCAGGGCCAGGCCGAAACCGCTGGCCAGGGCCAGCAGCGCCAGTAGCAGGCCAGCCAGACGTGCGCCTTGCAACCAGTGCAGCAACTCCTGCCACTGACCGTCACGGCGGGCCAGGTGCAGGGCGCGATGCTGGATGCGTTCGGCCAGGTCGCCGTGTTCGCTGCGGGCCCGGCGATTGGCCTCGGCGTCTTCGAGCGGGCCGGCGTGTTCCTCGCGCAGGCGAATCGTCTCGCTGAGCCAGAGGCGTTGGAATGCGGTGGGGGAGGAGGCGTCTATCACGCGGCGTCTCGTCGTTCGGATCAGGGGTTGAGAATAACCCCTGATCCGCCCCGGTGCGAATCAGCGCTGCTGGCGCAGACGCACGGCGATATCCGGTTGATCGATGAACAGGCCGTCGATGCCGGTGGCTAGGAAGGCGCGCAGCTCGGCGTCGATGTCGCCGCGTGCGGTCGGATCGCTGCCATTGCGCAGGTCTGTAGGCAGGAAGGCGTTCTCGGCGCGGAAGGTATAGGGGTGTACCTTGAGCCTGGTGGCATGGGCGTCGCTCACCAGGCTGGTCGGCGTGGTCAGGTTGCCGGCTGCATCACGCGGGATGATCATGCCTTTCTCCGGACCGATGCCGCTGGCGTAGCGGGCGATGGCTTTCAGGCCCTTGGGCGTGATCATCTGCGCATAGCTGAGGTCGGTGCCGAGTGCCTGCTGGTCGTATGGCTGGCCGTCCGTCCACAGCAGCTGGATCAGGCGGATCGAGGTCATGCGGCTGAGGGTCTTGAGGTTCTCCACCTCGAAGGACTGGATGTACACCGGCGCCTTGGCGCTGGCGTAGCCGTTGCGCTTGAGCACGGCCAGCAGCGGTTTCTCCATGGCCAGGCCGAGTTGCTGAAAGTGGGTGGGGTGCTTGGTTTCCGGGTACAGGCCGATCACCCGTTGCTGGCTGAGCTGCAGGCTCTTCACCAGGTCGATGATTTCCTGCAGGGTCGGGATTTCGAACTGGCCGTCGAAGCGCGTATTGCCCGGACGGACCTGCGGGATTCGCTCGATGGCGCGCAGCGTCTTGAGCTCGGCCAGGGTGAAGTCCTCGCTGAACCAGCCTTCCAGGCTGACGCCGTCGACCGTCTGGGTGCGCTTGCGTGCCGCGAACTCGGGGCGCTGGGCGACGTCGGTGGTCAGGCCCAGTTCATTGTCATGGCGCGCCACCAGTTGCCCGTCGCGGGTCATCACCAGGTCCGGCTCGACATAATCGGCACCTTGCAGCACGGCCAGGGCGTAGGCGGCCAGGGTGTGTTCGGGCACGTAACCACTGGCGCCACGGTGCGCGATCACCAGCGGCTTGCGCGCAGCATGCGCGTGCTGTGGCTGTGTGCCGGGTTGGCGCTGGGCCCAGTCGACGGCGTTCTGCACGGTGTCGGCCTGCACCGGCAGTGCAGCGCTCAGCAATCCTGCGCACAGCAGTCCTGTGCGCAACAGGTTCGATATCATCGCGGCATCTCCTTGCTCGGGTGGGAGTGCAAAGCCTGGCGCATGGGCGATGACGATTCGGCGACAAACCGATGGCCGGTTGCCCGGGCTGTGAGCTGCTCGTCACTTGGTCGCTCTGCTATGCTCGCCGTTATGAACAAGACACTCCCCCTTTCCCTGATCGCCGCGCTCGCGCACAACCGCGTGATTGGCCGCGACAACCAACTGCCCTGGCACCTGCCGGCGGACCTCAAGCACTTCAAGGCACTGACCCTGGGCAAGCCGATCATCATGGGCCGCAAGACCTGGGATTCGCTCGGCCGGCCCTTGCCGGGGCGCCTCAACATCGTCGTCAGTCGCCAGCCGGGTCTGAGCCTGGAGGGTGCCGAGGTGTTCGCCACCCTGGACGCGGCCATCGAGCGCGCCGATGCCTGGGCGCGCGAAGAGGACGCCGAGGAGCTGATGCTGATCGGCGGCGCGCAGCTCTACGAGCTGGGCCTGGCGCAGGCCGATCGCCTGTACCTGACGCGTGTCGGTCTCGATCCCGAGGGCGATGCTTTCTTCCCCAAGGTCGAAGAGGCCACCTGGCGCATGACCTCCAGCGTCGAGCACCCCGCCAGCGCCGAAACACCCTTCTATGCCTTCGAAGTGTGGGAGCGCCGCGGCGCATAATCCTGCCGAGCGTTGCGGCCGTCTTTGCCGTCAGGTTGCCCTGCGCGGTGTGACGGCCATGGCCTTGCCACTGCCGTAACGGCTTTCGTGCATTCTGATGCAGGTTCTTTCATGACTGAGCAATCGCCCGTCGACGAGCGCCCGAGCGTCGTCGCTGCACTCTTCGTGCGTCATCCACTTTGGGAAGATGCGCTGGCTCTGCTGTTCGGCACCGCTCTGGTGGCGCTGGGTATCGCCTTCTACGCACACGCCGGCCTGATTACCGGCGGCACCGTTGGCATCGCCTTTCTGGCCAACTATCAGGCCGGCTGGTCGTTTGGTCTGGTGTTCGGCCTGGTCAACCTGCCGTTCTACTTGCTCGGTATCTGGCGCATGGGGTGGGGCTTCACCTTGCGCACGGGCTGCGCGGTGTTGCTGGTTTCGCTACTGTCCGAGCTGACGCCGCAATGGGTCGTCTTCGCCCATCTCAGCGCCCTGTATGCCGCGTTGTTCGGCGGCGCGGCGATGGGGCTGGGGTTACTCATGCTGTTTCGCCACCGTGCCAGCCTGGGCGGGGTGAACATTCTCGCGCTGTACATGCAGGAGCGCTTCGGTTTGCGGGCCGGCGCCGTGCAGATGGCCATCGACGCGAGCGTCGTGCTGGCGGCGATCTTCGTGATATCGCCAGACAAGGTGCTGCTCTCGGTGCTGGGGGCGGTGATGCTCAATCTGGTGCTGGCGATCAATCACCGGGCGGATCGCTACGTCGGCGTCAGTTGAATCTTTTGACGCATGAGGGGCTGCCTGGTTGCAGGCAGCCCCTCGTCGTTTTCGCGGACGCGAAACTCAGATCACTTCGGTGAACTGGATGATCTCCACCCAGTAGCCGTCCGGGTCCTTGATGAAGGCGATGTCGCGCATGCGGCCGTCGGTGAGGCGTTTCTGGAAGGTCACGCCGAGGTCTTCGAAGCGCTGGCAGGCGGCCTTGATGTCCGGCACCGCTACGCACAGGTGGCCGAAGCCGCGTGGGTCGCTGTTGCCGCTGTGGTAGGCAAATTCCGGGTCTTTCTCGGTGCCGTAGTTGTAGGTCAGTTCCAGCACGCCGGGGATGGACTTGCGCCACTGATGCCGGGCCGCTGGGTCAGCGGGAATCTGCGACTTGTCGTTGATCAGGGCAAGGAAGTACAGGCTGAACTCGGCGTCGTGGAAGTCCTTCTTCTCCAGCAGGGTGAAGCCCAGCACGCGGGTGTAGAAATCCAGCGACTTCTGCAGATCCTTCACGCGGATCATGGTGTGGTTGTAGACGAATTCTGCAGTGGCGACGTCGGGCTTGGCGGTCACGCCGGGCAGGGTGTTCAGTTCGTCGAGGGTCATGGGGTTCTCCATCAGGCGTGAAAAGTCTGTACTTGCCTAGATGGATTCGGTGGCAACGTTTTTCAAGTATGTGGGTAAGCCTTTGCCAGCCCTGACCAAGCAACGATGCAGGGGCGTATGTAGGAGCTGCTTCAGCCGCGATTGACGCGGAGACGCGAAGCATCGCGGCTGAAGCCGCTCCTACGGCGCATACGGTTGGCTTCAGATCTGCAGGGTGATCAGCTCGGCTCGCGCCTTGTCATCCTCGATATGCACGATGCCCAGGCCGATGGGCAGCTTGAAACGCCGTGGCCCGGCGCTGCCGGGGTTGAGGTAGAGCACACCGCCGCGCATCTCGTGCAGCGGCTTGTGCGAATGCCCGGCGATCACCACGTCGATGCCGAGTGCGGCCGGGTCGATATCCAGCTGCTTGAGGTCGTGCAGCACATGCAGGGTAACGCCGCCAAACGTCAGCGTCAGGCGCTCGGGGATGGCGTCGGCCCAGGCGTCCTGGTCGTTATTGCCACGCACCACCGACAGCGGCGCGATGCGCTGCAGTTCGGCGAGGATGTGCGGCCCGCCGATATCACCGGCATGGATCAGATGATCGACGCCCTGCAACGCCGCCAACGCTTCGGGGCGCAGCAGGTCGTGGGTGTCGGCGATCAGGCCGATGCGTATAGGCTGATAATCATTGGCACGCATTACATCCGCTCCGTGTAAATAAAGGCGGTAGAGCAGGGCTCTTTAGGTATTCATCCAGGCCATTTAGATCCAGCGCTAATGTACGTCAGGGCCAACTGACATCCAGCACGCGCACGAACACCTTTTTCTGCTCCTCCTCTGAAAGCTGGCTTTCCAATTGAGCTTTTAGCTCATTGGGTGTCGAGGGTTTTTGCTTCCTTATTGGCCTGCCTTTCAGCTTCTTGCTGTCGCCAAACCAAAGCACCAAATAGATCCCGTGGCCTGCAGACTTCGGTGCAGGTGCATATTGGGTAATGAGTTGATCGCGTAGAGCTGTCCATAGCTTTTCGTGATCGTCACGTTTTATCTCAATTGGCAGTGCCAATAGGTTGCGGTAGTCGAGAAGAAGATCGGCGCGCTTATCGCCTGCGTGGTCATATTCCGGAGCAATGCCAATGCCGTGAGCATCCAGCCGTGAGCGCAAGCGGGCCAGTAGGACATCGCGACATAGGTTCTCCCCACGGCGGCTGCGCGGCTGCCTAGTGGGGATATTCCAGAACATCCGATAGCCGTCGTCATTGCCGTGGCGTAGTTCATGGGCGATGTCGTCTAGATGGCACAAAGTCAAATGCATCAGATCGGCGACATTTGCCGGCGCCTGGTTGGCCAGCACATCGGCGACCGCTTCCAAACCTAGGAAGCGGAATTCAGCTTCCCTCTTGCGTGCTTGCTGCTGCTCCAATGTGCTCCGAATACGGTAGCGCTGAGACGCCAGAGCTGGGACAGCAAGCAGGCGCTGAAGCTCATTGCGGGCTTCTACTGTCGTTTGCGTACCCAACCAGTCGATCATTCCGCGCAGTTCGTCGCCCAGATCCATCGCTGCAGTGACGCCCCCTCGACCCCGCTCCATATCAGCGTGACGGATAAGTGTCTCGATCAAACGGCCCAGAATACGTTCGGGTTGGGAGGGGCGCAGGGCCTGTAGCTGAATACCTTGCATCAGCACTTCCACCGCTAGCTGTGTAGCTTTATCAGCCTTCCCTACTTCGCCGAGGCGTTGCCAGAACTCCTCTGATTCGTCAGCGCTGCCAGTCAGAACCTGTAGCGCTAGCCACAGAAGGCGCTGTTCAGCATTGAGTGGTGACTTCAGCTTCTGCAGTGTCAGCGCAGCGAGACATTCCGGAGCAAACAGCAGAGCTGCTTTCAGCAACTGACGAAGGTCGTGGAGCTGTTGGGCTGTCGCTGTTTCGGGAAATTGCTGCAACAGTTCTGGGATTGCTAGTTGGGCGACCTTTGCATAGGCAACGTCTCTGGCCAACAGGTGCGTGATGCCTGCAGAGGTATCGCCAACAGTGAAAGCACTAGTCGCATGCTGAACCATTACGCGGGAAAACAGTTCGGGCCGCTGCTGCGCGGTCTCTGCACACCAGATGCGAAGATCATCCAGTCCGAAGTGTGGTGTACAGAGATACATGGTGAGCAGTAGCTCAACCTGATCATCGGGTAATACGGCCCTCTGTTTGGGGCTATCTGTCCAGATCAGTCGCAGGCCAAGCAGGCACGGCAGGCTAATGTAATAACGCTTTCCGGCTTGCTTCAGAGCGATGATCTCTGCTGCAGAGGGCAGGTCCGAGCGCTGTAGGCATTTTCGGAAGCCAGACTCGGCTGCATACATGAGGACATCATCCAGATCGCTATAGCTGGAAAAACGGGCGCTGATAGTGTCCCCTCTAATATCCGAGAAGTGACCTAGCCAAAGCCTCGCAAGGTGTTCTAGCAGACCAGCCGAGGCTGTACCGGCGGCAATCGCGTCAAGCTCTGGAGTAATGTTTTGAGTGCGCCGGTGGCGTTGTTCAGCCTGTTGTTTTTTGTAGCTGCGAGAACGTGCCGCATCTTTAAGGCGCCAGCTTTCCCGTTCAAGATCACAGGTCATCCAGTTTTTTAACCAGCGCGCTCGCTCTGGGCAATCCTGCGCCCACGCTTCAAGAGCCTCCAGAGATAGCCCTTCTGCACCACGTTGTTGTATTAGTGCAGCCGCCGCGTACTGAGCATGGATTTTGGCCGCCGGTTCCTCTGACATGTCTGCCTGTTGGAGATGCCAAAGTCCTATGTCTGCCGGTGGCACGGCGTCATGCAAGTGGAGGTAGGGGATATGCCAGCTATCGCTTGCAATAGCTTGGACGCATTGCGTAAGCACGGCTTTGTATTTCTCGGGATGCTGTTCTAGCCAGTTCTGGATCTGTAATCGAGAGTCTTGCTCCCGGCTGAAATAGCCATGTTGATTAGCTCCAACACCCAGCCAGTTGAACAGTTGCTCACCCGTGGCGCGCTCACCGAGTTCCTTGAGGGTACGGGCAAGCAATCGATCGACCGAACGGGAAAGCATCCCCTCGGTTCTATCCTCGTCAAAGAGGTCGCTCTTTGCACGGAGCCCATCCAATAATGCTGGTAGCTGATCCGTTGGTGTGCGCTCCGATAGTCCATGCTCCAAGAACATCCGGTAGCCTCCAATCAGATGTGTGTTCTTGGGTGGATGAAGGCAATCAAGCAGGTCTTCCGCCATCAAATAATCCGGATACATCCGATCTAGCAGTTGGCTCAGAAGATCGTCATCTTCGTCTTCAATATAGCCACTGCATATTTGTGACAACAGGGATTTGCTTTCAGCTGGATGGGCCATTTTCAGCCAGATACTGAGCGCGCTATTACGGAGTCGTGGCCAGAGCGAAGCGTCTTTGATCATCGCGAGCAGCGGCGCTGCCAAGGTGGCATCGGCATGCCCGTATTCGAGAATATCCAGCACACAGTCCATATGTGACTGGGTTGGTTCATCGCGCTCGGGAGCCAGCAGAATGCGTTGAAAGTCCTCAAGCAACGACTCGTCTGCCAAGGCCCGGAACCCAGACATGTCTTGCCAAAGGTGCCAGCGATATCCAGGGAACCTCTCCGCTTGCTGGCGCAGGGCCTGCAGCAGGTAGCGTTTGTCTGCGGTGCTGAATGGGCCGACATCGCCATACAGCACGATGCCAAGAGGATCTGCTTCTATTAGGCGCCTGCGTATTGATGTGCTTTGTTGCGCGAGCCATGCGAGTAGTCCCCGCAAGTCGGCGACTACTCCCCCGTCGAAGCCGAGTAAAAGATTAAGTAGCCTTCCATGGGGAAGACTCTCCCGATCCAGCTTGTCCGCCAGCCATCTTGCTGCCAGATATTCGGCGATGCTGCGGTGGTGGGGGATTAGATGATCGACGTTGCCAGGTGCGGGGGTGAATAAAGCGGACTGTAGTGCTCTTCTGGCTGCAGCAGGAATCTCTGGTTTGAACTGGTTGAGTTCTGGGTAGTTATTGTCGCTGGAGTCCGAGTCGCTGGAAATGCCAGCCTTGCTCGATAGCAGCTGCACAGCGAACAACTGCCCTGCCGCTTTCAGCAAGGTTTCGTTATCGACCGCTTTGGCTTCACTGGTTTGCCGGTGGCGAACATTGTTTTCTTCCGCGAGTTTCTCGCAGGCGAGTCGATAGACCTCGCTGCGGCTTTCCGGCCATTTTTTACCGCTGACGGCCCTGGCCATTAGACCGAGCATTTGTGGGTTGCTCAGTAGTGCGGCAATACCGTGCCGCTCGGCTTGTTCGATAAAAGCTTTGGGGTCGATAACGTTGTAATTGCTGTGCAGTATTTGCTGGATGTCCTCGCCGCTCAGCGGACATAGCTGCAATACCGTCAACAGGCCATCGGGGCTGGCGCCTTGCAGATCAGCGATGTCTGCCGAGCCATACCAGTCAGCTGCGCGGCAGGAGAGTCGGAAAGCAGGTTTGCCGAGCCGAAGTAATTGTTGGCGGATGCGTAGAGGTAGGCTGTTAGCTCCTGCGGAGCGGGCCTCATCCAGTGCGTCGATGAACAGTTTTTTCTCGCGCCACTCCTCTAGCGGCGGTGTCGTGTTGATAAGTTCGTTCACCGTGACATATACGCCATCGACCTCCAGAGCAGCCTGCTTTAGGGCTTCACTTTTGCCTGCCCCGGGCTCGCCCAGCAGAACCCATGCAGGCGTCATGCGAAAGTTGTCGAGTGGTAACTCTTCTGGCCTGTGTTCTTCGTCCTGCGTTTCGGCAACTTTCAGTACTCGCCTGGCTACCAGCATCGTCCTTATCTCTCAAAGCCTGCATGCCCAGCAGAATACAGGGCTGATCAGTGGCGCAGAAAGCAAAGCGCCCCGCTATTGCGGGGCGCTTTTAACACTACTGAACTGGCTTAGCCGTCCAGCATCGCCTTGTCACGTACCGCGCCCTTGTCGGCGCTGGTGGCGAGCAGGGCGTAGGCCTTCAGGGCGGTGGTCACCTTGCGCGTGCGTGGCGCGGCAGGTTTCCAGCCTTTCTTGTCCTGTTCGGCGCGGCGGGTGGCCAGCTCTTCATCACTGACCAGCAGGTTGATGCTGCGGTTGGGGATGTCGATGAGGATCTTGTCACCGTCGTTGACCAGACCGATAGCACCACCGGAAGCCGCTTCCGGCGAGGCGTGGCCGATGGACAGGCCGCTGGTGCCGCCGGAGAAACGGCCGTCGGTGAGCAGGGCGCAGGCCTTGCCCAGGCCCTTGGACTTCAGATACGAGGTCGGATAGAGCATTTCCTGCATGCCCGGGCCGCCTTTCGGGCCTTCGTAGCGGATGATGACGATGTCGCCGGCTTTCACCTCATCGTTGAGGATGCCCTTGACCGCGCTGTCCTGGCTCTCGAAGACCTTGGCGTTGCCTTCGAAGACGTGGATGGACTCATCGACACCGGCGGTCTTCACCACGCAGCCGTCGAGGGCGATGTTGCCGTACAGCACGGCCAGGCCGCCTTCCTGCGAGTAGGCGTGCTCGACGCTGCGGATGCAGCCTTCGGCGCGGTCGTCGTCGAGGCTGTCCCAGCGGGTCGACTGGCTGAACGCAGTCTGGGTCGGGATGCCGGCAGGGCCTGCCTTGAAGAAGTGGTGCACCGCCTCGTCCTGGGTCTGGGTGATGTCCCATTGGGCGATGGCGTCACTCATGCTCGGGCTGTGCACGGTGGGCACGTCGGTGTGCAGCAGGCCGCCACGGGCCAGTTCGCCGAGGATGGAGAAGATGCCGCCAGCGCGGTGCACGTCTTCCATGTGGTACTTCTGGATGTTCGGCGCCACCTTGCACAGCTGCGGCACCTTGCGCGACAGGCGATCGATGTCGCGCAGGTCGAAGTCGATCTCGGCTTCCTGAGCGGCGGCCAGCAGGTGCAGGATGGTGTTGGTCGAACCGCCCATGGCGATGTCGAGCATCATGGCGTTCTCGAACGCCTTGAAGCTGGCGACGTTGCGCGGCAGTACCGACTCGTCGCCTTCGCCGTAGTAGCGTTGGCACAGCTCGACGGCCAGGCGGCCGGCGCGCAGGAACAGCTGCTCGCGGTCGCTGTGGGTAGCCAGGGTGGAGCCGTTGCCCGGCAGGGACAGGCCCAGGGCTTCGGTCAGGCAGTTCATCGAGTTGGCGGTGAACATGCCGGAGCAGCTGCCGCAGGTCGGGCAGGCGCTGCGCTCGTACTCGGCGACCTTCTCGTCGGACGCGGTCGAGTCGGCGGCGATGACCATGGCGTCGACCAGGTCCAGGCCGTGGCTGGCCAGCTTGGTCTTGCCGGCTTCCATCGGGCCGCCGGAGACGAATACCACCGGGACGTTCAGGCGCAGGGCAGCCATCAGCATGCCGGGGGTGATCTTGTCGCAGTTGCTGATGCAGACGATGGCGTCGGCGCAGTGGGCGTTGACCATGTACTCCACGGAGTCAGCGATAATCTCGCGGCTCGGCAGCGAATAGAGCATGCCGTCATGGCCCATGGCGATGCCGTCGTCGACGGCGATGGTGTTGAATTCCTTGGCCACGCCGCCGGCTTTCTCGATCTCGCGGGCAACCAGCTGGCCGAGGTCCTTCAGGTGCACGTGGCCGGGCACGAACTGGGTGAAAGAGTTGGCGATGGCGATGATCGGTTTCTTGAAGTCTTCGTCCTTCATCCCGGTGGCGCGCCACAGGGCACGGGCGCCGGCCATGTTGCGGCCGTGGGTGGAGGTTTTCGAGCGGTAATCGGGCATGACGGTTTCCTGCGGCTAATTCGGTTGAGTGTGCGGTGAGCAACGTCGGGGCGGCTGATCGCTGCCAGAGGAGGGCTGCAAGACGAGTCGGGATCACCACTCGTGCGCCAGGGCTCACGGGCCCGCCGGGGATGCCAGGCGAGGAATCGGCTGATTCTACGCCCGGCAGGGCAAGAGGGGAAAGACCGCTAGCCGGAAGGCGCTAGCTGGGCTGCACTACGGTGCCGGGGCGGAGGCCGTCGTCGATCTTGTGGGTCAGGCGCTGGATGGCTTGCACCATTCGCTGCGCGCCACCCTGAATGCTCTGGATGGCTCGCCCAGCCTCATTCGCCAGCACAACTCCCTGGTCCACCTTTTCGCAGCTCTGACGCATGCTGGATACGGCTTCCTGGGCCAGTTCGTGATTGCGCCTCACCACCTCAATGATTTCCTCGGTGGCCTGAGCGGTGCGGGAGGCAAGGTTGCGCACTTCATCTGCGACAACCGCAAAGCCTCGGCCTTGCTCGCCTGCGCGAGCGGCTTCGATGGCGGCGTTAAGGGCCAGAAGATTGGTCTGCTCGGCGATGCCGCGAATGGACTGAACGATACTGTTGATCAGCTCTGACTGCTGGCTGACTGCGCTCAAACGCTCGGCTGCATGGGTCAGCCCTCCGGCGATACCCTGCACCATATCCACGGTGCGCGTGACCACCTCGGCGCCCCCTTGGGCTTCAGCGTCGGTTTGCAACGCGGTTTCAAAGGCCAGGTGAGTCGCTGCGGATTCCGCCTGCTGCTCCAATACCTTGGCGGTGATGTCGGATGCGAACTTGACGATCTTGTAGAGACGCCCGCGAGTGTCGAATACCGGGTTGTAGCTGGCCTCGAGCCATATCACCTTGCCTTCCCGGTTGCGCCGCTGGAAGCGGCCGCTGCAGTATTCGCCGCGATTGAGTTGCTGCCAGAACTGCTGGTAGCCCGAGCCGGTCGTTTCTTCCGGGGCGCAGAACAGGCGGTGATGACGGCCTATCACGTCCTGCGGCCGGTAGCCCATCACACTGAGGAAGTTGTCATTAGCGGCGAGCACCTCGCCGCTTGGATTGAACTCGATGACGGCCGTCGAGCGGTTCAGGGCCGTCATGATCGCGTCTTCTTCATGCTGCTGAACAACGCTCTGGGTAATGTCGGTTGCCAGCTTGATCACCTTGGTGACTGCGCCTGTGGCGTCATGCACAGGGTTATACGAGGCTTCTAGCCAGACGTCTCGCCCCTGTTTGTCGAGGCGCAGAAAACGCTCTCGGATGAACTCACCGCGCGCCAAGCGCGCCCAGAACTGCCGGTACTCGTTGCTTTCTGCTTGCTGCCTTTGGCAGAACATGCGGTGGTGTTGCCCCACGATTTCATCGAGACGGTAACCCATGGTGTGCAGGAAGTTTTCGTTCGCGCCGAGAATCGTTCCGTCGGGTTGGAACTCGATGATGGCCTGTGAACGATTTAGGGCGTCCTGCAGTGCCAGGGCTTGGGCCAGCGCTTCATTGCAGCGCGCCAGTTCTTGTTTCAGAGCGGTATTGAAGAAGTTCATTTTGTGGAGCTCCGGTTCTCCCTCAGATCAGGCTACGTGGCATGAACGAGGGCAAAGATGTTCCTGTTTGGCGATGCTCCCTGGTCTCTGGTTCGCATGGTCAATGCTGTTCTCCCCTTAGGATGTAGGCGGGTATCTGCTCCAGCGGGATTTCCCGGCTGACCGCGTCAATTTTCTTGGCCTCTTTGGGCATGCCGTAGACCACGCAACTGGCCTCGTCCTGGCCGAGGGTGAAGGCGCCTGCCTCGTGCATTTCGCGCAGGCCGCGGGCGCCGTCGTCGCCCATGCCGGTCATGATGATGCCGGTGGCGTTGGCACCGGCGGCACGGGCAGTGGAGCGGAACAGCACGTCCACCGAGGGTTTGTGACGGCTCACGGGGGGGCCGTCGACCACTTCAACCATGTACTGCGCGCCACTGCGCTTGAGCAGCATGTGGCGACCACCGGGCGCGATCAGGGCGCGACCGGGGATGACCCGGTCGCCGTGCTTGGCTTCGCGCACTTCGATCTGGCACAAGCCGTTGAGGCGTTCGGCGAAGGCTGCGGTGAACTTTTCCGGCATGTGCTGGACGATGACGATGCCCGGGCACACGCGCGGCAGCGCGGTGAGTACGTACTCCAGAGCCTGGGTGCCGCCGGTGGAGGTGCCGATGGCGACGACTCGCTCGGTGGTGCGGGACATGGCCCCGACACTGCTGGCCGGCAGGATGGCGTCGGCATTGAGTTTGGGCGCCACTGCCACGGGGGCTGGCGTCTGGCGCCTGAGACGGGCCTGGGACGCGGCCCGAATCGCGCCTGCCAGCTCTTCGGTGGCCTCCAGCAGAAACTGGCGCAGACCGACCTGCGGCTTGGTGACGATGGCCACGGCACCGGCGGCCATGGCCTCCATGGTGGTGGCGGCGCCTTTTTCCGTCAGGGTCGAGCAGATCACCACCGGGGTCGGATGCTCGGCCATCAGCTTCTTCAGGAAGGAAATGCCGTCCATGCGTGGCATCTCCACGTCCAGCACGATCACATCGGGCCATTCGCGCTGCATCTTGTCCAGGGCGAACAAGGGGTCGGCAGCGGTGCCGATCACCTCGATGCCGGCGTGTTCGGCGAGACTGGCATTCAACACCTGGCGAACGACAGCGGAGTCGTCGACGATCATCACCTTGATGTTCTTCATGATGGTTGCGCCTCGTAGCGGCGTGTAGCGATCTGCTGTTGGGAGGGGCAGCGCAGGGTGACGTGGCCGCTCCAGATGTCGAAAATCAGGTTACGGTAGCCATCGCCACCGGCATGTGTGGCATGGCACTGCAGTCCATGGGCGGCGAGCAGTTCCAGGCCAGCGCTGACATTAGCGTGGCCGATGTTACGTTTGACCTGTGCGCCGAACATGTTGCCGCCGCCGAACAGGCTGATGCGATAGTCGCTGGAGCGTGTGCCACTGGCCTTGATCTCGCAGAGCAGCATATGCAGGGCCTCATCGGCGTAGCGCCCATCGAGCTGTTTCCCGGGGTGGCGTCGACTGGGCAGCATGTAGTGGCACATGCCGCCGAGCAGCTCGTTCTGGTGCCAGAGCACCAGCGATACGCACGAGCCCAGCAGGGTACGGATGCGCGTATGGCGGTCGCCGAAGTACAGATCCCCCGGTTGCAGGAAGACCTCGATGACGCCATCGGGCTTATGCATGGGGCTTCCGGTAGATCGAAGGGCGCAACGCCTGCAGTTCGTCGCTGATGCCGTTGAGACTTTCCGAGTGGCTGACGAAGAAGTAACCGCCAGGACGAAGGCGCGCGCACAAGCGCTGTACGACCTGGCGCTTGGTCGGCTGGTCGAAGTAGATCATCACGTTGCGCAGGAAGATCACGTCGAACACGCCAACCTCGGGTAGTGCATTGTTGAGGTTGATCTGGCGAAAGCTGATGCGGCGCTTGAGCGCCGGCTCCAGGGTGAACATGCCGGCGTGCTGGCCGGTGCCTTGCAGGCAATGGCGGTGCAGCACCTCACGCGGAATACCGGTGGCACCCTCCAGGGGGTAGATACCGGCGCGGGCCTTGTCGAGGATGCGCGTACTGATATCCGAGGCGAGGATTTCCCAGGGGCGAGTGCCCAGGCTGTCGGCCAGCAGCAGGGCCAGGGTGTAAGGCTCCTCGCCGCTGGAGCAGGCTGCGCTCCAGATGCGTAGAGGCTGGCTGCCGCTGCGCAGTTCGTCCTGCAGGCGCTGCTGGAGAAACTCGAAGTGCTTCGGTTCGCGGAAGAAATAGGTCTCGTTGGTGGTCAACAGGTCGACGGCGGTCTGCAGCTCGTCCTTGTCCTTCATGAGCAACTGGAAGTAGTCGCCGAAGCTGCTCAGGTCGTAGTGGCGCAGGCGCTTGCTCAGCCGTCCTGCGACCAGCTGGCGCTTGGCGTCGCTCATGGCGATGCCGGCGATCTCGTAAATCATGTCGCGAAACTGCTGGAACTCGCGATTGCTCAGGCTGGCGGCATTCATTACGGACTCCCGGGCTCAGGCCTGTTCAGGCAGTTGGTTGGCGGCCAGTCGGCGCAGGTCGTCGAGCGACAGCACACGACCGATATCGAGCAATACCACCAGGCGTGTGTCGAGCTTGCCCATGCCGATGAGGAAGTCGGTCGGAATATGGCTACCGAGGCTGGGCGGCGGTTCGATGTCCTGGACCGGGATTTCCAGCACGGCGTTCACGGCCTCGACGACGATGCCGATAACCTGCTGCAGACCATCACGCTGGACTTCCAGGATGACGATGCACGAGCGGCGTCCGATCTGCGTCGCGTCCTGACCGAAGCGCTGGCGCAGATCCATGATCGGTACCACGCCGCCGCGCAGGTTGATGACGCCGAGGATGCTCGGGGGCATCAGCGGCACCGGGGTCAGCCGACCATACTCGATGATCTCGCGGACATCGCGCGTGCCAACGGCGAAAATTTCGTCGCCGAGGCTGAACGTCAGGTATTGCTGGCTGGTGTCCGTGGCGGTGGCCGGGTTGAAGCTGGACATGAGTCGCTCCTGGGGCACTGTGTGGTGCCCGGCTGCGAATGTGGGCTGTGGTCAGTGCTGGAAGCGTATGAAGCCGGCGTACGCCGAATCCTGCGCGAACGAGTTGCTGCTGGCTTCGCTCGTTTCTCGGGGGCGGCTGGCCTGTTGGCTGCGCTCTGGACTCTTGCTGCCAGCGCTGTTTTGGATCTTGAAGAAATCCATCAACTGCTGCAGTTGTTCGGCCTGGCCACTCATTTCTTCGGCGGTGGCTGCCAGTTCCTCGGAGGCAGAGGCTGATTGCTGGGTGATCTCGCTGAGCTGATTCATGGCGGTGTTGATCTGCCCGACCCCGGCACTCTGTTCTTCGGAGGCTGCGGAAATTTCCTGTACCAGATCCGATGTCTTGGCGATCGAGGGCAGCATCTGGTCGAGCAAGTCGCCCGCGCGTTCGGCCAGCGATACGCTGTTCTTGGCTACCTCACTGATTTCCTGAGCGGCGATCTGGCTGCGTTCGGCCAGCTTGCGAACTTCGGCGGCCACCACGGCGAAGCCCTTGCCGTGTTCGCCAGCGCGGGCGGCCTCAATGGCGGCGTTGAGCGCCAGCAGGTTGGTCTGGTAGGCGATGTCGTCGACGATGCCGATCTTGTCGGCAATGGTCTTCATCGCCGATACGGTGTCCTTGACCGCCTGGCCGCCCTCGTCAGCCTCACGTGCGGCCTTGCTGGCCATGCCGTCGGTGACCTTGGCGTTCTCGGTGTTCTGCGCGATGGAGGCGGACATCTGTTCCATCGAGGCACTGGTTTCCTCCACCGAGGCGGCTTGCTCCGAAGCGCCCTGGCTCATGCTCTGCGCGGTCGCGGAGATCTGCTCGGAGGCTGAGGTCAAGGCGTTGGCATTGCTGCGCACCTCGCCGATGATCTGCGCCAGTTTTTCTACCATCACCTTGATCGCGGCGAGCATGCTGGTGGTGTCGCCGGCCTTGGTATTGACGCTGGCGGTGAGGTCGCCGGCGGCGATGCGCGCCACCATTTCGGCCGCGTAGGCCGGCTCGCCTCCGAGCTGGCGCAGCAGATTGCGGGTAATGAACAGACCGATCAGCGCAACCAGCAACAGGGTGATAGCGGACACGATGATGGAGGACAGTGTGGCGGTGTGCAGCTGCTCGCTGGCATCCAGGGTGGCCTGGTCACCTAGTTTCTCGTTGAATTCCACGTGAGCTTCGAAGGCGCGGGTCAGTTCGTTGATGGCCGCCGAGTTGTCGAGAATCATCTTTGCCGCCGCTTCGGTCTGGTTGTCGGCGGACAGCTTGATGACCGCGCCCTGCACCTCCCGAAAGCGCGCCAGCGCCGCCAGCACTTTGTCCAACAGTTGCTGATCCTCTTCATTGGACAGCAGCTTGCGATAGGCCTCGGTAGCATCTTGCAGGCTCTGCTCGGTCTTGCGGATGTCCTCTTCGATCAGGCGCATATTGGCGTCATCGGTGGTCAGGATGTGCTTGTACATCTGCCGGATCAGGTCCTTGGCATTGCTTTCCATGCCACGCAGGGCCAGCAGGCTGGGTACCGTGTTGTCATTGCCGTAGTTGGCCGAGGTAAACACCGACTTGAGCTGGTACTGGCCGACACTTGCCAGCACGATGATGCCGAGCAGAGCCGAGAGAACCAGAAGGATCATTTTCTTGCTGATGGTCATTTATTTGCTCCTGCGCGCTCGCGCGCATCGCATGGTAGGTACGAGGTGTCGCTGGGTTGGCCTGCCATGGCGGCGATCTGCGCGACCGACAACACTTGCTCCATGCGTAACAGGGTGAGGAAGTGCTCGTCGATGCGAGCCATGTCCTCGATGAATTCGCCGCGAATGCGGCTGCCGAACGCGGGGGCCTGGCGGATGGCCCCTGGTTCAACTTCCACCACCGCGTTGACCGCATCGACCAGGGCGCCCATCAAATGGGTCTCCTCCTCGTCGAGAATTTCCACGATGACGATGCAGGTGCGCGCGCCGAGGGCAGTACGACCATGGCCGAAGCGTTCGGCCAGGTCGATGATCGGCACCACGGCGCCGCGCAGGTTGATCACGCCGCGCACCAGACTGGGCATCATCGGCACCATCGTGATCTGGTCGAACTCGAGGATCTCGCGCACGTAACGGGTGGCGACGCCATACAGGTCCTGGCCGACGCGGAAAGTCAGGTACTGGCGTTGTTGCTCTTCGTTGATCAGCAGGGTGAGATCGGTGGTCATGGTTCAGCTCCCGAAGCGGGCGAATCCGCCGTTTTGTTCGCCGGATGCACTTGGCGCTACCGATATGGCCGCATGCTGGGGGCGTGAGATATTGAGCAGGTTGTCGCGGTTGGCCAGGCGAAAGAACTGCACCAGGTTTTGCAGGTTGATCGATTGGCTGGTCATTTCCTCGGCTGTGGCCGCCAGTTCTTCCGAGGCCGCCGCGTTCTGCTGGGTGATGTCGCTGAGTTCGCCCATGGTGCTGCTGATCTGGTTCACCCCTATGCTCTGCTCTTCCGAGGCGGCGGAGATTTCCTGTACCAGATCGGAGGTCTTGGTGATCGAGGGCACCATCTGGTCGAGCAGGTTGCCGGCACGCTCGGCCAGCGACACGCTGTTCTTGGCCACTTCGCTGATTTCCTGGGCTGCGACCTGGCTGCGTTCTGCCAGCTTGCGTACTTCGGCGGCGACCACGGCGAAGCCCTTGCCGTGCTCGCCGGCACGAGCGGCTTCGATGGCGGCGTTGAGGGCCAGCAGGTTGGTCTGGTAGGCGATGTCGTCGACGATGCCGATCTTGTCGGCGATGGTCTTCATCGCGGCCACGGTGTCCTTGACCGCCTGGCCACCCTCGTCAGCCTCACGTGCGGCTTTGCCGGCCATGCCGTCGGTGACTTTGGCGTTCTCGGTGTTCTGTGCGATCGAGGCGGACATCTGCTCCATCGCCGCGCTGGTTTCTTCGACCGAGGCGGCCTGGCTGGAGGCTGCCTGGCTGAGGCTCTGCGCGGTGGCGGAGATTTCCTCGGCGGCGCTGCTGAGCGTGCAGGTGGACTGTTGCACCTGGCCGATCACGTCCGCCAGTTTGCGTACGGTGGCATTGAGCGATTGCTGCAGTTCCTCGAGATTTCCTTTGTAGTTTCCGTTCATGGAGCGAGTCAGGTCGCCTTCGGCTAGCGCCTTGATCACGGCCATGGCTTCGTTGACCGGGGTGATGATGGCTTCCAGTGTTTCATTGAAGCCATTGACGATATTGCGGTAGTAGCCTTTGTGTCGGTTGGCATCGGCACGTACGTCGAGCTTGCCATGCATCGCCGATTGGCTGAGCAGGCTGGTGTCCTCGATCAGTGCGACCATGTTGGCGCGCAACTGCTCGATGGTCTGGTTGATGAACACCTTCTTGCCAGGGAAGGTTTCCAGATGAGCTTCGAGGTTGCCGGCACCGAGCTCCTGCACGCAAGCGATGGCTTTCTTCTTCACGGCGATGTGGCCGGCGACCATGGCGTTGATGCCGTGGGCGATCTCGGCGTAGCTACCGGAAAAGCGTGCTGCGTCGATGACCACATCGATATCGCCCTTGTCGTGCTCTTCGGCCATGTGGCGCATCTCGTCCATCAGCCCGGCGATGTTGCGGCGCAGGGTTTCGATGTTGTCGTTGATGAAGGCCTTCTTGCCGGGGAACTGCTCCAGCGAAGCGTTAAGGTCACCTTCGCCGATGGCCTTGACGCAGGCCATGGCTTTCTTCTTCACGGCGATGTGACCGGCGACCATGGTGTTGATGCCGTGGGCGATCTCGGCGTAGCTGCCAGAAAAGCGCGAGGCGTCGATGACCACATCGATATCGCCCTTGTCGTGCTCTTCGGACATGTGGCGCATCTCGTCCATCAACCCGGTGATATTGCGGCGCAGGGTTTCGATGTTGTCGTTGATGAAGGCTTTCTTGCCGGGGAACTGTTCCAGTGGCGCCTTCAGGTCGCCTTCGGCGATAGCCTTGACGCATGCCATGGCTTTCTTCTTCACATCGACATGGCTGGCCACCAGGGCGTTGATGTCTTCGGCCACCGCGCCGTAGATGCCGGGGCGGTGGGTGTCCAGCGTCGCGTCGATATCGCCCTGGGCGTGTTCATCGCTGACGCGGCGCAGGCTCTGGGTCAGCCCGTCGAGTTGCCCGCCGATTTGTTGCAGATGATCGCGTAGCGAGCTGGCGGCTGCGGGAAGCGCAGGCTGATGGCTGACTTCACCGCGCGTCAGTTGCTCGGCGAAGTCGAGCAGGGCCTGGGGTTCAGCGCCCAGTGGCTGCAACGTGCGTCGCAGCAGCAGGCCCTGCACGATAACGGCGATGGCCGCCAGGAGCGCGATGGGCATGGCCGCGCTGGCGGCCAGATTGGATGCGAGAACCAGCAGTGCGAGGGTGGCCGTCGCGATCAGCGTCGTTATGCGAAGGGTGATGTTCATTGCACGGTACTCCTCCGTTGAGTGAATGGTGTGACTTGTGCCCCTGTGTTTTGCGTGAGCTGCGCCTTCATTTGCATGACTCAGCTCCCGAAGCGGATGAACCCGCCTTCCTGCTCATCGACCTGTGCTGTTGGAACGCTGCGTACTACCGGCTTGGCCCGCGCTGTACTGGTGTCGCTGCGCTGATTGGTCAACTGGAAGAACTGCATCAGGTCCTGCAGGTTGACCGATTGCCCGGTCATTTCCTCGGAGGTGGCGGCCAGCTCTTCGGAGGCAGCAGCGTTCTGCTGGGTGATGTCGCTGAGCTGGGTCATGGCGGCGCTGATCTGGTTGACGCCGGTGTTCTGCTCGTCCGAGGCGGCGGCGATTTCCTGCACCAGGTCGGAGGTCTTGGAGATCGACGGCAGCATGTGGTCGAGCAGGCTGCCGGCGCGCTCGGCCAGTGACACGCTGCTCTTGGCCACTTCGCTGATTTCCTGGGCGGCCACCTGGCTGCGTTCTGCCAGCTTGCGCACTTCGGCGGCGACTACCGCAAAGCCCTTGCCGTGCTCGCCGGCTCGGGCCGCTTCGATGGCGGCGTTGAGGGCCAGCAGGTTGGTCTGGTAAGCGATGTCGTCGACGATGCCGATCTTGTCGGCGATGGTCTTCATCGCGGCCACGGTGTCGCGCACCGCCTGGCCGCCTTCGCTGGCTTCGCAGGAAGCCTTGCCGGCCATGCTGTCGGTGATCTTGGCATTCTCGGCGTTCTGCGCGATGGAGGCGGACATCTGCTCCATCGCCGCGCTGGTTTCCTCGACCGAGGCGGCCTGGCTGGAGGCCGCATGGCTGAGGCTTTGCGCGGTGGCGGAAATTTCCTCGGCGGCGCTGCTGAGCATGCTGGTGGAGTGTTGTACCTGGCCAATCACATCCGCCAGTTTGTTCACCGTGGCATTGATCGACTGCTGCAGTTCGGCCAGATGCCCCTTGTAGTGGCCGTTCATGGTGCAGGTCAGGTCACCCTGGGACAGCCCAGCGATCACGTTCATGGCTTCACGCAACGGGGATACGATGGCTTCCAGGGTGTCGTTGATGCCCTCGACGATGCGACGGAAGTCCCCCTCATGGCGGCTGGCGTCGGCGCGGGTGTCGAGGCGCCCGTCGAGCGCGGCCTGGCTGAGCATCTGGGTATCTTCGATCAGAGCCAGGACGTTGCGGCGCAGGGTTTCGATGTTGTCGTTGATGAAGGCCTTCTTGCCGGGGAACTGCTCCAGCGGCGCCTTCAGGTCGCCTTCGCTGAAGGCCTTGATGCAGGCCATGGCCTTCTTCTTCACGCTGATATGGCCGGCGACCATGGCGTTGATGCCGTGGGCGATTTCGGCATAGCTGCCGGAGAAGCGTGTGGCATCGATGGCCACGTCGATATCGCCCTTGTCATGCTCGTCGGCCATGTGGCGCATCTCGTCCATCAGCCCGGTGATATTGCGGCGCAGGGTTTCGATGTTGTCGTTGATGAAGGCCTTTTTGCCTGGCAGTTGTTCCAGTGGCGCGTTGAGGTCGCCTTCGGCGATCGAGCGCACGCAGGCCATGGCCTTTTTCTTCACTTCGATATGGCTGGCCACCAGGGCGTTGATGCCCTGTGCGACTTCGCCATAGAGACCGGGGAGGCGGGTGTCCAGCGCCACGTCGATGTCGCCACGGGCGTGTTCATCGCTGACATGGTGCAGGTTCTGGGTAAGCCCGCCGAGCTGGGCCGCAGCCTGTTGCAGGCGGTCCTGCAATGAGCCAGCGCTCGCCTGATTCTGCGGCCGCGGGCTGTTGTCGCCACGCGCCAGCCGCTCGGCCAGGTCGAGCAGGAGCAGAGGGTCCGCCCCCAGTTGCTGGTTCAGGCTGCGCTGCAGCAGCAGCCCCTGAATGGCGACGGCAATGGCTGCCAGGATGGCCACCGGCAGAACCGCGCTGGCAGCCAGGTTGGATGCCAGCACCAGCACGGCGACGATGGCGGTAGCGGTCAAGCTCATGATGCGCAGAGTGAGGTTCATTGCACGGTACTCCTGAGTTGCTGGGCTGGGCTGGCGACGCGCGCATTGGCGTTTTGCGTGACCTGCGTCAGCAGGCCCGGGATATCGAGGATCAGGGCGACCGCACCACTGCCAAGGATGGTGAAGCCGCTCAGCGCCGGGACCTGGCAGAACACCTTGCCCAGCGGCTTGATCACGGTCTGGAATTCGCCGAGCAACTGGTCGACCACCAGGCCGGCGCGAACCCCGGCGTAGCTGACCACCACCACGTTTTCGCGGCGGGGTGGCTGGCTCTGGTCATCGAACATCTGGCGCAGGCGAATGAACGGCAGCACGTCGCCGCGCAGGTCGAGGTGCTGCTGGCCGGCGATCTGCTCGCTGGGCAGCTCGATGCATTCCTCGACCATGTCCAGCGGCACCACGTAGCTGGCCTGGCCGACACCGATGAGGAAGCCATCGATGATCGCCAGGGTCAGCGGCAGGCGGATGCGCACGCAGGTGCCCTGGCCAAGCTTGCTGTCGAGTTCGACGGTGCCGCGCAGGGCGGTGATGTTGCGTTTGACCACGTCCATGCCGACGCCGCGGCCGGAGAGGTTGCTGATCTGCTCGGCGGTGGAGAAACCGGGTTCGAAGATCAGGTTGAGAATCTCCTTGTCGCTGAGCGGCTGGCCCTCGCTGACAAGGCCACGCTGGGTGGCTTTGGCCAGGATCTTCTGCGGGTTGAGGCCGCCGCCGTCGTCCGACACTTCGATGACGATGCCGCCGGCCTCGTGGTAGGCGTTGAGGCGGACCAAGCCTTGCACCGACTTGCCGCTGGCGCGCCGCGCGTCGGCCGCTTCGATACCGTGGTCCATGGCGTTGCGCACCAGGTGAGTGAGCGGGTCGCCGATCTTCTCCACCACGGTCTTGTCCAGCTCGGTGTCGCCGCCGCTGATCTGCAGCACGATGTCCTTGCCCAATTCCTTGGACACGTCGCGCACCACGCGCTGGAAGCGGTTGAAGGTGGCGCCGATCTGCACCATGCGCAGGGTCAGGGCACTGTCACGGACCTCTTCGACCAGGCGCGAGAGGGTCTCGGCTGACTCGCTCATGTCGGTCAGGCCACTGCGCTGGGCCAGCATGCGGGTGTTGGCGCCGGCGATGATCAGCTCGCCGACCAGATTGATCAGTTGATCGAGTTTGCTGGCGTCGACACGGATCAGGTTGGCGTCGTTGCTGCCACGCGCTGCCTCCTTGCCGCTGCGCGCCTCGGGGGATGGGGCTGGAGTGGCGCTTTCAGCCTGGATGCTGGGGGTATCGACGCTGGCTTGGGGGCTGTCGGTGGCGCTGAGTGCTTCGATACTCAGCCCGGAGCAGCGTGCCAGGCGTTCGAGTTGCGCCGAGCCTTCGCTGGCGCGCTCCTGCAGCAGCGCCTGGAAGTCGTCCAGGCTGGCGCCGGGTGGCAGCAGACGGATGCTGCCCTCTTCGCGAACGAAGTCGAAGGCGCCTTCGATGGCGCTGGCTTCGGCGTCGCTGGCGAAGCTGAGTTCCAGGCCCAGGTAGCAGGTTTCCGCATCCAGCTCATCGAGTGTCGGCAGGTGGTCGAGTACCGTCTCGATATGCAGCACCTGACCGAGTGTGCTCAGGTAGCGGATGAAGGCCAGTGGATCCATGCCGTTGCGCAGGGTGTCCGGGCCAAAACGCAGTGACAGGTACCAGTGCTGACTGCCGCCGGCGGCACGGTGTTCCTGAGTGGCGCTGGCTTTTGGCGTGGTCGCTGTGCTGGCCGGCTGATCCTGCAGGTAGCGGCTCAGGGCCGTGATCAGCTCCTGGCCGTTGGCGTTCACGCTGTCAGGCAGTTCCGCCAGGTCACCACCGTCGGCCAGGTGACGAATCAGCCCGGCCAGGTGGTCGCCGGCGTTGAGCATCAGGGCGATCAGGTCGGCGTCCAGGCGCAGCTCACCGCCACGTACGCGGTCGAGCACGCTTTCTGCCACATGGGTGAAGGCGACGATGCCATCGAAGCCGAATAGCCCGGCCGAGCCCTTGATGGTGTGGGCGGCGCGAAAGATGGCGTTGATCAGTTCGGGGTCATCCGGGCTGTGTTCGACCTGCAGCAGCGCGTCTTCCATCTGCAGCAGCAGCTCCTGACTTTCGGCGATGAAGGTGCCGATGATGCTGTCGAGGTTCATCAGTTGGCCTCCGGGGCAATCAGTGCGTCGCCCAGCCCACTCAGGGCGAGCAGCTCGCGAACCACAGCATTGGCGCCCAGCAAGCGCAGGTCGATATCCTGGCGGCGCGCCTGCTCGCGGGTAGCCAGCAGCAGTTGCAGGCCGGCGCAGTCGAATTCCTCGATGTCGCTCAGGTCGATCTCGAGGGCGATGGCGCCCTGCAGAGCTGCGCTCAGGCGCGGCTTGGTGTCGGCTGCGGTGTAGATGCTCAGGGCGCCGTCGAGCTGCAGTTGGCGGGTCTCATCGACTGTGGTGGTCGCGTGCATGGCACACCTCGCGGATCAGGGCAGGATCAGTTTGGAGACGGCGGTGAGCATCTGCGCCGGCTGGAAGGGTTTGACCACCCAGGCTTTGGCACCGGCTGCCTGGCCTTCGCTCTTCTTGGCGTCGCCGGCTTCGGTGGTGAGCATGATCACGGGGGTGAATTTGTAGTTGGGCAGCGTCTTGACGTTCTTCAGGAAGGTGATGCCATCCATGTTCGGCATGTTCACGTCGCTGATGATCAGGTGCACCTTGCGCCCGTCGAGCTTGGTCAGCGCGTCCTTGCCATCGACGCCTTCGATGACGTCGTAACCGGCACTTTTCAGGGTCATGCCGACGACCTGGCGAATGGAGGCGGAGTCGTCGACGATGAGAATGGTCTTGGCCATGGGGCAGGTCCTCAGAAAAAGGTGATATCGGAAGCGCTTTCGGCTGCTGCACTGCGGCGGCCGTGATGAATGGAGTGCTGCTCGGGCATGGTGTAGGTGCGCGACAGCTCGTCGAGCCAGGTGCGCGCGTCGATCCGTTCGCAGGGCTCACTCAGGTGCATGCCCAGGCGCTGAATGTCGTCGCGCATGTGGCCCAGCATCTGGCTGACGCGGTCCTGGAATTGCAGCGCCACCAGCACCTCGGAGATTTCCTCGCCAACGGCCCTGTTCTCCTGATGCAGCACCGCACCCTGTTCGACCAGGCGAGTGGCGCTGCCACGCAGGTCGTCGATGAGCTGGCGGATCACTTCGCTGGCGCTTTTCAGGGTGTTGGCGTCGCGGTCGGTGTGTTCGTTGGAGACCTGCAGGGTGCGCTCGATGGCCGAGCTGACGGTTTCGATGGTTTCGTCGATGCGTTTTCCGGTGGCTTCGGACAGGGTGGAGAGCTTGCGCACTTCATCGGCGACGACGGCGAAGCCACGGCCGGCCTCACCGGCCCGTGCGGCCTCGATGGCGGCATTGAGGGCCAGCAGGTTGGTCTGCTTGGCGACGTCGCCGACCTCCTTGGCCATGGTGCGCAGTTGGGTGGTGTAACCACTGAGGCTGATCACTTCGGCAAGCAGGGTCTCCTTGCTGCTCAGTGCCTGACGCAACTGGCCGACGATGGCTTCCAGGTCATGCTCGCTGCTGGCCAGGAGGCTGAGCAGCGATTGCTCGTCGCCCTGGTTGTCGCTGCTGACCACTGCGCTGATGCGCTGGGCCAGCTGGGTGAAGCGTGCGCTGAGCGATTCGATGGCCGTTTCGGTGTGCTGACGAGCCGCTTCGATCTGCTGCGACCAGACAGGAGACAGGCCACGGCACAGGTCGGGCAGGCCATCTACGTGGCGTTGGGCCTCCTCTGCCTGACCAGCGCTGACGCCGCTCTGGTAGGCCAGCGCTGCCGCTTCGGCCTGCTTGCTGGTCAGGCTGCGCACGCTGGCGTGCACCAGTACGCCGGGCAGCAGCGCAGCGATCAGCCAGTAGGCGCTGGGTAGCACCAGCATCAGCCAGGCGAGCAGCAAGCCGCCAAGGCTGGCCAGGGCTGCGGGGAGCCAGGAAATCCGGGGGGTGGTGAGCTGTGCGGTCACGTTGACACTCCATCGGGCAGCGACGTCGGGTATTGGCTACCCGGTCTTGGCTGTCAGGATGGTGTGTCGGCAGCCTTTGCAGCATCGGTGCATCCCGATGATGGCGTAGGGCCATTCTTTTTTTTTGTAGGGCTTTTCCTACCTCGACAGACGCTCCGTCATGGCGAAGCGGATGATGTCGGCGTTGCAGCTGAACCCCATCTTCTCCATCAAGCGGGTCTTGTGAGTGCTGACGGTCTTGTTGCTGATGGACAGACGCTCGGCGACCTGATTGACGCCCAGGCCGTCGGCGAGCAGGCGCAGTATCTGAAATTCCCGATCCGACAGGCTGTCCAGACCACTGTCACGGGGTTCGGCATTGGCGAAGGCCAATTGCTCGGCGATGCGTGGATCCAGGTAACGTCCGCCGCCGGCCACCTTGTTGATGGCGGCGAGCAGGGTTTCGGCGTTGTGGTCCTTGGTCAGGTAGCCGCTGGCACCGGCCCGCAGGGCGCGCTGGGCGATCTGCGGTTCGTTGTGCATGCTCAGCACCAGAATGGGTAGCTTGGGGTAATGGCCTTGGATCCGGGCGATCAGGTCCTCACCGCTGATACCGGGCATGCTCATGTCCAGCAGAACCAGGTCGAGCTCCACGTTGCGCAGGTTCTCCAGCACCTGACCGCCATTTTCGGCCTCTGCAACCACTTGCAGGCGGTTGTCGAACTCGATCAGTTGCTTGAGACCGTTGCGCATGAGGGTGTGATCGTCGGCGATCATGATTCGCGTCATCAGGTTTCCTCGGCCGATTTGATGGGCAAGGTCGCCTGCACGGTGGTGCCCTGGCCGGGGTGGCTGAAGATCACCACCTCGCCACCCAGGCTGATGCCGCGCTCGCGCATGCCGGCCAGCCCCAACGAGCGTTTGTTGACGGAACCCGGGTCGAAGCCGCGACCGTTGTCGGCGATGTCCAGGCGGTAGGCGCCGTCGATGCGCTCCAGGCTCACCATGGTGCGCGTGGCGCCTGAGTGGCGGGCGACGTTGTTGAGCGCCTCCTGGACGATGCGAAAGGCGGTAATGGCTTGGTCATCGGTCAAGGCGGGTTCTTCGCTGTGGGTGGTGAGTTCGCAGGCGATCCGGGTGTGCTGGCGAAACTCGTTGATCAGCCATTCCAGTGCCGGGTAGAGCCCCATGTTGAGCACGGCCGGGCGCAGGCTCGTGGCAATGGAACGCACCACCTGGATGGTGCGATCACACAGCTGCATCAGGCCGTCCACGGCATCGCTCAACCCTGGCGCCTGGGCGCCGAACTGCAGGTTTAGCATAGATATGCCCATGCGCAAGGCCGTCAGATGCTGGCCCAGTTCGTCATGGATTTCCTGGGCGATCAGCTTGCGCTCTTCTTCTCGGGCCGATTCCCGGCGGCTGGTCAGCTCGCGCAACTGCTGGTTGCTGTCGGCTAGCCGGCGTTCGGCCTTGCGAATGTTGGTGATGTCCCGCGCCAGGGACAGCACGCTGGTGACCTCACCGTTGGCATCGCGCTCGGGTACCAGTTGCACCAGGTAGTGCAATTGCTTGTCGATGGGGCCATCGATGCCGTGGATCATTTCCTCTTCCAGCGAGGTGCCGCTTTGTGCCACCTCGCGCACCATGTCCGCCATGATGTCGACCTGCGAGTTGTCGCCAAAGGCATCGCGTGCGGGGCGGCCGCGGGCCTCCACCAGAGGCAGTCGGCACAGCGCCTCCAGCGCCGGGTTGGCATAGATCAGACGGAAGTCGGGCGTGAGGCGGCCGATGGCGTCGTGGGTGTTCTCGATCAACGCACGGAACTGGCGCTCGTTGTGTCGCAGGGTTTCGGTCAGGCGTTGCTGCTCGGTGAGGTCGTGCAACAGTGCCAGGCTGTAGCCGCGCCGGTCATAGTGGAAGCGTGTGAACTTCACCGAGAGGTGACGGCGGGTGCCATCGATGGGGTTGTTCAACTCCAGGTTCAGCGCTCGCTGGTCGCGTACCAGCTCCTGCAGCTGTTCGTCGCTGTGCAGGGCCAGTGGCGCCAGCACCTGGCCGATGCTCTGGCCCAGCAGGTACCTGTGGGCCTGGCCCAGCAGAACGGTGGCCGATTCGTTGAGGTAGCGAATATTCAGGCCATCATCGAGCAGCACGGCGCCGTCGGCGGTGAAGTCGAGCGCGAAGCTGAGCAGGTACACCAGCTCGGCGCGCTCCTGGGTCGAGCGTGGCGGGCTCAGGCGAATCAGGAAGTGATCGACGTCTGCGCCGCTCGCCGAAATTCCGGAAACGCTGGTGCTCAACCATTGATACGCCTCATCTGCGCCGCGTATGCGCAGCTCGCCGCAGGGAATATCGGCATGCTGGTGACGCGCGCGTTTCATTGCATAGGTCAGGGCGTCCCGATCCTGCGGGTGCAACCAGTGCGTCAGCGGCTCGAGCGTAGGCACCTGCAGCGGCGTGCCGAGCAGCTGCAGCAGTGCCTGGTTACCCTGCTGCAGACAGCCGTCGAGCTTGAGTACTCCCAGGCCTACAGGTGCCGAATGCCATGCCGCGCCGAGCAGGGCATCTACCGTACGTGTCTCTTCCAAAGCCTTCCCCCGATGGCCTGACCCTTTGAGTATGGGTCAGTTTTCAGGTTACGCCGTATGCATCGGGTTCAGGCTCAGGGACGTTCGGTCCGCAGGATCTGTGCGGGAATTTGTTCCAGAGGGATTTCCCGACCGATCGCGCCAAGTTTCTTGGCTTCCTTGGGCATGCCGTAGACCACGCAGCTGGCTTCGTCCTGGCCGAAGGTCTGAGCCCCGGCTTCGAACATTTCGCGCAGGCCACGGGCGCCATCGTCACCCATGCCGGTCATGATGATGCCGGTGGCGTTGGCACCCGCCGCGCGTGCGGTGGAGCGAAACAGCACGTCCACCGAGGGTTTGTGCCGACTCACGGGCGGGCCGTCGACCACTTCCACCAGGTACTGCGCGCCGCTGCGTTTGAGCAGCATGTGACGGCCTCCGGGGGCGATCAGGGCGCGCCCGGGGATGACCCGGTCGCCATGGCGCGCTTCCAGTACCTCGATCTGGCACAGGCCATTGAGGCGTTCGGCGAAGGCCGCCGTGAAGCGCTCCGGCATGTGCTGGACGATGATGATGCCAGGGCAGACCCGTGGCAGCGCGGTGAGTATGTACTCCAGCGCCTGGGTGCCGCCGGTGGACGTGCCGATGGCCACCACGCGCTCGGTGGTGCGGGCCATGGCCGCTTGCCCGGCCGGGAGCACCGCATCGGCGCCCAGCTTGGGCTGCACCGGGACCTTGCTCTTGGACAGTTGGCGCATGTTGGCGCGCGCTGCGGCTTTCACCGCGCCGAGCAGGTCATCGCTGGCATTGACCAGGAATTTGCTCAGGTTGAGCTGCGGCTTGGTGACGATGCTCACGGCGCCAGCGGCGAGGGCCTGCATGGTGGTGCTGGCGCCTTTTTCGGTGAGGGTCGAGCAGATCACCACCGGCGTCGGGCGCTCGGCCATGAGCTTCTTGAGGAAGGTGATGCCGTCCATGCGCGGCATCTCCACATCGAGGACGATCACGTCCGGCCATTCGCGCTCCATCTTGCTCAGGGCGAACAGCGGGTCGGCGGCGGTGCCCAGAATCTCGATCGCCGGGTCAGCTGCCAGCACCGAGGCCAGCACCTGACGGACGACGGCGGAGTCGTCGACGATCATGACTTTGATGGGTTTCATGCAGGTTGTACTCCAGTGGGACATCCACTGTCAGCTACGAGGGGGGATTGCTTGAGGGCCAGCTGGCCGCTCCAGATATCGAAGATCACGTGGCGGTGGCCTGTACCACCGACATGTTCGCCATGACTCATCAACCCGTGCATGGCGAGGAGCTTGTAGGCCATGTCGATATTCTGCTGGCCGATGTGGCGTTTGCCGCGATTTCCGACGTTCGGAAACATGTTGCCGCCGCCAAAGATGCGCAGGTGATATTCGCTGGCGCGGGTGCCGTGAGCGCGGATGGCCTCCAGCAGCAGGAGCATGGCTTCGTCACCGTAACGCCCATCCAGCCTGGCAGTGGGCTGGCCACGGGTGGGCAGCATGTAATGGCACATGCCGCCCAGCCTGCGCCGAGGATGCCAGAACACCAGGGAAACGCAGGAGCCGAGCAGGGTTCGAATACGCGTGCCAACGCCGGCGAAGTGCAGGTCACCGGGTTGCAGATAGACATCTCGGGGTGCAACGGGTCTAGGCATCGGGTTTGCGATAGATCGAGGGTTTCACGACCTTGAGTGTGTCATCGATGCCGTTGAGGCTTTCCGAATGGCTGATCAGAAAGTAGCCGCCGGGCCGCAGTCGGCTCAAAAGGCGCTTCACCACCTGGCGCTTGGTGTCACCGTCGAAGTAGATCATGACGTTACGCAGGAAGATCACATCGAATTGACCGACTTCCGGCAATGGGTTGTTCAGGTTGATCTGCTCGAAGCGCACGCGTCGGCGCAGTGCGGGGTCGATCAGCAGATTGCCCTCGTTGGCGCCGACGCCGCGAAAGCAGTGGCGTACCAGCATCCGACGCGGGATATCCTCGCTGTCCTGCACACGATAGACCCCGGCACGGGCACGATCCAGCACGCGCTGGCTGATATCCGACGCAAGGATCTCCCAGGGTTTGTCCACGAGTACGTCGGCCAGTAGCAGGGCGATGCTGTAGGGCTCCTCGCCGCTGGAGCAGGCCCCGCTCCAGATGCGCAGGGGGCGCCCGCTGGGAATCAGGCCCGGCTTCTCCAGATGCTCGCGGAGAAAGTCGAAATGCTTGGGTTCGCGAAAGAAGTAGGTTTCGTTGGTGGTCAGCAGGTCGACGCAGGTCTGCAGCTCCGCCGGGCTCTGGCTCAGGCGGCGGAAATACTCGCCGTAGCTGTCGAGATGAAACTCGCGCAGGCGTTTGTTCAAACGGCCGGCGACCAGGGGTTTCTTCGCGTCGGAAAGGCTGATGCCGGCGATTTCATGGATCAACTGGCGGAACCTGGCGAACTCCTGATCACTCAGGGCTATGGCTGCGCTGCTGCTCATGGTTGGTCCTGCGCCGTCGTGCCTTGTGCACCGGCATGCTCCAGCAAGGCTATTTCATCGTCGGACAGCACTCGCCCGACATCGAGCAGCACCACCAGGCGCTCATCCAGCTTGCCCATGCCGCGAATGAAGTCGGCGCGAATACGATTGCCGAAACTGGGGGCCGGCTCGATCTGTTCTGCACTGAGCTCCAGGACTTCGCTGACCGCATCGACCACCATGCCGATCACCCGCAGGCCATCGCCTGTCGCGATCTCCAGAATGACGATACAGGTGCGTGGGCCTATCGAGGTGGCGCTGCCGCCGAAGCGCAGCCCCAGGTCGATGACGGGCACCACCGCCCCGCGCAGATTGATCACGCCGAGGATGCTCGGCGGCATCATCGGCACGCTGGTCAGGTGGCCGTACTCGATGATCTCGCGCACGGCATGGATATCCACGGCGAACAACTCCTGCGCCAGGGCGAAGGTCAGGTACTGGCCGGCGACACTGTGAGTGGCGGCAGTCATCGACTACTCCTGAAAGCGCACGTAGCCTGCGGGCAAACCGCCGGCCATCAGCGTGGACGCGTCGTCATCGGTCTGCGCACTACGTGGCGAGCGGCTCGGGCGTGACGGCTGGACGTTGCGTTGCGAACTGCGAGTGCCCTGGGCGCTGTTGAGCTTGAAGAACTCCATCAGTTGCTGCAGTTGCTCGGCCTGGCCGCTCATTTCTTCTGCCGTGGCCGCCAGCTCTTCCGACGAGGAGGCGTTCTGCTGGGTGATTTCGTTGAGCTGGTTCATGGCCGTGCTGATCTGGCCGACGCCCGAGCTTTGCTCTTCGGAGCCTGCCGCGATTTCCTGCACCAGGTCAGACGTCTTGGCGATGGAGGGGACGATCTCGTCGAGCAGGGTGCCGGCACGTTCAGCCAGTTGCACGCTGGACTTGGCCACTTCACCGATTTCCTGGGCTGCGATCTGGCTGCGTTCGGCCAGCTTGCGCACCTCGGCGGCGACCACCGCGAAGCCCTTGCCATGCTCGCCGGCACGGGCGGCTTCGATGGCGGCGTTGAGCGCCAGCAGGTTGGTCTGGTAGGCGATGTCGTCGACGATACCGATCTTGTCGGCAATGGTCTTCATGGCGCGTACGGTTTCCTTGACCGCCTGGCCGCCTTCGCTGGCTTCGTTGCTGGCCTTGCTTGCCATGCCATCGGTGATGCGGGCGTTCTCGGTGTTCTGCGCGATGGAGGCGGACATCTGCTCCATCGAGGCGCTGGTTTCCTCCACCGAGGCCGCCTGCTCGGAAGCCGCCTGGCTCATGCTCTGCGCGGTGGCGGAGATTTCCTCGGAGGCACTGGTCAGGGCGTCGGCGTTGCCGCGTACTTCGGAGATGATCTGTGTCAGGCGCTGCGACATGCTGTGGATGGCGGCCAGCATGCTGGTGGTGTCACCAGGACGGGTATTGACCTGCACGCGCAAATCGCCTTCGGCGATGCGGCTCACGACTTCGGCAGCATAGCCTGGCTCGCCGCCGAGCTGGCGCAGCAGGCTGTGGGTGATCAGCCAGGCGATCAGCACGGACACCAGCAACGCTACGCCACCGACGATCAGCAACTGCATGCGCGACTCCTCGTAGAGGGCAGTGCCGTCAGCAGAAGTCTGGTTCATCAGCTCGCTCTGCAACTTCACCATTTCGTCCACGGCAGCCAGCAGCGTGTTGTTTGCAGGAATCAACTGCTCATACAGGTAGCTTTCCGCGCGCTCCTGATCGCCAAGCATGGAGAACAGCTCGTCAAGGTGTTTGCCAAGGGATTCGCGTGCCGCGTTGATCTTCGCCAGCAGTTCGCGCTCCTGGGGCGTATCGACCATCTTGCCGAGTTCTTCGACCGCGTCGGCGCGGCGCTTTCTGCTGGCGTCTATCAATGCCTTGGTTTCTGCATCAGCGGCTTCGTTGTCGACCAGCAGCATGTCGCGGATAAACCGGGCTTGATTCAGGGTTTCTTCCTTGGCGCTGACGGCCAGGCGCACGGTGACGTAGCTATCCTCGACAATGACGGTGCTTGCCGCATCGATGACGGCCATGCGAGTGATGCTGAGCACCAGTGATACCACCAGCAGCAGGATGACCACGCCAAAGCCCAGTCCCAGCTTGGTCGCCACTTTCATATTCTTGAACATGGTTACTTTCTCCGTATGACCTGGTCAGGTGCTCAGGTGCGTGTTCTGCTGCCGGACGCCACGATTTCGGCGACCGCCAGGGTGTGTTCGATGGTTAGAAGGACGATGAAGTCATCACCCTGGCGCACCATGCCGTGGATGAAATCGCTGCGAATGGGATTGCCGAACGCCGGGGACGGGCGTATCTGCGTGGCGGCGACCTCCAGCACTTCGCTGACGGCGTCGACGATGATGCCCAGTACCTGAGCGTCCTCTTCGTCCACCACCTCGACGATGATGATGCAGCTGCGTTTGTCGATGCGGCTTGGGCCCTGGTCGAAGCGCAGGCTCAGGTCGATCACCGGCACGACGGCGCCGCGCAGATTGATCACGCCGTGGATGCACGCGGCGGCCATGGGCACGCGCGTCAGCTGCGGATATTCGATGATCTCGCGCACGCACAAGCCGTCGAGGGCGTAGCGCCGTGCATTGAGCTCGAAGGTCAGGTACTGGCGCGAGGCGTCCGGCTCGGTGACGGCCGCGCCATCGACGGGGATGACCGCCATGGGGTGCTGCGGCACGCTCGCCGGATTATCGGGAAGGCTCATGATGTGCGCTCATTGGCTGAATTCAGGCTTCGATGGTGAGTGGGGCCGCGTGAGTCGTGGCACTGGACAGGTCGGTGAGCAGACTGGGGATATCGAGAATCAGCGCCACCGCGCCGCTGCCGAGAATGGTGAAACCGCCAACGCCACGGCAGGTGCCGAACAGCTTGCCCAGGGGCTTGATCACGGTCTGGAACTCGCCCATCAGGTGGTCGACCACTAGGCCGGCGCGCTGTCCCGCGTAGCTGACCACCACCACGTTTTCGCGGCGTGGCGGTTGGCCGGATTCGTCGAACAGTTCGCGCAGGCGGATGAATGGCAGTACCTCGCCGCGCAGGGCGATGTGGCCGCGGTCGTGCCGGGTGTTGGTGTCGAGCTCGATGCATTCCTCGACCAGATCCAGCGGGATCACGTAGCCGGCCGGGCCTACGCCGACCAGGAAACCATCGATGATGGCCAGGGTCAGCGGCAGGCGGATGCGTACGCAGGTGCCTTCGCCGAGCTTGCTGTCCAGGTCGATGCTGCCGCGCAGGGCGGTGATGTTGCGCTTGACCACGTCCATGCCGACGCCGCGGCCGGAGAGGTTGCTCACCTGTTCTGCGGTGGAGAAGCCCGGCTCGAAGATCAGGTTGAAGGTCTCCTTGTCGGTCAGGGTCTGGCCTTCGCTGATCAGTCCGCGCTCACGGGCCTTGGCCAGGATGCGCTGCGGATCGAGACCACCGCCGTCGTCGGTGACCTCCAGGACGATGCTACCGGCGTCGTGGTAGGCGTTCAGGCGCACGTTGCCCTGTGCCGGTTTGCCCCGCGCCTGGCGCACGGCCAGCGACTCGATGCCGTGGTCCATGGCATTGCGCACCAGATGGGTGAGCGGGTCGGTGATGCGCTCGACGACGGTCTTGTCCAGCTCGGTTTCACCGCCGCTGATGGTCAGGGCGATGTCCTTGCCCAGCTCCTTGGACACGTCGCGCACCACGCGCTGGAAGCGGTTGAAGGTGGCGCCGATCTGCACCATGCGCAGGGTCAGGGCGCTGTCGCGGACCTCCTCGACCAGGCGTGAGAGCAGTTCGGTGGATTCCAGCATTTCGGCATGGCCACATTGCTGGGCGGTCATGCGCGCACCGGCACCGGCGATGATCAGCTCGCCGACCAGGTTGATGAGCTGGTCGAGCTTGCCGGCATCGACGCGAATCAGGTTGTTGTCGCTGCTGCGGTTTTCCTTGACCTGTTGCTGCTTGTGCAGGGCCGCGGCGATCACCGGTGGCTGCACCAGGCTCTCTTCCATCAGCACCTGGCCGATGGGACGGGCTTCGGCCTGCTGCTGGCCCTGGACCTGGGCATGCAGCACCTCCTGCAGTTCGGCTGCGGTCAGGGTGCCACAGCGCATCAGGATCTCGCCCAGGCGCATGTCCTCTTCCGGCAGGGCGCGGATCAGTTCCAGATACTCTTCGGACTTGCTGTTGGGCGGCAGGATGCGGATCAGGCTGTCTTCGCGGACGAACTCGAAGGCGCCTTCGATGGTGGCTTTGTCCGCCTCGCTGACGAAGGCGACCTCGAAACCCAGGTAGCAGGTTTCCGGGTCCATCTCGCTGGCTGGCGGCACCCGGTCGAGCAGCGGAACGATGCTGACGATGCGCCCGAAGGTGTTCAGGTAGCGCAGCAAGGACAGCGGATCCATGCCGTTGCGCAGCGTGTCTGGGCCAAAGCGCAACGAGAGATGCCAGTGATCGGCGCTGACGCCGCCAGTGCCGCTGCGCTCGACCAGACCGTTGCTGGAAGGCAGGCTGCTGGTGCCTTGCGGGGCGCTCATGTAGAGGCTGAGTTGCTCGCCCAGCTGACGATTCTGTTCGAGCAGGGCCGGGTCGAGCTGTTCGAGCGAGTGGCCTGCATCGAGCAGGTCGACCAGGTGGCGCAGGTGATCGCCAACCTGCAGGAACAGGGCGGTCAGGGTGCCGTCGAAGCGCAGCTCGGCATTGCGAATCCGATCCAGCACGCTTTCCGCGATATGGGTGAAGCTGACGATCAGGTCGAGGCCGAACAGGCCGGCCGAGCCTTTGATGGTGTGCGCCGCACGGAAGATCGCATTGATGGTGTCGCTGTCCTCCGGGGCGCTCTCCAGCACCAGCAGCGCTTCCTCCATCTGTTCGAGCAGTTCGCGACTCTCGGCGATGAATATCTTGAGTACTTCGTCCATGTCCATGCCGTGTCACTCGCCGCTGGGTTTGATCAGGATGGGGTCGCCGAAGAAGGACACCAGGCCACTGAGTTCGAAGGCATCGATCACCGCGGGGCTGTGGTGGCTAAGGCGCAACTGACAGCCCTGGCGTTCGGCTTCCTGCTTGGTCAGTACCAGCAGTTGCAGCCCGGCACAGTCGATTTCGTCGAGGGCGGAGAGATCCAGCTCCACCTCCGCACCAGGCGTCAGCGCGCGCAGCAGCAGATCCAGGTTTTCGCCGACGCTGTAGATGGTCAGGCCACCTTCGAGCGGCAGGATGCGGTACAGGTTCTCGCTCGACGCGTCTGTCATGGCGCCGGCCTCAAGGCAGGATCAGTTTGGAAACGGCAGTGAGCATTTGCGCCGGCTGGAAGGGCTTGACCACCCAGGCCTTGGCGCCTGCGGCGCGACCTTCTTCTTTCTTCCCTTCGCCGGCTTCGGTGGTGAGCATGATCACCGGGGTGAACTTGTAGGCGGGCAGCTGCTTGACGTTCTTGAGGAAGGTGATGCCGTCCATGTTCGGCATGTTCACGTCGCTGATGATCAGGTGCACCTTGCGACCATCGAGTTTGTTCAGGGCATCCTTGCCGTCGCATCCTTCGATCACGTCGTAGCCTGCACCTTTCAGGGTGATGCTCACGACCTGGCGAATGGAAGCCGAGTCGTCGACGATGAGTACGGTCTTGCCCATGGGGTACCTCAGAAGAAAGTGATTTCGGAATCGTTGCGCTTGCCGGGTGCTTCTCCCCGGTGGATGTCGTGTTGTTCAGGCATGGTGTAGGTCTGGGCCAGTTCATCCAGCCATCGGTCCACATCCAGAGGCACCGGTTGCTGGCCGAGCCGGCGTTGTTCATTGCTGCTGTGGATGTGTCCGAGGAGCTTGTCGATGTTGCCGCTGACATGCCCGAGCATCTGGCTAATGCGGTCCTGGAACTGCAGCGACACCAGCACTTCGGCGATGTCCTGGGCGACGATTTCGCTCTGGCTGCGCATTGCGTCGTTGTGGCTGACGATGCCGCTGGCGCTGTGGTGAAAGCGGGTGATCACGCCCTTGATGACGTCGCTGGCATTGTTCAGGGTGGCGGCGTCGGTCTTGGCGTATTCGCGGGAGATGTTCAGGGTCTTGTGAATCGCGCCGTTGACGATGGTTACAGTTTCGCCAATGCGCTGGCCGGTTTCGCCGGACATGGAAGACAGCTTGCGCACTTCGTCGGCGACCACGGCGAAGCCACGGCCACTTTCACCCGCACGGGCGGCCTCGATGGCGGCGTTGAGGGCCAGCAGGTTGGTCTGCTTGGCGATGTCGGCGACGTCCTGCGCCATGTCCTGCAACTGGTCGGTGAAGTTCGACAGCTCCATGACTTCCTTGAGCAGCGACTCCTTGCTGGCCATCGCCTCGCGCAGGGCCATGATGATCATGTCCAGTTCGTGCTGGCTGGTGGACAGCAGCGCGACCAGGCGATTGCCGGCTTCACGCTCGTGACCGTTGCCCAGGCTCTGCTGAATGCGTACGGCCAGGTTGGCGAAGCGCTCGCTCAGTGCGCTGATCGCTTCTTCGGTGTGGTTACGTGCGGAGTGAATCTGTTGCGACCAGAGCGGCAATGTCTGTTCGCAAAGCTCTTCCATATCCCGGGGGAGAGGTTGCTCGTCACGGGGCTGGACTTCGACGCTCGGCGGCGATGATTTGAGTCGCTTCTGCTGAAGCAGCAGTACGCCGCCGATCACCAGCAGGCCGACCAGCGCGACGAGGGTGTCGAGCCAGCCTGAGCCGACCAGCACGACAGCCACGATGCCGGCCAGCAGCGTTAGCGATGGAATGACCAGGGAGAGGTTCTGCTCGCGCACTTCATGGCTCCGCGACTACTGGGATCAGGTGATCGCGGAACAGTTGCCAGGCTAGAAGGGGGAATTTCCTGCAGGTTGCCTGTCATCGTTCCATCGACATCTGGAGGATGCATTAGGCACTTGGGTGGGGGCATCGGAATACGCTGGATTTTTGCGTGAACTTATCCCGCTTGGCGCTAGGGAAATCCTCAGCCGGGCTCAGACATACTGAGTCTGCTGGCGTACTTGACCAGGTCGGCGTTACTGGAAAAGCCCATTTTCTCCATCAGATTTATCTTATGCGTGCTGACGGTCTTGTTGCTGATCATCAGTTGCTCGGCGATCTGGTTGACGCTAAGGCCGTCGGCCAGTAGTCGCATGATCTGGAACTCCCGGTTGGTCAGGCTGTCGAGGCCCGACACCGGATTCTGCTTGAGGCTGTTGAGGGCGATCTGTTCGAGCAGCTCCGGGTCGATGTAACGCGCGCCTGTGCTGACCTTCTTCACGGCGGCGATCAGGGTTTCGGGTGACTGGGTCTTGGTCGTGTAGCCGGTGGCCCCGCAGCGCAGCACGCGCATGGCGACATGCGGGTTGTTGTGCATGCTGAGAACCAGAATGGGCAGTTGCGGATGTTGATGGACGACGCGTGATACCAGCGCCTCACCACTGAGACCGGGCATGCTGATATCCAGCAGGAGCAGATCGATCTGTGTCGTTCTCAGATACTCCAGCGCCTGCAGACCGTTGGCCGCCTCGCCGGCGATGTGGATGTCCTTGTCCAGTTCGAATAGCCGTTTGAGGCCTTCTCGCATGATCGTGTGATCGTCGACGATCATCAGGTTGATCATTTGCTTTCCTTCATCGATTGATGTTCACGGGGAATATTGCCTGGACGATGGTGCCCTGCCCGGGGTGGCTGAAGATGATCACGGGGCCGCCCAGTTGCTTGCCGCGCTCGCGCATGCCGGACAGTCCGGTGGAGTCGGGCAGGATGTCGCTGAGGATGAAGCCCTGTCCGTCATCGAATATCTCCAGAACGTAGTCGTTCTCCCGCTGCTCCAGGCTCACTTCGGCTCTGGAGGCATTGGCGTGACGCAGGATGTTGGTCAGCGATTCCTGGACGATGCGATAGAGATGGGCCGCGCGTCGCGGCTCCAGCTCCAGATCTTGTTTGGGCAGGTTGCAGCGACAGTCGACCTCTGAGAGCTGGCGAAATTCATCGATCAAGCCTTTGAGGGTGTTGCTCAGGTTGTGCTGCAGCTTCTTGATGGGCGCCCCATTGCCGATTTCACGGACGACCTCGATGGCGCTTTGGGAAATGCTGCTCAGGCGTTCGATGTGACCCAGCAGATCAGGGCGGTCCTGGCCGAGATGGATACGCAGCACGCCCAGTCCTTGTTGCAGTGCGGTGAGTTGCTGTCCCAGCTCGTCGTGTAGTTCACGCGCGATACGCTTGCGTTCCTGAGTGCGGGCAAGAGCGCAGAGCCTGGCTTGCTGCGAGTGGCAGCTGGGACAGGCGGCTTCGGTATCTGGTTTTTGTTGTTTGCGAGGAGGGAGGTTGTAGCGCGAGAGCGTCGTTGTAATGTTCACCTTGGCTCTATCTCTTCTTGGCGCGGGGCGGGCAATCCACCGCTGGGCTGGCACGGGTTGGGGGCTTCTGGCCAGCGTATGGGCCGTATGCGAGGAAGGACGCCCAACATCGAAACAAGAAGTAACGGAAGATGAGGACTTCACTCGCCAGGAGGGGCGGGTGAGTTGAGATGTGCATTCCCCTGTTTCCAGTCACTTGTACGAGAGGCCGGTACCGTTCGGAGACAGTCGGGTGCAGTTCAGCGTTTTAGCTGCACCGGTATTTATCCGTCTCCGTAAATAATGTGGCGACCGGTCTGTGGTGGGGGAGGGGCGGGGCAAGTGCATCGGCCACCAGATGGCTGATGCCTTCGTGGGACTGAGTGATCATGGTAAAGGCTCTGCTTGTCCGATGACCTAGCATATCGCCCGTGTAGCTCGTGAGGACAGCAGGAAATCAGCCTGATGCTGGAATCTTGGCGTGGTCGACGAAGCTGTGTCGTCGATGCCTGTGCGTCAGGTCTCAGAACCCCGATACGCGCGTCGTGTGCGTCAGTGCGGAATCTCGATTCCCCGCATGCGCTCGGCGCGGCGGCGCAGCAGTTCGATGGTCACCAGCAGGGCGATGGACACCAGGATCAACAGCGTGGCGATGGCCAGGATGCTCGGGTTGATCTGCTCGCGCAGGCCCGAAAACATCTGCCGCGGGATGGTGCGCTGCTGCGGCCCGGCCATGAACAGGATGACCACCACTTCATCGAACGAGGTGATGAAGGCGAACAGCGCGCCGGAGATCACGCCTGGGCGGATCAGCGGCATGATCACGTCGAAGAACACCCGGATCGGCGTGGCGCCGAGATTCAGCGCGGCACGTGCCAGGCTGTAGTCGAAGCCGGTCAGGGTGGCGGTGACGGTGATGATGACGAAAGGCGTACCCAGTGCGGCGTGCGCCAGGATCACTCCCAGGTAGCCGCCGGCCAGACCCAGGTTGGAGTAGAAGAAGAACATGCCGGCGGCGGTGATGATCAGCGGCACGATCATCGGCGACAACAGCAGGGCGGTGATGAAACGGCGAAACGGCATCTCGTCGCGGGCCAGGCCCACGGCGGCGCAGGTGCCCAGAGTCGTGGCCAGGACGGTGGAGAGAATACCGATGAAGAAGCTGTTCTTGATCGCCAGGATCCACTTCGGATCGTTGAGGATTTCGCTATACCAGCGCAGTGAATAGGCCTCGGGGTCCAGCTTCAGCATGCCTTCGGTGAAGCTGAAGAAGGGTTCGGCGTTGAACGACAGCGGCACGATCACCAGGATCGGCAGGATCAGGAACAGCAGCACCAGCCAGGAGCTGAGCTTGAGCAGCCAGTGGCCGAGGTGGTGCCAGAAGCCGTAGTAGGCTGGAATTTTCATAAGTGCGAATCCAGGCTGGAGCGTCGGCAGTCGTTACCGCTAGCCCGGATGCAATCCGGGAAGGCGCCCTTGTCGGGATACCCGGATTGCATCCGGGCTACGTCGCTGCGTCGCGATGCTGATACGGGCATGCTCATCCCAACTTGATGTTGCTGGCGCCGACGAAACGGTCGTACACCCAGTACAGCAGCAGGATCAGGCCGAGCAGCAGCGAGCCCAGCGCGGCGGCCAGCTCCCAGTTGTTCGAGCGCTGCATATGGAAGGCGATGATGTTGCTGATCATCTGCCCATCGGTACCGCCGACCAGCGCCGGAGTGATGTAGTAACCCACCGAGATGATGAATACCAGGAGCGCCCCGGCGCTGAGGCCGGGCAGGGTCATCGGGAAGTAGATGCGGGCGAACGCCGGGATCGGTTTGTCGCCCAGGCTGAGCGCTGCGCGCATGTAGCTGGGGTCGATGCCGCGCATCACGCTGTACAGCGGCAGGATCATGAACGGCAGCAGGATGTGGGTCATCGCCACCACGGTGGCGAACGAGGTGTAGAGCATCTCGAAGGGCTGGCCGATCAGGCCGATGCCCATGAGAAAGGAGTTGATCACGCCGTTGGTCTGCAGCAGGGCGATCCATGAGGTGGTGCGCACCAGCAGGGAGGTCCAGAACGGCAACAGCACCAGTACCAGCAGCAGGTTGGCGCGATTCGAAGGCAGCCCGGCAAGGTAGTAGGCCAGCGGGTAGCCGAGCAGGGCGCAGAGCAGGGTGATGACCAGCGCCATGTTCAGGGTCTTGGTGTACAGCTGCAGGTAGATTTGCGTGTCCTGGCGCACCTGAATGCCTTCGTCAGGGTGCAGTTCGAGGTCCAGGGCGGTCAGGTAGTAGTCGTAGGTGTAGACCTTGCCGGCACGCTCGATGGCGTACCACAGCTCGGGTTTGCTCCAGTTGCGATGGGCGTCGAGCAGAGTCTTTACGCCCTGGGTTTCCAGCTTCTGGGCGTCCAGACGGCCGATACGGCGGGCGCTGGATTTGACCACGCTGGACATGCCGGTATACGCGCGGTTGAACTCCTCGGAGAGCTTGCCGGACAGGCGTTGCTCGTTGAGTCCATGCAGCTCCGTGACGAAGACTTGCAGCGTCTTCTCGTCCGGTAGTTGCTTGTGATCGTCCCAGCGCTGGAGTTCGGCCAGGGTCAGGGGAATCAGCTCGGCCACCGTCGGGTGATGCACGCTGCGCCACAGCATGGTGCCGATCGGCGCGACGAAGGTGACGAGGATGAATAGCAGCAGCGGCACCACGAACAGGAAGGCGGTCAGGCGCTTCTTGCGTCGGGCGCTGGCCGCTTGGCCGGCTTCGCTGGTGGTCAGGGATGACAAGGCGTTACTCCGATGGATTCAGCCCCACTGCTCCCCCGGCTCCCGTGGGAGGCGCTTCTGCGGCGATGGTCGCGGCTAAAGCCCCTCCTACAGGGCGGAGGAAACAGGGCGCTGGTGCTTTACTTCAGCAGCCACTCATTGAACTTCTCGCCCAGCGATTCGCCGTAGTCGGCCCAGAACTCGGAGCCGGCCTGGATACCCTGGTTCAGGTGCGCGGTCGGCAGGTGCGGAGTAGCGCTCTGGTCAGCCAGCGGCATCGACGACTTGCGAGTCGGGCCGTAGGCCACGTCCGGCATGCCGGCCAGCGGCTTGGAGCCGGTGGCGAACTTGATGAACTCCATGGCCAAGTCCTTCTTCTTCGAACCCTTGACGATGGCCCAGGCGTCGAGGTCGTAGACGTGGCCGTCCCAGACGATTTCGAAGGGTTTCTTCTCCTGCACGATGGCATCGTAGAAGCGCCCGTTGGCCGACTGCACCAGCACGGCGCCGCCATCGTTGAGCAGCTGCGGCGCCTGCGACCAGGAGTCGAACCAGACGATGTCCTTCTTGATGCTGTCCAGCTTGGCGAACGCGCGTTGCTGGCCTTCCGGGGTGGCGAGTACTTCGTAGACGTCTTTCGGGGCGACGCCATCGGCCATCAGCGCCCACTCCATGTTCACCTGCGGGCGTTTGCGCATCGCGCGTTTGCCGGGGATCTTGCTGGTGTCGAAGAAGTCGCCAATGCTGGTGGCCTTGGTGCCACCGATGGTGTTGTCGTTATAGGCGAACACCACCGACCAGACGATGTTGCCCACCGCGCATTCGCTGGCCAGGGCCTCGGGGATGAAGTCCTGGGCGGCTGGGGTACCGTCGATGCCGGCTGGCAGCACGCTGTGGTCGAGGGTTTCCAGCAGGCCTTCGGAGCAGGCGCGTTCGAGGTCGATGACCTCGAAGTCGACCACATCCCACTGGATATTGCCGGACTCGACCTGGGCCTTGATCTCGGCGACGCCGCCCGAGTAGTCCTCGAACAGCACCTTGACCCCGGACTCGGCCTGGTAGGGGTCGATGACGTGCTTCTTCTGCGCGGCGCCGTATGCGCCACCCCAGGACACGACGGTGAGGCTGTCCTGGGCGCTGGCGTTGCCGGCGGTGAGCCCCAGTGCCGCCACCAGGGCGAAGGTGGAAACGCTGGTAGTCAGTGATCTAGCCATTGCTGTGCTCCATTTGCTTCTACTAGTTGTGGGGTCAGAGCGTCGTCGGCACTTCGGATCGGTCCAGGGCCTGGCTGTCTTCCGGCTGCCAGGTCAGGGCGATCTCTTCCTGAGCGCTGAGTTGTGGGGCTGAACTGTCGTTCAGATTCTTCACCACCAGCTCACTGCCGCTGGCGGTCTCGAAGTGGTAGCGGATGTACTCGCCGACGTAGTGGCGGGTGACGAAACGGGCCTTGACCTGATTGCCGCTGTCGCCGAGTCGGGTGGTGAAATTGAGCTTTTCCGGGCGTACCGACACCGTGGTGGCCAGGCCGACTTCGCTGCAGTTGGCCTTGAGCGTGCTGACCAGGCCGCCGTCGTCGAGACGCACCTGCACCCGCTCCGCCTCGACCGCCTCGATCACCCCAGGCAGCTTGTTGCTCTCGCCGATGAAGTCGGCGACGAACAGATTGGCCGGCCGCTCGTAGAGCACGTGGGGCGCGGCGCATTGCTGCACCACGCCATTGTTGAACACGGCGATACGGTCACTCATGGTCAGCGCTTCGGTCTGATCGTGGGTCACGTAGATCACGGTGAAACCGAGTTGCTCGTGCAGGCGCTTGATCTCGAACTGCATCTGCTCGCGCAGTTTCTTGTCCAGCGCACCGAGGGGTTCGTCCATCAGTACGATGTCTGGCGCGAAGATCAGCGCGCGTGCCAGCGCCACGCGTTGACGCTGGCCGCCAGAGAGCTGGCCCGGGTAGCGACCGCCGAAGGCCTGCAGTTCGACCAGGGCGAGGTATTGCTCGACCTTGGCGTGGATTTCGTCCTTGGGCAGTTTGCGAATCTTCAGCGGGTAGGCGAGGTTCTCGCGGATGGTCATGTGCGGGAACAGCGCGTACTGCTGGAAGACCATGCCGATGTTGCGCGCGTAGGGGGCGATACTGGTGACGTTGCGGCCGTTGATCAGGATTTCGCCGCTGGTCACGTCCTCGAAGCCGGCGAGCATCATCAGGCAGGTGGTCTTGCCGGAGCCGGAGGGGCCGAGCAGAGTGATGAACTCGCCCTTGGCCACGTCGAGGTTGAAGTCCTTGACCACCAGGGTCTTGTGATCGTAGGTCTTCTTGACGTTGGTGAATCGCAGGAACGCGTCGTTCCCAGCCTGCGCAGTCATAGTCCTCCCCACTGTCGGCAATCCGGAGCCTGCTCGTGGCCAAGGCTCCAGCATCTGAATCGATTCACCTCCTTCGTGGGAGGCGTTCGTTATGTGGATAGCTAAAAGCAATAAGCAAGCCACATGACCAGTGGCCGGCTGATAGCGCTCTGCTATGCAGACTCAAGCCTAGTCCATGCGGGGCGAGATGCGAGGCGGGTGTGGGCGCAGGTAACAGCGCGGGGGGAAAGAGGCACCTGTCGAAACGCACTCGACAGGTGCAGGTTGCTCAGCTGTTGGGCAGCAGGCGGACGGTCAGGCTCTTGATGTAGCGGGTTTCGTTGATCGCCGGGTGCACCGGGTGATCCGGGCCCTGGGCGCCGCGTTCGAGCAGCTGGATGTTGCGATCCAGGTGGCGGGCGCTGGTCAGCAGGATGTTTTGCAGGTTGTCTTCCTCCAGGTGCATCGAGCAGCTGGCGCTGACCAGGATGCCGTCCTTGTTGAGCAGGCGCATGGCGGTTTCGTTGAGGCGACGATAAGCGGCCTCGCCGTTCTTGATGTCCTTCTTGCGCTTGATGAAGGCGGGTGGGTCGGCGATCACCACGTCGAAACGTTCTTCGGCGGCCTTGAGCTCGCGCAGGGCGGCGAACGCGTCGCCTTCCACGCAGGTGACCTTTTCGGCGAAGCCGTTGAGCGCCGCGTTGCGCTCCACGCCGTCGAGGGCGAAGGCCGAAGCGTCCACGCAGAACACTTCGCTGGCGCCAAAGGCCGCTGCCTGCACACCCCAGCCGCCGATGTAGCTGAACAGGTCGAGCACGCGCTTGCCCTTGACGTAGGGCGCCAGGCGCGCGCGGTTCATGCGGTGGTCATAGAACCAGCCGGTTTTCTGCCCTTCGATCACCGGCGCTTCGAATTTCACGCCGTTCTCTTCCAGCGCGACCCACTCCGGCACCACGCCGAAGGCGGTGTCGACATAGCGCTCGAGACCTTCGGCGTCGCGTGCGCTTGAGTCGTTCTTGAACAGGATGCCGCTGGGTTTGCACACCTGGATCAGGGCGGCGAGCACGTCGTCCTTGTGCGCCTCCATGGTGGCGGAGGCCAACTGCACCACCAGAATGTCGAAGAAACGGTCGACCACCAGACCCGGCAGCAGGTCGGAATCGCCATACACCAGGCGATAGCAGGGTTTGTCGAACAGCCGCTCGCGCAGGCTCAGGGCCACGTTGAGGCGATGCACCAGCAGCGATTTGTCCAGCACGTGCTTGACGTCGCGCGACAGCAGGCGGGCGCAGATCAGATTGTTCGGGCTCATGGCGACGATGCCCAGCGGCTTGCCGCCGGCCGCTTCGAGGACGGCCTGGTCGCCGGCCGCAAAGCCATGCAGCGGAGTGGCGGCGACATCGATCTCGTTGCTGTACACCCACAGATGGCCGGCGCGCAGGCGTCGGTCGGCGTTGGCTTTCAGGCGCAGACTGGGCAGGGAAGACATGAGTTCGGGCTCCGCGGGGAAAAGAGCGGGATTATAGCGGTTTGCGCGCAGGCCCGGCGTTTACAAAAGTCGGCTGCGGGCAGGTCTGCGCTTTGGCTAGACTGTGTGCTACTTCTCATCGTGCGCGATCCCTTTTCCATGACCTACGAACTCACCGCCGAACAGATCCAGCAAGTCCTGCAGGGGATCAGCGTACCGCCGCAGCCGCAGATCATGGTCGACCTGCAGATGGAGCAGGTCATGCCCAGCCCCGATCTGCGCAGTATCGCCAAACTGATCAGCCAGGATCCGGGGCTGTCCGGTGCGTTGCTGAAGATCGTCAACTCTCCGCATTTCGGCCTTGCCAATCGCATCGCTTCGATCCAGCAGGCGGTCAACCTGCTGGGCTGCAATACCGTGATCAACCTGATCAACGCGCAGTCGATCAAAGGGGAGCTGACCGATGAAGCGATCCTGGTGCTCAACCGTTTCTGGGACAGTGCCCAGGATGTGGCGATGACCTGCCTGACCCTGGCCAAGCGCCTCGGTTACCACTCGCCTGACGAAGCCTACAGCTTGGGGTTGTTCCACGACTGCGGCATTCCGCTGATGATCAAGCGCTTCCCCAATTACATGCTGGTGCTGGAGGAGGCCTATGCCAGCGCCAGTGACGAGTGCCGTGTGGTCGATACCGAGAACCGCCTGCTGACCACCAACCATGCCGTGGTGGGGTACTTCACTGCGCGCTCTTGGCGCCTGCCGGAGCACCTCTGCGAGGTCATCGCCAACCACCACAATGCCTCGTCGATCTTCAACGATGAATCCGGGCGCGATGCGCAGCTCAAGACGCTGCTGGGCATCCTGAAGATGGCCGAGCATATCTGCGAGACCCATCGCGTGCTGGGTGGCCAGGCTGTCGACATGGAATGGCAGTACATTTCGCAGTCGATACTGGAGTATGTGGGGCTGTCGGAGTACGACTTCGAGAACCTGCGTGAGAGTATCCGCGACCTGGCCGTGCTCTGAGTCTTCGCTCGCTGCGCCGCTGGGCGAAGGTGCAGGCGGCGCGCTCTACCGCTTTGCGGGCCGCTCCTGCTAAGGTGGCGCACCGCCGTTCTGCTGCCGTGTAGCCATGCCTGAATTACCCGAAGTCGAAACTACCCGCCGTGGTATCGCCCCCTACCTTGAAGGTCAGCGCGTCAGCCGCGTGATCGTGCGTGAGCGCCGTCTGCGCTGGCCGATCCCTGAGGACCTGGACGTGCGTCTGTCCGGCCAGCGTATCGAGTGCGTTGAGCGCCGCGCCAAGTACCTGCTGATCAAGGCCGAAGTCGGCAGCCTGATCGGTCACCTGGGCATGTCCGGCAGCCTGCGCCTGGTCGAATGCGGTCTGCCGGCGGCCAAGCATGAACACGTGGATATCGAACTGGAGTCGGGCCTCGCCTTGCGCTACACCGACCCGCGCCGCTTCGGCGCGCTGCTGTGGAGCGAAGATCCGCTGCGCCACGAGTTGCTCAGCAAGCTCGGCCCGGAGCCGCTGGGCGGGCTGTTCGATGGCGAGCGGCTGTTTCAGATGTCGCGTGGGCGCAGCATGGCGGTCAAGCCCTTCATCATGGATAACGCCGTGGTGGTGGGGGTCGGCAATATCTACGCCACCGAAGCGCTGTTCGCTGCCGGTATCGATCCGCGTCGCGAGGCTGGTGCCATCTCGCGGGCGCGCTACCTGCGCCTGGCCGAGGAGATCAAACGCATCCTCGCCCATGCCATCGAACGTGGCGGCACAACGCTGCGCGACTTCGTCGGTGGCGATGGCCAGCCCGGTTACTTCCAGCAGGAGCTGTTCGCTTACGGGCGTGGCGGCGAATTCTGCAAGGTCTGTGGCAGCACCTTGCGCGAGGTCAAACTGGGACAGCGCGCGAGTGTGTATTGTCCCAAGTGCCAGCGTTGAGCAAGACCACACTTCCAAAATAATAAGAAACACCGAGGTTGATCGATGTCCGGTAACTACCTGCCGCGCAACCCGGCCGCCGAGTGGCTGGGGCGCAGCGTGCTGAAACTGATGGGCTGGCGGATCGAGGGGCAGTTGCCGAAGCTCGACAAGTTCGTCGCCATCGGCGCCCACCACACCTCCAACTGGGACTTCGTGATCTTTATCGCGCTGAAGTTCGTGCTGCGCCTGAATGCCCGCTGGTTCGGCAAACACAGCATCTTCCGCTGGCCCTTCGGTGCGTTGATGCGCAGCTGGGGTGGCATCGCGATTCGCCGTGATCGCCAACTCAATACCGTTGAACAGGCCATTGATGCCTTCGCGAGCATGACCAATTCATCCTGGTGCTCTCGCCCGAAGGCACCCGCAAGAAGGTCGAACGCTGGAAGATGGGCTTCTACCATATCGCCCTCGGCGCAGGCGTGCCCATCGTGCTCGGGGCGCTGGATTACCAGAACCGCCGCGTGGTCATCGGCCCTACTTTCGAGCCTACGGGTGACGAAAAGGCCGATCTGGCCGCGATGCTGGCGTTCTTCCGGCCTTATGTACCGAAAAAGCCGGAATATGCCTTTCACGGCGATTGACGTCCGTCACGCTGACAATTACCAATGCGCTGTTATAGTTACTGGCACTTTCCCGAATAATCTGAAGGATCGATCCATGAAAGCGTTCCGCACTTCCGCTGCTGTCCTGGCGCTGACCTCTGGCCTGCTGGCGCTCTCGGCGCAAGCAGAAGTGGTTCAGCAGAATGCCAGCGGCGATCCGCTCTACACTGTCGAGGCCCCCAAGGGCTATGCCATGATCGGCGACCTGGTCATCGCCCGCCCGCTGCTGATCGGGGCCACGGCGATCGGCGCTGCAGCCTTCGTCGTCAGCCTGCCGTTCACTGCACTGGGCGGTAATGTCGGTGAAGCTGCTCAGTCTCTGGTGGTCGAACCAGGTAAAGAAGCCTTCGTGCGTTGCCTGGGCTGCACCAGCAGCGGCTACAAGCGAGACTGATCCGCTACACCGCTTGAGACGGCCTCTCGCCTCCCTTTGGAGGCGAGAGGCCGTTTGCGTTTGAACGCCGAGAAAAGGAAGAACCGGTGGTAATGAAGTACCTGCGCTGGGTGATGTTGTTGCTGGTGGTGTCGGGGCTGATCGCCTCGTTCTGGTTCAGCCAGGGCTGGCTGCAACTGTGCGCCGGTCTGGCGATATTCCTGTTCGGCATGCAGTGCCTGGAAGAAGGCCTGCGCCAGTTGGCGGGCAGCAAGCTGGAACAGATACTCGGGCGTAGCACGTCCACGCCCGTCAAGAGCCTGTTGTTCGGCGTGGGTGGCACCCTGTTGCTGCAGTCCAGCACCCTGGTTTCCCTGCTGACCATCGCCTTCATCAGCACCGGGTTGATTCAACTGGCCGGCGGTATCGCCATTTTGTTCGGCGCCAACCTGGGCGCCACCAGCGGCATCTGGTTGCTGGCGCTGGCCGGGCAGAACCTCAGCCTCAGCCCCCTGGCTCTGCCACTGCTGGTGCTCGGTGTGCTGGCCGGATTCTTCGGGCCCAGGAGCAAGGCGGCCGGGCGCATCGTGCTGGGCATCGCGTTCATCTTTCTCGGCATCGACCAGATCAAGGAAGGCTTCGCCAGCTTCGGTGATGGCCTGGACATGACGGGCCTGCAGGAAGGCGGGCTACGCGGGGCATTGCTGTTCACCGCTATCGGCATGGCCATCACCGTCGTGCTGCAGTCGAGCCATGCCACGCTGATGCTGACCCTGGCGGCATTGGCCAGTGGTCAGCTGGAACTGGGGCAAAGCCTGGCCATCGCCATCGGCTCGAACGTCGGCAGCAGCGTGACCACCGCCTTCGTCGGCTCGCTGGGTGGCAACCGCAGCGGCCAGCGTCTGGCGCTGGCCCATGTGCTGTTCAACATCACCACCGGCGTTATCGCGTTCTGCCTGCTCGGCCCGCTGACCTGGCTGGTGCATGTCTTGGCCGAACCCATGGGGCTTGGCGAGAACAGCCTGATTCAGCTGGCGATGTTCCACACGCTGTTCAACGCCATGGGCGTGGCGCTGTTCTGGCCGCTGCAGGCGCGCCTGGCGCAGTACCTGATCCGCTGGCTGCCGGAGCGAGTCGAGCCGCAGGTATTGATCACCGAACTGGTGGCCGAACTGGTGGCCGAGCCCGAGCGCACCCGTGCTCGCTATCTGAACGAGCGCTGCCTGGATTCGGTCGAAGCGGCGTCCGGCGCGGTGGTGCAGGAGCTGGGCCACCTCGGGCGCCTGAGCCTGGAGGTGATCTGCCATGCCTTGTATCTGCCGGTTGATCAACTGGCGCAGGCCAAGGCCGACGAGCAGTTGCTGCAGGCCAGGCCGGTGCGCGACGGGGTCGACGCCAATGATCTCTATCAGCGCCATATCAAGGGCGTGTATGGCGATCTGCTGAGCTTCATGGGGCGTATGGAGTTGCCCATGGACGAAGCACACCAGCAGTTCTGGAACACTTGCCAACTGGCGGCGCTGCAACTGGTGGATGCGGTCAAGGATGCCAAGCACCTGCAGAAGAACCTCGGCCATTATCTGGAGCAGCCGCCTTCGGGCGTACGCACCTGTTATGTCGAGTTGCGTCGCCATCTGCTGCTGACCTTGCACGAGTTGCGCGAACTGGCCCGCAGCGAGCTGGAAGAGGAGGCCTGGCGCTCACGCCTGGCCTGGCTGGACGACCAGGCCGCGGAATTCGACGCTCAGTTCCGCCAGCGGCTGTTCAGCGAGGTGCGCTACGGTCATCTCGATGGCTTGCAGGCCAGCTCGCTGATGAACGACCTGGGCTACGTCAGTCGTATCTTCCAGAGCCTGCGCAACGTGCTGATGCTGGGCGACGAGCAGGTGCCGTTCCGTGAGCTGCGCCGCTTCGGGCATGAGCAGGAGAGCCTGATCGAGACTCCGTAGCCCGGATGAGGTCCGGGGCTGCGCCGCAAGGGCGTCCCGGGCTGCATCCGGGCTACGGTTCTACTGCTTGCCGGGCACTACCAGCGGCTGCCCGATACCACGCGGGTCGCTCGCTGCCTGCACCTCGCCGCTGGCCTTGTTCCAGAACAGCACCTGCTGATTGCCGTACTGCCGATCCAGACGCTTGAGGCTGTAGCCGCGTGCTTGCAGCTCGGCGACCTGCTCGTCGCTGAAGGTATCCGGCTCATGCTCGATCACATCGGGCAGGAACTGGTGATGATAGCGTGCCACGGCCGGCCAGCTTTCGATGGGTTGGCCGTCGAGGTATTGCAGCATCGCCAGCAGCACCATGCTGGGAATGCGGCTGCCGCCTGGAGTGCCGAAGGCGGCGAACTCGTCGGTGTTTTCGAGAAAACTCGGGCTCATCGATGACAGAGGCCGCTTTCCACCGGCGATGAGGTTGGCCTGGCTGCCCACCAGACCGTAGGCGTTGGAGCCATCGACTGCGGCGGCGAAGTCGTCCATCTCATCGTTGAGCAGCACGCCGGTACCGGGCACGGTGAAAGCGGCGCCGAACGGCAGATTGATCGACAGGGTGGCGGCCACCGCATTGCCGTCGGCATCGAGTACCGCGAAGTGGGTGGTGTTGTCACCTTCATGCCAGGTGCCGGCCGGTGGCAGGCTGTCGCTGGGCGTGGCCTGCTCGGGGTCTATGCTGCCCGCGAGCACGGCCAGGTGGCCTGGCGAGAGCATTTCCTGCAGTGGGTTCTTGACGAAGTCCGGGTCACCCAGCAACTCGCGGTCGCGGTAGGCGCGGCGCAGGGCCTCGACCACGTAATGCACGCGTTGTACGGGCTCGGCATCACGCCAGGGAAATTGTTCGAGAATGCCCAGGCTTTGCGCCAGAGCCACGCCACCGGCCGAGGGGGGTGGGGCGCTGATCAGCTCATGGCCATCGTCCAGGGTGACGCGCAAGGGCGCGCGGCGAACCACCTGGTAGCCGCGCATATCATCCATTGTCCAGATACCCCCGGCGCGGCGTACGCCTTCGACCAGGTGTTCGGCCAGGGCGCCGTCGTAAAAACCGGGACGGCCCTTCTGCGCCAAGGTCTGCAGGGTGGCGGCCAGTTCCGGCTGGCGCAGCAGGTAGCCCTCGGCAGGGACTTCACCCTGATTGAGGAACAGTCGTGCGCTCTCTGGATCATCGCGCAATGCGGCCAGGCGCCAGGTGGCGCGCTCGCGGTAGACGCGATCGATGGCAAAGCCGTCGCGAGCCAGGGCGATGGCGGGGGCCAGGCTGGTTTTCAGTGGCAGACGACCATGCTTCTCTGCCAGTTCCACCAGGGCCGCCGGCAGACCGGGAATGGCGGCGGCGAGGGCGCCATTGAGGGACAGTTCGCGCTGTACCTGGCCGTCTTTGGCGTAGAGGTCGGCCTTGGCTTCCAGTGGCGCGCGCTCGCGGGCATCGAGAAAGTCATAGGTTGGCGTTTCGCCGGCGTTGCGCAGCAGGAAGAAACCGCCGCCGCCCAGGCCAGAACCATAGGGCTCGACCACGGCCAGCGCTGCGCTGGCAGCCACGGCGGCGTCGAACGCGTTGCCGCCAGCATCGAGCATCTGCTGGGCCGCGGCGCTGGCAGCCGGGTGGGCGGTGGCGATGGCGGCTTGATGCGGTGTGGCCTGCGCCAGCAGGCTGGCGCCGAGCAGCAGGGTCGATAGCAGAAGTTTGCGCAGCATGCGATCTACCTAGATGGGTTGAGGAAGTCGCAGCTTAGCAGCCTTGCCCAGGCGCGTGCGCCTGGTTGGCCGGGAGTCTCAGGCCTTGCCGGTGATGATGCGATATTTCTGCATCAGCTCATCCTTGCTCTCGACATTGTTCTCGTCGAGCGGGATGCAGTCTACCGGGCACACCTGCTGGCATTGCGGCTCATCGTAGTGGCCGACGCATTCGGTGCACAGGTTGGGGTCGATCACGTAGATCTCCTCACCCTGGGAGATGGCGCCGTTGGGGCACTCGGGTTCGCAGACGTCGCAGTTGATGCAATCGTCGGTGATGATCAGGGACATGGGGCAACTCCTGTCGAGGCGCTGGCTTCGACACTGTACGGGCAACGATGCTGCGAATTGTGCCGGATTACCCACAGGGGCGCCATGCAGCGTTGTTGTGGCCCTGAGATCGCGGCTGCCATCAGGTGCGCATGGCGCACCCTACGGCGTTCTGTCTTCAGCTCTTGCGAAAGCGCTGGTTCAGCGCGTCGGCGACGGCCGGGTGAACGAACTTGGAAATATCGCCACCCAGGGCGGCGATTTCGCGCACCAGCGTCGAGGAGATGAACGAGTATTTTTCCGATGGGGTGAGGAACAGGCTCTCGACGTCCGGCGCCAGCTGGCGGTTCATGTTGGCCAGTTGGAACTCGTACTCGAAGTCCGATACCGCACGCAGGCCGCGCAGGAACACGTTGGCGTTCTGTTCCTTGACGAAGTGCGCGAGCAGCGAGGAGAAACCCACCACTTCGACGTTCGGCAGATGCTTGGTCACTTCGCGGGCCAGCTCGACGCGTTGCTCCAGCGGGAACAGCGGGTTCTTCTTGGGGCTGGCGGCGACGGCGATGATGACGTGATCGAAAAGCCGCGAGGCGCGTTCGACCAGATCGCCATGGCCTTTGGTGATGGGGTCGAAGGTACCCGGGTACAACACTCGATTCATCGCTTCGTCCTGTTCGAGGCGGCAAGAGTCGCGGATGGTAGCGCAGCGTTTCCCTTGCGGCCAAGCGCGACGACAGCTCAGTGATTGCGCAGGTGCAGCAGCGATGCAGGTATCAGGCAGGCGAGGGCGATCCAGTCGGCGACGACTACACGACGCAAAGCCTCGTTGTAGACGGGTGCGCTCCAGGCCAGCAGGAGGAAGGCGAGCACGCTGACCAGCCCTGCGAGCATGGCCGCGCTGCGCAGCGTCGGGACGAACGCCGCCGCTACCAGCAGGGCGCCCAGCAGGCCGAACAGCACCGCGCGGTGGCGCATCAGGATCTGCAGGTTGGGCTCGTCCAGGGCCAGGCCATACAACGCATTGAGCCGTTCACCGCCTAACACGCCGACCACTGGCAGCAGGTGGATGGTGCCTGCCACCAGCAGGAGAAAGGCAATCAGCTTGCTCATCTCAGGCCTTCAGGCGTTCGGCCAGCAAGGTGGCGAGTTTCGCGGTCAGCCCGTAGATCGACAGCTGCGGGTTGGCGCCGATACTGGTGGGGAACAGCGAACCATCGTGGATCGACAGGTTGGCCAGCTGATGGTGACGACCCAGGCTGTCGACCACGGCCTGCTGCGGATCTTCGCCCATGGCGCAGCCGCCCATGACGTGAGCGCTGCCCAGGCGGGTACGGTAGAGCGCGAGGTCGAGGTGCTCGATCAGGTCCTTGGCCTGCTTCCATGTCTTCACGTAACCGGCATCGGCATGCATCGGCATCACCGCCTTGGCCCCGGCGGCAAACTGCACTTCGGCCATGGTCAGGAAAGCGCGGCGCACCCCGTCCCAGGTGTAGTCGGTCATCTGGTAGTCGAGCACCGGGCTGCCGTCGCCGCGCAGTTCCACACGACCTTCGGCGCTGTCGGGGTGGAAACCGTCGCGCAGCAGGGCGAGCATCACGTTGGTGTGCGGCAGTTGCTCCATGCGCAGGGCGTTCTCGCGACCGAACTCGCCAAGCAGGGTGGCAGTCAGCGCCGGCTGCAGCGGCGGCACTTCCAGCTTGTAGGACAGACGTCCGCTGGTGCCGTCATCCCACTGGAAGTGATCGGAGTAGAGCGATTGCGGTGCGCCATAGAAAGGATTGATGACCTGCTCGAACTGCGCTGCGGAGAAGTTCACCAGGTGCAGGTAGGTGCGCCGGCCGATGCGTTTGTGCGGGTCAGGCACCGCGGAGCGCAGCAGCAGGCCGGGCGTATTGATGCCGCCGCCAGCCAACACGTAATGCCGCGCCTTGACGCGGATGCGTTTGCCGGTGGGCGCGACGCAGCGTTCGTCCATGCCCAGGCAGTCGATGCCGACCACCTTGTCGCCTTCGATCACCAGCTCGTCGGCGCGCGCCAGATAGAGCAGCTCGCCGCCTGCATCCAGGGTGGCGGGGATGGTGGTGACCAGCATCGATTGCTTGGCGTTGGTCGGGCAGCCCATGCCGCAGTAACCCAGATTCCAGCAGCCACGCACGTTGCGCGGGATCACCGCCCAGTGATAGCCGAGCTTGTCGCAACCGCTGCGGATCACCTCGTTGTTGGCGTTCGGCGGCACGGCCCAGGGGGCGACGCCCAGGCGCTGTTCCATTTTCTCGAACCAGGGCGCCATGGAGGCGACATCATGGCCCTTCACGGCGTGGGCTTCGGCCCAGTACGCCAGTGTCTGCGGCGGCGTGCGGAAGCTGCTGGTCCAGTTGACCAGCGTGGTGCCGCCGACGGCGCGTCCCTGCAGGATGGTGATGGCGCCATCCTTGCTCATGCGGCCGATGCCTTCCTGATAGAGGTTTGGGTAGGCCTCGGCCTCCTGCATCTTGAAGTCGTCGCTGGTCTTCAGCGGACCTTCCTCGATCAGCAGCACCTTATAGCCGGCGGCGCTGAGGATTTCCGCCGTGGTACCACCGCCGGCGCCGCTGCCGACGATGGCAACGTCGGCTTCCAGGGTCAGGTCGTTTTCCAGGCGCGAACCGTCGTATGTCTTCCAGCCTTTCGCCAGGCCTTGCTTGAACAAATCGGGTACAGGCATTTCACCTTCTCTTCTTGTCGTAGGGCCGTCTGTAGGGGCGAACTCACGAGCTGAGTGGCCGCTCTGATCGCGGATAAATCCGCTCCTACACAAACAGCCCGCATCCCGTGGGAGCGGCTTCAGCCGCGATGCTCTCTGCAGTCGGCAGGGTGGGCCGGGTGGCGGTCCGCTTCAGCCGTTATACGGTGGGCGGCCCCGGATAGCCGCAGTGCGCCCAGGACTCGGGGCGGCTGTACCAGGCCATCATCACCAGCTGCAGCAGTGAGGCATGGCCCATGCGTAGCAGGCTCAGGCTGCTGTTCTGCCAGCGCCTCAGAAAATGCCGCACGTCATCGGCGCTGGCGTTGTCCCAGCTGCCCCAGACCCCGGTCAGCGGGCCACGGGTGACGGGCAGGGCCAGTACGTCGAACAGTTGCACGGTGAGCTTGAGCATTTCCGGCGACAGGTGTGCCAGGCTGTTGTCGAGGCTCTTCAGCGTGCCGTCGACGGCCTGGGGCATCTGCTCAGCGCTGACGGCGCCATCGAGCATCACCGGGATCAACGCACGCAGAAACGGCAGGTCGCTGCTGCGCAGGATCAGGTGGCCGCTGGCGGGCGTGCTGGCCGAGCAGCCACTGAGGGTGGCGGTCAGCCCGGCAGTGCCGAGCAGCGCCGTGCCCAGCAGGCCGACCTTGAGCAGGCTGCGCCGCGACAGCTGCGGCGCGTGGAGGGTGGTGTCGTTCATTGTTGTTATCACCAGGTGTAGAGCGGGCGTTGCCCGCGTTGATCAGCGTACGAACAACCTGTAGACCAGCTTCTGGATCGCCTTGCCATAAGGCGGATAGATCAGCCGCGCGGCGTTGAAGCGTTGCTTGATGAACACGCCCTTGGCCTTGCTGAAGGTCAGGAAGCCTTCGTGGCCGTGGTAGTGGCCCATGCCCGACGGGCCGATGCCACCGAATGGCATGTCGTCCTGCGCCACGTGCAGCAGGGTGTCGTTCAGGCACACACCGCCTGAGTGAGTCTCGTGCAGCACGCGCTGCTGCTCGCGCTTGTCGTAGCCGAAGTAGTACAGCGCCAGCGGCCGCGGCCGCGCGTTGACGTAGGCGAAGGCGTCTTCAAGACGGTCGTAGGGCACCACCGGCAGCAGTGGGCCGAAGATCTCGTCCTGCATCAGCTTCATGTCGTCGTTGACGTCCAGCACCAGGCTCTGCGGCAGGCGCCGGCCCTGGGTCTCGGGGTAGAGCGGGACGATGCGCGCGCCCTTGGTCTGGGCGTCGTGCAGGTAGCCATTGAGGCGGGCCAGCTGGCGTTCGTTGATGATCGCCGTGTAGTCCGGGTTGTCCTTGAGCTGCGGGTAGAAGCGCTGCACCACCTCGCGGTAGGCGCTGACGAAGCCGTCGACGCGATCACGCGGCACCAGCACGTAGTCCGGTGCCACGCAGGTTTGCCCGGCATTGAGGGTCTTGCCGAAGGCGATGCGCTCGGCGGCGTCGGCCAGCGGTACGTCGGCGGACACGATGGCCGGTGACTTGCCGCCCAACTCCAGGGTCACCGGGGTGAGGTTCTCGGCGGCGGCGCGCATCACGTGCTTGCCGATGCTGGTGGCGCCGGTGAACAGCAGGTGGTCGAACGGCAATTTGGAAAAGGCCATGCCGACTTCAGCCTCACCCAGGGCGACACTGACCAGATCCTCGGGGAAGATGCGCGCCAGCAGATCCTTGATCAACTGCGAGGTGGCCGGGGTGGACTCGCTCATCTTGATCATCACCCGGTTGCCAGCGGCCAGGGCGCCGGTCAGCGGGCCGATGGCGAGAAACAGCGGGTAGTTCCACGGCACGATGATGCCGACCACCCCCAGCGGCTGGTAGATGACCTTGGCGGCGGCGGGCATGAACTGCAGGCCGACGCTGCGCCGCGAGGGTTTCATCCATTTCTTGATGCGTTTGCTGGCGTAGTGAATGCCATGCAGGCTGGGCATCAGCTCGGCAAGCAGCGTTTCGTCGGCCGAGCGGTTGCTGAAGTCTGCACTGATCGCCGCCACCAGGGCGTCCTGCTGCTGGGTCAGCAGCTCACTCAGGGACTTCAGCCACTGGATGCGTTGTTCGGCCGACGGCATCGGGTTGGCGGCAAAGGCCGCACGCTGCAGGGCGAAGCTGCCATCGAGCTGGTTGATCTGCTGTTGGCTGTGCTGCAGGTAGGCGATGTCGGCGACCATGGGTTTCTCCTCGACGTTCCAGCGGACTGCATCAGAAAGACTGTGCTGGATTTCTAGAGCAATTACTCTAATGTGTCAAATAGGATGCCGCGTCACTGCCTGAGTCGCACCCTAACCAAAGGTCAGCAGGTGCTGTTGGCATGCGTCGAGGGGTAACACTTAGCCTGTTTCGTCTGTACCTTTGCCACTTTTGAAGTCGAGATCGAGCTGCGTCATGGCGCCACCCAAGACCCGCGACCGCATCGTTGCCGAGAGCCTGGCCCTGTTCAACAGTCAGGGCGAGCGCAATGTCACCACCAACCATATCGCCGCGCACCTGGGTATTTCGCCGGGCAACCTGTATTACCACTTCCGCAACAAGCAGGTGATCATCGCCGAGCTGTTCGCCGAGTACGAAAGCAAGGTCGACAGCTTTCTGCGTGTGCCCGAAGGCCGTGCCTTGACGGTGGCGGACAAGACCTTCTACCTGGAAGCGCTGCTGGCCGCGATGTGGCACTACCGCTTTCTGCACCGCGACCTCGAGCATCTGCTCGACTCAGATGCTGAATTGGCCGAGCGCTACCGTGCCTTCGCCCGGCGCTGCCTGGTGGGCGCGCAATCGATCTATCAGGGCTTCGTCGAGGCAGACATCCTGCTGATCAGCCCCGCGCAGATCGAGGCGTTGACGCTCAACAGCTGGATCATCATGACCTCCTGGGTGCGTTTTCTCTGCACTGCCGGGGCCAACCCGGAAAACCTCAGCCAGGACATGTTGCGCCGTGGCATCTATCAGGTGCTGGCACTGGAGGATGGCTACATCGCGCCTTCCGCTCGCGAGGCGGTCGAGGCACTGTACGGTCGCCTGCACGTGCCGCTGGAGCAGGTGTTGGGGTGATTGCCTCACGCGTTCGGCCTTTGTAGGAGGGGCTTTAGCCGCGAGCGTTTCGCCGCTGAGCCCTCCCACAATCTGCTGCTACGGTCCCTGCCATCCGCGTAGGAGCGGCTTCAGCCGCGATTACCCGAGGCTCACCAACCACTGCGGAATGCGCCGCTCCAGGTAATACCCCGGCTGGCGCGGGCTGCCCTCGACGAAGCCGACATGGCCGCCTTTGGCGTGCAACTCGAACTCGGTACCCGGGGCGAGCTCGCTGGCCTCGGGCAGGCTGTGGCGGAAGATGAAGGGGTCGTCCTCGGCCTGGATGATCAGCGTGCGCGTACGGATTTCACCCAGGTAGAAACGGCTGGAGGCGCGCCGGTAGTAGTCATGCGCGTCGGTGAAACCATGCAGCGGCGCGGTGATGCGCCCGTCGAAGTCCCAGAAGGTGCGCATGCCGTCCAGCGGGCCCAGGCGCTCCAGCACCGACAGGCGTTCTCCCTGGCCGCTCTCGGCGAACAGGCGTTGCTTGTTGTTCACGTAGGCGACCATCTCGCGCATGAAGTGCGCCTGGTACACCCGTGAGAAACCCAGCCCGATACGATCCGCGCACTGATCCAGGCGAAACGGTACCGACACCGCCACGGCGCCCTGCAGTTGGCTTTGCTCGCCGCTTTCGCCGAGGTACTTGAGCAGGACATTGCCGCCCAGCGAATAGCCGACCGCGAACAGTGGCGCCAGCGGCCGCAGGGTGCGCAGGTGGGCCACGGCCGAAGCCAGGTCTTCGCTGGCGCCGGAGTGGTAGCCGCGCGGCAACAGGTTGGGCTCGCCGGAGCAGCCGCGCCAGTTCAGCGCCACGCTGGCCCAGCCGCGTGCCGCCAGGGTCTGCTGCAGGCCCAGCACGTAGAGCGAGCTGGAACTGCCGGTCAGGCCGTGCAGCACCAGTACCAGTGGTGCGTGGGCGTCGTGCGGGCCGTGCCAGTCGAGATCGAGAAAGTCGCCATCATCCAGCCACAGCCGCTCGCGCTGCCGTTCGAGTCGTGGCGGCTTGCGGCAGAAGGGGTTCCACAGCGTCTGCAGATGCGGGCCGGGGAGCCACCAGGCGGGTTGGAAGGGGGTCATGAAGGTGTCCTGTAGGGTGGGGCGGGGCGCGTAGCTGGCGCTTTCCCATCCACCGATCACGCCATCATGGTGGATGTAAAAGGCGACATCCACCCTACATTCAAAGCAATCGCTGGCCAGGCCAACTTGCGAGGATTTTGCTCGCCCCTGCAGGCTCGCCGCAATGTTGCCCGCTTAGCGCCGTCGCTTGCGCATCATGCGCCAGGCACACCAGGCCAATACCAGCAGGGCGGCGATGCGCTGGTTGGTAAGCCCGATGACGACTCCGCCATTGGGATCGTGCGGTATCGCGCGCTGCAGGTTGAGCGCAATTTCCTGCTGGCTGAACAGCACCGGCAGCGCCAGTGCTATCAGCAGCAGGTAGGGCAGGTGGTCGTAGATGAAATCCTTCATCCACGCTGCCACAGCGCGTAATGCACCTGGCCGGTGTGTTTCTCGCGGTGCAGGCGCCAGTTGCCGGGCAGGCCCAGGGTGGAGGGTGCGGTCTCGCTTTCGGTATAGACCCAGGCGTCATCGGCCAACCAGCCCTGTGCTTCCAGCAGGCTGCAGGCGTCCTGCAGCAGGTCCTTGTGAAACGGCGGGTCGAGCAGGACGATATCGAAGCGGCGTGGCGCCGGGCGGGCCAGCAGTTGCAGGGCGTCGCCCAACTGAATCTCGCCCGTGCTGCATTGCAGGGTCGCCAGGTGGCCGCGCAACGCGGCAACCGACGCCGGGTTGAGGTCACAGGCCAAGCCGCTGGCGGCGCCGCGCGACAGCGCTTCGAGCAGCAACGCGCCACTGCCGGCGAAGGGGTCGAGCACATGGGCACCCTCGACATGGGGCGCCAGCCAGTTGAACAGCGTCTCGCGTACCCGGTCCGGGGTCGGGCGCAGGCCCGGTCCATCAGGGAAGGCGAAGCGCCGTGAACGCCACTGTCCACCGATGATGCGCAATTGGCCCTGGCCGCCATGGGCTTTGCCCGCGGCGGTTTTCTGCGGGGCGCGGCCACGCATCAGTGCGGCACCGTGCTGGGCAGCTCGGCCGGGCGCTCGGTGGGCGGAGGCAGCTCCTTCTGCGGCACCGTCGGGCCGGCGGTCACCACCACCAGCGCCTCGGGGTCGAGGTGCTTGGCCATCGCCGCCTTGACCTGTTCGGTGGTGAGGCTCTGCACATCACGCATGAAATCGTCCAGGTAGCTCAGCGGCAGGTCGTAGAAGCCCATCGACGCCAGCTGGCCGACGATATCGGCATTGCTCGCGGTGGACAGCGGGAAGCTGCCGGCCAGCTCACGCTTGGCGTTGTCCAGTTCCTGCTGGGTCGGGCCATCGCGCAGGTAGTCGGCCAGCAACTGCTTGACCAGTTTCAGGGTGCCTTCGCTGAGCTCGGCGCGGGTCTGCAGGTTGATCATGAACGGGCCGCGCGCCTGCATGGCGCTGAAACCGGAGTAGACGCCGTAGGTCAGGCCACGCTTCTCGCGCACTTCGCTCATCAGACGAGTGCCGAAACCGCCGCCGCCGAAGATCTGGTTGCCCAGGTACAGCGCGGCATAGTCCGGGTCGCGGCGGTCGATGCCGAGCTGGGCGAGCATCAGGTGGGTCTGGTTGGACGGGTATTCGATATGGCTGGTACCGGGCTTGGGCGTTTGCGGCTGGGCGATCTTCGCCAACGCCGGGCCTTGCGGCAGCGCGGCGGAGATGCGGTTGGCGATGGCCTCGGCCTCGGCGCGCGACAGATCACCGACCAGGGCGATCACCGCGTTGCCGGCGCTGTAGGCGCGAGCATGGAAGGCCTGCAGTTGCTGACGGCTGATCGCCGGGATCGATTGCGCGTTGCCGTCGCTCGGATGGGCGTAGGGATGCTTGCCGTACAGGCGTTCGAACAACTCCAGGCTGGCCAGTTTGCCCGGGTTCTGCTTCTGGAACTCGAAGCCGGCGAGCAGCTGGTTCTTGATCCGTGCCAGCGAGTCGGCGGGGAAGGTGGGTTTGCCCAGTACATCGGCGAACAGGGCCAGCGCCGGCTCACGCTGCTCGCGGGCGCTGAGGCTGCGCAGGCTGGCCACGGCCATGTCGCGGTAGGCACCGTTGCCGAACTCGGCGCCGAGGCCCTCGAAGCCGGCAGCGATGGCGCCGACATCCTTGCCCGGCACGCCTTCGTTGAGCATGGCGTTGGTCAGGGTGGCCAGGCCCGGCACGCCGCCGTCCTGGCTGCTGCCGGCAGCGAAGGTCAGGCGCAGGTCGAACATCGGCAGCTCATGGGCTTCGACGAACAATACCTTGGCGCCCTGGGCCGTCTGCCAGGTCTGGATATCCAGAGTGCGGCGGGTGGGAGCCGTGCCATCGAGTGCGGCCAGTGACTGCAGCTTGGCGGCGCCGCCTGTTGGTGCATTGTCAGAGAGGCTGGCGCAGGCGCCCAGCACCAGTGCGCTGGACAGGACCAGGCCGAGCAGGCCCAGGCGGCGATGCTCAGTCTTCATGACGGGACTCCTCATTGCGGGACGCTTCGGGCAGGATGTGGGCGACGCTCAGGCGGTCGCGGACGAAGAAGGTGCGGGCGGCCTGCTGGATGTCGGCTGGGGTGACGGCCTGCAGTTCGTTCAGTTCCTGGTCGATCAGTTGCCAGGACAGGCCGACGGTTTCCAGTTGACCGATGCTGGTGGCCTGGCTGGTGATCGAGTCGCGCTCGAACACCAGGCTGGCGATGACCTGGGCACGCACGCGCGCCAGTTCGGCAGCCGATGGCGGGTTCCTCTTCAACTCCTCCAGCTCACGCCACAGGCCGGCTTCGGCCTGCTCCAGGGTCTTGCCCTTCTGCACGTTGGGCGTTGCGGTCAGAACGAACAGGCTGTCGCCCCGGGTGAAGGCGTTGTACCAGGCGCTGGCACCGGAAACGAGTTCCTCGCCGCGCTCCAGGCGGGTCGACAGACGCGCGCTGTAACCACCATCGAGCAGGGCCGCGGCCAGGCGCAGGGCGTAGACCTGACGCGGCGTCTCGGCGGTGGCCAGGCCTGGCACGTTGAAGCCCATCAGCAGGCTCGGCAGTTGGGTCTTGAGGTGCAGCGTGGTGCGACGTTCGCCCGGCGCGGCGAGTTCCAGCGGCAGCTTGGCGGTCGGCACCTCGCGGCGCGGAATATCGCCGAAGTAGCGCTGCACCTGGGTCTTGACCTCGTCCAGGGTCACATCGCCGACCACCACCAGGGTGGCGTTGTTCGGCGCGTACCACTTCTTGTACCAGGCGCGCAGTTCGTCGATGTGCATGCGCTGGAGGTCGGCCATCCAGCCAATGGTGGGAATGCTGTAGCCGCTGGCCGGGTAGGCCATGGCCTTGAACAGCTCGAAGGCCTTGGACGAGGGGCGGTCGTCGGTGCGCAGGCGGCGCTCCTCCTTGATTACCTCGATTTCCTTGTCGAACTCGGCCGCCGGCAGTTGCAGGCTGGCCAGGCGGTCGGCTTCAAGCTCCAGGGCAACCGGCAGGCGGTCGCTGGCCAGTACCTGGTAGTAGGCGGTGTAGTCGTCGCTGGTGAAGGCGTTCTCTTCTGCGCCCAACTGGCGCAGCACTTCCGAGGCTTCGCCCGGGCCGAGCTTGGCGCTGCCCTTGAACATCATGTGTTCCAGCGCATGGGACAGGCCGGTGGAGCCGGGCGTCTCGTAGCTGGAACCGACCTTGTACCAGAGCTGGGAGACCACCACGGGGGCGCGGTGATCCTCGCGGACGATGACCTTCAGGCCATTGTCCAGTTTGAATTCGTGAGTGGGTTGAGCGGGAGAAGCGAAGGCCGCAAGTGGCACGCAGAGTGCGCCGAACAGCAGGCCGAGGGAACGGCGGGCAATGGCATTCATCGAAAGTCTGACCTGTCGGATAGCCTGGGCGGTCGTACCGCCGGCGGGCGAAGAGGTGCTAGGATACCCCATCCTTTTCCGGGGCGGCGCGGCAAGGCTTTTCAGCCTGTTAGCGAACGCTCCCTTGAGATGCAAGCGACCCATGTTTGGTTCCAATGACGACAAGAAGTCGCCGGCCGAGGCTGGCGCGCAGACCCCGCCTGTGACCGAAGAAAAGAAATCCCTGTTCAGTTGGTGGCGCAAGAAGCCAGCAGAAACGGCTACTCAGCCGCTCCAGCCAGAGTCCGTCGAGCAACCTGAAGCCGCTCAGACGCCTGCCGAACCGGCTGCGCCTACGCCTGATCAGGCGCCAGCGGCCGTGCAGAGCGTCGAACCTGAGGCGGCCGCGACGCCGGTCCCTGCTCACCCCGAGCCAGCCGTCGAGGCGCCGCCGCAGGTCACCCCGGTTGTCGCCGAGCAGCCGGTTGTGCTGCCCGAGCCCATCGTCGAGGCCGTGCCCGCGCAGCCGGTGACAGCGCCGGTTGCCGTTGCCGCGCCGGCCACGCAGGAAAGACCCGGTTTCTTCGCCCGCCTCAAACAGGGCCTGTCCAAGACCAGCGCCAGCCTTGGCGAGGGCATGGCCAGCCTGTTCCTCGGCAAGAAGGCGATCGACGACGACCTGCTCGATGATCTGGAAACCCGCCTGCTCACCGCCGACGTCGGCGTCGAGGCGACCACCTCGATCATTGGCAGCCTGACCAAGCGCGTGGCGCGCAAGGAGCTGGCCGACAGCGGCGCGCTGTACAAGGCGCTGCAGGAAGAGCTGGTGACCCTGCTCAAACCGGTCGAGCAGCCGCTGGTGATCGACACGGCCAAGCAGCCCTACGTGATTCTCGTCGTCGGCGTGAACGGCGTGGGCAAGACCACCACCATCGGCAAGCTGGCCAAGAAGCTGCAGCTCGATGGCAAGAAGGTCATGCTCGCTGCCGGCGATACCTTCCGCGCCGCTGCGGTGGAACAGCTGCAGGTCTGGGGCGAGCGCAACAATATCGCGGTGATCGCCCAGCACACCGGCGCCGATTCGGCCTCGGTGATCTTCGATGCGGTGCAGGCCGCCAAGTCGCGCGGCATCGACGTGCTGATCGCCGATACCGCCGGACGCCTGCACACCAAAGACAACCTGATGGAAGAACTGAAGAAGGTGCGCCGCGTGATCGGCAAGCTGGATGAGACGGCGCCGCACGAAGTGCTGCTGGTGCTCGACGCCGGCACCGGCCAGAACGCCATCAACCAGGCCAAGCAGTTCAACCAGACGGTGAACCTCACCGGTCTGGCGCTGACCAAACTCGACGGCACCGCCAAGGGCGGCGTCATCTTCGCCCTGGCCAAGCAGTTCGGCCTGCCGATTCGTTATATCGGCGTGGGTGAAGGCATCGATGATCTGCGTCCGTTCCAGGCGCAGGACTTCGTCCAGGCACTCTTCGAGGAGCGTGAACGCGGATGATCCGATTCGAGCAGGTCGCCAAGCGTTACCCCAATGGCCATGTCGGGCTGCACGAGCTGAGTTTCCGCGTTCGCCCCGGCGAGTTTCTCTTCGTCACCGGCCACTCCGGTGCCGGCAAGAGCACACTGCTGCGTCTGTTGCTGGCGATGGAACGGCCCACCAGCGGCAAGCTGTTGCTGGCCGGGCAGGACCTGTCGACCATCACCAATGCGCAGATTCCGTTCCTGCGCCGGCAGATCGGCGTGGTGTTCCAGAACCACCAGTTGCTGTTCGACCGCAGCGTGTTCGACAACGTCGCCCTGCCGCTGCAGATCCTCGGCCTGTCCAAGCCGGAGATCGGCAAGCGGGTCGGTGCCGCGCTGGAGCGCGTCAGCCTCAGTGACAAGGCCGCGCAGTCGCCGGGCGATCTGTCCACTGGTCAGCAACAGCGCGTCGGTATTGCCCGCGCCATTGTTCACCGACCCGCCCTGCTGCTGGCGGATGAGCCCACCGGTAACCTCGACCCGCGTCTGGCCGCCGAGATCATGGGCGTGTTCGAAGACATCAACCAGCTGGGCACCACGGTGCTGATCGCCAGCCACGACCTGGCCCTGATCGCGCGCATGCGCCAGCGCATGCTCACTCTGCAACGCGGTCGTCTGATCGGTGATGGGGAGGCTGCCTGATGAGCGCATCGAAGATGCCCACGCCGCAGCCGGCCGAACGTGTCGGCGCGGCGCCGCGCAACAAGGTGGTCGACGGCCCGGCGGATGAGCCGGATTTTCGCACCCTGCTCAACGCCTGGCTGGAAAGCCATCGCGCCAGCCTGGTCGACAGCCTGCGCCGTCTGGCTCGCCAGCCCATCGGCAGTTTCTTTACCTGCCTGGTGATGGCCGTGGCGCTGAGCCTGCCCATGGGCCTGTCGCTGCTGCTGGACAACGTCGAAAAGCTCGGCGGTTCCTGGCAGCGTGCGGCGCAGATTTCCCTGTTCCTCGACATGTCCGCCGGCGAGCGTGACGGCCAGGCGCTGCGCGAGCAGATCGCGGCGATGGATGATGTGTCCGATGCCGAGTGGATCAGCCGCGAGCAGGCGCTGGAAGAGTTCCAGCAGCTGTCCGGCCTGGGCCAGGCGCTGAAGGAATTGCCGGAGAACCCGCTGCCCGGCGTGGTACTGGTGACGCCGAAGGAGGTCGACAAGGCCAAGCTCGAAGCCTTGCGCCAGCGCCTGGCGGAACTGCCCAAGGTGGAGCAGGCGCAGCTCGATCTGGTCTGGGTCGAGCGTCTGACTGCGATCCTCAAGCTGGGCGATCGCTTCGTCTTCGGCCTCAGCCTGCTGCTGATCCTGGCGTTGCTGCTGGTGATCGGCAACACCATCCGCCTGCACATCGAGAACCGCCGCGCCGAGATCGAAGTGATCAAGCTGGTGGGGGGAACGGATGGCTACGTGCGACGTCCCTTCCTTTATATGGGCGCGTTGTACGGTTTCGGCGCAGGCGTCTTCGCCTGGCTGCTGCTGGCCTTCGGGCTGGATTGGCTGAACGATGCTGTAGTACGTTTGGCCGGTCTTTACGGTAGCGATTTCGCGTTAGGTGGCGTACCTTCTTCCGACGGTTTTTCGCTGCTGCTCGGCGCCGTGCTGTTGGGCTATATTGGCGCCTGGCTGGCGGTGGCGCGTCACCTCAACGAACTGGCGCCCCGCTGAGGCGTCAGTCAGCGAGGCTGAACGTAAGCTGACAAGCCATTGTTTTGGTTGATATTGACTATCTGTCTGGGAACTTATCCACAGGCCCTGCATCAGATAGCGCAGTGCTACACTGCACGAGTTTCGTGAATCGGAGGATTCGAATGTCCACTTCCTTGCAACCTGTTCATGCTCTGGTTCCAGGCGCCAACCTGGAAGCATACGTGCATGCGGTCAACAGCATTCCGCTGCTGACGCCCGAGCAGGAGCGTGAGCTGGCCGAAAATCTCTACTACCAGCAGGACCTCGAGGCCGCCCGCCAGATGGTGTTGGCCCACCTGCGTTTCGTGGTGCATATCGCACGCAGCTACTCCGGTTATGGCCTGGCCCAGGCTGACCTGATCCAGGAAGGCAACGTCGGCCTGATGAAGGCGGTCAAACGCTTCAACCCGGAAATGGGTGTGCGCCTGGTGTCCTTCGCCGTGCACTGGATTCGTGCGGAAATCCACGAGTTCATCCTGAAGAACTGGCGCATCGTCAAAGTGGCCACCACCAAGGCCCAGCGCAAACTGTTCTTCAACCTGCGCAGCCAGAAAAAGCGTCTGGCCTGGCTGAACAACGACGAAGTGACCGCCGTGGCCGAGAGCCTGGGCGTCGAGCCGCACGAAGTGCGCGAGATGGAAAGTCGCTTGACAGGTCACGACATGGCCTTCGACCCGGCAGCCGATGCCGACGACGACAGCGCCTTCCAGTCGCCTGCACACTACCTGGAAGACCATCGCTACGATCCGGCTCGCCAGCTCGAGGATGCCGACTGGAGCGACAGTTCCAGCAGCAACCTGCACGAAGCGCTGGAAGGCCTGGACGAGCGTAGCCGCGACATCCTTTACCAGCGTTGGCTGGCCGAGGAGAAGGCGACGCTGCACGACCTGGCAGCCAAGTACAACGTGTCGGCTGAGCGTATTCGTCAGTTGGAGAAGAACGCGATGAACAAGCTCAAGGGCTGCATCGCCGCCTGAGCTTGTCGATACCCCGAAAAACCGCACCCTGGTGCGGTTTTTTTCTGTCTGGAGCAAATGCCTTGAATAAAGCCCCTCTGAAAGCGCAGCACTGGCTGGTGTTCCTGGTCGTGGCCGTGCTGTTCTTCGCCTGGGGCGCCTGGTTGATGCGCAGCAGCGAGGTGCATCCGGTCGCCAACCTGCAGCAGTGGCGTGATGCCCTGTTGCAACCGCTGGCCGAGGATGAACTGACGCTGCGCGATCTGCGGGCGATGACCGGGGGCGAGCTGTGGCTGGAGCCACGCCTGGACGGCGCACGGCTGACCTATCGGGCAACACTCGAAGGGGAGGAGGGCGAGTGGGCGTTGCAGGCTGAACTGGCCTTGAGCCAAGGTCAGCGCGACAGCCTGATGGCGGCACAAGGGCTGAAGCCGGGTGACGCAGAGTTGGCCCTGGATGAGTCGCTGCTGGATCAGATGGCTGCTTTCGCCATTGCCAGCCTCAACCTGAGTGCCCCGCAGGCGCTGGCCAGCGAGCGCCTGGCGGCCAGTCTCGGGCAGCCGCGCCTGACCCTGGAACTGGCTGACGGTCAGGCCTGGGTCTATCCGCAATGGGGGTTGACCGTACATCTGCGCGGCGATGACGTCGCGCTGCTGCACGCGGTGCCGCGCAAGGCGTTTCGCAGCCGCTAGCCCGGTCTACAGCCAGCGCGGCCAGCCGTCCGGGCGTTTGGGTTTGAGCTGGTTGAGGTAGTGGCTGCCGCCGAGCTGGTTCATCTGCTGGCGAATCCAGGCCGCGCGGCGAATGATGTAGCCATTCGGCCGGCCTGCGCTCCAGCGCAGCGGGTTGGGCAGCACGGCAGCCAGCTGGCTGGCCTGCTGGCGGTTCAGGTACGGCGCGCCCACGCCGAAATGATGCTGCGCGGCAGCTTCGGCGCCGAAGATGCCATCGCCCCACTCGACGCTGTTGAGGTAGACCTCGAGGATGCGTTCCTTCGACCAGAGCAGTTCGATCAGCGCGGTGAACCAGGCTTCCAGTCCCTTGCGCAGCCAGCTGCGGCCGGACCAGAGGAACAGGTTCTTCGCCACCTGCTGGCTGAGGGTGCTGGCGCCGCGCAGCGAGCCGCCACTCTGGTTGTGCGCCAGGGCGGCCTGGATGGCACCCATGTCGAAGCCCCAGTGCTCGGCGAACTTCTGATCCTCGGCGGCGATCACCGCCATCTTCAGGTTGTCCGGCAGCTCGTTCCAGGGCCGCCACTGGCGCTTGAGCTCCAGTGACTGCCCGCTGTTCCAGGATTCGATCTTGCGCTCGATCATCAGCGCCGTGCCGGGCGGCGGCACCCAACGCAGGACTAGCACCAGCAGCGCACTGGCCAGCATCAGCCAGAGCAGCAGTTTCAGCAGGCGGCGGGTAAGGGCTCGGAGCATGGGGTCTCGCAATGATCAAGTGAGGCGCTATTAAAGCAAAAAATCGACTGGAGCGATTTTTGCCGTCGTTTTTGCCGTCTGGGATGGCTGGCAACAAAAAAGAGATCAAGGGGCGCGCGCGGCACCACAGGATTGGTCGCGGGTGTGACAATAGCGACCATTCCACCTCTCGGCCCAGCGCTTAAACTGCGTGCAGGTCGATCTATTCAGGAGTTTCCATGGCCCGTCTCTGGCTGCTGTTATCCGCATTCGCCGGTTTTACTGGTGTCGCACTGGGCGCCTTTGCCGCCCACGGTCTGAAGAACCGGCTGACGGCCGAGTATCTGGCGGTGTTTCAGACCGGCACGCACTATCAGCTGATCCACGCGCTGGCCCTGTTCGGCGTCGGTCTGCTGGCGCTGCACGCCCCCGGGCGTCTGCTCAACCTGGCCGGTGGCGCCTTCGCACTGGGCATCTTGCTGTTCTCCGGTAGTCTCTATCTGCTGACGCTCAGCGGCATCGGCAAGCTGGGCATCATCACCCCGTTCGGTGGTGTCGCCTTCCTGGTCGGCTGGCTGTGCCTGGGGCTGGCGGCCTGGAAAATGACCTGACCCTGGCGTCAGAAATGAGGACGAATGGCGCCTTTTAGCCTTGGTCGCCGCCGCCTATCGGGCTAGAATGCCGGCCCTCTTTCTAGTTGTGATCGAGTCGTCATGCGTATCCAGTTGAATGGTGAACCCTTCGAACTGCCGGATAACCAGAGCGTCGCCGACCTGTTGGTTCGCCTCGATCTGACCGGGCGCCGTGTGGCGGTCGAGCTCAATCAGGACATCGTTCCACGCAGCCAGCACGACAGCACCCAGCTCGCCGAGGGCGATCAGGTGGAAGTGGTGCACGCCATCGGCGGCGGTTGACCCCTCGAGGAGTATTCCATGAGCCAAGTTCGCAGCGACAAGCCCTTCACGCTGGCCGGTCGTACGTTCCAGTCGCGCCTGCTGGTCGGTACCGGCAAGTACAAGGATATGGACGAGACCCGTGACGCCATCGCCGCTTCGGGCGCCGAGATCGTCACCGTGGCGGTGCGCCGTACCAACATCGGCCAGAATCCGGGCGAACCGAATCTGCTCGACGTGATCAGCCCGGACAAGTACACCATCCTGCCCAACACCGCCGGCTGTTTCGATGCCGTCGAGGCCGTGCGTACCTGCCGCCTGGCTCGCGAGCTGCTCGATGGCCACAACCTGGTCAAGCTGGAAGTGCTGGCCGACCAGAAGACCCTGTTCCCCAACGTCATCGAAACCATCAAGGCGGCCGAAGTACTGGTCAAGGACGGCTTCGACGTGATGGTGTACACCAGTGACGACCCGATCATCGCCCGCCAACTGGCCGAAATCGGCTGCATTGCGGTGATGCCGCTGGCCGGCCTGATCGGTTCGGGCCTGGGCATCTGCAACCCCTACAACCTGCGCATCATCCTCGAAGAATCGAAGGTGCCGGTGCTGGTCGATGCCGGTGTGGGTACGGCGTCCGACGCCACCATCGCCATGGAGCTGGGCTGCGAGGCGGTGCTGATGAACAGCGCCATTGCCGAAGCCCAGGATCCGGTGCTGATGGCGCGTGCCATGCAGCATGCCGTCGAGGCCGGTCGCCTAGCTTACCTGGCTGGCCGCATGCCGAAGAAACTCTATGCCAGTGCGTCGTCGCCGCTGACTGGCCTGATCAATTAAGGAAGACGATTTGCTGCGTGCCGGTCCGCCGGCGCGCCAAGTCGTAACGCAATCTACAAGAGCACAGCATGACCGATACCCAGCAGTCCGAACTGACCGAAGACGGTCGCCAGCGTCGTACCATCAAGAGCTTCGTGATGCGTGCCGGGCGCATGACCGAAGGCCAGCAACGCGGCCTGGACAAGGGCTGGCCGTTGTTCGGTCTGGCGCTCGAGGATGGCCTGCGTGACTTCGATCAGGTGTTCGGTCGCAGCGCGCCGCGTACCTTCGAGATCGGCTTCGGCATGGGCCACTCCACCCTGGAAATGGCTGCCGCTGCGCCGGAGCAAGACTTCATCGGTGTCGAAGTACACAAACCGGGTGTCGGGGCGCTGCTCAACGGGGTGATGACGCAGAATTTGAGCAACCTGCGTGTTTACAGCTGCGACGCCCTGGAAGTGCTGCGCGACTGCGTGGCCGACGCCAGCCTCGACCGCGTGCTGCTGTTTTTCCCCGACCCCTGGCACAAGGCGCGTCATCACAAGCGCCGCATCGTCCAGCCGGCGTTTGCCGAACTGGTGCGCAGCAAGCTGAAGATCGGCGGTGTGCTGCACATGGCCACCGACTGGGAGAACTATGCCGAGCATATGCTCGAGGTGATGAACGCCGCGCCGGGCTATCGCAACCTGGCCGCCGATGGCACCTATGTGCCGCGCCCCGAGGAGCGTCCGGTAACCAAGTTCGAACGTCGCGGCGAGCGCCTTGGCCACGGTGTATGGGACCTCAAGTTCCAACGCCAGGAATGATTGCCGGGCGATCCGCGTTCGCCAGGATCGCCCGGGCTTAGAACCAGCTGGATGCACGATCAGATCGGGATAACCCGACAGCCGGCCAGGACGGCCCCCTCACCGCAAGACACAACAACGATAAGCATGCCTGCCAGGCGTGCGGATATTGGCGACGCCGCTGCCATGGCGCCGCAAGGAGAGCATTGTGTTGAGATCGGTTTCCCTTCTTCTGCTGACTGCCCTGGCCTTTCAGGCTCAGGCCAAGGTCGACGCCAGTCAGGCTGCACGCCTGGGGCAGGACCTGACCCCGCTGGGTGGCGAGCGAGCCGCCAATGCCGCGGGCACCATCCCCGCCTGGACAGGTGGCCTGGCCACGCCGCCGGCGGGTTACCAGCCGGGGATGCACCACCCGGATCCCTACGCCGACGACAAACTGCTGTACCGGGTCGATAGCCAGAACCTGGCGCAGTACGAACAACAGCTGCCGGTCGGCCTCAAGATGCTCCTGCAGCAGAACCCGAGCTTCTACCTGCGCGTATTCCCGACTCGTCGCAGTGCTGCCGCGCCGCAACGCATCTACGATGCCACGCGCTTCAACGCGCTCAATGCCGAGCTGATCTCTGGCGGCAATGGCGTCCAGGGCGCAGCCGCTGGTGTGCCGTTCCCGCTGCCGCAGAACGGCCAGGAGGCCATCTGGAACCACATCATGCGTTACCGTGGCGACCAGATCAGCATGGCCACCAACCAGGCGGCGGTGCTCGCCAACGGCAGTTACAACCTGCTCAAGCTCGAGCGCGACATCTACTTCCTCTACGGCCGCGAAGGCATCGCCCCGCAGGATCTAGAAAACACCCTGTTCTACTACAAGTACAAGGTGGTGGCGCCGGCCAAACTGGCCGGTTCGGCCCTGGTGGTGCAGGAGACGCTCGACCAGGTTCTGGCGATTCGCAAGGCCTGGCGCTTCAACCGTGGCGAGCGGCGCGTGCGGCGCCTGCCGATGCTCGCCTACGACACCCTGCAGCCCGACACCAACGGCATGGCCACCGCCGACCAGGTCGACTCTTACAACGGCGCCCCGGACCGCTACGAGTGGCAGTTGTTGGGCAAGCGCGAACTGCTGGTGCCTTACAATAGCTACGCGGTGCACCAGCAGGGCATTGCCTATGCCGATATCTTGCGGGCCAAGCACGTCAATCCGGAGCTGCTGCGTTACGAGCTACACCGCGTCTGGGTGGTGGAGGCCGATCTGCGCAAAGGCTTCAGCCATCCCTACGGCAAGCGTCGTTTCTACCTCGACGAGGACAGTTGGCAGATCCTTGCGGTCGACCTGTATGACCGCGCCGGTAATCTGATCGGCCTGCAGGAAGCCCACCCGATCAGTTACTACGATGTGCCGATGTTCGGCTCGACCCTGGAGACGATCTACGACTTCAAGGGCGGTCGTTACTTCGCCGACGGCCTGGACAACAACGAGAAGATGTACGACTTCAACGCCAGACTGACCCCGCGCGACTTTACCCCGCAGGCGCTGCGCCGCGAAGGCAACTGAGTCTTCCTCGTTAGCGCGACCAGCGCATCGTCAGCTCTGGCTGGCCGGTGTTCGGGTCGCGCGTCTCGTCCACCGTCACGAAGCCGCCTGCCTGGTAGAAGGCCACCGCCCGGGTGTTGGCGCGGTAGACGCCGAGTTCCAGGCGGTCGCGCCTGCGTTTGGCCTCGTCCAGTAGCTGACGACCCAGGCCGCGGCCTTGGGCGTGCGGGCTGACGAACAGTGCGGCCAGGCGCTGCTCATGCAGTGACACGAAGCCGAGTAGCTGGTCGTTCTTCTGCAGCACCAGGGTTTCGGCCTGCGGTAGATAGTGGTCGCGCATGGCTGTCAGTTGTTCGTGCCAGAACGCCGGCGGCACGAAGTCGTGGGCCAGGAGGGAGGCCTTCAGCCAGAGGTCGAGTACGGCGTCGCAGTCTGCGCGATGGTAGGGGCGAATCATGATGAAGTCCTGTTCGAGGAGAGGTGAATCCATGGAGGTTCGATTACATATCTTCGGTGCATCCGGTTCGGGCACCACCACCCTGGCCCGCACGTTGGCCGAGCGCTGTGGTTGGCTGCATCTGGATACCGACGATTTCTACTGGTTGCCCAGCGAGCCACCGTACCTGCACAAGCGCCCGCCGCAGCAGCGCGTGGCCTTGATCCGCGAGCAACTGCAGCAGGCACCCAACTGGATATTGAGCGGCTCACTGTGCAGCTGGGGCGAGGCGCTGATTCCTGCGTTCAGCCATGCGTTGTTCCTGCGTCTGGACGATGCAGAGCGCATGCGTCGTCTGCATCAGCGTGAAGCGGCGCGCTACGGCGAGCGCATCGAGCCGGGCGGCGACATGCACGCCCAGAGCCAGGCCTTCCTCGACTGGGCATCAGGCTACGAGCAGGGGGATCTGCGCACGCGCAGCCTGCTCATGCACGAAACATGGATCGAGCAGCAGCTTGATTGTCCCCTGCTACGGCTGGACTCGACGCACGACAGCCCAGCTCGACTGGCCGAGCAGGTCATGGCCTGGCTGCGAGATTGACATGCCCAGGGGCCTGCGTCCGCTAATTGCGGTCGGCCAGTATGCCAATGACCACGAAGATCAGGATCAGCACCGGCGCCAGGGTGAAGTTGTTGAAGTAGGCCAGACCCTTTGCCAGCCAGGGCGTGAGGAAGACGATGGCCAGGCCATAACCGACCGCGCAGAACACCACGAAGAGCAGGGTGCGCAGTACGAAGTTGAGGTTGCCGATGGTGCGTTGAACCCAGGCGTTGATGGCTGGGCCGAACAGCACCAGCAGGGTGGCCATGATGGCCAGGGAGATGTCGCTGAGGTGGCTGCGGCTCCAGCGCGAAAGGGTGACGATCAGGTCCAGTAGCAGATCCATTCAGGCTCCTTGGCAGGGGTAACGGTCAGCGCAGCGGCATCAGGGCTGCGCGAGCGAGGCGCCTAAGCCTAACGGATTCTTGTTGCGCTGTGGGTGATCTAGGTGCCGTCCTAAAGGTGCCTGTGCTCGGCGACTTTTTGTACAGACGCTAAGCCAGGAACTGTTGCAGCAGGTCGTTGAGAAACAGCTGGCCCTTCGCGGTGGCGACCAGTCGCGTGTCGTCGGCCTGCAGCAGACCCTGGCGTTCGGCTTCGCGGCGTGCCTGCTCGAGTTGCTGCAGCGGCAGGCCGGTGCGCTGGCTGAACAGCTCGGCCGGTGCGCCATCGCTCAGGCGCAGCACGTTCATCAGGAACTCGAAGGGCAATTCCTCGGCATCGAGCACACGTTCGCCGGCCTGGTAGGCCTTGGCCGGGTCGAGGTAGTCCTTCGGCAAGCGGGTCTTCCAAGTGCGCAGGATGCGCCCGTCCCGTGTGCTGAGCTTGGCGTGGGCGCCGGCGCCGATGCCGAGAAAATCACCGAAGGTCCAGTAATTGAGGTTGTGCCGCGCCTGTTTACCGGGCTGGGCGTAGGCCGACACCTCGTACTGCGCGTAGCCTTCGGCGGCGAGCAGCGCCTGGCCGGCTTCCTGGATGTCCCACAGCAGGTCGTCCTCGGGAAGTACCGGCGGCTGGCTCCAGAACACCGTGTTCGGCTCCATGGTCAGCTGGTACCAGGACAGGTGCGTCGGGCCCTGGCTGATGGCAGTGCGCAGGTCGAACAGCGCGTCCTCGATGCTCTGCTCGGGCAGGCCGTGCATCAGGTCGAGGTTGAAATTGTCGAAGCCGGCGGCGCGCGCCATGTCGGCGGCGCGGATGGCCTCGTCGCCGTTGTGGATGCGCCCCAGTGCCTTGAGCTTGTCCTGCTGGAAGCTCTGCACGCCGATGGACAGGCGGTTGATGCCGAGGCTGCGGTAGCCCTTGAATTTGGCCTGCTCGAAGGTGCCGGGGTTGGCTTCCAGGGTGATCTCGATGTCCGGCGCGAACGCTATGCTGCGCTCGACACCTTCCAGCAGGCGGCCCAGGGCGCGGTCGGAGAACAGGCTGGGGGTGCCACCGCCGAAGAAGATCGAGGTCAGCGGCCGGTCGTGCACGTGCTGCTGGTCGAGATCGAGGTCGGCCAGCAACGCGTCGACGTACTCATCCTCCGGCAGCGTTGGCCCCGCGGCGTGGGAGTTGAAGTCGCAATAAGGACATTTGCGCACGCACCACGGGATGTGGATATACAGCGCAAGGGGCGGGAGCAGGAAGCGCCCGCCAGCGGTGTCGCTCATGCCAGCCCCAGACGCTGCTTGAGCAGGGCCATGGCGCGGGCGCGGTGGCTGAGGCGGTTCTTCTGCGCGGCCGGCATCTCGGCGCTGGAGCACTCGCTCTCCGGCACCCAGAACAGCGGGTCGTAGCCGAAGCCATGCTCGCCACGGGCCTGGTGCAGGATGCGGCCATGCCAGAGGCCTTCGCAGAGGATCGGCAGCGGGTCGTCGGCATGTCGCACCAGGGCCAGGGCGCAGACGAACTGGGCGCCGCGCTGGGCGTCCGGCACGTCTTTCAGGGCATCGAGCAGCTTGGCGTTGTTCGCCGCATCGCCTGCGCCATCTGCGTAGCGCGCCGAGTAGATGCCAGGCGCGCCACCGAGGAAATCCACCGCCAGGCCGGAGTCGTCGGCCAGCGCCGGCAGGCCGGAGATGCGCGCGGCGTTGCGCGCCTTGAGGATGGCGTTCTCGACGAACGACAGGCCGGTTTCTTCCGGCTCGACCTGGCTGAACTCACCGATCGAGCGCACGCGCACGGCGTCGCCGAGCATGGCCTGCAGTTCCTTGAGTTTGCCGGCGTTGTGACTGGCCAGCACCAGCTCCTTGAACTCAGTCATCCGGGAACATTTCCTGATTGAAGGTGATGCGGTGCGCGTCGTCACCCTGGCGTACGTTGAGGGTGAAGCTCAGTACTTCGCGGGTCTTGAAGGGGAACTGCGCCAGGTAATAGATGGCCTCGCCCTCGGTGACCTGGCGGAAGGTCAGTGCGGTGCTCTTGCCGAGCAGATCCTTCACTTCGCCACCGACCACTGCGGTGCTGGGCTTGCCGGCCTTGAGCACGGCGATGTTGATCACGCCCTGGGTCTTGCTGCGGGTCAGGCCGGCGGCTGCGGCGATGTCCGGCTGGATGAAACTGGAGTTGAAGACGCTGTAGTGCACGTCGAGATCGCCGAAGCTTTGCTTGCGCTCGGCGGCGGCCGGCAGGGCCAGGCACAGGGCGATCAGGAAGGGGATGATGCGGCGCATGATGTTCTCCTCGTTCAGACCGCGACGCGGTGCGCGGCAGGGGCCGAGCCGCTGATGCGGTAGATGCCGATCTCGCCCAGCAGGTTGGGCCAGATGCGGCTTGCCAGGCCGTGGCGATGGTCACGGTCCACTGCCAGGCGTTCTTCCACGCGGGCACCCTGGGCATGGCAGAGGCGCTCGAAGTCCTCGAAGGTGCAGAAGTGGATGTTCGGTGTGTTGTACCAGGTATAGGGCAGGAAGTCCGATACCGGCATGCGACCTTTTGTCGTCAGGTACCAGCGGCAGCGCCAGTGGCCGAAATTGGGGAAGGTGATGATGCAGGTCTTGCCGACGCGCAGCATCTCGGCCAGCACCTTGTCCGGGTAATGCAGCGCCTGCAGCGACTGTGTCATGACCACCACGTCGAAGCTGTTGCTGGCGAAGTTGCCCAGGCCCAGGTCGAGGTTCTGTTCGATGACGTTGACGCCGCGCTCGATGCACAGCGCGATCTTGTCCGGGTCGATCTCCAGGCCGTAGCCGGAGACCTGTTTGTTGTCGCGCAGGCCGGCCAGCAGTTCGCCGTCGCCGCAGCCCAGGTCGAGTACGCGACTGCCGGGGGCGATCCATTCCTGGATGATTTCCAGATCCGCTCGCATGCTCACACCTCGATCCGTTTCATGTAGCTGTCGAATGCCTGCAGATAGCGCGGGATCGGCATGAGGAAGGCGTCGTGGCCCTGCGGTGCATCGATCTCCAGGTAGCAGACGTTCTTTTTCGCGGCCAGCAGGGCGTCGACGATTTCCCGTGAGCGGGCCGGGGAGAAGCGCCAGTCGGTGGTGAAGGACATCACGCAGAAGTCGGCCTTGGCCGCGGCCAGGGTCTTGGCCAGATCACCGTCATGGGTGGCGGCCGGGTCGAAGTAGTCCAGTGCCTTGGTCATCAGCAGGTAGGTGTTGGCATCGAAGCGGCCGGAGAATTCCTCGCCCTGGTAGCGCAGGTAGCTTTCCACCTGGAACTCGACGCTGTGGAAGTCGTAGTTGAGCTTTTCGCTCTTCAGTCCGCGGCCGAATTTCTCGCCCATGGCGTCATCGGACAGGTAGGTGATGTGGCCGACCATACGCGCCAGCATCAGGCCGCGTTTGGGGATCACGCCCTGTTCCTGGAAGTGTCCGCCGTGGAATTCCGGGTCGGTGAGAATCGCCTGGCGCGCCACCTCGTTGAAGGCGATGTTCTGCGCCGACAGTTTGGGCGCCGAGGCGATGGCCAGGCAATGGCGTACGCGCTCGGGGTAACTGATGGTCCACTGCATGGCCTGCATGCCGCCGAGGCTGCCGCCGATCACCGCCGCCCACTGGGCAATGCCGAGCACATCGGCCAGGCGCGCCTGGCTGTGCACCCAGTCTTCCACGGTCATCACCGGGAAATCGGCGCCGTAAGGTTTGCCGGTGGCCGGGTTGATGCTGCTCGGGCCGGTGGAGCCGTTGCAGCCACCGAGGTTGTTGAGGCTGACGACGAAGAACTTGTTGGTGTCGATCGGTTTGCCGGGGCCGATGCAGCTGTCCCACCAGCCGGGTTTGCGATCATCCGGGCTGTGGTAGCCGGCGGCGTGATGATGGCCGGACAGGGCGTGGCAGATCAGCACCGCATTGCTGCGCGCGGCGTTCAGTTCGCCATAGGTTTCGACGACCAGTTCGTACTCGGCCAGGCTACGCCCGCAGGCCAACGCCAGGGGATCGCTGAAGCGCAATACCTGGGGGCTGACCAGGCCGACGGAATCTTCGGGAAATGCAGTGGGCATGGAGGCGCTGCTAAGGAATCGGAGGAGGGCGCCAGTCTAAAGAGCACCGCCCCGAGCGGCAAGCGAGCAAGCCCGCGAGCCCGCGAGCGCTCGCTGTTTGGCGGCGCGCTACAGGCTGCGAGGGCGCGCTGCCAGCGGCAGGCTGACCACCTTGCCCTGGCGCTGCACCGGTGCCGGACGCCGCAGCACGCGCAGCATGTCGCTGGCCTGGGCCAGTTGTTGCTCAAGTTCTTCGTGGTAGCGCGCCAGTTGCAGGCTGCGCTTGCGTGTCTGCTGGGTTTCCTGGGCCAGGGCCTTGAGGCGCAGCATGTGGGTTTCCAGCATCTGCTTGTGTTCCAGGGTGTGTTGCATCAACGGCATCAATGCATCGGCCGCCCATTGCTCGGCGTCCAGGCGCAGGCGCTGGTGCAGGCCGATGACTTCCTGGGCCAGGGTGGCAAAGAAGCGTCGCGTCAGGCTGCGCTGCTCGGTGAGCAAGGTCTTGAGGTGCAGGCGGAACTGATCGCCCTTGGTCTGCAGGTTGTTCAGCTCACGCAGGTAGCGCTGGATCTTGAACTGCGGCGCGTCGACGCCTCCCAGCGGGTTGTCTTCGTTGTGTCGGCGATAGATGGCGGCGACCATCTTGTTGGCCATCTCAGCTTCGTGCTGCAGGTTGTGCAGGTCCTGCTCCACAGCCTGGAAGAAGTGCAGGATGGCCTGGTTGATGCCCAGGGTCGTCCAGCTGCCGGTGAGGTTGCGCCGGACTTCGCTCAGGTGCTGTTCCAGGCGCTCGGGGCGGGCCGCGTGGCGTAGCAACTGGCCCTGGCGCAGCAGCAGGCGCTGATTGGTCTTCAGGCCGAGCAGGCGCTTGTGGTGGCGGCTGTGGTCTTCCTTGGTCTTGGCGGTCAGTTCGAACAACAACTGGCCGTTGTCCTGCTGATGGTTGCCGAGCAGGGCCAGCTGTTCGCTGACCTTCTCCAGGCGCAGGTTGAGCACGTGCTGGCTGTTGTTCAGCAACGCCAGAACCTGCCGCACTACATGGTCTTCGATCAGGCGTTCCTTCTGCGCGACGATGCGTTCGCACAGCAGGTTCTCCAGATTGGCCATCAGGCTGCGTGCCAGCAGTGCCTCATCCTTGCGCACCTTGGCCAGCAGCGCCTGTTTGGCCGACAGCGGCAGGACGTCCTGCTTGGCGATGCCCAGCTGCTTGGCGGTGGCGCTCTGGATCTGGCTGATGGCGTTGTGCACGAAGGTCTCGCCGGCCAGGTCGTCCCAGAGCACGTCGATCTTGTTCAACACGGCGAACAGGCTGGTCTGCGCGTCCTCGTCGAGCTGGCGGATGTGCTGCTGCCAGATGTGCATGTCGCTGGCCGTGACGCCGGTGTCGGCAGACAGCAGGAAGATGATCGCCTGGGCGTTGGGCAGCATCGACAGGGTCAGCTCGGGCTCGCTGCCCAGGGCATTGAGGCCGGGAGTATCGAGAATGCGCAGGCCCTGACGCAGCAACGGGTGGTCGAAGTTGACCATGGCGTGGCGCCAGGCCGGCACCAGCACCTGGCCGCGTTTGCCGGTGCCTTCGAGCATGTCCGGGTGGAAGCCGAGCTGGATCGCCTGCTCTACCGGCATCGGCTTGGTCTTGGCCACCTGGCTGAAAGCCAGTGCCATGTTGGCCGGGTCGCTGGTATCCAGCGGGATGTTCACCCAGTGGCGGGGGATACGCTTGAACTGCGCGACGCTGGCCGAGGCGGTGCGGGTCTCGATGGGCAGCAGGCGAATGTAGGGGCGTTCCGAGCGCGGGTCGAAGAACAGCTCGGTCGGGCACATGGTGGTGCGACCGGCATGCGAGGGCAGCATGCGCTGGCCATATTCGGAGAAGAACAGGCTGTTGATCAGCTCGGTCTTGCCGCGCGAGAACTCGCCGACGAAGGCCAGGGTGATGTGATCGGTGCGCAGGATCTTCAGGGCGCGTTCGAGCTTGGCCTGCACCGCCTCGGAGTTGAGGCGATTGTGTTCCAGCCAGCTGCGATAGCGCGTGATCTCGCGCATCAGTTCGCGTTTCCATGCGACGTAGGCGTCAACCTGCTGGCTGAGACGTTCCATGCTCATCCTGGCTCTCCTGTCGGCAAGATCATCCACTTGCGGGGGCTGCGTGACGGTTCAATTGAGTTTGCCGCCAGGAAGCACGGCATTGACGACAATAGCCTGCATTATGCGAGCTACGAGGCAGCCGTCAATTGGCTGCGTTTGCAGTCCCGCCTTATGGTCGGCTATGGCGGCTGAATGGTCGTCAGGCGCGCTGCAGACCTGGGATCGGCGGCAGGATCTGCGGGGCGCGGATGCGCAGGCGCTTGTGCCGGTTTAGCGTGCCACTTTCCAGGCTGACCTGGCTCTTGGCGACGCCGAACGCCTTGGCCAGGAAGGCCTGCAACTGGGCGTTGGCCTTGCCGTCGACCGGCGGGGCGGTGAGGCGGATCTTCAGCCGCTCAGCCTGCAGCCCGGCGAACTCGTCCTTGCTCGCCTTGGGTTGCAGGTGGCAGTCGAGGATCAGGTCCTCGCCATCCCAGCGGTAGAAGCTCATCCTGAGAACCTGCTCAAAGTCTGCTGCGCGTCGGCTTTGCTGCGTTAAAAACAGGCTCGGACTGCTCATTTATCACTTGTAAACTCCGCTTCCTCACCTGTTTTTGCCTTGCATAGCGCTAGCTCGCGAGCCTTTGAACAGGCTCTTAGAGGAAGGGGCTGAGCATCGGTGGCAGGCCGGTGTAGGCCGCCAGGCCGCCGATGATGAAGCGATCCGCCAGGTTGATGGCGATGAAGGCGAAGATCGGCGAGATGTCCAGACCACCCAGGTTCGGCAGCAGCTTGCGAAACGGTGCCAGCAGCGGCTCGCAGATCTGGTTCACCAGCTGGGCGCCAGGGTTGTAGCTGCCCGGAGCGACCCAGGAGAGGATGACGCTGATGATCAGGGCGAAGAAGAACACCTTGAGGAACAGCGAGGTCACGCCGATCAGCGACCACACCAGCAACTGCAGGATGAAACCGCCGACGTTGTAGCCCATCAGGGTCAGGGTGACGATCATCAGCAGCAACTGCACGAGGATTGCCAGGATCAGTGAGGCTATATCCAGCCCGGCAAAGCTCGGAATGATCCGGCGCAGTGGCGTCAGCAGCGGTTGCGTGGCCTTGACGATGAACTGGCTCAGCGGGTTGTAGAAGTCGGCCCGCACCAGTTGCAGGATGAAGCGCAGCAGCACGATCAGCAGATACAGGCTGCCGAGGGTCTGGATGATATAGATGAGGGCTTCGATGAGTCCGGACATGCTGTCTCCTTATTGACCCAGTTGTTCGGCGAGTTCGGTCGAGCGATTGGCCGCAGCGTTGAGTGCCTTTTGTACCAGCGCCTCGAAGCCGCCGGCCTGGAAGGTTTTGATCGCCGCTTCGGTGGTTCCGTTCGGCGAGGTAACACGGCGACGCAGTTCTGCGGCGTCGACATCGCTTTCACTGGCCATGCGCGCGGCGCCCAGCGCGGTCTGAATGCTCAGGCGTGCAGCGGTTTCGCGTGGCAGACCGAGTTGTTCGCCGGCTGTGGTCATGGCTTCGATCAGCAGGAAGAAATAGGCGGGGCCACTGCCGGAAACGGCGGTGACGGCGTCGAGCTGGGATTCCTCGTCCAGCCACAGGGCCAGGCCGACGGCGCTCAGCACGTGCTCGGCCTGGGCCTTCTGCTCAGCGCTGACGCGCGGGTTGGCGAACAGCCCGGACACGCCCTGGCGCAGTAGCGCCGGCGTATTGGGCATGCAGCGCACCAGCGGGCACTCGCCCAGCCAGTTTTCCAGGCTGGCGCAGCTGATGCCGGCAGCGATGGAGATGATCACCTGATTGGCGGCCAGATGCGCGGCCAGGTCCAGGCATACCGCTTTCATGACCTGCGGCTTGACTGCCAGCACGATCAGGTCGGCACCTTTGATGGCTTCGGCATTGTCGGCGAAGGTGGTGATGCCGTGCTCCTGCTGCAGGCGTGCACGCTGTTCCTCGCCGGGCTCGCTGGCGCGAATGGCGCTGGCCGGCACACCCTGGGCGCGCAGACCGCCAATCAGGCTGGCAGCCATGTTGCCGGCGCCGACGAAGGCAATGATCGGATGGTTCATAGGGCTTCCTTATTGGTGGGCGGGCTGGCCGTAGTCACGGGCGCCGAACAGGGCAGTACCGATGCGTACCCAGGTGGCGCCTTCTGCGATGGCGGCCTCCAGGTCATGGCTCATGCCCATGGACAGGGTGTCGAGGTCGAGCGCCAGGTCATCACGTAGCTGACGCAGACGGGCGAATGCAGCGTGTTGTGCGGCGACGTCGTCGGTGGGCTCGGGAATCGCCATCAGCCCGCGCAGACGCAGGTTCGGCAGGGCCGCGACGGCGCCCGCCAGTTGCGCCAGTTCGGCGGGGCTGCAGCCGGACTTGCTGTCCTCGGCGCTGACGTTGACCTGCAGGCAGATGTTCAGCGGCGGCAGCTGCGCTGGTCGTTGATCGGACAGGCGTTGCGCGATTTTCAGGCGATCCACCGAATGTACCCAGTCGAAGTGCTCGGCGATGGGCCGGGTCTTGTTCGATTGAATGGGGCCGATGAAGTGCCAGATCAAGGGCAGACCGCTCAATTCGACCTGTTTTTCCAGGGCTTCCTGCAGGTAGTTCTCGCCGAAGTCGCGAATACCGGCAGCATGGGCTTCGCGGATGGCGGCTGCCGGTTTGGTCTTGCTCACCGCCAGCAGGCCGATATCGGCAAAATTCCGCCGCGAGGCTTGCGCCGCCTCACGGATGCGCGCTCCGACCTTTGCAATATTCTCTGCTATCGTGGACATTACTTGCGCTCTATAAAGCCCGGCCTTTATAGGGGGCGTCTACAAATTGCTGCGCCTGGCCATGCTGCGTTGACGTCAGCCTCAAGATGCACATGTACCGCTCGTACATTGCGCTTGTTCGACTGATTTCGCCTTGCTGACCTGTGCTCGCCGCTTTGTAAACAGCCTCCAGGGGATCGCGGCATTCTACCTGCTTGCTTGTAATTGGGGAGTCCCATGGATATCACTGAGCTGCTCGCCTTCAGCGCCAAGCAAGGCGCGTCGGATTTGCACCTCTCGGCTGGCTTGCCGCCGATGATCCGCGTCGACGGCGATGTACGCCGCATCAACCTGCCGCCGCTGGATCACAAGCAGGTACACGCGCTGATCTACGACATCATGAACGACAAGCAGCGCAAGGATTTCGAAGAGTTCCTCGAGACCGACTTCTCCTTCGAAGTGCCGGGCGTGGCGCGCTTCCGGGTCAACGCCTTCAATCAGAACCGTGGTGCCGGTGCGGTGTTCCGTACCATTCCGTCCAAGGTGCTGACCATGGAAGACCTGGGCATGGGCGAGGTGTTCCGCAAGATCACCGACGTGCCGCGCGGCCTGGTGTTGGTCACCGGCCCTACGGGCTCCGGTAAGTCGACCACCCTGGCGGCGATGCTCGACTACCTCAACAGCAACAAGTATCACCACATCCTCACCATCGAAGACCCCATCGAGTTCGTTCACGAATCGAAAAAGTGCCTGGTCAACCAGCGTGAGGTGCACCGCGATACCCACGGCTTCTCCGAGGCACTGCGCTCGGCGCTGCGTGAAGACCCGGACATCATCCTGGTGGGCGAGATGCGTGACCTGGAAACCATCCGCCTGGCGCTGACCGCCGCGGAAACCGGTCACCTGGTGTTTGGCACCCTGCACACCACCTCTGCCGCTAAGACCATCGACCGCGTGGTCGACGTGTTCCCGGCCGAGGAGAAGTCGATGGTGCGTTCGATGCTTTCCGAATCGCTGCAGGCAGTGATCTCGCAGACCCTGCTGAAGAAGGTCGGCGGCGGTCGTGTGGCGGCGCATGAAATCATGATCGGTACACCGGCGATCCGTAACCTGATCCGCGAAGACAAGGTGGCGCAGATGTACTCGGCGATCCAGACCGGCGGCGCGCTGGGCATGCAGACCCTCGATGCCTGCCTGAAGACGCTGGTATCCAAGGGGTTGGTCAGTCGCGACAGTGCGCGCGAAAAGGCCAAGAGCCCCGAGAACTTCTAAAAGCCGCAGCGACTGCGCCGCACGCCGGCAGTCGCCGGGCCCGTTCAGGGCCTGTAACGGGCGTGCAGCTGATTGGCGAGACCGACGATGGAATTCGAAAAACTATTGCGCCTGATGGTCGAAAAAGGCGGCTCCGATCTGTTCATCACCGCTGGCGTACCGCCGTCGATGAAGGTCAATGGCAAGATCATGCCGGTGACCAAGAACGCCATGTCGCCGGAAATGACCCGCGAGACCGTGCTGGGCGTGATGAACGAGGCTCAGCGCCGCGATTTTGCCGAAAACCACGAGTGCAACTTCGCCATCAGCGCGCGCGGCATCGGCCGTTTCCGGGTCAGCGCCTTCTACCAGCGCAACCTGGTGGGCATGGTGCTGCGCCGGATCGAGACCACCATCCCGACCATCGATGAACTCAAGCTGCCGGAAATCCTCAAGAAGCTGGCGCTGACCAAGCGTGGCCTGGTGCTGTTCGTCGGCGCCACCGGCACGGGTAAGTCCACCTCGCTGGCGGCGATGATCGGCTACCGCAACAAGAACAGCAGCGGCCACATCATCTCCATCGAAGACCCGATCGAGTACATCCACCAGCACCAGAGCTGCATCGTCACCCAGCGTGAAGTGGGCATCGACACCGAATCGTTCGAGGTGGCGCTGAAGAACACCCTGCGTCAGGCGCCAGACGTGATTCTCATCGGTGAGGTGCGGACTCGCGAGACCATGGATCATGCCGTGGCCTTCGCCGAGACCGGCCACCTGTGCCTGGCCACCCTGCACGCCAACAACGCCAACCAGGCACTGGACCGCATCATCAACTTCTTCCCGGCGGATCGGCAGAACCAGGTGTGGATGGACCTGTCGCTTAACCTCAAGGCCATCGTTGCCCAGCAATTGGTACCGACTCCGGATGGCAAGGGCCGCCGCGCGGTGATCGAGGTGCTGATCAATACCCCGCTGGCTGCCGATCTGATCCGTAAGGGCGAAGTCCATGAACTCAAGAGCCTGATGAAGCGCTCTACCGAGCAGGGCATGCAGACCTTCGACCAGGCGCTGTACAACCTCTACACCCAGGGCGAGATCACCTACGAAGATGCGCTGCTCTACGCCGATTCGGCCAACGACCTGCGCCTGATGATCAAGCTCGGCTCGGAAACCGACGGCGATCACCTGACCAGCATGTCCCAGGGCCTGGCACTGGAAGTCAGCGAGGAAGATCCGGGGCGTCGCTTCCGCTGAGGTTGCCGGACGGGGGACGCGGTGCGTCCCCTTCTTGTATCTGGGCGATGCGTTTGCCCTTCCTGCCGGCCAGCACCAATGCCTGGCCATCGCGTTGCGCTCCGGCGCGCGCCTCGCTCATCAGTTGCGGAATCAGCGGCCCTTCCGGCAGATGCTTCCAGAATCTCAGTGGCAGATGCTGCTGCATCGCCGTGCGATTGAGTCGCGCCGGGTTGAAGGTGCTGCCGTAGTAGGCACGCCACAGCGCCTGGCCGTCATTCTCGGGTTGTTGTGCCCAGGCTTGCCATTGCACTGGGCAGCGCCGCTCATGCTGCAGGCGTTGGCCATCCCAGTAAACGCCGTCGCGCGAGGTCGCGATCAGCCAGCTGTGTTTGCCCAGGCGCTCGGCGAAGTGACCGCTGGCGGCGGCGAGGATGTCGTGTGCCGGTTCGAACCAGGCGACGAAGTCCGGTGCGCCTGTTGCCGTGCAGGGTTGGAAACGCACGAAGGCATGCAGATGATGCGCCTCGCGCCGCACGGCCTTGAGCCGCCGCTGCAGTTCGCTGCCGTCGGGATCGCCGGCCAGGATGGCGCTGCGCTCACCCTGCACGAAGCGCCAGAGCACGCGATAGAGCAGGCTCCAGCGTTCATCGCCACGGTACTGTGCGGCGCTCTCGAGCAAGTCGAGCAGTTCGGGGGAGACACGCAGACGACCATTGGGCTGCGGTGCGCGTTCGGCCGCTTGATCGAACAGCCCAGGCGCTGCTTCTTCGTCCAGCCACTGCAACTGGTGTGGCGCCAGGCCCTGCAGTAGGGCTCGGCGCGCGGCCTGGCGCCAGGTAGCGAAGGTGCCGTCGAAGCGCAGGCTGTGCATCACCACAACGCCATCTGCGCCGGGGTGTCGCGCAGTTGCTGGCGCAAGACCACGGACTCGTGCTCTGCCCGCGGCGGCCGGTAATCCTGGGTGACGATGAAGGGCTTGGCCTTTTCCAGTACGCAGCGCAGGCGGGTCAGGTCCTCGTAGCGGATACGTCGTTCACGCCGCAGCGCACCCAGGCGCCTGGCGCTGAGCACGCCGATGCCGGGTACGCGGGCGATCAGCGACTCGTCGGCGCGGTCCAGGTCGACCGGAAATTGTTCGCGGTTGGCCAGGGCCCAGGCCAGTTTGGGGTCGATGTCCAGGGCCAGGTTGCCGGGGCCGGCGAGCAGCTCCGTGGCGCTGAAGCCATAGCCGCGCATGAGAAAGTCGGCCTGGTACAGGCGGTGTTCGCGCAGCAGCGGTGGCGCTTCGAAGGGCACCGTCTTCGGGCTCTGCGGAATCGGGCTGAACGCCGAGTAATAGACGCGGCGCAGGCGGTAGTCATGATAGAGACTCTGGGCGTTGTGCAGGATGGTGCTGTCGTCGGTGGCATCGGCGCCGACGATCATCTGCGTGCTCTGCCCGGCCGGGGCGAAGCGCGGCGCGCGGTGCTCCTCCCTGGCCTCGCGCTCGCCAAGATGAATGGTGTGCATGGCCTGGTGGATGCTGCCGACGTTCTTTTCCGGCGCCAGGCGTAGCAGGCTGGTCTCGGTGGGTAGCTCGATATTGACGCTGAGACGGTCGGCGTACAGACCTGCCTCGGCGATCAGCTCCGGCGCGGCATCGGGAATGGTCTTGAGGTGGATGTAGCCGCGGAACTGATGCTGTTCACGCAGCAGCTTGGCGACACGGATCAGCTGCTCCATGGTGTAGTCGGCCGAGCGGATGATGCCGGAGCTGAGGAACAGGCCGCTGATGCAGTTGCGCTTGTAGAAGTCCAGGGTTAGCGTCACCACTTCCTCGGGGGTGAAGCGCGCGCGGGGCACGTCGCTGGAGCGGCGGTTGATGCAGTACTGGCAGTCGTACAGGCAGAAGTTGGTCAACAGGACCTTGAGCAGCGCCACGCAGCGGCCGTCGGGCGTATAGCTGTGACAGATACCCATGCCGTTGGTCGAGCCGATTCCGTCCTTGCCCTTGGAGCTGCGCTTTGGCGCGCCGCTGCTGGCGCAGGAGGCGTCGTACTTGGCCGCGTCGGCGAGGATGGTGAGTTTCTCGATCAGTTGCATGGCGGGCGACATCTGTACTGGTTTTTTATACAGTATATGGGCGTCGTGCAGCTATCAAGCCATTCCTGTGTTGCGCCACCTCGCTGCTCGTGAAACCTTATCCCGGCACGCAGCGTCTGAGCTGTATCTCGCACAAGGAGTTAGCCATGCAACGACAGGATACGCACAGCAAGCTGATCGGCTACCTGCTGTGGATCTTCGGTTTCCTCGGGTCGCACCGTTTCTACTACGGCAAGCCGGTAACCGGGACCATCTGGTTCTTCACCCTGGGGCTGTTCTTCATCGGCTGGATCATCGACCTGTTCCTGATCCCGGCAATGGATCGCGAGGCCGACCTGCGCTTCACTGCGGGTGAAACCGATTACAACGTGGCGTGGATTCTGCTGACCTTCCTTGGCGTGTTCGGCGTGCACCGCATGTACCAGGGCAAGTGGATCACCGGGATCATCTATCTGTTCACTGGCGGTCTGTTCCTGGTCGGCGTGCTCTACGACTTCTGGACCCTCAATACGCAAATTTCCATCAGCAACGCTCGGCGCGGCTGAGCTGCAGGGAACTGTGCCCTGGCGCCTCGCTCAAACGCAGCAGAGCGAGGCGCCCGTCTCGCGAGGAATTTTCCCTACAGGGACGTGCCACCTTGCAGTAGAAGAGGCACCCATGAATTCCGAAGAGCGAACCCTGATCGATGGCCTGTTCTCGCGCCTGCACGATACCGAGCGGCAGAGCTGCGCGCGTGATGCCGAGGCCGATGCGTATATCGCCGAACATGTCTCCCGCCAGCCCGCCGCGCCCTACTACATGGCGCAGACCATCCTGATCCAGGAAGAGGCGCTCAAGCGTCAGGATCAGCGGGTCAAGGAGCTGGAGGCGCAACTGGCCGAGAGGCAGCAGCAACGGCCGAGCAGCGGCGGCTTTCTGTCCGGGCTGTTCGGCACAGGCGCACGTGAGGCGCAGCCGCAGTCGAGCGCGCGACCGGCAGGCTGGGGTGAAACGCGTTTTTCCCAGGGGGCTGCCGCCAGCGATCCGCGCCAGCAGCCGGCTACGCTGCCGGGGCAGGGCGGTGGTTTCATGCGTGGGGCAGTGCAGACCGCTGCAGGTGTCGCGGGCGGCATGATGATGGCCGAGATGCTCGGCGGGCTGTTTCATCACGGCAACCCGACGGAAATCGTCGAGGTGGTCGAAGCGCCGCCGATGCAGGAACCCAGCAGTTTCGATGCTGGCTCATCCAGCGACAACTTCGGCGATGACAGCTACTTCGATGGCAGCGACTTCTTCGACGCGGGTGACGACAGCTTTTTCAGTTAAGCACTGTGGCCGAGCGCAGCGCCTATGCTGCGCTCAGCCACCTGACGACTCAGTCGTCGCTGTCGTCGTCATCCCCGCCGTCGACCTTCATGCCCAGTTCCTTGATCTTGCGCGTCAGGGTGTTGCGACCCCAGCCCAGCAGCAGCGCGGCGTCGCGGCGACGGCCTGCGGTGTGCTTGAGCGCGGTCTCGATCATGATGCGTTCGAAGGCGGGCACGGCGGTGTCGAGCAGGTTGGACTGGCCACGGGCCAGGGCCTGGTCGGCCCACAGGCGCAGGGCCTGTTCCCAGTTGGTCACTGGTGCGGCGTCCTGCGGCTGGGTCAACAGCTCTGGCGGCAGATCGTCGACGTGCACCTCGCGGCCCGAGGCCATGACGGTGATCCAGCGGCAGGTGTTTTCCAGCTGGCGCACGTTGCCCGGCCACGGCAGGTGCTTGAGGTAATCCTCGGTCTCGCTCTTGAGCAGCTTCGGTTCAACCGACAGTTCCTGCGCGGCGCGGGCGAGGAAGTGGTTGGCCAGGGTCGGGATGTCTTCGCGGCGGTCGGCCAGGCGCGGGATGTGGATACGGATGACATTGAGGCGGTGGAACAGGTCTTCGCGGAACTTGCCGGCCTGCACCAGGGTTTCCAGGTTCTGGTGGGTGGCGGCGATGATGCGCACGTCGACCTTGACCGGGGTGTGGCCACCGACACGGTAGAACTCGCCATCGGCCAGCACGCGCAGCAGGCGCGTCTGGGTGTCGGCCGGCATGTCGCCGATCTCGTCGAGGAACAGAGTGCCGCCGTCGGCCTGCTCGAAGCGCCCGCGACGCTGGTTGGCCGCGCCGGTGAAGGCGCCTTTCTCATGGCCGAACAGCTCCGACTCCATCAGGTCCTTGGGGATCGCAGCCATGTTCAGGGCGATGAACGGCGCGGCGGCGCGTGGGCTGTGGCGGTGCAGGGCGTGGGCGACCAGCTCCTTGCCCGTGCCCGACTCGCCATTGATCAGCACGGTGATATTGGAATGAGAGAGTCGGCCGATAGCGCGGAACACCTCCTGCATCGCCGGCGCTTCGCCGATGATTTCCGGGGTGCGTGCCTGCGCTGCCGGTGCGGCCAGGCTCTGTTGTTCCTGTGCGTGCTGGAAGGCGCGCTTGACCAGCGATACCGCTTCGTCGACGTCGAAGGGTTTGGGCAGGTACTCGAAGGCGCCGCCCTGGTAGCTGGCCACTGCGCTGTCCAGGTCGGAGTGCGCGGTCATGATGATCACCGGCAGGCGCGGGTACAGCTCGCGGATGCGCGCCAGCAGGTCGAGGCCACTGGCGCCGGGCATGCGGATGTCGGAGATGATCACGTCCGGCTGTTGGCGGGTCAGGCGGGCGAGTACACCGTCTGCACTGTCGAAACTCTGGGTGGTCATGCCTTCCTGTTGCAGGGCCTTTTCCAGTACCCAGCGGATGGAACGATCGTCGTCGACAATCCAGACGGTTTCACTGCGGCTCATGGCGTGGGCGCTCCTTGTTCCAGCGGCAGGAAGATCGAGAATACGGTGTGGCCGGGATGGCTCTCGCATTCGATCAGGCCTTGATGCTGGCTGATAATGTTCTGGGTGATGGCCAGGCCCAGGCCGGTGCCGTCGGCACGGCCGCTGACCATGGGATAGAAGATCGTTTCCTGCAGCTCCGGCGGAATGCCGGGACCGTTGTCGATGATCTCCATCTTGACCACCAGGCGGTGGCGCGTGTGGCCAATGGTGAACTGGCGCAGGGTGCGAGTGCGCAGGCTGATGCGCCCGAGGCCCATGTCGTGCTTCTGCCCAGCGATGGCCTGCATGGCGTTGCGCACGATATTGAGCACGGCCTGGATCATCTGTTCGCGGTCGATCAGCAGATCCGGAATGCTCGGGTCGTAGTCGCGCACCAGAATGACGCTGCCTTGCGCCTCGGCTTCGATCAGGTTGGCCACCCGTTCGAGCACTTCGTGCACGTTGGTCATCGCCAGCGATGGCAGCTTGTTGGAGCCGAGCATGCGGTCGACCAGGTTACGCAGGCGGTCGGCCTCCTCGATGATGACGTTGGTGTAATCCTTGAGCTCTTCGTTGGGCAGCTCGCGTGAGAGCAGCTGCGCTGCGCCGCGAATGCCGCCGAGCGGATTCTTGATCTCGTGGGCCAGGCCGCGCACCAGCAGTTTGGTGGTCTCCTGCTTGGACAGCTGCGCCTCTTCCTTGGTGATACGCAGCAGGCGGTCGCGCGGGTGCACCTCAAGCAGCAGCAGGGTTTCGCCCTTGCTGAACAGCGGGGTGACGGCGTAGTCCACGGTCAGCGTCTGCCCGGTGACCGAGGTCAGTACCGCCTCGCGTTTGTTGAACGGGTGCGCCTGCTCCACCGCCTGTCGCAGTGACGACAGTGCCTCGGGTGATTCGGTGAACAGCTCGCTGATGAACTGGCCGTGGCTGCGCTGGCCGCTCACGGCCAGCAGCATTTCTGCCGCCGGGTTCATGTATTCCAGGCACAACTGGCTGTTGAGCAGCAGCGTGGCTGTGGTCAGGTTATCGAGTAGCAGGCGATGCAGCGCGTCGTTAATGGTCATAGGCAGTGCTTTCCGGCAATGGGCGGGAAAATGCAAGAAGCAAACCAAGGCCCCGAAAAGACGCATTATTTGTGCGGTCTGCCAGGTTTTGGTGGTGCAGCGGCGCGGCTGGGGCGATAAAAACGACCCAAAACAGGGAGAGATTAGGAGGTGGTGCGTCAGATTGCACCGTTAAGGTGCAATCTGTTTTCAGAAGAAAGGCAGGATGCTGACGTCGTCCTTGGGCTTGTCCTTGAGCGGACATTCGGGGCGCACGCCGTACTCATCCTTCTTGCATGGATTGACCTTGCGCTTTTGCGCCAGCGTCATGCGGTGCATGTGAAAGGGCTGCGCCGGCGTACGTTCGACGATGAGGCCGGCAGAGTCGATGATTTCTGCCACCAGTTGGTGCGTGCCTCGGTCGACGTGCTGCAGGGAGAACACCGGGCTGCGGCTGGCTTCGCCCTGAGGTTCGCCATCGAGCAACAGTCGGTAGTTGTGATCGGGCAGCAGGCCGGGGTCGCTGGTGAGGGTCACGATCATGTCACCGGAGCCGTTATGGATCGATGCGTCCGGCTCCGGCACGAGAATACGCAGTAGCTGATAGTGCACGGCCTGCTTGGTGACGGCGGGTGGGGTCGCGCGCACCGTGGCGGTGGGCTGGCTCAGCTCGACACTGTTGGATGGCGCCAGCATCACCGGCTCGGCATTGCTGCTACGCGGTTTGTCGGTGAAGACGCGGTTACCTTCGGCGTCGATGTAGGTATAGACCTGAGCCGAAGCCGCTTGGGTGATGAGCAGTAGGCAGAACAGCAGTGCACGCATCGTGATCAGTTCGTAGGTCTTGGGGTCGGACGCGGTGGTGGCGCCGGCTGGCGGGCAGGGCTGTTGAGGCTGATGCGCTGCACGGTAAAGGTTTCGGTGTTGCTCTGCTGGATGACGCGATCACCGGCCATGACCGCCACCGCCAGGCTGTGTTCGCCGCGGTCGAGGTTGTTCAGTTGCAGGCTGGGGACGTTGCTGGCCTGGCCATAGGGCTTGCCGTCGAGAATCAGGCGCAGCTGGTGGCCGGGTTGCAGGCGTGGCTGAATGTTCACGCCGACGATGAAGCTGCCGTTGTTGGCGCGCATGGCCTCGTCATCCGGGATGCCGGTCAGGCTCAGTACGGAGTAGGGGGCTTCGCTCTGCGCCGGGGTGTTGTCGTCGACCGCCGGCATGCTGGGCGTCTGCATCTCCACGGTGTTGGTCGGGGGCAGGTCGACGCTCTCGGCTGCGGTGCCTTCGGGCGGCTGGTTGGTGAAGACCGTGTTGCCATTGGCGTCGGTGTACTTGTAGATCTGCGCGCTGGCCGGCAAGGCCAGGGCGAGCAGCAGGCAGGCGAGTAATGGGCGCATGGGCCGATCCTTCCTCGGATGATGCGCTAAGCCTTGCACTGCTATCGGTTCCTGGCAAGCGCAGTGCGCCATGGCTGTGATGTTTGGCTACAAATCAGCTTGGCTCACGGGCCGGTTGCGCGGAGTGCGCTGTGCGCATCATCGCTGCGTGATTGACGGCGCAGGCGCTGTGCATGGTGCAGTGCGCTGCTGAGGGCATGAAAAAAGCCCCGCCAGGCAGGGCCGGGCGGGGCTTTCGAACGCGCCGTCAGGCGGCGCGATGCTGGCTTAGACGCTGTAGTACAGGTCGTATTCCAGCGGGTGTACGAAGGTACGTACCTTGATTTCTTCTTCGGCCTTCAGCTCGATGTAGGCATCGATGAAGTCGTCGGAGAACACGCCGCCCTTGGTCAGGAACGCGCGGCCCTTGTCCAGCTCTTCCAGGGCTTCTTTCAGGCTGCCGCACACTTGCGGGATCAGCTTGCCTTCTTCCGGCGGCAGGTCGTACAGGTTCTTGTCGGCTGCATCGCCCGGGTGGATCTTGTTCTGGATACCGTCGATACCGGCCATCAGCAGAGCAGCGAAGGCCAGGTAGGGGTTGGCAGCCGGATCCGGGAAGCGAGCTTCGATACGGCGAGCTTTCGGGCTGGCAACGTACGGGATACGGATCGAGGCGGAGCGGTTGCGAGCCGAGTAGGCCAGCATGACCGGCGCTTCGAAGCCCGGGACCAGACGCTTGTAGGAGTTGGTCGACGGGTTGGTGAAGCCGTTCAGGGCCTTACCGTGCTTGATGATGCCGCCGATGAAGTACAGAGCGGTCTCGGACAGGCCGGCATAGCCTTCACCTGCGAAGGTGTTCTTGCCGTCTTTGGAGATCGACATGTGCACGTGCATGCCCGAACCGTTGTCGCCGTACAGCGGCTTCGGCATGAAGGTAGCGGTCTTGCCGTAGGCATCGGCTACGTTGTGCACGCAGTACTTCAGGGTCTGAACTTCGTCAGCCTTGTTCACCAGAGTGTTGAACTTGACGCCGATTTCGTTCTGGCCAGCAGTGGCCACTTCGTGGTGGTGCACTTCGACGACCAGGCCCATTTCTTCCATGGCGTTGCACATGGCAGTACGGATTTCGTGGTCGTGGTCGCACGGCGGAACCGGGAAGTAACCGCCTTTGACGGCCGGGCGGTGGCCCTTGTTGCCGCCTTCGACGTCGCCGTCGGTCATCCAGGAGCCTTGCTCGGAGTAGATCTTGAACATCGAGCCGGAGATGTCGGACTTGAACTTCACTTCGTCGAAGATGAAGAACTCGGGCTCCGGGCCGACGAATACGGTGTCACCGATGCCGGTGCCTTTGAGGAACTCTTCAGCGCGCTTGGCGATGGAGCGCGGGTCGCGGTCGTAGCCTTGCATGGTGCTCGGCTCGATGATGTCGCAGACCAGGATCAGAGTCGGCTCTTCGGTGAACGGATCCAGTACGGCGGTTTCGTCGACCGGCATCAGGATCATGTCGGAGGCTTCGATGCCTTTCCAGCCATGGATGGACGAGCCATCGAACATCTTGCCGTGCTCGAAGAAGTCTTCGTCCAGGGCGTCACGGGCCGGCATGGTCACGTGGTGCTGCTTGCCCTTGGTGTCGGTGAAGCGCAGGTCTACCCACTTCACGTCGTGTTCTTTGATCAGTTGAACAGCCTTAGACATGTTGTCCTCCAGGTGGAAAAGGCTTATTTCGATAAGCCTTGAAGATACGGTGAAGCCCGGCGGGATAGTCCTTCAGGGCGACCTGCCTCACAAGGGAGCAAATTGCATGCCAGTGCCCCTTATTGGGCAGAGGCCGCGAAACTCAGGCACCGCGCCGCCTGCGCGGCTATTTGGTGTGAATATTTGCACCATTTAAGGGCTGTAAATTATGGCTAAGACCTATTTTGGTGCATTGATTGGGTGGTGCAGTATTTTTGGTCAAAGCTTGAACAATTTCCGCTATAATCCGCGCCCCTGTTTTTTCGTCCCCCAAGCGGGCGCTCTATTCATGAAGCTCATCGTCAAAGTTTTCCCGGAAATCACCATCAAGAGCCGCCCAGTGCGCAAGCAGTTCATTCGCCAATTGGGGAAGAACATCCGCTCCGTGCTGCGTGATCTTGACCCCGAACTGCGGGTGACCGGTGTCTGGGACAACCTCGAGGTCGAGACCGACCTGGATGATCCGCGCCTGCTGAACGAGATGACCGAGCGCCTGCGCAACACGCCGGGCATCGGTCTGTTCCTTGAGGTCAATGAATACCCGCTGGGTGATCTGGACGACATCACCGAGCACTGCAAGCGCCACTACGCCGAGCAGTTGCCGGGCAAGATCTTCGCGGTGCGCTGCAAGCGCGGCGGTAAGCACGCGTTCTCCTCCATCGATGTCGAGCGTCACGTTGGCTCGCGCCTGCGCCTGGAGTGCGGCGCTGCCGGCATCGACCTGAAGAAACCGGAAGTCGAAGTGCGCATGGAGATTCGTGATCAGCGCCTCTTTGTGGTGCACAACCGTCACGAAGGCCTTGGCGGTTACCCGCTGGGTTCGCTGGAGCAGACCCTGGTGCTGATGAGCGGCGGCTTCGACTCCACCGTGGCGGCCTATCAGATGATGCGTCGCGGTCTGGTCAGCCACTTCTGCTTCTTCAATCTCGGTGGCCGTGCCCATGAACTGGGCGTGATGGAAGTGGCGCACTATATCTGGCAGAAGTACGGCCGCTCGCAGCGTGTGCTGTTCATCAGCGTGCCGTTCGAGGAAGTGGTCGGCGAGATTCTCGGCAAGGTCGATAACAGCCAGATGGGCGTGATCCTCAAGCGCATGATGCTGCGCGCAGCCACCCGCGTCGCCGAGAAGCTGCAGATCGAGGCGCTGGTCACCGGCGAGGCGATCAGCCAGGTCTCCAGCCAGACCCTGACCAATCTGGCTGTGATCGATTCGGCCACCGACATGCTGGTGATGCGCCCGCTGATCGCCAGCCACAAGCAGGACATCATCGACACCGCCACGCAGATCGGCACCGCCGAATTCGCCAAGAACATGCCCGAGTACTGCGGTGTGATCTCGGTGAACCCGACCACCAGGGCCCGTGGTTATCGCGTGGAGAAAGAAGAGGCCCAATTCGACATGGCCATCCTCGAGCGTGCCCTCGAGCGCGCTACCCAGCTGCCCATCGATCGCGTGATCGACGAGCTGGGCAAGGACGTGCAGGTCGAGGAGGTGCGCGAGGTACTGGCCGGGCAGATCGTCATCGATATCCGCCATCCCGATGCAGCAGAAGACGAGCCGCTGGACGTGCCCGGCATCGAGGTGCAGGCGTTGCCTTTCTATGCGCTGAACAACAAATTCAAGGAACTGGATGAGAACCGCCAGTACCTGCTGTATTGCGACAAGGGCGTGATGAGTCGCCTGCATGCCCATCACCTGCTGAGCGAGGGGCATGCCAATGTGCGCGTTTATCGTCCGGCATAGAACACCGGGGCTCAATGGTGGGAGTATCCGCCATCGCCCTCCCGACCGTTCGCTGACGGGGGTACCCCGTCCGGCCCGCTGAACCCAGTTTCTTCATATTTGTCGTCCAGGCTGGGCGACACACCGAATCCTCTGATCGAGATACACACAGTGATCGAAAATCTGCGCAACATCGCCATCATCGCCCACGTCGACCATGGCAAAACCACCCTCGTCGACGCCCTGCTGCGTCAGTCCGGCACCCTCGAGCGTAACGAGCTCAACGACGAGCGCGTGATGGACAGCAACGACCAGGAAAAAGAACGCGGCATTACCATCCTGGCCAAGAACACCGCCATCAAGTGGAACGACTACCGCATCAACATCGTCGACACCCCCGGCCACGCCGACTTCGGTGGTGAAGTCGAGCGCGTGATGTCGATGGTCGACTCCGTGCTGCTGGTCGTCGATGCCCAGGACGGCCCGATGCCGCAAACCCGCTTCGTGACCAAGAAGGCCTTCGAAGCCGGCCTGCGTCCGATCGTCGTGATCAACAAGATCGACCGTCCGGGCGCCCGTCCTGACTGGGTCATGGATCAGATCTTCGACCTGTTCGACAACCTCGGTGCCACCGACGAGCAGCTCGACTTCCAGGTCGTCTACGCCAGCGCCCTGAACGGCATTGCCGGTCTCGACCACACTGCCATGGCCGAAGACCTGACCCCGCTGTACCAGGCCATCGTTGACCACGTGCCGGCACCGAACGTCGACCTCGACGGTCCGTTCCAGATGCAGATCTCCGCGCTGGACTACAACAGCTTCCTCGGCATCATCGGCGTTGGCCGTATCGCTCGCGGCAAGGTCAAGCCGAACACTCCGGTAACGGCCATCGACGTCGACGGCAAGAAGCGTAACGGCCGTATCCTCAAGCTGATGGGCCACCACGGCCTGCACCGTGTGGACGTCGAAGAAGCCACTGCCGGCGACATCGTCTGCATCAGCGGTATGGATCAGCTGTTCATCTCCGACACCCTGTGCGACATCAACCACGTCGAAGCGATGAAGCCGCTGACCGTTGACGAGCCGACCGTATCGATGACCTTCCAGGTCAACGACTCGCCGTTCTGCGGTAAAGAAGGCAAGTTCGTCACCAGCCGCAACATCAAGGAGCGTCTGGACAAGGAGCTGCTGTACAACGTGGCCCTGCGCGTTGAAGAAGGCGACAGCGCCGACAAGTTCAAGGTCTCCGGCCGTGGCGAGCTGCACCTCTCGGTTCTGATAGAAACCATGCGTCGCGAAGGTTTCGAAATGGGCGTCGGCCGTCCGGAAGTGATCATCCGCGAAGTCGACGGCGTCAAGCAGGAGCCGTTCGAGAACGTCACCATTGACATCCCTGAGGAATCCCAGGGCAAGGTCATGGAAGAAATGGGCCTGCGTAAGGGCGACCTGACCAACATGTCGCCGGACGGTAAAGGTCGCGTGCGTCTGGAGTACAACATCCCGGCTCGCGGTCTGATCGGTTTCCGTAACCAGTTCCTGACCCTGACCAACGGCGCCGGCATCCTGACCTCGATCTTCGACCGTTACGACACCGTCAAGCCGGGCAGCATGTCTGGCCGTCAGAACGGCGTACTGGTGTCGATCGATACCGGCAAGGCGCTGACCTACTCCCTGGAAACCCTGCAGGCGCGCGGCAAGCTGTTCGTCGAGCACGGCCAGGAAATCTACAACGGTCAGATCGTCGGCCTGAACAGCCGCGACAACGACCTGGGCGTGAACCCCACCAAGGGTAAGAAGCTCGACAACATGCGCGCTTCGGGCAAGGACGAAACCATCGCCCTGGTGCCGCCGGTTCGCTTCACCCTGGAGCAGGCTCTGGAATTCATCCAGGATGACGAGCTGTGCGAAGTGACGCCGAAGTCGATCCGTCTGCGCAAGAAGATCCTCGACGAAGGCGAGCGCACCCGCGCTGCCAAGAAAGCCAACAAGGCCTGACGCTTAGCGACGGTTCTTGAGCTGTAAATGAAAAGCCCCGCCAGAGCGATCTGGCGGGGCTTTTTGTTGGGCGCGTGAGGTGCCACTCTGAGGGCTGATCAGACGCCGACAAGGGCGCGACGAATGACTGTAGGAGCTAGGTCGTGCCCGCGGGCGATGAGCGCCGAACTGTTGGTAAAAAATGGATCGCCAGTGCGTAGCCTGGATTAGCCGAAGGAGTAATCCGGGAAATATCCCAGCGCAAATATCACAGGCATTTGTGCGAAAGACGAAGCTCTTACACGGGCTTGCCTTCGCGTTCTTCCTGCGCACGCTTCAGCTCGCGGTATTCGCAGTAGTGTTCATAAGCGGCCTTGGCAACGACCGCCAGGCCAATGGTGGCGAGGATGTTTTTCAGCATGAAATTCTCCGTTTATCGTCAAGTCGATGGGCTTACTTCCAGCCCATGTTCTTTGCCATTGCTGCTTTCAGAATGCCCTCCTTGATCCCCGTATAGGAAATCTCAAAGTCGGCGTCCGGGTCTTCGATCGAGTGCACGTCATACTCGATATCCTGTTTCTGCCTCGGCCCGTCGGGGGTTGCTGACCAAGTGAAACTCAAGAGTGGCCGAGCATTCATAGCTGTCGAGCTTGTCATCGTGCTGCTCGGTGCGAATGCCGCGAATCGAATACTCGACTATGGGGCGCAACTGGCGGCCGTAGGCGCTTTCGAGAAAATGCCCTTCAACGATCTCGCGCAGCAAGCTGGTTGAGTCGTCATCGGCGCATCCGGGGGGGGCGCTAGAGCAGGCACTCAGCAGCGCCAGCGTACTCAGGCCAAACCCTTTTTGCAGTGTGTTCATTACGCACTCCTACCAGGCCGAACGGCAGCTGTTTTCTGCACTGTCTAGTGGTTTGAAGACGGTGGCGATATTGGTCGTCGGCAGATTGATCGTGCGTCCACCGGCAACCAGTTGCAGGCGGTTGGCCTGGCGCAGTGCCTTCCAGAAGCCTGGGAAGTTGGCACCACAAGCGCGACAATCGGTAAAGAAGGGATTGCTGTAATGTTCGCCGTCGACGATCACGTCGAAACTACGCTCCCCCGACATCGCACCTTCTTCCGAGCTGTACTGCTTGCCGGCGATCGTGGCATAAGCGCGCACGCCGCCATCTTCTGCATAGTCCGGGCAGGAGATGTTCAGCTCGTTGCCATTGCCGTCATCGACCATGTACTCGCTTACGCCCATGCCCCAGCCGGATGTCCATTCATAGGTACCGGCAGCGGCAGTGCAGGCGAGTAGGCTGCTTAGCAGCAGAGTGACTCTTCCTTGCATGATGTTTCCCTCGGGTTGTGGTGTCAGGCGTGCGCTGTGCAGAGAAAGTCGCTCAGCCGCTTTTTCATGATTTCGCTGCGAGTTGCGAGTCGGCAGTCGAGGCTGTCGCTTTCGCACTGCGGGCAGGCGCTATACCAGTCGCGGCCATCCGCCAGGCAATCGCTCAACGGAATGGTGGTGCCCTGCCAGTTGCAGGCGAGGCAGCGAAAGGTGCGGGGCTGAGGGGCAATTGGCATGTCGAGATCTCCCTTGCTCGGTATGGGAGTACTCTGCGGCAGGGACGCGACAGATCATGTCGCGCTGTTTGGTTGACTGAAATCAGTGAGGGGTGAACGCTGTCCTTTGATATGGTTTGGCCATCATTCAAGGAGGTGTTATGGTCATTTCAGGCGCTCAAACAACGTCATCGCCAGGAGCGCGATGCCCAGCACGCCAATTTGCGGCTGCGCGTACATCGCGCGCTGAGCTGGCTCGACCGGGCCGAGCAGGCCGAAGACTTAGATGGCCGCTTCATCTTTTTGTGGATCGCCTTCAACGCCGCCTACGCGACTGAAATCGACGACCAGCAGCGGCTTTCGGAGCAGGAAACCTTCAAAGCCTTTCTGCAGAAGCTCTGCACGCTGGACAAAGCCAAGCGCATCGATGCACTGGTGTGGCAGGAGTTCTCCGGCAGCATCCGCGTGCTGCTGGATAACCCTTACGTGTTTCAGAGCTTCTGGGAGCACCAGAGCGGCAAGATCGATGAGGCGACTTGGAAAAGCCGATTCGCCAGTGGCAAACGTGCAGCGCAACAGGCCCTGGCCAGCGGCAACACACCGGCAGTGCTCGGCGTGTTGTTCAACCGCCTGTACACCTTGCGCAACCAGCTGATCCACGGCGGCGCCACCTGGAACGGTTCGGTCAACCGCGACCAACTACGGGACTGCACGAGCCTGCTGAGCAAGCTCGTGCCGCTGATCATCGAGTTGATGATGGATAGCGCGGATACCTTGTGGGGGGATGCTTGTTATCCGGTGGTGGGGTAGTGGTTAAGGTCGGCACAGATCTCAGTGCAAGCGTTTCATTGCATCCTCTAGCGTGGTGTCGGCGGCGATATCTTGTTTGTGGCTGGTGCTAAGTACCTGTTCGGAGTTGCGTAATGCGTTTCGAGAGGTTTGTGCGGACATCACCCTCCCTACGCACTGCAGCGTGTCTTGATAGCCTTGCTCAATCCAGGATGAAATTTTCTCGGCCTTGAAGCCCAGCAAATCCTTGGCTCCGCCTAGGAACCCACTGTCCCGAGCCAAATTGGACTGTGGGCGGATCTCTAGGATGGTCGCTTCTGGGAAATCATGACGACTCCATAATGAGCCATCGCTCAGGTGGGTGACCAGCACCAAATTGCACCCTGCTTCCAGCAAGGGAGTGATGGGGGTGTTGCCTTGTATGGTTTGCCATCCGCCCTGCCCCCCGTCGGTATAGCGGGTGCCGTTGACTTCACGTGGGCTGAACAGTAATGGAATGGCTGCTGAAGCGAGCAAAAGTTCTTTCTGCTGCTGGGGCGGGAGCGATTGGATATGGATGAGTGACGACTTGGGTGTATCCCGCAGGCCTATTTCTGCGGAAACCACACGCAGGATATCGTTGATACCTCCGAAGCTCTCAAAGACTGAGATGTAGAACGGCAGGCCTTCAGCCAGACGGTCGGTATCCAGATACTGATCCATCAATGCCTTGAGCGGGCTTTCGCTGAGCAATCCTTCGCTAGCCAACTGCTCAATAGGGGCTGGCAGCTCGATGCCCGCTTTTTTTGCGCCGAAAGTCAGTAATTTGAGAAGCCCGGCAAATGCAGCTACATGTGGGAAGCGTAGTCCGGCCGCTAGCAGCAATTGTATGTAGGGGATCTGTAAGGATAGTGGCGAGCTTTTGGCTAGCTCGCCCCAGACTTCCTCCAGGCGCTCGACGCCCGTTTTCAGGTCGGGGGCGGCTGCGAGAATGGCGCCGTTCAACGAGCCGATGCTGGCACCTGCGACCATATCCACTTGGGTTCCCAGCTCCAGCAGGGCTTTGAGAGCGCCGACCTGATAGGCTCCCTTGGCTCCACCGCCGGACAGGACAAGACCGACTTTCATTGGCTTAGGCATAACGCACTCCTTCGAATACTTCGGCCAACAGTGCTTCGCCCAGACGCTCTGCAGAGCCTATGCGCGGTACCTCCAGTGGCAACTGCTCGGGGGCCTGAGATACCGTGAAAATGAAGGGCTTGCTGTCCGGGCTGAAGTTGTCGCCCAGATAGGCGAGAGCTGCTTGGGCATCGGGTATTACGGTGCGACCTGTCGGCGGTTCCAGCCACTGCCCGATGGCAAATCTGTCACTGCGCTTTTGGCCAGAGTCCTCGGCCAGTTGAAAGATAATGCGGTTGCTCAGGTCTTTCAGAAAGTTGCCGGTTTGCACATCCTGTGGGCGAGCGCGGCAGAAGTCGCCAAAGTCACCCCAGCGAAGTTCCTCCAAAGCCGCGTAGCAACGTCCGGCAAGGGAGAAACTCTGAAATCGCCCGGCTCTCCAGCGATTGAAGACTCGATCAAGATTAAGCGCGGCACGCTGGGTGAAGTCGATCCGGCTAAGTTCCTGTTCTATCTCGTGACAGCGCTCGTCCAGGCGCAAAGCCAGTGAATCCAGACGCTGGCGTGTGTCGGCGGAGTAGTGTGCGATAAGCGCAGTATCGTGCTTGAGCGAGTTGATCCGGTCATTGACCTGCGCCAGTGCCAGGTTGCTGTGAGCCAGCGACTCGGTCAACTCCGTTAGCCATTGCAAGGAAGCTTCCACTCCCTTGGCCAAATTGGCATTGGTCTCGTTCTGGCGCCTGTACCCTTGCCCGGTAAAACCATCGTACAGGCGTTGAAAGATGCCGCCTCGCGCTCTCTGAGTGCGCAGATGATCTTGGGTAACGTCGATGCCATTAGCGAAGTCGACCACGAATTTTTCTGGCAGACAGGTTAGTGTCTGGCAAATTTCTGAATCTGGTTTGATGGCGTTGTCGGTGTTCATACGGGCTCTCCCAGCGGTGCCTGCATATCTTGATGCAGAGCCTCGCTGTCCTGCTGAATGGCGGGCGCTTGGCGTTTGAGTTCGCTGAGGTGAGCGGCCAGTGTTTTTTGTGATTCTTGGCTTTTCTGTTTGTCACGAATGCTCTGCATCAGATCTTCGCGCAGTGCACTCACGGTTTGCTTGAGGTCATCGAAGAAGGCATCTATCCGTTCTTGCAGCGGTTTTTCAATTGTCTCCAGTACGGTGTGCTCCAAACCATCGAATATGCGGTTGATATTTTTGTTGATGGCGTCGCGGATTTTTACGGTGTCTATTTCTATGCTGCCAACTCTGGTTTGATATTCTTCGGTTCCCCAGTCATCAGTGCTGAACCAGCTGCAGACGGTGCCCCAAACCCCTTTCTTGTGGCGCTTACGTGTCTCCCATCTGCGCTTGTCCTCGATGATATTGTGCAGGGAGTCCATATTGTCCCCGCGCATGGACAGGTGCGGCATGTGAGGGGCTTTCAAATGGATGGAGAAACCCTCGCCCTTAAGGCGCTTATTCAGCTCACCAACGACCTCGTTGGCTTTATTCGAAATATCTTCATCAAATTTTTTCTGGAAGTGTTCAATGAACCTGCCGCTTGCCTCTGTCAGGCGCTGCTCCTGCTCGCTGAAAATGTCCTGTACGCCTTTATCTATCCCTTTGATAATTTCTTCTGCTTCTCGGGGAGAGTCCAGCTTTATGACTGTGTTTCGCGGATCGAATTCGTAGCCAAAACGGCTCTTCTTGCGTAATGGCTTTTTTGTGCTGGAGTTTCCCCAGAATGCTCCCAGCAGCCCGAATAAGCTGCCATGCAGCTTTAAATTGGCGGCACGTTGTTCTACCTGTTGTTTTTCTATTTCTTTGGCGTCATTGAAGCTTTTATCAAGCTCATGCCCGATATGGTTTTTGGTCTCCTTAATTGCAGCAGACATGGTTTTTTTGATGTTTTTTAGTGCCTTGCTCGCACTCTCGCGTGCTTCTTCTTCAAGGCTCTGGATGCGCGCAATATCGCTGTTCAACGAGTCTATTTGCGCTTTCAATTCGTCGTCAGTCTTTCCCAGAGCGGTTTCCCGTGCGTTGAGGAAGTTGTTGATCTTGCTGCCAACGTCCGCCAGTTTCGCTGCCGCCGATGAAATGGCCAGAATGGCAGCCTGTTTGTGGGCTTTATGGATGACGTTGTCCAGGAGGGTCGAGAAAAGCGATTTTTCCCATAGCCGGTCGGCTGCCTTCTGCACCCGTTGAGGATCGTTGATATCGTCTTCCCAGAAAGCGCCAAGCGCAGCGTTGCCAAAATCTTCTACCCAGGCGGTGGACTCATGCCCTGGCTCGGGCAGGCGGCCATGGCGTGCCAGTTCACGTTGGGCGCGATTGGCCAGGTCGCCCAATTTCGATGATACGGGGAATACCTTGGCACTTTCTATCCGGCCCTGGAGCAGCGATTCAGCCACCAGTGTGCGGGTTTGCTCGGCGCTGTCGCTGTTACGGTTCTTTTCATCGAACTTGTTGACCAATGCGAACATGCGGTTCTGTGCCACATCTGCGATTCGTTCAAGTTCGTAACGTACCTGTTGGTCAGCATCGGACTTCAGTTGGGTGAAATCCAGCACGGCCAGTACGGCAGAAGCGTTTTGCAATTGTTCGCGGAGCATATGGCGGAGGTGATCCTGGCCGGCTTCGTTCGGACCGGGCGTATCGAGCAGGGTGAGGTTGCCGACGCTGCTCGGTAGGTGTGCCAGGTGCGAGAATTCGACCTCTATCACTGGAATGTCGTCGATATGGGTATAGCTGCTGAAAGGAAAGTCGATCTCCAGTTCTGAGGCTAGGCGTACCAGATCATTCAGGCTCTTGAGGAAGTCGAAGATAGCTTGCGGGCCGCTGTAAGTCTGGCCGAAGTGTCCATGCCCCCGAATGAACTGCAGCAATTCGGCCATGTCTGGATCGTGCTTGTGTTCTTCCTGTATGTCCTTGCCGTCCGGGGTCGCAAGTGCCTGGTTGAGCTTTTTCAGCAGCTTGTTGAGCGGGCCGTTGTTTTCCATATGCAGAATTGGTTCTTTCTGCCCAGGGGTATGACGAATTCGGGTTGGTAGCGCCGTCATCGGGCGATTGCGGTTCGGTAGAACCTCGGAGCCAACGATGGCGTTGATGGTGGTGGATTTCCCGGCCTTCATGGTGCCGACCACAGCCAGTACCATATCCAGATGTTCCAGTTTGCTTGCTTCGCCACGCAGCATGGCTAGGTCTTTATCCACGCTGTCGGGTGAAAATGTCTGATGCCCGCCGCCCTGGTCGGCAACAATGACGCCTTCCGACTCCTTCATCCGTTGCAGCATGTTGATTTCCACTTGCAACAGGCGGATGGCTTCTGCTCGTAGGAGGTCGAGATTGGCTTCGTGCATGTTGTGCTCTCTGGATTAGCTATAGGATTAATTGAACTGAATGAGTCACGGAGAGAGGCCTGAGCGATGTTTTCTAGCATGCTCAACCTCGTGGATGTTGTGGTGTTTACGGGGCGTATAGTGCTCTTAGCCTCTCGACCTTTTCTTTGATGGCATGCACCCACCTCTGCGGCTCCCGCACCCTCACGTTCTCCCCCAACCCAAACACCCACCACAGCGTCTCCTGATCATCCGGCACTGTGGCCCGCAGGCGTTGCCAGTCACTGTCGGGCAATGTCTCTAGGCTTTGCTCCGAACTCAGCGGGGTTTCACTGAGCAGCCTGGCGATATGCGGGGCGACATCGGCAACCAATTCCACCTGCTCGATGGGCGCTGCGCTGTTGAGGTGCTCGCGGATGTAGTGGCTTATCTCGAAGTCCGGGCGCTCGCGGGCGGGGGCGTTCAGGCACTCGGCTTGCTGGATGCGGTGCAGGGCGAACTGGCGCAGGTCGTCGTAACCTTCCACGCTGGCGATCAGGTAGCTGATGGAGTGGCGTGAAACCAGCCCGGCGGGATGGATTAGCAGTTGTTTGGCGTCGCCCTTGCTGCGGCTCAGGTAGTGGATACGCAGTTGTTTGCATTCCAGCAGTGCTGTTGAGGCGGCCTGCCATACGTTCCTGTCGATTTCTGCCGGCAGCAATGCCTTGCCATTGGGCAGGGTGCGTACACATTGGGCCCATTGCGCCAGGCTGTTCTCGCCAAGCTCGTCGAGGTAGTTGCGAGCGCGAGTGAATTGCGGGTCTAGCAGCTCGAGTACGCTTTGCGGTAGCAGGCTTTTCAGATGGCTCTCGGCCAGATGCAGCGCGAGTGCGGTGGGTGGGTCCATGTCTCGCAGGTTCAGCGGCTCGCCTTTGGCGTAACTCCACTGCTTGCGGCCGCCTTTCTTTTCATCGAACAGAGAGAACGACAGAGACAACTGTTTCAGGTCGCGTTGTACGGTGCGCAAGTCCACAGAGAAGCCGCGTTCGTGCAGTTTCTCCTGCAGAACGCTGGCGGTGGTGTAACGCGGGTATTCGGGAATGTGGCGCAGTAGGGCAAATAGCCTGAGCACCGTGTCTTTCGCTTCTGGCATGACAACAGCCTTGTCTGATGATCCTTGCGCCGGTATACCGGCGTCATGCTGATGGCACTTTAACCATGTTTAGTGGCTTTGTGCTAGCTCTCGATCATCAACTCGAAGGAGATATTTCAGCGGGATCTGTGGGTATCTGGGCTGAGTGTGCAGGTGAGTGGCGACAGACTGTGTCGCGCTCCGCGCAGGCCTTGGAATGCAGTGTGCGAGGTGGGCGGTTGGGCGGGACGCGTCATGTGTGGCGTCTTGCCAGTCCTGTTTCGAGGTGTCCCATAAAAGAAAACCCCGGTCTCCTTGCGGAGCCGGGGTTTTCCTTGATTTGCCTTAGCCTGCGTTCGGTCGACAGGCCAGCAGCCCGTAGGCTGTGAGCCCGATCAACAGTAACAGGCTGAGCGTCATCACTCGCCTGCCACCTGACGCAGGCTTTGCGCCGGGGTGTCTTCCAGGTTGTTGAGCATGCGCTCGCTGTACCAGTCGAGGAAGTTGATCACGCCGAACTCGTAGGTCTTGGAGTACGGGCCAGGCTGGTAGGCGGTGGAGTTGATGCCGCGCTGGTTTTCCTCGCCGAGGCGACGATCCTGGTCGTTGGTGGCATCCCAGACTTCGCGCAGGCGGGCCACGTCGTAGTCGACGCCTTCGACTGCGTCCTTGTGTACCAGCCACTTGGTGATGACGATCGACTCCTGGGCGCTGATCGGCCACACGGTGAAGTTGATCATGTGGTCGCCCATGCAGTGGTTCCACGAGTGCGGCAGGTGCAGGATGCGCATCGAGCCCAGATCCGGGTCGGTGATGCGGCCCATCAGTTTCTTGCTGCCCGGTTTGCCGTCCATGGTCATGGACACGGTGCCCTTGAGCAGCGGCATGCGCACGATGCGGTTGCGCAGGCCGAAGCTGGCGTGGGCGTAGGGGATGTTGTCCTTGTCCCAGCGGGTGGTGCACTCGGCGACCTGATCCTTGAACGCCTGGCTGGCGCGCGGGTCGGTGACGTCGTCCCATTCCAGCAGGGTGTTGAGCAGCTCCGGGTGCGAACCGTTGCAGTGGTAGCACTCGCGGTTGTTCTCGAGGACCAGTTTCCAGTTGGCCTGCTCACGCATGGTGCTCTGCACCGCGACCTTGGTGTTCTCCATGTCGTACGGCTCCATGTAGTGAGCCAGGGTCGCGAGGAATTCGTCGATGGCCGGCGGGTTTTCCGCCAGGCTGATGAAGATGAAGCCGCCAGCGGTCTTGCACTGCACGGGCTTGAGGCTATAGTCCTTGAGGTCGAAGTCGGCGCCCATTTCGGTGCCGGCGAACAGCAGGCGGCCGTCCAGCTCGTAGGTCCACTGGTGGTACGGGCACACCAGTTTGGCGACCTTGCCCTTGTCGCTGACGCACAGGCGCGAGCCGCGGTGACGGCAGACGTTGTGGAAAGCATGGATCTGGCCTTCGGCGCCACGGATGACCAGGATCGGGTTGTCGCCGATCTGCACGGTGAGGAAGTTGCCCTTGGCCGGGATTTCGCAGGTCATGCCGGCGATCAGCCATTCCTTGTGGAAGATCTCCTGCATGTCGACCTGGAACAGGCGCTCGTCATTGTAGAAGGGCTGCGGCAGCGAGAAGGTGTGATCGCGCTCGTGCAGCATCTGGGCAGTGGCCTTGCGGACGGGTTCTAGTGGGTCGCCCAGGCTCAGGTTTTGGGTGCAGTCCATCGGTGGCTCCTCAATTGGTCGACGCCTCGCGTCGGCCGGTAAAAGTGGCTGTTACGGTAAATGCCGCAAGGTATTCGTCAATCGCTGCAGCCTGCGATGGGCATGCATGCTTGGTGAGGCGGAGTGTGGATCGGGGCAACGGTGAAACCTTATCCACGGGCGACATGGCCAGATGCGTTTCCGACGCGCCAGGCCCCGTGTAATGGGGCAGGTCGCGATAAGTATGTGGATGTCGCTGGTAGATAAATGACGGGTCGCGGCCTTTCGCACAATCCGCCGCATATGGGCCGACATCCGGCCGTGTGGAGAGCTGTTCATGACCACCACTACCCCTAACTCATTCCTCAACCCGGTTACTACTCAGACCTGGACCAACGGCCGCCACCTGGTGCGCTGCGTCAAGGTCATTCAGGAAACCTGGGATGTGCGCACTTTCTGCTTCATGGCCGATCAGCCCGTGCTGTTCTTCTTCAAGCCGGGGCAGTTCGTCACCCTGGAACTGGAGATCGACGGTCAGCCGATCATGCGCTCCTACACCATCTCCAGCTCGCCTTCGGTGCCCTACAGCTTCTCCATCACCATCAAGCGGGTGCCGGGTGGCAAGGTGTCGAACTGGCTGCACGACAACCTCAAGGAAGGCGACGAGGTGCCGGTGCATGGTCCGGTCGGGCTGTTCAACGCCATCGACTTCCCGACCGACAAGGTCTTGTACCTGTCCGGCGGGGTTGGCATCACGCCGGTGATGTCGATGGCGCGCTGGTTCTATGACACCAACGCCAATGTCGACATGGTCTTCGTGCACAGCGCGCGCTCGCCCAAGGACATCATCTACCAGCGCGAGCTGGAGCACATGGCGGCGCGCATCAGCAACTTCAGCGTGCACGTGATCTGCGAGAAGCACGGTCTGGGTGAAGCCTGGGCTGGCTATCGTGGCTATCTGAACAAGCCGATGCTGGAGCTGATCGCGCCGGACTTCCTCGAGCGCGAAATCTTCTGCTGCGGCCCGACGCCCTACATGAGTGCGATCAAGCGTCTGCTCGAGTCCTCTGGCTACGACATGAGCCGCTATCACGAGGAGGCCTTCGGCGCCACGCCGCCGGAGATTCGTGCCGAGGTCAAGGAACTGGCTGCCGAAGCTGCCGATGCGCCGGAAGTGCCGGTGGGCGATCTCAATCAGGTGGAGTTCATCAGCACCGGCAAGAGCATCCGTGTCGGTCCGGGCGAGACCGTCCATGCCGCCGCTGCCAAGCTCGGCCTGCATATTCCCAAGGCCTGCGGTATGGGTATCTGCGGTACCTGCAAGGTGATGAAGACTGCCGGCGAAGTTGACATGGAGCACAACGGCGGCATCACCGACGAGGACGTGGCCGAAGGCTACATCCTGTCGTGCTGCAGCGTGCCGAAAGGCGACGTGGCGATCGATTACTGATCGCCACGAAATCCTCCGGCCCGGATGCAATCCGGGGATGGCAGGACGCATCGATCCCGGAGCGTATCCGGGTACATAGACAGAAGCCCCACTCATGGGGCTTCTGTCGTTTTCAGGCGCTCATCACTTCGCGGATATCGGCAGCCAGCTGGCGCACGCGGGCCTCGTCGGTATCCCAACTGCACATGAAGCGCGCGCCGCCGGCGCCGATGAAGGTGTAGAAGCGCCAGCCGCGGGCGGTCAGGGCGGCGATGGCCGGCTCCGACAATTGCAGGAATACGCCGTTGGCCTCCACGGGGAACATCAGGCTGACGCCGGGTACATCCTCGACCAGGCTGGCCAGCAATTGCGCGCAGCGATTGGCGTGGTTGGCGTAGTTGAGCCAGACGTCGTTTTGCAGGATGCCGACCCAGGGCGCGGACAGGTAGCGCATCTTCGAAGCCAACTGGCCGGCCTGCTTGCAGCGGTAGTCGAAGTCTTCGGCCAGCGCCTTGTTGAAGAAGACGATGGCTTCGCCGACGGCCATGCCGTTCTTGGTGCCGCCGAAGCACAGCACATCGACGCCGGCCTTCCAGGTCAGCTCGGCCGGACTGCAGCCGAGGAAGGCGCAGGCGTTGGAAAAGCGCGCGCCGTCCATGTGCAGGTGCAGGCCCAGTTCCTCGCAGACCTGGCTGATGGCGCGAACTTCTTCCGGGCGGTAGACGGTGCCGACCTCGGTGGCCTGGGTGAGGGTGACCACACGTGGTTTCGGGTAGTGGATGTCCTGGCGTTTGAGCGCGATCTCGCGGATCGCCTGCGGGGTCAGCTTGCCATTCTCGGTGCTGGCCAGCAGCAGCTTGGAGCCGTTGGAGAAGAATTCTGGCGCGCCGCATTCGTCGGTCTCGACGTGAGCGGTCTCCGAGCAAATCACGCTGTGGTAGCTCTGACACAGCGAGGCCAGGGCCAGGGAGTTGGCGGCGGTGCCGTTGAAGGCAAAGAACACCTCGCAGTCGGTCTCGAACAGCTGGCGGAAGTGATCGGCGGCGCGGGCCGTCCATTCGTCATCGCCGTAAGCGCGCTGGTGGCCCTGGTTGGCCTCGGCCATGGCGGCCCAGGCTTCGGGACAGATGCCGGAGTAGTTGTCGCTGGCGAATTGCTGGGCATTGTCGGGCATTGGCGCGTTCCTTCTGAAAAGCCTGCCGGCGGGGCCGCCGGCTAAAAGTGTCACCTTAGCTGCTGAGCCGGCGGGCGGGCCTCCGTAACGGCGACGAGTTGTTGTGTCGATGCGTACTGCCGGGTCGAATCGTGGCTAACCGTTCGGCTTGGAGAGGGAACTTGAGGTGTTCGTGGGGGTTCACACCTACCAGAAGGCGGCATTCGATCCGTCTTCCGCAATCAAGAGAAGGAGTTTCCTATGACTTATCGTCACCTGCTCGCCCTTGCCCTGCCGCTGGCCGTGGCGCTGCCCGTTGCCGCTGCCGAGTGGTCGGATAATGCCAAGACCGAGTTCGTTCAGCAGTGCATCGCTGGCGCACCGGCAGGCTACGAGGAGCCACAGCTGCGAGCTTACTGCGACTGCGCCGCGACCAAGGTCAGCCAGGAGTTCAGCGAAGCCGAATTGCAGGAAATGAGCCGCCAGTCTCCGCCTGACCCTGCGATGCAGCAGCGCCTGGTGAATGCGTCCAGCAGTTGCTCTGGCAAGCTCAAGCCGTAAGGAGCGGTTGAGCAAATCGCATGCGCTGGCGCCGGAGCCCCGCGGGCTCTGGCCTGGCGCCATGTTTCCACAGGCCGTGCACAGCCAAGCCCACAGTATTTGTGCACAAGCCTGCTCTATCTCTTTGATGTTGTTCGATTTTTAGTCGCCCGCCGGCAAGCCGCGGCCGCTCTGGCTGTGAGCTATGGTCGAACAGCCTATGCACAGTTTCATCCACATCTTCTGTGCATATCCCCAACCGACTCTCGCCGTTCGTTCATGTCGCAGCTGGATAAGTCAGGGCGCCTGCGCGGTTGGATGGATATCGAGCGCCGGCCTGGCATCCAGTGCTGGCGAGGTCGGCAGCCATCTGCTGACAGCTTTTCCACAGGCTAGTCCACGGCTTCTGTGTATGACCTGAGTTGCTAACTGCTTGATATCGATCAGGAAATGATCGTTGCGCGGAAGCCCTTGCAGGAGCTGCGGTTGCGCCGTGTATGCACGGTTTATCCACAGCTTGATCCCCGTGATTTGTGTGCAAACCGACGGCTTTGTCGCGACCCGCCTGAATGCGACAAGGCTATGTCGCAAACGAATGCCCTCACGGCGTTGGCAGGCATCTGAACGGGCAGGGCCGGCCCTACCATCGCTGCACAGGGCCTAGCCGGCCCGTCAGTCCAAGACCGCCGCCAAACAGGCGCTGCAGGAGAGTCGAGATGTTCAGCAAACAAGATCAGATTCAAGGTTACGACGACGAGTTGCTCGCGGCGATCGACCAGGAAGAACGCCGTCAGGAAGAGCACATCGAGCTGATCGCTTCGGAGAACTACTGCAGCCAGCGCGTGATGGAAGCGCAGGGCAGCGGCCTGACCAACAAGTACGCCGAAGGCTACCCGGGCAAGCGTTATTACGGTGGCTGCGAGTACGTCGACAAGGTCGAGCAGCTGGCCATCGATCGTGCCAAGGCCCTGTTCGGCGCCGATTACGCCAACGTCCAACCGCACTCCGGTTCCTCGGCCAACAGCGCCGTCTACCTGGCCCTGCTCAACGCCGGTGACACCATCCTCGGCATGAGTCTGGCCCATGGCGGTCACCTGACCCACGGCGCCAAGGTGTCGTCCTCGGGCAAGCTGTACAACGCCGTGCAGTACGGCCTGGACACCGCCACTGGTCTGATCGATTACGACGAGGTCGAGCGCCTGGCTGTCGAGCACAAGCCGAAGATCATCGTTGCCGGTTTCTCCGCCTACTCCAAGACCCTGGATTTCCCGCGCTTCCGCGCCATCGCCGACAAGGTTGGTGCCTACCTGTTCGTCGACATGGCCCACGTGGCAGGTCTGGTCGCTGCCGGTCTGTACCCGAACCCGATTCCGTTCGCCGACGTGGTCACCACCACTACTCACAAGACCCTGCGTGGTCCGCGTGGCGGCCTGATCCTGGCCAAGGCCAACGAAGAGATCGAGAAGAAGCTCAACTCCGCCGTATTCCCGGGCGCCCAGGGTGGCCCGCTGATGCACGTGATCGCCGCCAAGGCCGTGTGCTTCAAGGAAGCCATGGAGCCCGAGTTCAAGGCCTACCAGCAGCAGGTGATCGACAACGCCCAGGCCATGGCCGCAGTGTTCATCGAACGCGGCTTCGAAGTGGTCTCCGGTGGTACCGACAACCACCTGTTCCTGCTCAGCCTGATCAAGCAGGGTCTGACCGGTAAGGATGCTGACGCTGCCCTGGGTCGCGCCGGTATCACCGTGAACAAGAACGCCGTGCCGAACGACCCGCAGTCGCCGTTCGTCACCTCCGGTATCCGTATCGGTACCCCGGCCGTTACCACCCGTGGCTTCAAGGTCGCCCAGTGCCAGAGCCTGGCCGGCTGGATCTGCGACATCCTCGATCACCTCGGCGATGCCGATGTCGAGGCGCAGGTGGCCAAGCTGGTCGCCGGGCTGTGCGCGGATTACCCGGTCTATCGCTAAGCCAACCTTCTCTCTCGGCCCCTCTCGCGCAGTCGCGAGAGGGCAGTAGAACCCTGGAGCATGCCCATGCAACGTTATTCCGGCTTCGGCCTGTTCAAGCACTCGTTCAGCCATCATGAGAACTGGCAGCGCATGTGGCGTAATCCGACGCCCAAGCCGGTTTATGACGTGGTCATCGTCGGCGGTGGCGGTCACGGCCTGGCCACGGCTTACTACCTGGCCAAGGAATTCGGCGTGAAAAACGTCGCCGTGGTGGAGAAAGGCTGGCTTGGCGGTGGTAACACCGCGCGCAACACCACCATCGTGCGTTCCAACTACCTGTGGGACGAGTCCGCGCACCTGTACGAGCACGCGATGAAGCTGTGGGAAGGTCTGTCGCAAGACCTCAACTACAACGTCATGTTCTCCCAACGTGGCGTGTTCAACCTCGGCCACACCCTGCAGGACATGCGTGACATCGAGCGCCGCGTCAGCGCCAACCGTCTCAACGGTATCGACGGCGAGGTGGTGGATGCCAAGCAGGTGGCGGAGATGATCCCCTACCTGGATTGCTCGAAGAACACCCGTTACCCGATTCTCGGTGCCTCGCTGCAGCGCCGTGGCGGCGTTGCCCGTCACGATGCCGTGGCCTGGGGCTTCGCCCGTGCCGCTGACGCCCTGGGCGTCGACCTGATCCAGCAGACCGAAGTGATCGGCTTCCGCAAGGAAAACGGCGCGGTAATCGGTGTCGAGACCAGCAAGGGTTTCATCGGCGCCAAGCGCGTCGGCGTGGTCGCTGCCGGTAACTCCGGACACCTGGCCAAGCTGGCCGGCTTCCGCCTGCCGCTGGAATCGCACCCGCTGCAGGCGCTGGTTTCCGAGCCGATCAAACCGATCATCGACACCGTGATCATGTCCAACGCCGTACACGGCTATATCAGCCAGTCGGACAAGGGCGACCTGGTCATCGGCGCCGGTATCGACGGCTACAACGGCTACGGCCAACGTGGTTCCTACCCGACCATCGAACACACCCTGCAGGCCATCGTCGAGATGTTCCCGGTGCTCTCGCGCGTACGCATGAACCGCCAGTGGGGCGGCATCGTCGACACCACGCCTGACGCCTGCCCGATCATCGCCAAGACGCCGGTGAAGAACCTGTTCTTCAACTGCGGCTGGGGCACCGGTGGCTTCAAGGCCACGCCGGGCTCGGGCAACGTGTTCGCTGCCAGTCTGGCCAAGGGCGAGATGCATCCACTGGCCAAGGCCTTCTCCATCGAGCGCTTCCACAACGGTGCGCTGATCGACGAGCACGGCGCAGCCGGTGTGGCGCACTGATTATGGCGCCCTCTCTCGCTGAGAGAGGGACGATGGTTTTCTGGAGGTACCGAGCATGCTGCACATCTTCTGCCCTCACTGTGGCGAACTGCGTTCCGAAGAAGAATTCCACGCCGGCGGTCAGGCGCACATCGCCCGTCCGCTGGACCCGAACGCCTGCACCGACGCGGAGTGGGGCGAGTACCTGTTCTTCCGCGACAACCCGCGCGGTATCCACCACGAGCTGTGGATTCATGCGGCGGGCTGCCGTCAGTACTTCAACGTCACTCGCCACACGGTGAGCTACGAGATTCTCGAAACCTACAAGATTGGCGAGCGCCCCAGCGTCACTGAGGCCAGTGTCGCCGCGAAAAAGGCCGTCGACCAAGGAGTAACGGCATGAGCCAGGTCAATCGTCTTTCCCAGGGTGGCCGCATCGACCGCAGCCAGCCCCTGACCTTCAGCTTCAACGGCCAGACCTATCAGGGTTATGCCGGCGACACCCTGGCCGCTGCACTGCTGGCCAACGGCGTCGACGTGATCGGCCGCAGCTTCAAGTACTCGCGTCCGCGCGGCATCGTCGCCGCTGGCGCCGAAGAACCCAATGCCGTGCTGCAGATCGGTGCCACCGAGGCCGCGCAGATCCCCAACGTGCGTGCTACCCAGCAGGCGCTGTATCAGGGGCTGGCCGCTGCCAGCACCAACGGCTGGCCGAGCGTCAACACCGACGTGATGGGCATTCTTGGCAAGGTCGGCGGTGGCATGATGCCGCCCGGCTTCTACTACAAGACCTTCATGTACCCGCAGAACCTGTGGCTGACCTACGAGAAGTACATTCGTAAGGCTGCCGGTCTCGGTCGCTCGCCGAAGGAAAACGATCCGGACATCTACGACTATCTGAACCAGCACTGCGACGTGCTGGTGGTCGGTGCCGGCCCTACCGGTCTCGCCGCAGCCTTGGCTGCCGGTCGTAGCGGGGCGCGTGTGATTCTCGCCGACGAACAGGAAGAGTTCGGCGGCAGCCTGCTGTCCACCCGTGAGATGCTCGACGACAAGCCGGCCGCCGACTGGGCTGCCAAGGCCATCGCCGAGCTGAAGAGCATGCCGGAAGTGACCCTGCTGCCGCGTGCCACGGTCAACGGTTACCACGACCACAACTTCCTCACCATTCACCAGCGCCTCACCGACCACCTCGGCGAAGTGGCGCCCATGGGCCAGCCGCGTCAGCGTCTGCACCGTGTACGTGCCGGGCGCGTGGTACTGGCCACTGGCGCCCATGAGCGTCCGCTGGTTTATGCCAACAACGACGTACCCGGCAACATGCTGGCCGATGCCGTCTCCACCTACGTGCGCCGCTATAGCGTCGCACCTGGCCAGAAGCTGGTGCTGTCGACCAACAACGATTACGCCTACCGCGTGGTGCTCGACTGGCTCGACGCCGGTCGCCAGGTGGTGGCCGTGGCCGATGCCCGCAGCAACCCGCGCGGCAGCTGGGTCGAAGAAGCGCGCCGGCGTGGCGTGCGTATTCTCACCGGCAGTGCCGTGGTCGAAGCGCGCGGCAGCAAGCGCGTCACCGGTGCGCGCATCTGCGCCATCGATCTGGCCAAGCACAAGGTCACCAGCCCTGGCGAAGTGGTCGAGTGCGACCTGATCGCCAGCTCCGGCGGCTACAGCCCGGTGGTGCACCTGGCTTCGCACCTGGGCGGTCGTCCGGTCTGGCGCGAAGACATTCTGGCGTTCGTGCCGGGTGAAGGCTTCCAGAAGCGTTATTGCGCCGGTGCAGTCAACGGCGTGTTCGGTCTGGGCGACGCCCTGTCCGATGGTTTCGAAGCCGGTGCCAAGGCCGCTGCCGAAGTGGGCTTCAACGCCGTTACCGGTAGCGTGCCGAAGGCCGAGAAACGCATCGAAGAAGCCACCGTTGCACTGTTCCAGGTACCGCACGACAAGAGCACTGCGCGTGCGCCGAAGCAGTTCGTCGACCAGCAGAACGACGTCACCGCCGCCGGTATCGAGCTGGCCACCCGCGAGGGCTTCGAGTCGGTCGAGCACGTCAAGCGCTACACCGCGCTGGGCTTCGGTACCGATCAGGGCAAGCTGGGCAACATCAATGGTCTGGCCATCGCTGCCCGTTCCATCGGCATCAGCATCGCCGAGATGGGCACCACCATGTTCCGCCCGAACTACACCCCGGTGACCTTCGGCGCCATCGCCGGCCGTCACTGTGGCGAGCTGTTCGAGCCCAAGCGCTACACCGCCATGCAGAAATGGCACCTGGAAAACGGTGCCGAGTTCGAGGACGTCGGCCAGTGGAAGCGTCCCTGGTACTTCCCCAAGAACGGCGAAGACATGCACGCCGCCGTGGCCCGTGAGTGCCTGGCCGTGCGCAACGCGGTGGGTATCCTCGACGCCTCGACCCTGGGCAAGATCGACATCCAGGGCCCGGATGCACGCGAGTTCCTCAACCGCGTCTACACCAACGCCTGGACCAAGCTGGATGTGGGCAAGGCCCGCTACGGCCTGATGTGCAAGGAAGACGGTATGGTCTTCGACGACGGTGTGACGGCCTGCCTGGCTGACAATCACTTCGTCATGACCACCACCACCGGTGGCGCCGCACGGGTGATGGAATGGCTGGAAATCTACCACCAGACCGAATGGCCGGAACTGAAGGTGTACTTCACCTCGGTTACCGACCACTGGGCGACCATGACCCTGTCCGGCCCCAACAGCCGCAAGCTGCTGGCCGAAGTCACCGACATCGACCTGGACAAGGACGCCTTCCCCTTCATGACCTGGAAGGAAGGCAACGTGGGCGGCGTGCCGGCTCGTGTGTTCCGTATCTCCTTCACCGGTGAGCTGAGCTACGAAGTCAACGTCCAGGCCAACTATGCCCTGGGTGTTTGGGAGAAGATCATCGCCGCTGGCAAGAAGCATGGCCTGACGCCTTATGGCACCGAGACCATGCACGTGCTGCGCGCCGAGAAGGGCTTCATCATCGTCGGTCAGGACACCGATGGTTCGGTCACCCCGGACGACCTCGGCATGGGTTGGTGCGTTGGCCGTACCAAGCCGTTCTCCTGGATCGGCTGGCGTGGCATGAACCGCGAGGATTGCCTCAAGGAAAACCGCAAGCAGCTGGTCGGCCTCAAGCCCGTGGACCCGAACAAGGTGCTGCCGGAAGGTGCGCAACTGGTGTTCGATCCCAAGCAGTCGATTCCGATGACCATGGTTGGCCACGTCACCTCCAGCTACATGAGCTCGGCGATGGGCTACTCCTTCGCCATGGCCCTGGTGCGCGGTGGCCTCAAGCGCATCGGCGAGCGCGTCTTCGCGCCGCTGGTCGATGGCAGCGTGATCGAAGCCGAAATCGTCAGCCCCGTGTTCTATGACCCGAAAGGGGATCGCCAGAATGTCTAACGCCAATGTTTTTCAGCAACGCCCTGCCGACATCGAAGGGCAATCCTCCCTGCACCACGCCGGCCTGCACGAGCTGGTCGGCAAGGGGCGCAAGGGGGCCGGGGTCACGCTGCGTGAGAAGAAGCTGCTGGGTCATCTGACCCTGCGTGGTGACGCCGACGATGCGAATTTCGCTGGCGGCGTACACAAGGCCCTGGGCCTGGAACTGCCGGGCGCCCTGACCCTGGTGAGCAACGGCGACACCTCGCTGCAGTGGCTGGGCCCGGATGAATGGCTGCTGATCGTGCCTGGCGGCAGCGAGTTCGAGGTCGAGCGCAAACTGCGTGAGGCCCTGGACGGCCAGCACATCTCGGTGGTCAACGTCAGCGGCGGGCAGACCCTGCTGGAGCTGTCCGGGCCGAAGGTGCGCGAGTTGCTGATGAAGTCCAGCAGCTATGACGTGCATCCGAAAAACTTCCCGGTCGGCAAGGCGGTCGGCACGGTGTTCGCCAAGTCGCAACTGGTGATTCGTCGCACTGGCGAAGACACCTGGGAGCTGCTGATCCGTCGCAGTTTCTCCGACTACTTCTGGTTGTGGTTGCAGGACGCCAGCGCTGAGTACGGGCTGGCGATCGAGGCCTGATAGCGAACGGCTCCCTCTCCCCTCTGGGGAGAGGGTTGGGGAGAGGGGAAGGGCGGATCTCGTTGTACCGGCAGGGGGCGGGCG
>NZ_CBDAMB010000014.1:0-119952 GCF_965197125.1 Pseudomonas spartinae
TTGGGGTAAGAGCTTCGTTGGCGCATGGGAATCCCGGCGATAAGGGCTATCGCGTCCGCTTAAAAATACGCGGACACCATCGCCCTTAATGCTGGAGTTCGGAAGGTGACTTGGCTGGACGCTTACGCCCGGTAGCCCACCGATACTGGAGAGCCTAAATTCCTTACCGGCTCTCTGCATCAGGGTTGACCGTTGCACCTTTTCACCTGTGGGGGGGGAAACTATGGGATTGCCTGAAACTCGCCTGTGGCAAACCAGTTACTCTCCTTGATTCTAGCTAGTGCCGCCGCAGGGTCGGACGACCAGAGCACAAGGGCAAGTGACTCCTGGGCGCGGCTGCAGGTTACGTAAAGCAGCCGCAAGGTGCGGTCGATAGTCGTCTCTTTGCCCTGCTCTACGTTCTCTTTGTCCCGCTTGCTAAGCTCCACACCACCAAAAATCTTGTCGTAGGAAATAAGAAAACCACCAGCAAGGGCGTCATCCATCACAACCATGACGTGCATAAACTCGGAACCCTTGACCACCTGATGCGTTGCGAGAACTGAATTCCCAGCGAGGTAAGTTCGGTACAGTCTGAGTTGACTCCAGGGTGCGGCGAACAGCGCACACCACCCGCGACGCACCCTGGCCTGTTTGGACTCCTCCTCCCCTCGACCCGGTGCCGGAAGAGGTGGCGACTTGTCGGCATATGCTTCCGAGAGGCGATAATCGATTTCAAATAAGTTTGCGCTCAAGACCGGTGCGAGCACTTCCGCAATAGACGACTTCGGATTGCTGCAGGCGGTGGCAAATGCTGTGATGGCATTCAGCATCTCCTCCACGCGACTCGCTCGCGCGGCACATTCCTCCGGCATGTTGTCGAGGCTTCCATACCGACGAAACACCTCTGTGACCTTTAACTCGTTTACGACACCGTTAATACCTACGCACGCTTCTAATTGAGCAAGCTCGTTTAGGAGAACCTGCACGGCAGAAGGCCCCTTGTTATCACCACTGCCAGAAGGCGCTGCAGCGTCAGGATCTAGCAGGACCATTGCCTCATATACATCGAGAAACGAGCCACGAGTGGCGACGAGCTTGTGCTCCAGTGCGAGCAATTGGTACTGACCTTGATTCCAGGCGGCGGCCCCAGTGACTTCGTGCATCCGATCTGAGCACCAACGCTCGCCGAGCACTTTGTCCTTCGGAGAACGCGAAGTATCCCCCACAAAGATCCGAACCACGCCTCCGGCCTTTTCAGTTCTAGGATGCTGCTCCACACCGTTTGTAGGCTGCGTCCGACCGTCAAGCTCAGCCTCCCAAACTTTGTTAATGAGCGTGACGATTCGGCGCTGGCTGCGATGGTTCATCTGCAGCTCTGGCGTTGCCCAGTTCTGCGGGACAAGACTTGGAAGATCGGCGTGTCCGTGAGCATAAATGCGTTGTCGATGGTCACCGAGCAGTCCAAGAGTCAAGTCGCCCCCCTCCTGCTCAGCAAGCCCCATCAAGGCCTCTAGCACGCCTTTCATTGTGTCCTGCGACTCATCAATAAGAACTATGGGGTGACGATCTTTGAGAATGGTTTGGAGCGTAGGTTTATTTCGGAGTAGCCACGCTGTAGCGTCGAGGACATAGCTGTGCGCAAGCGCGCCGGGGCCGTACGTGTTGCGATCGGGATGGTAGATGAACACATCGGTCGCTCTAAAGGCCTCGATATCATCCTTGATTTCGTCAAGATCTCTCTGTTTAGCTGGCGTAATGCCTTTCGGCTTCGCTTGCGCCTCGGCAGTCTCTTTCGCGAGTTGAGCCTCTTTGACGGCAATAAGGGCTTCTCGAATATCATCGTTGAACCCGCTGATGAGCTCCCAACAAAACGAGTGGATCGTCGATACGCAGACTAAGTCGTTGTCACCGAGGCGTGCGTTGATGACCGAGACGGCATTCTTGGTGTATGTCACTACCCTAATCGAGCGCCCGTACATTCGCAGACGTCGTGCCAGCTGCTCGCCTTTATCGTGTTCGATGACGCCGGTAAGCCGCCGAAGAACTTCAACCAGAGTACGCGTTTTACCGGAACCGGCACCCGCAAAAAGGAAATAACTGCGCGGTGGCTCTTCAGTGAGGTAGCCGCAGATTTCCTCAACTACGCCGGCATCGCGGTCGTTGTCGCCAAGGGTCGGAACCACGGTCATGACATCAATTCCGAGTTGGGGTCCAGCTGTGTTTGAAGCCATTCCAAGGCATCCGCAATGTACTTAGGGCATGCAATTGGTTCGGCCGTCGCGACCATCTCAAAGATGCTTGCGGCGAAGTCTCCTTTATTGAATGAGCCATGCATGAGTTTGTGCAGAGCTGCGACCAAGTCTGAAATATTTTCATGGTCGGCAACCCGTCGAGCTACGGAGCCAAGCGCGCCTTTTGGCGGCTTAATTTTATTGCCATCGCCGTCGACCTTCTCATCCATAAGGCCTTTGAACCAAGGAATGTTCTTGAGAATAAGAGAGTCTTCAAAGGTGCTAGGCCAATGGTCGCCCGCTTCAGCCACGGGCAGTTGCCAGGCGAAACGCACTAAGCATTCAGCGACTTCGTTCCAAACAAGTTGTACCTCTGCTGGGCTCTTGAAATCTTCGAGCTGCTGCAGTTTAGGGTGCCATCCGCGCAGTGTCGGGTTCCCGCATTGCAGCCCGGCTTGGCCAGTATTAGCCACTGCAACTAGAGTCGTGGTCGGCTCACCATCCTTAGTTGGCTTGCCAGCTCTCTCTTCAACGGGGTCGACGTCGGTGATGATGACCGTAGGAATACGAAGCTTTTCCACAAGCGGCTTAAGCCGATGGGCGTGACTACCACCAATGTCCAGGAAGGACAGATAGCGGCTGTTGAGCACTTTGAAATCTCGTTCGATGAAAAGCGGTACCAGCATACGCTCAGCAACGCCTTCAACGAAAATTGCAGCGTTGGCAAACAAAAGATCAGTATGCTGAACGCGGAAATATCGCTCTGCGAATTGACGAGTCTTTTTGTCATCACCGAAAACTTGCCCAAGATTAACTACCTCGGTGGTCGGCATGAGATTTTCTGCGCTTTTCGCTATGCGGCGGACGTATCGTAATCGGTCAAAACACTCCGCATGCGCGAGATGGCTGGAGTGAGTACTGATAATTAACTGGCTTTTAAGTCCTGAAGCATCTTTCTCGTTCGGGCTGATCAGCTTGTGGGCCTTATCTGGAAAGATGCGCTGCACTTGAACATGGAGATGCGCCTCAGGCTCCTCAACCAATACCAGATGAACGGGTACCGGAGCGCCCTTTTCAGGCTTGAGTCGGGCAGTTTTGAAAGAAACCAGTTGATAGCTGAGCGATTGGAGATTTTGGTATCCGAGTCCTATGGAGTATTCGGGAAGAAGCTCTTCCAGTGAGTCCTTCTGCATGCTGTATTGAACAGCGGTCCCATGGTCGAGCAAATCAGCTGTCTGTATGCGCGTGCGGAAGCGAATCTCTTGGGGATCGTGCAACCCTGGATACCCGAGCTCTTTAACCTCCTCCACCGACGGAGCAATCGCCTCCTGAATCTTCTTGTCCAGCTCCTGCTGCGCCTCAGCGACCGCCTTAAGAAGATCTGCGCGATGTCCATGACCTGTTGTAGCAACATTAAGGTGTTGTCGAGCAAACTTGAGAAGTTGATTGGAGAACATGCCAACACGGTGAGGACCAGAAGCAGACCGAGAATCAGCTTCCTCACTGCCAAGACCCCGCTGCGCTGCTACGAAGTCAACATGTATCAGTTTCTGTAGATTTTTGCGCTCAATTGGACTGGCGTCTGCTGGCAGAGTCTGAGTCGCATAGGTTTCTAGCCCTTCCAGGGGGTTGTTGTCGGCATCTAGTTTGTATGCTCGGACTTGACCCAACTTGTGTGGCTCGCGTAACCAAAAGTCGAGGAGGTCAATGGGCCAGGCAAGCGAATCCGCCCCCATATCCTTCACTGGCAGTCGCGCCGTGTGGTATGCCCAAGCCAGCTGTTTCAACTCGTCAACGCTTGCAGCGGGCTCCAGACGCAACCGTACCCCAACGGCTCCGCCTTTCCAGCTGAATTTGGAGAGAAACGGGGCGACGTAGTGGAACATGCCAGCCTCCGCATCGAACCAGAGGTCCAACGTCGGCATGGCCGAGTGGATGATTCCGAGCTGCTCGATCCATTGCTCTTCGGACCCGGTCACTGTCGACGGATCTTCCTCTAGCACCTCCCAAGCTGTACCAAGCGCTCGCAACTTCGGCCACTGCGAGAGACTGATATCAAAAGCACCAAAGGGAGAGCCATCTGAAAGGAAGTGGCGTAGCGCTGCAAGAACCGATGTTTTGCCGCTATTGTTGGCGCCGACAAGAATAGTAGTCTTCTTGTCGACATCGAGCTGGACCTTACCAAGTCGCCGGAACTGACAAAGTTCTAGGAATCGAAGTGTGATGTTTCCGGCTACCGGCGTGGTGACAACTGCTTCTGGCATTGTGGTTCCTCTCAATCCATGGGGGGGCGCCAACTCAAAACAATATATCTGGCCGTCAGCTCCTGGCCGTTCTCTGCCGGTTGTGACCGACAGAGATTGTTCTTAGCAGACGTTCAACGCGTCACGGACGCTGAAGACTAATCGTTGTGTACTGCGCGAACGCCGATTACTCCTAACTACAAGACCATTCTCTTCTGTGCATTTGCTACAAGCTGAATAGCTTTCTGGGCCGAAAACTCTAACTCCGTGCAATCTTTGTCATCAAATTGCACAACAAATCCTATGGTAGTCCCTCCGACGGCACCTTGCCCTCGACGTATGTAGCGCGAGAAAAAGGCTATTGGCTTGCCGGGAATTTTCCAGTTGTCATACTCACAATATTTAGTGTAAAGCTCTTTGAGGAACTCAAAATCCTCAGGATCTGTAATGCCTTCTTCCTTGTGGGCATACTTGTCGCGCAAAGAATATACATATTCTTTCGCTTCTGCTTGCGAGGAGAATGCATGAGATCTGATAGCTATTGAATTTGGCATATTTGACCTCCAAGAAAATTTAAAAGCTAGGGAGCGTAATAATGCCTTAACTTAACTAATTAAAATTCTCATAGCGGGACTCTGCCTGATGAAAAGAAGGAGATATCGCCTCCATCAGGAGGTTTACCTAGAGAAGAATTCCTCTCCACTGAGAGGCGACCAGACAGCGGAACGGGCAGGTCTGGCTGGGCGTGCTTGCCGTGCGCTGCGAGCTGGTCTCGCGTGTCGTGCGCCCCGCGCAGGGCGAGCATGTCTTGCTGGTTTAGCGGGCCCGCCTGATGCATCTGGTGTGAAGAGCGCACCGCGACCATGTGAATCACGAATCCAGCCGTCTATGAACCAGCCCAGGTGCGCCCCAGAAAAGGCGTAGATGGATTCGTCCGAGATCCATGCGATTGGCCTGCCGTCATAGAGATAGATGGTGGGCTGGTCATTTTCATTATCGAACCAAGCAACTGCCCTTCCAGTCCGATCATAGAACGTCACATAGTCCATCGTGTCTGGCCTCCAGCCAATCGGAACTCAGATCATATCAGGTAGCCACCAGCATGGTTAGCGAAGATCCGTTTCTGGCCGACTTCTGCCGTATGCGAGGTGATTCCAGCATTTGTTACAGGCAGCATAGCGACTATTTGCGGGCGTTCCAGCAGCGTTAATATCGTGGCACTCGATTGTTAGTTCATCCTGATGTTGAAGCGCAGGCAGTAGCAATAGTCGTATCGACTGTAATCGACCCCACTAACGCAGCACTAGGTAAGGCGCGCCGTGCAAGGCGCCCAGCTAGTTCGCTGGAGCGTGTCGGCCAGGTATTCACATGCAGAGTCATAGGTAGATGCGGAATGGGGGTGGGATTCCAGATACCCCGCCGGTACACCAAGCGACCATCGACAAACCACCTGATTTCAGATGGATCCCACTCGATTGCATAGGTGTGAAGTGCGTCTGCTGCATCGAAGCCGAGGGGAATAAGGCTTGGCGTTCCTCGGTATCCGTAATCGAACTTTGCCCCGTCTCCGCCGGGATTGTAGAAAACGTTCACCAGCAGATGATCCGAACGATTCCCCACGATCTCGATATCAATCTCCTGTCGGGGCGTGTCACGGTGCAGAAAGAACCCTGTAACCAGGCCAGGAACTCTGGTTGCCTGCATCGAAACCTCAAACCTACCGAAAAGATACTTCTGGCAGCTCGAAATAGCTGCGGCGCTGAAGTCCCGGACGCCGAGTGCCTCCTCCTTAACAGTTAGGGTTATGCCTGAACCTGGTCGCACTGCGATGTTCTCGGGACGAAACAGGGCAAGGTTACCCGGAAACGTGTCGTCTCGGAGTAGCCAGCGCTCGGTATCAATGCATTCCAGTGAATCGTTAAACACAGCTCGATCTTTATCGCTACCAGCATGAGAAGCCGTTTTCCTAGAACGGATTCCCGGCCAACTTGGACGAGACTCCACCACCCAGGGCAAGGCGTCGTGCTTGAGATTCTTCCAGACGCTCAAGGTCGGGATATCTGGATCCTGATCCAAAAGTTCTTGCTGTCCAAAATCTTGAATTACGGGGTACGAGCAAACGGGTGGTGCACACATCAGATGCTCGCAAACGACACGCCATTTGCGCTTTTCATCCGAATGCAGCACCACCACGTCTGCGCCTTCAAGGCTGTCGAGCAAAGAGCGTACATATGCTTCATTGCATGCAAGTTCATTCGTGGTCACGATGAACTTGGCGTGAGTGTATTTAGTCCGCAGGGTGCTGATATGTTGAGCTAGGCAGCCAACATTGACGTATGCGTTGAATGTTCGGTTTACGGAGCCAGCCAACAAGCTTTCAAGTTCATAAATTGGTAACTTATCAAGGTCGCTGCAGCAGCGATATCCAAGCATCGACAGTGCCATGGCCAGAGAGGACGCTCCTGAACCTGCTGAGCCAAATGCAAAAACTGGCTGGGCTTTGGGGCGCTCGTGAAAGAGGGCTGCTCCCTCACTGTCGATGACCCCAATTTTGGTAAGGGACGGGAGAATAGAGTAGGAATTCGAGGAGTTGAGATCGCGCCGTTGGCCAATAATAGATTTGCGAACAGCCCTGACATCGAGCTTATTGAATTGATGATTAATCCATAAATCGATGGGGCCGCGACAGGGCAGCAACTCAAGCAGCTTGCGTGCCCCTTTTTTTGAGAGCACGTAACCAGAGAAGTACCAGAGTCCGCGCTCAGGTCTAAAAACGTTGCTAGATAGGAACTCCTTTCTGGCGCCGTTCTTCACTTCCTTATAGGACAAATAAAGAATATCGAACTGCGGTTCCTTTTGATCTGCGCCCGACATTTCCTTCCACGCTGTGTCGAGCAGCGAGCCAAAGCCGCGCTCAAAGTAAACATCGTCCTCAAGAACTAAGGCATACGCATGGGGGCCTTCGGCAATGAGTTGGCAAACCCGTATATGTGATTGAGCAACAGCAATCTCTGGGGGGCTCATTCGAATTGGGCGGTCAAGTTCAAACTCGTCCGGCAGAGCATTGGGCTGGGGCTCTACATACAACTGGTCGGCCAGGGTATAGAAGGGGTGTACATATTCATTGTCAATACTCCCCTCTGGCATTTCTCTAGCATCGATAGCTGAGAAACGCGTTGATTGCTCCGTAAGTTTTACGCCAGAGTCATCTACGATATGGTTTAATTCGCACATAACGTCAGACCATCTTACTGTCTCTCGGTCCAAGTTTATGACGTAGACCTGTCCGATACGCGCTTCAGTTCGGAAGGAAGAGGTGAATGTGCGAGAGCGCTGTGGTGGCAGGAGAAAGCGACTGCGCAGGAGCACAGAGTAAAACAGGCTTGCTACCGTCCGAAGAGGTCTGGCTAAGTTCATTTCTATCCTTTCCTTTCATCCTTGATTTTGCTTCTGATTTGACAGTCGCCAATTTCTTGAGTCATTCCTGTAGCTCAGATGCCACTTCGTAGATGCAGTTCTCTCCCAGTTGGAGAGTACGTAAAGACTTGATTCGATTTCGATATTTTCGGTATCTAATTCGAAAATCGATTTCGAAAGATTTCCAGGGCCAGTTGTCGACTGAATCTCCGGAAACTCGCCAACTGAATGCTCCAGAAGATGGGTTGATTGGGCTAGGGCTCTATCAATCACCGCGTGGCGGGGAGGTGCAATTAATGGGTTATTATTGAAATAGAAAATCCAGCTTGGGGAGTATGCCCCTTCGCTGGTGAATACCGCGGACTCCACCATCAATCCTGTCGTTACGTCATAGCACAGGGGCTGAATTTTCAATCGACCATCAATGAATAGTCTATCGATTGGAGATCCAATATACACGTCATCTGCATCCACATAGAAACCGCCTTCTACCGATATATAGCACAGGCGAAAGTAGTCCGACTGCATGGCGGGGTGATAGCACTTTTCGAACGCACTAACATGGCGCTCACCGAGCCGCTCACGTATGAATTGCTTCGCGTCTTCTTGATCGAAAAAAAGATAATTAAACCCTTGCGCTTCTAGCGCTTTCCAAGACTTCATGCAGTCGCATACATCGCTGGGTAACTGAGCCCGTTTGTGCCAGAACTGGACGATAGTTTTTGGAACGCCGCGGGAGTATTCGGGAGGCAATGGCTTGTCTCGGAAGGGGCTTTGGACCAGTTTTTTTATAAAGTCAGAGCGTCGGCGATGATCTTCTGGAGTGCCTGCCTTCTGGTCCATCGATGACTAAGTCCTTATTGTCGTGATGTTGAGATTTGAGTTTCTTAGCTATTTGGATAACTCAAAAGCGACTACGAAGTCTACTGCTCACATCGTCTGCAGGTGTAAGGCTAGATCATAAATGCATGCCAGCAACTCCTCCGAGGGCACAAACGGCTTTCAGCCTCGCTTGCAAATAGCCGGGCTCGCCAGTAGCACATAGAGAGGCGTTGGCTGGGCGTCTGCTCTTGGCCCAGGCTGTGTAAAAACGCAGTCGCTGCTCTGAGGTCTGCGTTGCTACGTGAAATCTGCAAACACTTGGTTAGTCAGCAGACCCAGATTTTGCAGGGGAGCGCCTATTTCCTTCCGTTGAAGGCCGCAAACTCGGTCCAGAAGCGTTTTTACACAGCCTCGGCCGCGTCCGGCCAGTTGCCAACTGACGAAACACGTTGCTGTCACCACCCGTGGTGACGCTCTCCCCTTCCCAAAGCAGGGGTTCTTGCCCCCTCAAAATCAAGAAAAATAGACGGTTTCCACCCGGCCGCTGCGCTGGGTGGAGCCTCCGCGATTTTTCCTGATTTTTTCACGACCGCCTTAGTCGCCCTAGTCGGCAGGGGTTCATGCGCAGCGCAAGCGCAGAACCCTGAAGACGAAGGAGCGAAAGCCATGAGCGAAGAAATCAGGATCTACGTTGCCGACCTGGCCGCCTACAACGCCGGTCATCTGCATGGCGTCTGGATCGACGCCACCCAGGAGCTGGACGATATCCAGGAACAGGTCGACGCCATGCTGGCGGCCTCGCCGGTCGAGGGGGCGGAGGAATACGCCATTCACGACTTCGAGGGCTTCGACGCCTACCGCCTCGGTGAGTACGAGGGCCTCGAAAGCGCCCACCAGATTGCGTGTTTCATCGAGGAGTACCCCGCGTTCGGCAGCGCCCTGCTCGCTCACTTCAACGACCTGGAGCAAGCGCGCAAGGCGGCTGAGGAAGATTACTGCGGCTGCTACAGCTCGCTGGCCGACTACGCCCAGGAGCTGACCGAGGAAACCAGCAGTATTCCGCCGCACCTGGTCATGTACATCGACTACCGCGCCATGGCCCGCGATATGGAATACAGCGGCGACGTGTTCACCCTGGAGACCGGCTTCAAGCAGGTGCATGTGTTCTGGAGTCGATAGACCAGCGAAAGGCACCGGGGAGACCCGGTGTCTTGTTTTTTGCGCCCCTGTCCTGCCGGCCACCCGCGCGCCCCACCCGCAAGGCTGATGCACCGGCAGGTGCCCCCGGCGATCAGCCTAAAGCAACCTCGTTGTACCGCCTGCCGATCGAGACCGTTACAGTCTTACCCAAATCCAGCGATCCGTATCCACGGTTTTACGGATTGGTGGGGAAGCGGGTCTGTACTTTTACGGATTTACGGAAAACCACCGATGCGGTTGTCCGGTTTTGCAGAAAGCCGTAGAACCGCACCTTCGGAGATTGCAGCCACACACGCCAAATGCCGCCCGTTGGGCGAGACTGCAAGACGCGAGCTCGCACACGAACAGGCCAGGGCCTACCAGTTAGGCCCACCTGTTTACCCTTGAGCCACGCTCAACGACAGCGGCCAGAAACGCCTCCAGAGCCCCTTATAACGCTCCAGCCGCGTTACCCCATCTTCCGCACCTCCCCAAGTCATCTGAAGCGTTTCAACGCGCTCCTGGACCGTTTCCGGCAAACGCACACTGGCCCCGAGGGTGATCATCGGCTCTAACTCCAGCACGAGGACGATGCGCCGCAGATTGTGACGCCTCTCCTGAGCGCAGTTATCTCGAACCTGCACTTACCCAGCTCCGGGATCGGCGCCTACCCTGGCCCAGGAAGCCGCTGAAACATCGCGGCGCTTGTACCCCAGACGACCTTGTCTCCGTCGCGTGCCGTCAACGGCACGGGGATATCTTCTGGAAAAGCTGTGAATTCAGTCGTGCTATCAGGCGCACGCCGGCACGTGCTATCAGGCGCATCACCCTCGTGCTATCAGGCGCACGAACTCCTCTGCAGGCCACGACTGGCCTGGCCTGTAGCCTCCCTTAACTTAACTAACTTAAAAGCTCTAACTTGTTATTGGGGCAGCACCCGTTTGTGGACAGCTGCTGATTTGGGCGGTTTGGCCGGGGAAATCCGGCCATGATCGTCGCCCTGCTCAACCAGAAAGGCGGGTGAGCAAGACCACCCTGGCCACCCATATCGCTGGCGAACTGGCCCTGAGCGGACAGAACGTCATCCTGCTCGATGCCGACCCGCAGGGCTCGGCACTAGACTGGACGCAACTGCGCAGCCAGCAGGGCTTATCCAGGCTGTTCAGCGCCGTCGGCCTGACGCGTGAGACGCTGCACCAGGAAGCCCCGGAGCTGGCTCGTCGATGATCACGTGATCATCGACGAGCCACCGCGCATCGCCGCCCTCGCCCGCTCAGCGTTGCTGGCGGCAGATCGCGTGTTGATGCCGGTGCAGCCAAGCCCCTACCACCTGTGGGCCAGCGCGGAGATGGTCAACCTGATCCGCGAGGCGCAGGTCTTCAGGCCCACGCTGCGCGCGGCGTTCGCCATCAACCGCCGCGTCAGCACCACAGCGATCGGCCGCGAAGTGCGCGGTGCCTTGGCCGACCAACCACTACCAGCGCTGCAGGCCGAGGTACGCCAGCGCATCGTATTCGCAGACAGCGTGGCATTCGGTCGCCTGGCATGTGAACTGGCAGCGGACAGCACCGCCGCGCGTGGGGTCATCAGTCTGGTAGACGAGCTACTGAGGTGGTTGCCATGAGCGCAAGCGCATCGGTATCGGTGAACGCCCATTGGCCGATCCGCAGGCCGAAGCCTGGATACGCCGGGGCGCCGCCGTCGACAGCGGCAAGGCCGAGCGCTACAGCGCCCGGCTGACGCTGGACGTGACGCCCGCACTGCGCACGCGGATCAAGCTGGCGGCCTTCGACCGTGGCGTGACGATAGCGGAAATGCTGCGCGAGGTGCTGAAGCAGCAGACCACATCATGACGCAGGGGACTCACCAGGCATGGCAACCGCTGACACTACTCGCAGGCAGTACACTCACCCTGGGTTGGGCAGCGCTCGCAACGTCGCCACCACGACTGATCTACAGCGTCCCTGCCGGCAGGTATCGCAATTCGCCGATCAACTCACTGTCGCCTGGCGATCTGATGCTGGTTCACCTAATGCAATGGCTGCGCAGCACGACTACCTGCTGGCGAACGCACCGCTGTTGAAGGCCGTGGTGACGATGGTACCGCAGCACATGTGCATGCAAGAGAGTCAGGTACGGTGCGCATCAATGGCGTCCTTGCTGGCAGGCTCTTGCGCAGAGATCGACAGGGTCGCGCGCTGCCAGCATGACACACCTACCGGCGCGCCTGGCTGCCGATGAACTGCTCCTGCTCAGCAGCACCAACCCGAAGTCATTCGACAGTCGCCACATCGGTCCGCTGTCTGTCAGCACGATGATCGTTCGGGTGCAGCTCTTGTGATCGAACTCATGTCGATGAGCTGTCGATTATCGCGTCGATCTAGATGTCGATAGCGCGTGCTCAGCCTGCGCATTCAAGCACTGCGGACCTGCGGATACCTCTGCCCTCGGCTACCGCCCAGCGACTGCGAAATCCTTAGTATCCCTTAGCCTGATTACCCTGCTCTGGCGCACAAAGGCACGGAAAAAGCGGAGGGCAAGATAAAAGGGGGCGGCACTTCGTTGGCCCGAAAAGCAGTCTGCACGAGGGTTGGAGACGGCACTCAATGCATGCAAAGGCGTGCCGTGCACAGCGCAAACGCCCGCCAGTGCTGGCTTTGGCGCGTGCCTAGCACTCCTCATTGCGATCAGCTTAGAACATACACACCCGACAACTTGGCTCTGGCGAGAGCCAAGTTGTCTGTCCCGGGCCACTGAGTGGCTCAATGCCATAGTCAAACTTTGCTCATGTTGGTTAAGCTGGCTTTGCTTACGCGCTACAAAGCCAAATATGGCTTACTCAGTGGACAGCGCTCACTGGTTGGAAAGGTCCGTGGAGTGACACGAAAGACATCAATTTCGCATATGTGAGAAGGCTGCCTGTTGCATTGCCGTCATATGACGAACAAACCGAAATAGTCCTCTGCGCCGATCAACTGAAAGCCAAGGTCGCCTCGACCAAAAACCGTATCGACCAACTGGGCCAAAGCATCCTGGCCAAGGACTTCCGAGATGAACTGCTTCCGCAAGATCCGGAATGACGAGCCAGCCAGCGTTTTGTTGGATCGAATCAAAGCCCAACGCGATGCAGCCCCCAAGACCAAGCGCGGGCAAAGGCGTCGGCCTGAGCGAAGGAGTAGCCATGCTCAATGCAGTTTTTTCAGGGAAGAAACGCGGTACCGGCCTACAGAATCAACAGACTGCACTGGAGCTGGCGGAGGGTGCAGAGGATGTGCTTACCGCCAGCGTCTTTGAGCGCCTGGCCTATCTGCCTGATGAGCTGTCGGCGGCGGTGCTGTCGGAGCTGCTCGGAACCCCCTTCGGTCCGCTACAGGCTATCGAGTACTGGCCGTCGTGGTATCTGCAGAATGGCACCCGCGTCGAGCCCGATGTGCTACTGCAGGACGCCCAGCACTGCGTGCTGATTGAGGCCAAGCGGCACGACTATGTGCGCCAGCAGAATGCCAGGCAACTGGCCAATCAGTTGCTAGCAGGTTGGCACGGGAATTACCTGGGCGATAGCTGCATTCTCATGACGTTGGGCGGCCTGGAGGATACGGGCGTAGCTGGCCGCCAGCGACTGCTTAGCGAGGTGCTGAACTTTCTGCCATCAGGCTGCCCAACTCGCTTCTCGCTGGTATGCCGCAGTTGGCAACAGCTGTATCAGGCGCTGGAAAGTCAGGTCGATCCGGACTCGCCAGCGGGCCTCCATCGCCTACTTGATGACATCGCCAAATGCTATGCCTGGCATGGTTTGAGAACTCATCCGATGCGCGAGTTGGTTGACCTACGCCCGCCAAGGCTCGACGTTCACCCTGGAGTATTCGCAGCATGGAGCCGCAAATGAGCACGAACCTGCAAGACGCCCTACTGGATGTACGCAAAGCCTATCGCCTGCTCGCCGACTACCAGCAACGCATGTTCGAGTTGCTGGGTTTTATCCGTGAGCGGCTGGGGGCAGAGGACTATTACCACAAGTACCTTTATCCACTGCCGCAAGGGCTGGCAGGGCTGGATAAACGTGACAACAGCGGCCTGCGCTACCTGCCCTTCTATGATCTGTCGGCGATCTGGCTGAAGAACCAGGGCCAGGACGCCCCCTGGGACAACCACATGCCAGGCGACTTGATGTTCGGTGCCTGGGTCCGTAGCGACACTGACTTCAACAAGTACTCGGGCAAGTTCAGGGGTTTACCTGCCGAGCAGAGCCGCAGTGTTCTGGTGTTGTCAGTCGTAGTCTGCGAAAAGCCCATGGCCAAGCCATGCAACTGGTACGGAAAAATCTGGGACTACATGGGCTACCCAGAGGACGACGAAGTTAATGACACCGATGTCTATGGCTACCGCTGCTACGCCAAATCGATTGATCTAGAACAACTATCAGATCGCGACGCAATTGAAACAGCCATCGCTGACTGGTGCACCCGCGCCAGCCAGAAGCTGAATACGCCTATTGCCTCCTGAACAATTGGAGGAGTGAACCGACGCCGCTCTTTACTGTATCCAAGAGGCGAAAAATACAATGCCGACCAGAAAAATTGAGTGCGATAACGAACTGTTTCTCAGCTTGCGCAAGGCCTCCCCGGAGGAAGTTGACATGCTGGTGGACGTCATTACCGATTTCGCTAGAGGCCGCGCCGGCCTGAGTGCGGAGCACAAGAAAACACTCGTGAAGGCCAAGCACGCATCCAGACCCAATGGATACTCCGAAGACCAGCTCATTTTGCTGGGACATGAATTGCAGCAGTTCGGCGGCCATTCGGCATTCAACCTTGCACGCCGCCTGCTCCAAAAACCTGCAATTGAATACACGGAAGTAGTCAACGACGTTTACCGGAAGCTAAACGGAGATCAGGCGAATCACAAGACGTTGGCGGACAAGGAGCGTGAGATAGCCCTGGCTCTGTTCGGGGAAAATTGGCGCGAACTGCCTCCAAGAGAGCGGTTCGAAAGAAGTACCAGCGTCAAGGTGCTTTCAGGCTTATTCAAGTTGAAAGACGCTCTGCCTCTCGGCGGGGCGGGTGTGCTAGTCGGTCTCTCGGCTGCAAACAGTGCAGCCTTGTTCAAAGTGGCCTCCACAGGAATGAGACTGAACCCTGTCGGTCTGGCGGCCACAGCGGGCATTGGCCTCAACAGTGCGGCCACGGAGGCCTACCGCGTAACCATTCCTTTCGTTGCCCAGATGGGGTGGATACGGCTCCAACGAGAAGCAAACTCATCTAATCAGGCCGCGCCCCACACAACAACGCCACAGGCCGATGAGGACGTGTATAGGTCGGACATTGTACTGCGCGATGAGAACGACGGTACGCTGATGAAAATTCGCATCATCGAGCGATCCTCAGACCAAACGGGCCTGCCGATGTCGCCAGAGCAGGTCAGCGCACTAAACCCTCTGCTATCCAATGTGCCGGGGCTTGCAGCCCTGGCCGAGCTACGCCACGGAAACTATGTGGTGTGCAGTCTACCCTTCGATATGCTCACCAAAAGCACTAGCAACGATGGGAGTGTGAGAGCCTTCGTCACCAAAGGTGGGCGAATCACCGAGCACGCCCATCTATCGATGCCGGACAGCTTGCAGAACGTAATGATCAGCGGTGCGGTATGGAACGCACTTTCCTCGGCAGTAGGCCAGAAACACCTGCACGATATCAACGAAAAACTAACCGCTATAAAACGCCAGTTGGATGCCGTCCAGAAAGAACTAGAACACCAACGCTGGGAAAAACTGGCGGGACTACTGGATTACGTGCAAAGCCTGCTGGATCACTACCCGCAGGAAGGCGTCACCGATTTGGCCCTGACCGTCCTGGAAATGCGACAAGCAGAAATGATCGAACTGGCACAGTTCTTCGAGCGGAAGATGAAGGAAGAATTGGAACTCGCCGAGGGTGTGGAAGCCGACAAGGTCTTTGGCGTCAAAGCATCCCGAATGGCATTACAGGAAAGCCTTACCAGAATGAACAATTGGGTCAGTGGCTACCTCCAGGTCACTCAACTACAAGTCGTCAGTGCTGCTTTACGTTACATGTCACAGCCACGCGGGATCTACCGAAGCGCTGCAGCCAAGGTACTTGAAAACCTAGGTCAACTCAGCGCCACGGCTAACGAAAGCCGCAAGGTCTATGGTTCCCAGATGGAACTGACAAGCTCACGAGTATTCAGACTTGAGGAGTCAAAGAGCGAGCAGTTCACCATGAGCCTAGATTCGCTGACCAGCACATTAGCCACTGGCCCCCTGGAAACGCGCCGGCTCCACCGAATGCTGTTCGAGCAAGGGGAGCACCAAGTGTTGCTGCAGATTGAAAACGGACAATTCACAAAGGGAAGGTTGCTAGATCCGCACATTTGAGTAAGAGGCCGGGGATGTCTAACGGAGCGGGGGTAGTCCAGTAAAGTAGCTTGGCATCGACATTCGTCTCGGATAGACGTTTCACGGGCTGCCCCCGCGATCAATCATGTCAGAAGTATCGCATGGAGTTGGGCGCGCTTTTACACAGCATGGGACCGGAAGCAGCCCGTGCACCAGACTACGCTACAGCAAGGTGCATCACCTGGTATTGAAATCCACTCTCTTTCCCCATGGAGCTACATCATGGAGATAGCGATGGATACTTCTGCGCGAACAGCTGAGATTATAGATACCGCCTCTGACCATTCCCTCCCCTTACCGGGCACGGAAGCCTACGAGTCGCTTCCGCAGTTCCCGAAGGGCAGCCCCCTTCCCTTCCGGCGCACAATCCGCAAGCATGAGCTGAGGCAGATAGTCCCCCTGGCTGAATCAACGATCTACGAGATGGAGCGTCGTGGCGAGTTCCCCAGGCGCTTCAACCTGACACCACGTTGCGTGGTCTGGGATCTGGCCGAGGTGGAGGCCTGGATCGAGGAGCGCAAGCAGGCGCCTCGGGTCAATATCAGCAAGCCGGACGTTTACCTGAGGAAAACCCGCCCTGTCCGGGCGGGCTCAAACCAAGCATGAAGTCGGCGCCGTCCTCATCCGACAAGGGCCTGGAGTTCCTTGGAGGCAGGACGCGTTAGCCGTCGTTCTTCCTTGGCTAGGTTGACCTGCAGGGCCACCTGAGCCACATCCAAGACACCGCCAGGCAGCAAATAGCTGCCTTTGGCTTGCAGCCAGGTCAGCACGTCTGCCAGGTGCCAGATCGATGCACTGCCCTCATGTACCGGCGCAGGGAAGCTGCTCGGATAAGCCAACATCAGTTTGCGCATGTTCTGGCGCGACACGCCGACGATCTCCGCCACATCGGTGAGACCGACCAGATCCGGTGCCACCTCGATCAGCCTGGCCGACGGTACCGCACTGCGTACGTCGGCCAGGGCACTGCGCACAGCCGCCTCAGCGTTATCCGCCTCACGGGTGAACTCCAGCGCCAGCCGGCCTGGCTGGCCAATGCCGATCAAGGCATCGTCGCAGCCGGCCTCGCCGAGGCGCTCGACCAACGCTTCCGGGTCACGGTCATCGTCGGCCAGTTGGTATTTCAGTGTGAAGATGTATTCCATAGCGCTACTCCTCTGCACCCTCTGCGGTCTGCCGCTGTTTACGGTGCGTGGTGCAGTTGTCGACAACGCGCCGAAGGGCACGCGCATGGTTGCCTGGGTTCTTCGGTGTGCTCCACACACTGGCGATGCAGAATTCGCCACAGCGACACTCTTCATCGTTGTAGGGACAGTAGATTCGTCCCCAAGCGTGGCTACCACCTAGCTCTATGCGCCAGCCCTGCTCTTCGGCATGCCTGAGTGCTTCTTCGACCTCTTTCTTCGAGTGAGAAGGACGGGTCATCAGTGATCTCCAGTATTCGCATGATCGGCAAGGTTGTCAACTGACAACCTTGCGCTTTCCTTAAACCGTGGCACTTAATACCGGCACCACAACGCTGTCCGGCAGCAGTTGGGGAACATGAGTGCGGCCGTCGATCCAGGCGTCGATCATGTCCGCCCACTCTTGAAGCATGTGCCGGCGCTGCTCCGCGTACTCGGCCTTGTTGTAGACCGAGCGCGAGGAGCGGCCATCTTCGTGAGCCAGGCATTTCTCGATCCAGTCGCCGTTGAAGCCCACCTCGTTGAGCAGCGTGGAGCCAGTCCTGCGAAGGTCGTGGACGGTGAACGGCTCCAACGGCAGGCCTGCTTCCTTCGCACGGGAGGCAATGAGCTGGGTGATGCGGTTCAGGGTGGCGTGCGACATGCAACGGTAGATGTCATAGCGCGAGGGCAACACATAGCGGGAACCGGCCGCACAGGTGTGCAGGGCCACGAAGATGTCCAAGGCCTGGCGCGACAGGTAGACAACATGCGGGTTACGCCCCTTCATCCGCTCCTTGGAGATCGTCCAGGTAGCGCTCTCGAAGTCCACCTCGTCCCAGGTTGCCTCGATCAGCTCGCTCTTGCGTACTAAGGTCAGCAGCACCAGCCGCAAGGCCAGCTTGATCGTGGGATACGCGGCGATTGTCTCCAGTTGATGGAAGGCCAGCCGAATTTCGGTCGGGCTCAGCGCCCGGTCCTTCGGCGCGAAAATAGCGATGGAAGACGCCTTAACGTCGTCAGCCGGATTCTCGACCTTCTCGCCATGCAAGATCGCGAACGCGTAGACCTGTTTCACGATGTCGCGAATATGGACCGCAGTTGCCGGGGCCCCGCGAGCCTTCACCTTGGCACACAGGGCTCGCAGATCGTCAGGGGTGATTTCGGTCAGCAGCCGACTTTCGAAGACCGGCAGGATGTCGCGGTCGATGATGCTTTTGCGCATCGCACGCGTGCTATCGGCCATGCGCGCACCGGCCAACCACTTCGTCAGCGTTTCACCGAAATTCTTGGCTGCGTTGAGGCGCCGCTTAGCGCGCTGCTTCTCAAGAGAGGGAGACTTGCCCAGGGCGACCATGCGCTTGGCATCGAGCAGCTTCTCGCGAGCCATGGCCAGGGAAATGCCAGTTGGCCCATAGCGCCCAATGGTCAGCGTTTCTCGGCGTCCATTGAGACGGTAGTCGTAGCGAAAGGTGACGGTACCGGTAGGCGATACCGTCACGTACATACCATCGCGGTCGAAGGCCTTGTACAGCTTGGACTTGGGCTTGAGATTGCGCAGTTTGGTATCAGTAAGCATCGAGGTTTTTACTCCTGTTCATGACGGCTTTTACCGTCAAGGGTCAGGAGACCTGTTGATGCCGGGAAAGCCGCACGGGGCAAGCTTTCCCAAGGAGCGATTTACCGTCAAAGACCGGTTTTGACCGGATAGTAAACAGAACGGTCTCAATCCGACCGCTGTTTACTACCGTCACCGCTACCGCCAATCCGTTCTGCTAATCGGCGATAGGCCTCGATAACCATTGCAACGAATTTCCTTTTAAATCAACACGTTGCAATTGGCTATCGATACATCTCAATGAGCCCAGAAGGACCCTACATCATTCCCACTCAATCGTCGCTGGCGGCTTGCTCGATACGTCGTAAGTGACGCGGGAGATGCCTTCGATTTCGTTGATGATGCGGCCGCTAACGGTCTCCAGCAGCTCGTAGGGCAGGTGCGCCCAGCGTGCAGTCATGAAGTCCACGGTTTCCACCGCGCGCAGGGCCACGACCCAGGCGTAGCGGCGGCCGTCACCGACAACACCGACGGATTTCACCGGCTGGAACACCACGAAAGCCTGGCTGGTCTTGTGGTACCAGTCAGCCTTGCGCAGCTCTTCGATGAAGATGTGGTCGGCACGACGCAGGATGTCGGCGTATTCCTTCTTCACTTCGCCGAGGATGCGCACGCCCAGACCCGGGCCCGGGAACGGGTGACGGTAGACCATGTCGTACGGCAGGCCCAATTCCAGACCGATCTTGCGTACTTCGTCCTTGAACAGCTCACGCAGCGGCTCGACCAGCTTGAGGTTCATTTCCTCCGGCAGGCCGCCGACGTTGTGGTGGCTCTTGATCACGTGGGCCTTGCCGCTCTTGGCGCCAGCCGACTCGATCACGTCCGGGTAGATGGTGCCCTGAGCGAGGAAGCGGATGTTGTCCAGCTTGCTGGCCTCGGCATCGAACACGTCGATGAAGGTGCGACCGATGATCTTGCGCTTCTTCTCCGGGTCGGCTTCGCCGGCCAGGTTGCCGAGGAACTGCTCTTCGGCGTTGGCGCGGATGACCTTGACGCCCATGTTCTCGGCGAACATGGCCATGACCTGGTCGCCTTCGTGCAGGCGCAGCAGGCCGTTGTCGACGAACACGCAGGTCAGCTGATCACCGATGGCCTTGTGCAGCAGCGCCGCGACCACCGAGGAGTCCACGCCGCCGGACAGGCCGAGCAGCACGTTGGCATCGCCGACCTGGGCGCGCACCGCAGCAACTGCGTCTTCAACGATGTTGGCCGGGGTCCACAGGGCTTCGCAGCCGCTGATTTCCAGCACGAAGCGCGAGAGGATACGACCGCCCTGCTTGGTGTGGGTCACTTCCGGGTGGAACTGCACGCCGTAGTAGTGGCGAGTGTCGTCGCACATGGCGGCGATCGGACAGCTCGGGGTGCTGGCGAGAATGTGGAAACCTTCCGGCAAGCGGGTGACCTTGTCGCCGTGGCTCATCCACACGTCCAGACCGAATACGCCATCGGCGTCGACGTGATCTTCGATACCGGCCAGCAGTTGGCTCTTGCCGACCACGTCGACCCGGGCATAACCGAACTCACGCAGCTCGGAGCCTTCCACCTTGCCGCCGAGCTGCTCGGCCATGGTCTGCATGCCGTAGCAGATGCCCAGTACCGGCACCTGCAGGTCGAACACCGCCTGCGGCGCACGCGGGCTATTGGCTTCGTGCACCGACTCCGGGCCACCGGCGAGGATAATGCCGCGCGGGGCGAAGGCGCGAATGTCCTCGTCGCTCATGTCCCAGGGGTGCAGTTCGCAATAGACGCCAATCTCGCGCACGCGACGGGCGATCAGTTGGGTGTACTGGGAACCGAAGTCCAGAATGAGGATGCGGTGGGCGTGAATGTCGTGGGCCATGGCCGTCTCTCGTAGGTATTCACAAATGACACGGGGCTGATCGAACAGCCCCGTTATTCATACATTGCGGCGAATCAACCAACTCTGTAGTTGGGTGCCTCTTTGGTGATCTGCACATCATGGACGTGCGATTCGGCCATGCCGGCACCAGTGATACGCACGAACTCTGGCTTGGTGCGCATTTCCTCGACGGTGGCGCAGCCGGTGTAGCCCATGGAAGCGCGCAGGCCACCCATCAGCTGGTGGACGATGGCAGCCATGGCGCCCTTGTAAGGTACGCGGCCTTCGATGCCTTCCGGTACCAGCTTCTCGGCACCGGCCGAGGAGTCCTGGAAATAGCGGTCGCTCGAGCCTTGCGCCTGGGCCATGGCACCCAGCGAACCCATGCCACGGTATGCCTTGTAGGAACGGCCCTGGAACAGCTCGACTTCGCCCGGAGCCTCTTCGGTACCGGCCAGCATGGAACCGATCATCACGGCGGAAGCACCGGCAACGATGGCCTTGGACAGGTCACCGGAGAAGCGGATGCCACCGTCGGCGATCAGCGGTACACCAGTGCCGGCCAGGGCGGCGGCGACATTGGCCACTGCGCTGATCTGCGGTACGCCGACACCGGCGACGATACGGGTGGTGCAGATCGAACCTGGGCCGATGCCAACCTTGACGCCATCGGCGCCGGCTTCGACCAGTGCCTTGGCCGCTGCGCCAGTGGCGATGTTGCCACCGATCACCTGGACCTCCGGGAAGGTCTCCTTGACCCAGCGCACGCGGTCGATCACGCCCTTGGAGTGGCCGTGAGCGGTGTCGACGATGATCACGTCGACGCCGGCATTGACCAGAGCAGCGACGCGGTCAGCGGTGTCGGCACCGGTACCAACGGCAGCACCAACGCGCAGGCGACCCTGGTCGTCCTTGCTCGCCAGCGGATAGGCCTTGGCTTTCTCGATGTCCTTGACGGTCATCATGCCCTTGAGGGCGAAAGCGTCATCGACGATCAGCACTTTCTCGATGCGGTGCTTGTGCAGCAGCTCGCGTACGACTTCCTTGGAAGCGCCTTCCTTGACGGTGACCAGGCGTTCTTTCGGGGTCATCACGTCACGCACCAGGGCGTCCAGACGATTCTCGAAGCGTACGTCGCGGGAGGTGACGATACCGACCAGATCACCATTGGAAAGCACCGGTACGCCGGAAATGTTGTTCTGACGGGTCAGCTCGAACAGGTCACGCACGGTGGCGTCGGCTTCGATGGTGATCGGGTCCTTGACCACGCCGGCCTCGAATTTCTTGACCTTGCGCACTTCGGCAGCCTGCTGCTCGACGGTCATGTTCTTGTGGATGATACCGATGCCGCCTTCCTGGGCCATGGCGATGGCCAGACGTGCTTCGGTGACGGTGTCCATGGCAGCGGACAGCAGGGGGATGTTCAGTTCGATGCCGCGGGTCAGGCGGGTCTTCAGGCTGACGTCCTTGGGCAGAACCTCGGAGTAACCCGGGATAAGCAGGACGTCGTCGAAAGTGAGTGCTTCTTGGCTGATGCGCAGCATGGAGGGCTCCCGAGCGGGAAAATAAGAAGCGCGGCATTATACCCAGCCACCTCATTTCACTCAATGCAAAGTGTGTGTCTAGGCAGTCATACCTAGAAACGCATAACATAATGATTCTCAAAAACCCCTGCACCTGAGTGCCAAATGAAATTCAACCGCTGTTCCTTGAGTGGCCACGGCGCTGCTCTGCTCACCCTTTGCCTGCTTCCAGCCGGCAACCTGCTGGCCCAGGAGCTGGAGCTGCCCAGCCAGGACATCGTCGCCTCCCCCATCGCCGATGTAGACGGTTACCAGGCCAAGCGCGCCAGCACGGCAAGCAAATCCTCAGTCGCACTCAAGGATGAGGCTCAGTCGGTACAGGTGGTGACCCCGCAGACCATCGAGGACTTTCAGCCCAACACGCTGGACGATGCGCTGAAGTTCGTCAGCGGCATCAGTCAGGGCAATACCCTGGGCAACACCCGTGACGCCCTGATCAAGCGCGGCTTCGGCAACAACTCCGACGGTTCGGTGCTGCGCGATGGCGTGCGCTCCAACCTGTCGCGCAGCTTCGGCGCCACCACCGAGCGAGTGGAGGTGCTCAAGGGCCCGGCTTCACTGCTGTATGGCGCACTGGAGCCCGGCGGCCTGATCAATGTGATCAGCAAGCAGCCGCAGTACGTGCAACGTACCAAGATCGGTGGCACGGCCTTCGGCGAAGGCGGCGGCAGCCTGAGCCTGGACACAACCGGGCCACTGGGCGACAGCGGCCTGGCCTATCGCCTGGTCGCCGAACGGCAGAGCCGCGATTACTGGCGCAACTACGGCGTCGACCAGCACACCCTGGTTGCGCCCTCGCTGAGTTGGGTCGGCGAGCGCGCCAGCCTGACCCTGGCTTACGAATACAACGACTACAGCACCCCGTTCGACCGCGGCACGGTGTTCGTCGACGGCCACCCGGCCGATATCGACTACGACAAGCGCCTGGGCGAGAAATGGGAAGGCAATGAAGGCATTGGCGAAAGCGCCAGTGCGCGTTTCGAGTACGAGCTCAGCGACGCCTGGAAGACCCGCCTGACCTACGCCTGGAACAACGATCGCTATGATCTGGCCATCGCCCAGCCGGTCTCGCTGAGCGGCAACCAGCTGCTGCGCACCGCCAACGGCGGCCAGTACGACTACGAAACGCGTTACGCCAGCCTCGATTTCATCGGCCAGCAGCGCCTGTTCGGCCAGACCCACGAACTGCTGCTGGGCATCGACAATGAGGTCAACGACAACTTTCGCGGCACCACCTACCGCAACCCCAACGGCACCCGGCGCAACATCGACATTCACAACCCCCACTACGGCGACCTGGGCGAGCCCAGCGTGGTCGACGCCAACCGCAGCAACACGCGCAACGAGCTGACCTCCACCTCGCTGTACTTCAAGGACAACTGGCACCTGAACCAGCAATGGATCCTGGTGCTCGGTGGCCGTTATCAGCACTACGACCAGTACAGCGTGCAGGGCCTCGCCGCCGACCGCGAACCGAGCCTGGACAGCAACGACCAGACCTTCATCCCCTTCGCCGGGCTGGTCTACAAGCTCGACGACGCGCTATCGCTGTACGGCAACTACAGCCGCTCCTTCGTGCCAAACACCACCGTCGACGACCAGAACAACGTGTTCGACCCGGAGGAAGGTCGCAGCTATGAAGTGGGCGCCAAGTACGACCTCAATCCGAACCTGAGCCTGAACCTGGCGCTGTTCGATATCGTCAAGAAAAACGTAGTCACCAACACCAACGTCGGCGGTCTGAGCATCAGCGAGGCAGCCGGCAAGGTCGGCTCACGCGGCGTGGAAGTGGATCTGACCGGGCGCCTGGCCGAGCGCTGGCAGATGATCGCCACCTACACCTACACCCACACGGAAATCCTCGACGACCCGAAAAACGAGGGCAACCGACTGACCCAGGCGCCGCGCCAGAGCGCCAGCCTCTACCTCACTCACCACCTGCGTACACCCGAGAGCTTCGGCCAGTGGCACCTGGGCGCCGGCACCCGTTACGTCGGCGCGCGCGCCGGCGACAACGAAAACAGCTACTACATGAGCAGCTACACGGTGAGCGACGCGTTCCTGCGCTGGGACCTGCCGACACGCGACTATGGGACACGCCTGCAGCTCAACGTCGACAACCTGTTCGACAAGCACTACTACCCGTCGAGTACCGGCAGCCCGCTGCAGGTCAATGTCGGTCAGCCGCGCTCGCTACGCCTGTCGGCCAGCGTCGAGTTCTGAGCCTACTGAGCGCCTGTGGAAGGCGCTTCAGCGGCGACTGAAGACCCAATTAAGTTGCCGCTAAACCTCCCACAAGCGACTGAAAAGCCGCTCAAACCGGATCCTCGACCCGCACCTGACGCACCGCAAAACCCAGGCGTTCGCCGAATTCCTCGAGGAACGCCGGGCGCAGTCCGGCATCGGCCCAGCCGTTGAAGATGAAACCCAGGTTGGAAAAGCCGCAGGGTTGCAGGAACAGGAAGCCGTTGATGTCGTCTTCATGCCCGCACTCCGGGCAGGTGAAGTTGTCGGTCTCCCCCGGCCACCACACTTCCAGGCTGTCGAACAACGGCACGCCCACTTCGCGGCGGCATTCGGCGCAGCCCGCCTCTTCGAGAAAGCCGCGCGTCGGCACATAGATGCAGCGCTTGGTGATGATCTCCAGACCATTGTGCGGCTGCCCGTAAGGCAGCAACTCGGGATGCTGGGCGATACGCCGAGCGCCCGCCCCGATGGCGTAGGCCATGCCGTTGCCGCCCTGGCCGCAGGTGGTCGGCAGCGCCTCGACGATCTCCCGCTTGACCAGCCAGCGCAGCATGGCCTGGGCCTTGTGCTCGTGGGCGGGAAGCGTGGATATCTGTGGGACGAGGATCAGTTGCGCGGTCATGGTGTTCGGGCGGCTGGCAAGAAAAGCCGGCAGCTTAGGCGCTGCCGCCAGCAAATCAAGTCCCGCGGCAGATCGCGGCGGCCGCCTGCACCTCACGGCGCGCCAGCCAGCGCGCGCGCAACACGTCATAGCTCCAGTTGAACACCAGAGTGTAAGGCAGGAAAAACAGGATCAGCACGATATCCAGCAGCAACGCCTCGAGCAGACCAATCGACAACCACCAGGCCGCCAGCGGCACCAGGGTGACGACCAGACCGCACTCGAACAGCAGTGCATGGCTGACTCGCACCCACAGGCCGCGCTCGAAGCCCAGGCGCCCCTGTGCGCGGTCGAACAGGTAGTTGAACAGCATGTTCCACAGCATCGCGACGGTAGAAAACATCAGGGTCAGCAGCCCCAGGTGCAGCAGCGGCTTATCCATGAACCAGGCCATGGCCGGCGCACAAATGAGCACGGCGATTCCCTCGAAGGCCAGGGCGTGACCGATGCGCTCACGCAGGGAGCGCGGCAGGGGCTGAGTCATGAAGCGAACCTCGTGATGGCTGACGATGAGCGCTATGATCATCGGCATACCAGGCAACTCAAAGGCAGCAGCCATCGGCTTAACCGATATGAACATATCTCCCGAATCCCTCCAGACCTTCGCCCATGCCGCCAACAGTGGCTCGTTCAGCGCGGCGGCAAGGCGTATGGGCAAGAGTCAGTCGACCATCAGCGAAGCGGTCGCACGCCTGGAAATCGACCTGGGTGTGGCGCTGTTCGAACGCGGCCCGCGCCAGCTGCAGTTGACTGAAGCCGGCGCCAGCTTGCTGGCCCATGCCGAGGAAGTGCTCTGTGCCAGCGATCGCCTGGCGCGACACGCCGCAGGGTTGGCCAAGGGTCAGGAGGCACGCCTGACCCTGGCGCTGTCCGATGCCTACCAGCCCAAACAATACGAGATGCGCCTGCAGGAGCTGGACCAACGCTTTCCCGACCTGCAGTTCGAGAGCCTGATCGCCGAACAGGCCGACGTGCTCGACCTGGTCACTCAGGGCCGGGCACAGCTGGGCCTGATCGCGGCACTGCCGGCCTACCCACCACATATCGCCCACACCCGCCTGGAAATGAGCAGCGAGTTCGGCCTGTTCGTGGCCAAGGACCATCCGCTGAGCAAACTGCCACAGGTGCGTCATCACGACCTGTCGCGCTGGCGCCTGCTGCGCCTGAGCAGCGTCGCCCATGACGATGCGAACAGCGACGACCTGCCCGGCAGCGGCGGACGCTGCTGGGCTGCGCCGGACTACCTGATGCTGCTGGAAATGGCGCGCCTGGGCTTCGGCTGGGCCGAACTGCCCCGGCAACTGGTCGATGCCTACGGTTTTGGCGGCCTGCATGAACTGCCCTGCAACGGCTGGCCGCGCCGGGTCACGGTGGACGCCATCTGGTCGCGCCAGCGTGAGCTCGGGCCGGTGGCAGCCTGGCTACTCGAGCGTCTGCTCGAAGACAGTTGAGCGCCTCTGCGCTTATCATGCCGCCCCATGATCAATGATCCCTTTGCCCGCCTGAACCTCGACCGCGAGGTGCTCAGCGTCAGCCAGCTCAACAACCGCGCTCGCCTACTGCTGGAGGACGTGTTCTCCGGCATCTGGGTCGAGGGGGAAATCTCCAACCTCGCCCGTCCGGCATCCGGCCACATCTATTTCACCCTCAAGGACAGCCAGGCCCAGGTGCGCTGTGCGCTGTTTCGGCAGAACGCCGCGCGCGTGCGCCAGGCGTTGCGCGATGGCCTGGCGGTCAAGGTACGCGGCAAGGTCTCATTGTTCGAGGGCCGTGGCGACTACCAGTTGATCCTCGACGCGGTCGAGCCGGCCGGTGACGGCGCCCTGCGCCTGGCTTTCGAGGCGCTGAAAGAAAAGCTCGGCGCCGAGGGCCTGTTCTCGACCGAGCGCAAGATTGCCCTGCCCGCTCATCCCAAGCGCATCGGCATCGTCAGCTCACCGACCGGCGCGGTGATCCGTGACATCATAAGTGTGTTCGGCCGCCGTGCGCCGCAGGTGGAGCTGAACCTGATCCCCACCGCCGTGCAGGGTCGTGAAGCCACCGCGCAGATCGTGCGCGCCCTGCAACGCGCCGACGCGCAGGGTTTCGATGCGCTGATCCTGGCCCGTGGCGGCGGCTCGCTGGAAGACCTGTGGTGCTTCAACGAGGAGGCTGTGGCCCGCGCCGTGGCCGCCTGCGTGACCCCCATCGTCAGCGCCGTGGGTCATGAGACGGACGTATCCATCGCCGATTTCGTCGCCGACGTGCGCGCGCCGACGCCATCGGCCGCCGCCGAATTGCTGGCCCCCGACAGCAGCGAACTGGTGCAGCGCCTCAACAATCTGCAACGTCGCCTGCTGCTGCAGATGCAGGGTCGCCTGGCCCGCGAGCGCCTGCGCCTGGAGGGTGTGAGCAAACGCCTGCGTCACCCCGGCGAGCGCCTGCGCCAGCAGGCCCAGCGCCTGGACGACCTGGACATGCGTCTGCGCCGCGCCTTCAACCAGCAGCTCGGCAACCAACGCGAACGCCTGGCGCGCCTCGATGCTCGCCTGGCTGCGCAGCATCCGGGGCGCAACCTGGCCCTGCTGCGCCAGCGCCTGGATGGCCTGGCCACGCGCCTGCCACGCGCGATGCAAGCTCAGCTACGCAGCCAGCGCCAGCAACTGGGCGCACTGGCCGCGCAACTGCAGATCGTCAGCCCTCTGGCCACTCTTGGCCGTGGCTACAGCATCCTCCTCGATGAGCGCGGCCAGGCCGTGCGCAGTGCCGCGCAGACCCGGCCAGGGCAACGCCTCAAGGCGCGCCTGAGCGAAGGCGAGCTGGACGTGCGCGTCGAAGACAACCACATACAACCGGCGACCCTGTCGCTACTGGATTGAAAGCCGATGTACAGCGCAACCCGCACACAAATGTTCGCCGGCCTGCTGGCCCTGTTGCTCGCTCTGCCTACCCATGCCGAAGGTTTCATCACCCGCCTGCTGAACAAGCCGGTGCCCGGCGGTGTAGCGGTGATCGACCTGGGCAATCCGGCGCAGGCGCCGAAGGTGCGTTATCAGGGCAAACCGGTGCTGACCGTGTACGAGGACGGCCAGCGCTGGATCGCCATAGTCGGCGTCCCGCTCAGCACCAAGCCAGGCAGCCAGCAGGTCGAGGTCGAAGGCGGCCAGAAGCTGAGCTTCCAGGTCGGCGCCAAGCACTACGCCGAGCAGCGCATCACCATCAAGAACCAGCAGCAGGTCACCCCCAACGCCAAGAACCTCGCACGCATCGAGCGCGAACTGGCCGAGCAGACCCGCGCCTACCGGCAGTTCAGCGCGCGCCAGCCGAGCAACCTGTTGTTCGACAAACCAGTCAATGGCCCGCTGTCGAGCCCCTTCGGCCTGCGCCGATTCTTCAATGGTGAGGAGCGCAACCCACACTCGGGCCTGGACTTCGCGGCCAACCGTGGCACCTCGATCAAGGCCCCGGCAGCCGGCAAGGTCATCCTCATCGGCGACTACTTCTTCAACGGCAAGACGGTGTTCCTCGACCATGGTCAGGGGCTGATCAGCATGTTCTGCCACCTCTCGGCCATCGACGTGAAGCTGGGTGACGAGATCCCGCGCGGCGGCCATATCGGCAAGGTCGGTGCTACCGGGCGCGCCACCGGCCCGCACCTGCACTGGAACGTCAGCCTCAACGACGCCCGCGTCGACCCGGCCATCTTCATCGGCGCGTTCAAGCCCTGAGCCGACGCAGTCTGCAACACCTGCCGTTTGGGTTAAGGGCGTGTTTTTGCTAGGGTACGGCGGCTCAAATGGCCGGCCCTTAAGTCGGCCTTGCTCCTGCCCGCTTCGGAGTCGGAAATGCCGAATGAGCTGAAAATCTGGATGGACTGGCTGAATACGCAGCCAGAACTGCTCACCCTCACTGCCACTTTCGCCCTGATCCTCGCCGCCTGGCTGTCGAACTGGATCGTCAAACGCATTCTGGTACGCGCCATCTACCGCGTGGTCGGCGTAACGGCCCTGGGCCGTCACGGCCAGATCAAGGAAAGCGGCATCATCAAGCGCCTGTCCAACGTCGTCCCGGCGCTGGTGCTCTCCTCCGGCGTGGCCTTGGTGCCTGGCATGCCCGAAGCCGTGGTGACGGTGACGCAGAACGTCTGCGGCGCTTTCGTCGTGCTGACCATCGCCCTGGCCATCGGCGCGCTGCTGGACATCCTCAACACCCTCTACCAGCGTCGTCCCAACGCGCACCTGAAGCCGATCAAGGGTTACCTGCAGGTATTCAAGATCGCCATCTTCGCCATCGCCGCGATCCTGATGGTGGCCACCCTGATCGACCGCTCGCCACTGATCCTGCTGTCCGGCCTCGGCGCCATGGCCGCCGTGCTGATGTTGATCTTCCAGGACACCCTGCTGTCACTGGTGGCCAGCGTGCAGATTTCCTCCAGCGACATCATTCGCGTCGGTGACTGGGTGGAGATGCCCAACCTGAACGCCGACGGCGACGTGATCGACATCGCCCTGCACACGGTCAAGGTGCAGAACTGGGACAAGACCATCACCACCATCCCGACCCGACGTTTCATCACCGACCCGTTCAAGAACTGGCGCGGCATGCAGGAGTCCGGCGGGCGTCGAATCAAGCGCGCTCTTTATCTGGACCAGACCAGCGTGCATTTTCTCAGCGAAGAGGACATCGCACGGCTGCGCCGCTTCATGCTTCTGGATGAGTACCTCGACCACAAGGACCAGGAACTGCAGGACTGGAACACCAAGCTGGCCGAACACGGCAAGGAGGCGGTCAATACCCGGCGCATCACCAACATCGGCAGTTTCCGCGCTTACGTCGAGCACTACCTGCGACACAACCCGAACATCCACCAGAACATGACCCTGATGGTGCGTCAGCTCAGCCCGACTGCCGATGGCCTGCCACTGGAAATCTACTGTTTCACCAACACCATCGCCTGGAGTGCCTACGAAGGTATCCAGTCGGACATCTTCGACCACCTGCTGGCCATCCTCCCCGAGTTCGGCCTGCGCGTGTTCCAGCACCCGAGTGGTGCGGACATGCGTGAATTGCGCCCGAACCTGGTGGCTCAGCAGACAAACTGAGGCACGACGAAGAGGCCGGCCCCGCCCGGCCTCGACCCTCTTCGCGCGCTGCGCAATGTTTCTTCAATCAATCGCCACGCAGCGCCATAAAACGTCTCCACAGCGCAGAATAAGATCGTTTCTACCAATTTTTACGCAATGCTTGCCAGCCTTCCCCAAGATCACTAGGGTTGGCTGCATGAACACTGCACACACCCTCATTCTGCTACGGCAACATCGCTGCCTACGCCTGGTCAGCCCGCGACTGCGGGGCTGAATCTCTGCGGCCATCCGGCCACCGTCGACCGCCCTATTCGTTTTCCCAGACAAGGCGTCTGGACCCAAGGATTCTCACCATGACCATGCTCAAAGACCCGTCGAAGAAGTACCGCCCCTTCACCCAGATCCAGATTCCGGACCGCACCTGGCCGGACCAGGTCATCGACAAGGCGCCGATCTGGCTGTCCACCGACTTGCGCGACGGCAACCAGTCGTTGATCGAGCCGATGGATGCCGAGAAGAAGATGCGCTTCTTCAAATGCCTGGTGGCCGTGGGCCTCAAGGAAATCGAAGTAGGCTTCCCGTCCGCCTCGCAGACTGACTTCGACTTCGTGCGTGAGCTGATCGAGGGTGGCCACATCCCCGACGACGTCACCATCCAGGTGCTGACCCAGGCCCGTGACGACCTCATCGAGCGCACTTTCGAGTCGCTCAAGGGCGCCAAGAAAGCCATCGTCCACTACTACAACGCCTGCGCGCCGAGCTTCCGCAAGATCGTCTTCAACCAGGACAAGGCTGGCGTCAAAGCCATTGCCGTGGCCGCCGGCACCACCATCAAGCGCCTGGCCGATGCCGCACCGGAAACCCAGTGGGGCTTCGAGTATTCGCCGGAAGTGTTCAGCAGCACCGAGATCGACTTCGCCGTCGAGGTGTGCAACGCGGTAATCGGCGTGTTCCAGCCGACCCCGGCGAACAAGCTGATCCTCAACCTGCCGGCCACCATCGAATGCGCCACGCCGAACAACTACGCCGACCAGATCGAGTGGTTCGGCCGTCACGTCGACCGCCGCGACAGCGTGCTGATCAGCGTGCACACGCACAATGACCGTGGCACTGGCGTCGCCGCTTCGGAACTGGCCGTGATGGCCGGTGCTGATCGCGTCGAAGGCTGCCTGTTCGGCAACGGCGAGCGCACCGGCAACGTGTGCCTGGTGACCCTGGCGCTGAACCTCTACACCCAGGGCGTCGACCCCGAGCTGGACTTCTCCGACATCGACGCCGTGCGCAAGGTGGTCGAGGACTGCAACCAGATTCCGGTGCACCCGCGTCACCCCTACGCGGGCGACCTGGTACACACCGCCTTCTCTGGCTCGCACCAGGACGCCATCCGCAAGGGCTTCGCCCAGCAGAAGGAAGACGCACTGTGGGAAGTGCCGTACCTGCCGATCGATCCGGCCGACATCGGCCGTGACTACGAGGCCGTGATCCGCGTGAACAGCCAATCCGGCAAAGGCGGCATCACCTTCCTGCTCGAACAGGAATACGGCATCAGCCTGCCGCGCCGCATGCAGATCGAATTCAGCCAGGTGGTGCAGCGCGAAACCGACCGCCTTGGCCTGGAAATGACTGCCGCTCAAATTTACAAGCTGCTGGAAACCGAGTACCTGCAAGCGACCCAGCCCTATGCTCTGGAAGGCCACCGCCTGCAGGAAGAGAACGGCGAAAGCAGCGTCGAGGTGAAGGTTCAGGTCGACGGCCAGCAACAACGCTGGAACGGCACCGGCAAAGGCGCGCTGGAAGCGCTGGCATCGAGCCTGCCGGTCGCCGTCGAAGTCATGGACTACCATGAGCACGCTATCGGTGGTGGCGCCAATGCCAAGGCCGCTTGCTACATAGAGATTCGTCTGGAGGGTCAGCGCCCACTGCATGGCATCGGTGTCGACGAAAACATCACCACCGCCAGCTTCCGCGCCCTGTTCAGTGCGCTGAACCGCGCCGTCAAGCAGGCCGAGCTGAAAACCGAAGCGGCCTGAACACGACCAGGCTGAAAAAAAGAACCCCGCCAACTGGCGGGGTTCTTCGTTTCTGCTGAGGCTCAGTAGCTGACCACCGGCGAAACCCGCTGGTAGCGGCCGTCCGGAATTTATTGGCGAATTGCCTATGTCCGGTAGCGCATTCGCTGCCACCAGTTCCACCGGCACTGGAGAGGCTGCGTGCTTGAATCAGCTGGAGCCTGCTTTCCGAAGAAGGCCCAAGATAAGGTTTGCTCAGATATCGAAAATCATCAGCACGGCGAACATCAGCGCGGCCAGGCCGATGGTGAACATCAGGCCGATACCGGCCGCCCGCCAGTTGGAAAGCACTGCACCGCCCGCTTCGGCATGCTGCTTGAGATCTACCTCGACCAGATTCTTGGCCAGCATGATCATCGCCATCAGTTGCGCGATGGCGAATGGCATGGCCGGCACCGATTCCGGCAGCACGAAGGCCAATACCAGCGTGACCAGCAGCAATACGACAGAAAGGCCCCACACCAGCGCAACCCGATCGGCCTTGCCGAGCAACTGCAGGTTGTGCGCCAGCAGCCATGCGCCGGCCAACGGCGTGCCGATGAACGTCGCCACACCGATGCCAGCAATGCTGTAGAGCGGCGACCGCGTGGTGGTGGCCGGTTGCAAGTCAGCCTGCGGCGTCTGGAAGGGATTGCTCTGTTGTACGTCCATGTCATGTAGCTCCTGATCAGTTCAAGGTGAAAACATCCGCATCCAGGTGTGCAGGGAAGCGCTCGCGATAGGCACTCAGCGCCTCGCTCGATAGCCGGGTGCGGAATACACCATCGCCATCGCCAGCCGCCAGCAGCGCCTCGCCCTGGAAGTCCAGCACCAGGGAATCGCCAGTATAACCGTGGCCCTTTCCGTCCTCGCCGACGCGGTTCACAGCCGCGACATAGCACAGGTTCTCGATGGCCCGCGCCGGCAGCAGACGGTTCCAGTGCTGACGACGTGCACCCGGCCAGTTGGCGGTGTACAGCAGCAGGTCAGTGCCTGCTGCGTCACGACTCCACACCGGGAAGCGCAGGTCGTAGCAGATCAGCGCTCGCACGCGCCAACCCTTGAGATCGAACACCGCCTGCTGCTCGCCAGCACGGTAGTGCTTGTGCTCACCAGCCATGCGGAACAGGTGGCGTTTGTCGTAATGCGCCACAGAGCCGTCCGGGCGAGCCCAGAGCAGGCGGTTGCGGTAGCTGCCATCGGCGGCCTGGATGATCAGGCTGGCGCAGATCACTGCGTCAATTCGCTGTGCCTGCTCGCGCAGCCAGGCGCTGCTGGGGCCATCTTCCGGTTCGGCCAGCGCCGCCGACTCCATGGAGAAACCGGTGGTGAACATTTCCGGCAGGATCACCAGATCGGCGCCGCGCGCCTGTTCCAGCAGCGCCTGGAAGTGCTCGCGGTTGGCGGCAGGATCGTGCCAGGCCAGGGTGGTCTGGATCAGCGCCAGCTCGATGTCAGGTTTGTTGCTCATTTCGATGCCTCGGAGAATCGGTAGGCGCTCATACAGCGCAAAGTTTCTCGGCAGCCTCGCGCAGGGTGTCCTCACGCTTGGCGAAGCAGAAGCGCACCAGGCGCATATCCTGGGGCGCCGACTGATAGAACACCGATACCGGAATCGCCGCCACGCCATGCTCGCGGGTCAGCCACTCGACCATGGCCACGTCGTCCAGATCCGGGCGAATGGCAGAGTAATCCGCCAGCTGGAAATAGGTGCCCGGTGCGCGGCTGAAGGTGAAACACGAGTCAGCCAGCAGGCCACAGAACAGGTCGCGCTTGGCCTGGTAGAAGGCTGGCAACTCCTCGACATGCTCAGGGTGCGCGGCCATGAATTCGGCCAGACCGAACTGCAGCGGCGTCACGCCGCAAAAATTGACGTACTGGTGAATCTTGCGCAGCTCGGCCGTCAGCGCCGGCGGCGCCACCACGTAGCCGGTCTTCCAGCCGGTCACGTGATAGGTCTTGCCGAAGGAGCTGACCACGAACGCCCGCTGATACAGCTCATCGTGGGCCAGTACGCTGGCATGACGCTGGCCGTCATAGATCAGATGTTCGTAAACCTCGTCACTGATCACATGAATATCGCGCCCACGAATCAGCTCGGCCAGTTTGTCCAGATCGGCGCGGCTCAGCAGCGCACCGCTCGGGTTGTGCGGGGAGTTGAGGAAGATCAGCCGCGTGCGCGGGCCGATGGCATCGGCCAGGCGCTGCCAATCGACAGCGAAATCCGGCAGTGCCAGCGGCACATGCACGCAGCGTCCGCCAGCCAGTTCCACCGAGGGCTCGTAACTGTCGTAGCAAGGGTCGAGCACGATGGCTTCATCACCCGCACGAATCAGTGCCTGCACCGCGCAGAAGATCGCTTCGGTAGCGCCCGGGGTGATGGTGATCTCGCTGTCGGCATCGCGCTGCACGCCATAGCTGCGCGCGATCTTCGCCGCCACCTGCTGACGCAGATTAGGCAAACCGGTCATTGGGCAGTACTGATTGCGCCCTTCCATGACATGACGCGCCACGGCCTCACGCAACGCCTGCGGCCCGTCGAAGTCGGGGAAGCCCTGGGACAGGTTGATCGCGCCGGTCTCCAGCGCAAGCTGGGACATCCGCGTAAAGATAGTGGTGCCGACGTTGGGCAGTTTGCTGACGAGCATCGCGACTTCCTACGAAGAACTAGGCAAGCCGCGAGGATAGCCGAAGGGCGCCACAGGCGGCACCCGCAGCGCTTATGAAAAAGCGTTGGAAGCTTATGCCGTGCGCGCCGGACGATCAGCGGCGCACACCCTGGCGCAAAGATTACTAGCGCTTGTCCTTGCGCTTCTTCTCGGCCTTCTTGTGGTGGCTCATCAACCGGCGCTTCTTGTTCACCTGGCGATCCGTGAGCTTGTTCTTGTTGCCCTCGTAGGGGTTTTCGCCGCCCTTGTACTCGATGCGGATCGGCGTACCTACCAGCTTGAGCACGCGGCGGAAGGTGTTTTCCAGATAACGGCTGTAGGCACGCGGTACAGCGTCGACCTGGTTACCGTGAATCACGATCAGCGGTGGGTTGGCGCCACCCAGGTGGGCATAGCGCAGCTTGATGCGGCGACCGTTGACCAGAGGCGGTGCATGGTCGCTGACGGCATCTTCGAGAATCTGCGTCAGGCGGCTGGTCGGCCAGCGGGTGATGGCCGACTTGAACGACGCCTGCACCGACTTGTACAGATGGCCGACGCCGGTACCGTGCAGGGCGGAAATGAAGTGGATGTCGGCGAAGTCGACGAAGAACAGCCGGCGCTCCAGCTCGGTCTTCACGTAATCCTTCTGCCCCTGATCCATGCCGTCCCACTTGTTCAGGGCGATGACCAGGGCACGACCGCTTTCCAGCACGAAGCCGAGCAGGTTGAGGTCGTGGTCGACCACCCCTTCGCGGGCGTCCATGACGAACACCACGACGTTGGAGTCCTGAATGGCCTGCAGCGTCTTGACCACGGAAAACTTCTCCACGGCCTCGAAGATCTTGCCGCGACGGCGCACGCCGGCGGTGTCGATCAGGGTGTACTTCTCTTCGTCGCGCTCGAAGGGAATGTAGATGCTGTCACGCGTGGTGCCGGCCTGGTCATAGACGATGACCCGCTCCTCGCCAAGCATGCGGTTGACCAGAGTGGACTTGCCGACGTTCGGCCGACCGATGATGGCCAGCTTGATGCCGTCCTTCTCGCTCGGCCCGGGAATGCGCTTGGCCTCCTGGCCTTCGAGCACTTCCTCCTCTTCTTCGGCACCCTCTTCCAGCTCGCCAGCGTCCTTGGGGAAGGCGCCGAGCACCACTTCCAGCATCTGGGTGATGCCACGGCCATGCGCACCGGCAATCGCCAGCGGCTCGCCCAGGCCCATGGGGCTGAACTCGGCGCGCGCCAGGTCGACGTCGAGGTTGTCGACCTTGTTCACCACCAGGAAGCTCTGCTTGTTACGACGCCGCAGGTGCTCGCCGATCATCTGGTCGGAGGCGGTCATGCCGGCGCGCGCGTCCACCAGGAACAGCACGGCATCGGCCTCTTCGATGGCCTGCAGCGACTGCTCGGCCATCTTCGCGTCGATGCCTTCCTCGTCACCAGAGATACCACCGGTGTCGATCACGATATAGGTGCGCCCCTGCCACTTCGCCTCGCCATACTGGCGGTCGCGGGTCAGACCGGACAGGTCGCCGACGATGGCGTCGCGGCTGCGGGTCAGGCGGTTGAAGAGCGTGGACTTGCCGACATTCGGCCGGCCCACCAGGGCAATTACGGGAACCATCAGGCTCTCCACTCGGTTAATTCAGAAAATGCAAAGGCCGCTGCATGGGCAGCGGCCAGGATGTTTCGTGCTGTCGGGGGTACCGCCAGCATAGCGCGTTACTTGATGGTCAGTGCCACCAACTTGCCGCTGTTGCCATAGACGTACAGCCAGTCACCCACCACCAGCGGCTGGGCACGCAGGCCGTCGCTGTCGATACGGGTACGGCCGACAAAGCGTCCATCGACCTGGCTCAGCAGGTGCAGATAGCCCTCGAAGTCACCCACGGCGACATAACTGGAGAATACCGCCGGCCCGGACAGCTGGCGGCGCGCCATCGAATCGTTGCTCCACAGGGCCGAAGCGCTGCGCTCGTCGATACCTTCGACGGTACCGCTGGCCATGCTGACATAGAGATTGCCGAAGCCTTGAGCCACACCCACCGAGCTGGACGCCTCGCGCTGCCAGAGCACGCGACCGGACTCCAGATCCATGGCCGCGACACGGCCCTGGTAGCTCACCGCGTAGACGGTACCGCCGGACAGCAGCAGACCGCCATCGATGTCGACCACGCGCTCCAGCTCGGAGCGACCTTGCGGAATGGCGACGCGCTGTTCCCAGACCGGAAGGCCGCGCTGGGCATCGACCGCAATCACCTTGCCGCTGGACAGGCCGGCGACCACCAGACGGTTGGTCACCAGTGGAGCGCCAGTACCGCGCAAGGTCAATACGGCCGGGGTATTCTCGACGATCCAGCGCTGGCTACCGGTGCTGGCATCGAAAGCGATCAGACGATCGTCCTGGGTTTGCACCACGACGATATCGCCATTGGTGGCCGGAGCCGCCAGCACTTCGCTGGTCACGCGCGAACGCCACTGTTCTTCACCGTCGCTGGAGTCCAGGGCAATCACTTCGCCCTTGAGGGTGCCCAGCAACACCTGACCGTAGCCAACGCCGATAGCGCCGGAGACCGGGATTTCAAGCTTCTTGCGCCAGATGACCTTGCCGCTGGTGCGATCCATGGCCATGACCAGGCCTTCGACATCGGCGGCATAAATAACGTCGCCATCGATGGCAGGCACCAGCATGTTGAAGGTTTCGCCCTGGCCATCACCGATGGAGCGACTCCATTCGGTGCGCAGCTCGACTTCTTCATCGAACTTGGTCAGTTCGGCGGGCGGCAGTTCCTTCTTGCTATTGCTGCTGCAACCCACGGCCAGAAGGGCCAGAGCCAGCAGTGCGGCATTCTTCCAACGCATCACGTCACGCATCCCCTTTTGCCAGGTCGTCCAGCTTCATCTGCAAACCACCAACGGCGGCGTCTTCGGCCAGCGCGTCCTTGGCCTTCTGGTAGGCGGCGTGAGCATCATCGCTGCGGCCCAACTGCACCAGCAGGTCGCCCTTGAGCTCTTCGCGGCTGGCGAGGAAAGCATCATCGACCTTGGCATCGAGCAGTTTCAACGCCTCATCGGTCTTGTCCTGAGCGGCCAAAACGCGGGCCAGACGCTGACGCGCCAGCTCATCCAGGGTCGCGTCAGCGGGCTTGTCCAGCACGCCCTGCAACGCAGCGGCAGCATCGTCGAGGCGGTTCGCCTCAACAGCGACCTTGGCCACGAACAGGTTGCCGTACTGGGCGTAATGAGTACCACCAAACTCGCTGTCGAGCTTGCCGGCTAGCTCCGCCACCTTACCGGCATCGGGCTTGCCAGCCGGATCCAGTGCGGTTTCCAGCAGTTGCTGATAAAGCGCCGAGGCCCCCTGAGCTTGATTGGTCTGGTACTTCTGCCAGCCCTGCCAGCCGAGCACGGCGACAAGCGCGAGCACACCGCCAGCCAGCAAAGGCTTGCCGTTGCGATCCCACCAGTCCTTGATTTGCGCGATCTGTTCGTCTTCGGTCTGCATGTCTAACCCCGTACTCCTAATCGAGAGCCTGCTCAGGCCTGTTGCTGACAGGCGGCCAGATGCTCGGCCAGAGCATCCCAGGCAACGCTTTTTTGTTCGCTATCGTCGCGCAGCGGTTTGCAACCTACCACGCGTGCTGCCAATTCGTCGTCCCCCAGAATCAGTGCATAGCGTGCACCGCTCTTGTCGGCCTTCTTGAACTGGCTTTTGAAACTGCCGCCACCGCTGTTGAGCAGCAGATTCAGGCCCGGCAACTGGTCGCGCAGGCGCTCGACCAAAGTCAATGCAGCCAGCTCGGCCGCCTCGCCAAAGGCGCAGACGTAAACATCGGCCGCACGATTGAGGTCGGCCGGCAACAATTCCAGGGTTTCCAGCAACAGAACCAGGCGCTCGACACCCATGGCGAAGCCGACGCCAGGTGTGGCCTTGCCGCCCAGCTGAGTGACCAGACCATCGTAGCGGCCACCGGCACAGACAGTACCCTGTGCGCCCAGCTTGGTGGTGACCCACTCGAACACCGTGCGGTTGTAGTAATCCAGCCCGCGCACCAGCTTGTGGTTGATCTCGTAGCGAATGCCGACTGCGTCCAGACGCGCCTTGACACCCTCGAAGTGCAGACGCGACTCCTCGTCGAGGTAATCGCCCAGGGTCGGCGCGCCGACCAGAACGGCTTGAGTCGCCGCGTTCTTGCTGTCGAGGATGCGCAACGGGTTGGTGGTCAGACGACGCTGGCTGTCTTCATCGAGCTGCTCGAAGCGCTCCTGCAGATAGGCCACCAGGGCGTCACGATAGGCTGCGCGTGCCTCGCTGGAGCCCAGGCTGTTGAGCTGCAGGGTAACGGCGTCGGCCAGACCGAGCTTTTTCCACAGGCGCCAGGTGAGCACGATCAACTCGGCATCGACATCCGGGCCGGGCAGATTGAACGCCTCCACACCAACCTGATGGAACTGCCGGTAACGACCTTTCTGCGGTTTCTCGTAGCGGAACATCGGCCCCGCGTACCACAGTTTCTGCACCTGACCGCCGCCAGCCAGACCATGCTCGAGCACAGCACGCACACAACCGGCAGTGCCTTCCGGACGCAGGGTCAGGGACTCTTCGTTGCGGTCGCGGAAGGTGTACATCTCCTTGTCGACCACGTCGGTGCCCTCACCGATACCACGCGCGAAAAGCTCGGTGTACTCGACGATGGGCAGACGGATTTCCTTGTAGCCGTAGCCATCGAGCAGGCTGACCAGGGTACTTTCCAGGTAACGCCAGGCAGGCGTCTGCTCCGGCAGGATGTCGTTCATGCCACGGATGGCTTGTAGGGACTTGCTCACTAAGAATCCTTAAAGCGCAGCGATCAGCCGCGCACGATCACGGCAGCATCGGCGGCGACCTTCTCGGCCGCCTTGTCGCGGATGAGTTTTTCCAGCTCATCCACCAGGTTTTCGTTGGTCAGTTTCGAGGCCGGTTTGCCGTCGATATAGACCAGGTTGTTCGGGCTACCGCCGGTGAGGCCGATATGTGCCTCCTTGGCTTCACCAGGACCGTTGACCACACAACCGATCACGGCCACGTCGAGCGGCACCAGCAGATCCTCGACTCGGCTCTCCAGCTCGTTCATGGTCTTGACCACATCGAAGTTCTGCCGCGAGCAGCTCGGGCAGGCGATGAAGTTGATGCCACGCGAGCGCAGGCGCAGGGACTTGAGGATGTCGAAACCGACCTTGATCTCCTCCACCGGATCGGCAGCCAGAGAAATGCGGATGGTATCGCCAATGCCCTCGGCCAGCAGCATGCCCAGGCCGACAGCGGATTTCACCGTCCCCGAGCGCAGGCCACCGGCTTCGGTAATGCCCAGGTGCAACGGCTGCTCGATCTGCTTGGCCAGCAGACGATAGGCTTCTACTGCCATGAACACGTCGGAGGCCTTCACGCTGACCTTGAAGTCGGGGAAATTCAGACGGTCGAGATGCTCGACATGGCGCAACGCGGACTCGACCAGCGCTTCCGGCGTTGGCTCGCCGTACTTCTTCTGCAGGTCCTTTTCCAGGGAGCCGGCGTTGACGCCGATGCGAATCGGGATGCCCTTGTCACGCGCGGCCTCGACCACTGCCCTGACACGATCCTCACGGCCGATGTTGCCCGGGTTGATACGCAGGCAGTCGACGCCCAGCTCAGCCACGCGCAGGGCGATCTGGTAGTCGAAGTGAATGTCGGCCACCAGCGGCACGCGCACCTGCTGCTTGATCAGGCCGAACGCTTCGGCTGCATCCATGTCCGGCACGGAAACACGCACGATATCGGCGCCGGCATCTTCCAGGCGACGAATCTGCGCCACGGTGGCGGCCACATCGTTGGTGTCGGTGTTGGTCATGCTCTGTACGGCGATCGGCGCATCGCCGCCCACCGGGACCGAGCCAACCCAGATCTTGCGCGACAGTCGGCGCTTGATCGGCGATTCGCAATGCATGCTTTACAACCCCAGTTTCAGGCGCGCGGTTTCGCCGGTCATGTGCGGCGCAACGTCCACGCTTTGGCCGTTGTAGGTCACCTGGGCGCCTCGGGCGAAACCCAGGCGCAGCTCCAGCGGTGCTTTGCCGGTCAGGTCGATACGCTCGCCACTGCGCTTGAGCGCACTGAGCAGCACCTTGCCATCGGCATCGGTCACCTGTGTCCAGCAATCGGCGGTGAACTGCACGTTGAGCGCACCTTGTCCGGCAGTCGCGACCACCGGGGCGGCAGGCGCAGCAGCAGACTCCGGCACGCTGGCAGCGGCAGCTGGCTCGGTCGATACGGGAGCAGCCGGCGCTTCTGGCGCGCTTTGTTCAGGCGCCGTACTCTGGGTGGCAGGCTGTTCTACGGCAGTGGAATCTTCCGGCGCTTCGCCCGGCTCGACCGGCAACAGCAAGGGAGTGCCCTGGTCGCTACCCTGAGCATCTGCCACTGCCTGGTCTTCCGGTTCGGCGAGCGAGTGCACCTGGGTGGTGCCATCGGCCCCCTCCACTTCTACATGCTCCAGCCCCAGATCAGCCAAGTTGGCACCTGGACGGCCCTGATCCTGCCACCAGAGAAAACCGGCGCCGATCAGCGCCAGCAGCAGCAGGAAACTCACCAGGCGCAGGATGCTCTGCGAATAACGCACGGGCTCTTCGATACGACCAAGTGCATGCACGTTGCTGCCAGTGGCATCAGTGCCCGTGAACTGGTCGAACTCCAGCACCAGTCGGTTCTGATCCATCTCCAGAAGCTTGGCATAGGCACGAATGTAGCCACGGGCAAAGGTGGTACCCGGGAGTTTGTCGAAAGCACCCGCCTCGATCTGGGCAAGCCGTTGCGGAGTCAGGTTGAGCTGAGCAGCCACCTCGGCAACGCCCAAGCCCTTGATCTCTCGGGCCTGGCGCAGAGTTTCGCCTGGATTGGTCGGCATCGACTGAGATGTCACTTCACTATGTGCCGCGTTCATCGTTGCCCCGAAACAAATTGCTGATATTCCTGAGAAGCCGGATACAGACGTCGTAGCTGCAGGCCCAGGCTGGCTGCCCGGTCGCGGTCCTCGAACACTTCTGCCAGGCGCGCACCGAGCAGCAGGCTACGAGCATTCTGCGGTGCTATTTCGCTGTAGCTGTCGTAGTAACGACGAGCCGGTACATATTCTTTGTCCTCGTAGGACAGCACAGCCATCTCCAGCAAGGCGCGCGGTTGCCGGCTACTCAGGCGCAAGGCGCGCTGGAAGTATTCCTTGGCCTGCTCGCGCTGACCAAGCTGCAGTGCTGTCAGCCCCAAGTTCTCGAAAACCCGGGAGCGCTCCGGATACAGATTGTCCTCAGCAGCCTTGAGGTAAGTACTCAGGGCTTCCTGGTAGCGCTTCTGCTCGAACAGAAAACCGCCGTAGTTGTTCAGCAGGCGAGCATCCTTCGGGCGCTGGGACAGGGCTTTACGGAAATGCTCGTCGGCCAGCTTCGGCTCCATCTCCAGCTGGAATGCGATGGCCAGCGCGGCATGCGCATCAGCGTTGGAGGAGTCCAGGTCCAGCGCGTTCTTCAGCGGCACCTTGGCGCGCTGGGTATCGCCTTGCTGGATATAGGCCAGGCCCAGCTGAACATAGGCATCACGTGCCTCATCACGCCCTTTCGCCGTACGCATGGGGTCGACATCGCCAGTGGTCACACAACCACCGAGCAGACTGACAACTAGCAACAACAGCGCAGGGCGCAAGGTCATGGGCATCCTCTCTTCAATTTCGATTGGTGGCAGCATGAGGCTCTTGCGCCTCGCTGCCCAGTTGGCGCACGGCAATATAACGCTCACTGCGCCGAGTACGGTCCATGACCTGGCCAACCAACTGGCCACAGGCGGCATCGATATCGTCACCACGCGTCGTACGTACCGTGACGTTATGACCAGCCTTGTGCAACAGGTCCTGGAAGCGGCGAATGGCGTTATTGCTCGGCCGCTCGTACCCCGAGAAGGGGAAGGGATTAAACGGAATCAGGTTGATCTTGCAAGGTACATCGGCCAGAAGTGCGATCATCTGCTCAGCATGCTCAGGCTGATCGTTGACGCCCTTGAGCAGGGTGTACTCGATGGTCAGCACACGCTTCTCGCCCAGTTTGGAGATGTAGCGTTTGCACGCGGCCAACAGCATTTCCAGCGGATACTTCTTGTTGATCGGCACCAGCTGATTGCGCAACTCATCGTTAGGCGCATGCAGCGACAGAGCCAGGGACACGTCGATCACTTCGGCCAGCTTGTCGATCATCGGCACCACGCCGGAGGTGGACAGGGTCACCTTGCGCTTGGAAATGCCGTAGCCGAGGTCGTCCATCATGATCTGCATGGCGGAGACGACGTTGTCGAAATTCAGCAGCGGCTCGCCCATGCCCATCATCACCACGTTGGTGATGGCGCGGTCGATCTTCGCCGGCACGGAGCCGAAGGATTTGCTGGCGATCCATACCTGGCCAATGATCTCGGCACTGGTCAGGTCGCTGTTGAAGCCTTGCTTGCCGGTGGAACAGAAACTGCAATCCAGGGCACACCCGGCCTGCGACGACACGCACAGCGTGCCGCGGCCATTCTGCGGGATGTACACGGTTTCCACGCAGCTGCCAGACGCCACACGCACGACCCACTTGCGCGTGCCATCGGCGGAAATATTTTCGCTGACCACTTCCGGGCCACGAATCTCGGCAGAGGCCTCGAGCTTCTCGCGCAAGGCCTTGCCGACATTGGTCATGGCGGCGAAATCATCGACGCCAAAATGGTGAATCCACTTCATCACCTGGCCGGCACGGAAGCGCTTCTCGCCGATGGACTCGAAGAACTGTTCCATTTCCGGCTGGGTCAGGCCCAGCAGGTTGATCTTGCCGGTGGTATTGGTCATGGCTTCACCCTCGCTTCATTCGCCAATCAGCGAATGCGCGCGCACAGCTCGGTAGCGGAGAAGAAGTAAGCGATTTCGCGAGCAGCGGACGCTTCGGAATCCGAACCGTGAACGGCGTTTTCGTCGATGGAAACGGCGAAGTCAGCACGGATGGTGCCGGCAGCAGCTTCTTTCGGGTTGGTAGCGCCCATCAGTTCACGGTTTTTCAGGACGGCGTCTTCGCCTTCCAGAACCTGAACGATGACCGGGCCGGAAGTCATGAAGGCAACCAGGTCCTTGAAGAAGCCACGCTCGCTGTGCTCAGCGTAGAAGCCAGCAGCTTCGCGATCGGACAGTTGCACCATCTTCGAAGCGACAACGCGCAGGCCGGCTTTTTCGAAACGGGTGGTGATCTCACCGATGACGTTCTTGGCAACGGCGTCAGGCTTGATGATGGAGAAAGTACGTTGAACAGCCATGTGAAGCTCCAGAAACTTTAGGGTTAAAGCGAAAAATTAAACCCGCGAATTATACGCGGGTTCCGGTTAAAAGCGTAGGGCAGGCGCCGTAAGCGCCTGTTTCAATCGAGTTCTTCGATCCAGGCGGCCTGTATCGCCTCCAGCACTTTCTCCCCCCCGCGCTGCGGGTCATCGGAGAACTCTGGCAAGGACACGACCCAACGGTGCAGATCGACGAAGTTCACGTAGCGCGGATCGACATCCGGCTTCTGCTCGCTCAGCTCGATGGCGATGTCCAGTACATCGGCCCATTTCAGACTCATGATGATGCTTCCTGGATTAATGCGGCGCTTCAGCCGCGTGATTAAGCGAATACTTGGGAATCTCGACGGTCAGGTCTTGCTCACCGACGATGGCCTGACACGCCAGGCGCGACTGCGCTTCGAGCCCCCAGGCCTTGTCCAGGTAATCTTCCTCCAGCTCATCCGCTTCGTTCAGCGAATCGAAGCCTTCGCGCACGATACAGTGACAGGTGGTGCAGGCACATACACCACCGCAGGCGCTCTCCATCTCAATGTGGTGCTCATGCGCCAGCTCGAGGATGGAAACGCCAGGCTCGGCCTCTACCACCAGACCATCCGGGCAGAATCGCTCGTGGGGCAGAAAAATTACCTGCGGCATCAATTATTCCTCGATCTCATTCAGATTACGCCCTGCCAACGCGGCTTTTACCGTCGAATCCAGGCGGCGGGCAGCAAACGCATCGGTCACCTGCGACAGACGCTTGGTCTGCCGCTCGATCACCGCGCCATCGCTACCCGTAAGCAGATCACGCAACTCCTGCACCTGCAGTTCGATGACCTCGCGCTCCTCGGCATCCAGCAAACGCTCACCATCGGCCTCCAGCGCAGCTTCGACCGCCTCGATCAGGCGCTGGGCATCGACCTGCTGCTCACGCAGTACACGGGCCGCCTTGTCATCTCCAGCGTTCTGGAAGGAGTCCTGCAGCATGCGGGCGATTTCGCCATCGGTCAGACCGTAAGACGGTTTGACCTGAATGCTCGCCTCGATACCCGAACTCAGCTCGCGAGCCGCGACACTGAGCAGGCCGTCGGCATCGACCTGGAAGGTCACGCGAATCTTCGCCGCCCCTGCCACCATCGGCGGGATGCCGCGCAATTCGAAGCGCGCCAGGGAGCGACAATCGGCGATCAGCTCGCGCTCACCCTGCAGCACGTGAATCATCATGGCCGTCTGGCCATCCTTGTAAGTCGTGAACTCCTGCGCACGCGCCACCGGAATGGTGGTATTGCGCGGAATCACCTTCTCCATCAACCCGCCCATGGTTTCCAGGCCGAGCGACAGCGGAATCACGTCCAGCAACAGCAACTCTTCGCCATCGCTACGCTGATTGCCGGCCAGGGCATCGGCCTGGATCGCGGCGCCAATGGCCACCACCTGATCCGGATCGATATTGGTCAGCGGCGCACGACCGAACAGCTCGCCAACCGCCTCGCGCACACGCGGCACACGGGTCGAACCGCCCACCATGACCACTGCACTGACCTCTTCCAGCTCGACGCCCGAATCGCGCACCACGCGGCGGCAAGCCTTGAGGCTGCGCGCCACCATGGGCTCGATCAGTGCCTCGAACTGCTCACGCGACAACGAACCACGCCAGTCGCCGTGGCTCAGCTCGACACAGGCTGCCTCAGTCAGTCCTTCCTTGGCCGCACAGGCGGCCTGCAACAGGCTGCGCTGGGTCGCCGGGTCGAGATCGTTGGAAATGCCAGCCTGCTGGATGATCCAGTCGGCAATGGCATGATCAAAGTCATCGCCACCCAGCGCACTGTCGCCGCCGGTGGCCAGCACTTCGAACACACCGCCAGTCAGGCGCAGGATGGAAATATCGAAGGTACCGCCACCGAGGTCATAGATGGCGACCACGCCCTCGGCCTTCTGATCCAGGCCATAAGCGACCGCAGCAGCAGTCGGCTCATTGAGCAGACGCAGAACGGTGAGACCCGCTAGGCGCGCAGCGTCCTTGGTGGCCTGACGCTGAGCATCGTCGAAATAAGCCGGAACGGTAATCACCGCACCAACCAGCTCCCCGTCCAGGGTCTGCTCGGCGCGCAGGCGCAGGGTCTTGAGAATTTCTGCCGACACTTCTACCGGGCTCTTCGCCCCTTGCACCGTCTCGATGAAGGGCATATGCGACTCGCCCGCGGAGAAGCGATACGGCATCTGCTCACCAAGCTGATGAACATCGGCAATGCCACGCCCCATCAGGCGCTTGACCGACAGCACGGTATTGAAAGGATCAGAGGCGGCGGCCAACTTGGCCGACCCACCAACCTCGACGCTTGCTGCGTGGTAGCGCACGGCGGAAGGCAGGATGACCTCGCCATCAGCGTCAGCCAGAGGCTCGGCCAGACCGCTGCGTACAGCGGCAACCAGCGAGTTGGTAGTACCCAGGTCGATGCCCACTGCCAGCCGACGCTGGTGCGGTTGCGGACTCTGTCCTGGCTCGGCGATCTGCAATAAGGCCATGGTCTTCTTGAAATCATCAGGCAGGCCGCCTAGGCGACCTACAGGTTAATCGTCGAGGCGCTCTTCTAACTGGCGCACTTCATGAGAGAGCTTGTCGAGGAACTGCATCCGGCGCATCAGGCGCTCAGCCTCTTCGCGGCGAGCCTCATCGTCCCAGCACGCCGCGAAGCTGTCATTGAGCAGCTCCTGCGCCGACTTCAGGCGACGCTTGAAGGCGGCAACGCCAGCAAGATCGGCGTCGTCCTGCAATTCCTCCAGCTCTTCGCGCAACTGCATCTGCTGCAGCAGAAAATCCGGATCCTGCACCGTCACTTCCAACGGCAGCTCGGGGCCGCGCATCGCCAGCAGGTAGCGCGCACGCTGCGAAGGTGTTTTCAGGACCTGATAAGCCTCGTTGAGGCTGGCCGAACGCTCCAGCGCCAGGCGCTGCTCGCGCTCGCCCGCATCAGCGAATCGGTCGGGATGCACCTGGCGCGCCAGTTCACGATAACGGACGGCCAGCTGATCCAGATCGAGGCGAAAACTCGGCTGCAGATCGAACAAAGCGAAATGGCACGGATTACCCACGACAGAGCCTCAAACGTTGAAGCTCTCGCCGCAGCCGCATTCGCCACGCACGTTGGGATTATTGAACTTGAAGCCCTCGTTGAGGCCTTCCTTGACGAAGTCCAATTCGGTGCCATCGAGATACACCAGGCTCTTGGGATCGATGATCACCTTGACGCCATGGCTCTCGAAAACCTGATCTTCCGCTGCCGGTTCATCGACGAACTCGAGCACGTAGGCCAGGCCGGAGCAACCGGTAGTACGCACACCGAGGCGAATGCCCTCGCCCTTGCCGCGCCCCTCGAGGGAACGCTGCACATGACGAGCTGCTGCTTCAGACATGGTGATGGCCATTACAAACCTCGTATCAGAGCAAGCCTTTCTTCTGCTTGTAGTCGCGCACGGCAGCCTTGATGGCGTCCTCGGCGAGTACGGAGCAGTGAATCTTCACCGGCGGCAGCGCCAGTTCTTCGGCGAGCTGGGTGTTCTTGATGCTCTCGGCTTCATCCAGAGTCTTGCCCTTCATCCACTCGGTGGCGAGGGAGCTGGAGGCGATAGCCGAACCGCAGCCATAGGTCTTGAACTTGGCATCTTCGATGACGCCGCTCTCACTGACCTTGATCTGCAGGCGCATGACGTCACCACAGGCCGGCGCACCGACCATGCCGGTACCGACGTCCGGATCCTCGGCGTTGAGCTTGCCGACGTTGCGCGGGTTTTCGTAGTGGTCGATGACCTTGTCACTGTATGCCATGTTGTACTTCCTCTCTCATCAGGTGCCGCTCTCCGGCGGAGCGCTCAGCGAACGATCCGCCTCGGCAGCTTTTAGTGTGCTGCCCATTCCACGGAGGAAAGGTCGACACCTTCTTTGAACATATCCCACAGGGGTGACAGTTCGCGCAGCTTGTCCACGGCCTCACGGACCTTGGCAGCGGCATAGTCGACTTCTTCCTCGGTGGTGAAACGACCGAAGGTGAAGCGAATCGAGCTGTGCGCCAGTTCGTCGTTGCGGCCCAGGGCGCGCAGCACGTAAGACGGCTCCAGGGAAGCCGAGGTACAGGCCGAACCGGACGATACGGCGAGGTCCTTGAGCGCCATGATCAGCGACTCGCCCTCGACGTAGTTGAAACTCAGGTTGAGGTTGTGCGGCACACGGGCCGTCAGGCTGCCGTTGACGTACAGCTCTTCCATGTCTTCCAGCTGGCGATAAAAGCGATCACGCAGAGCCGTGATGCGCTGGTTCTCGGCAGCCATTTCTTCCTTGGCGATGCGGAAGGCTTCACCCATGCCAACGCACTGGTGAGTGGCCAGGGTGCCCGAACGCATGCCGCGCTCATGGCCACCGCCGTGAGTCTGTGCTTCCAGACGCACGCGCGGCTTGCGACGCACATAGAGGGCGCCAACGCCTTTGGGGCCGTAAGTCTTGTGCGCGGAGAAGGACATCAGGTCGACCTTCAGCTTCTCCAGGTCGATTTCGACCTTGCCTGTGGACTGCGCAGCGTCGACATGCAGCAGCACACCGCGGGAGCGGGTCAGCTCACCGATGGCAGCAATATCGTTGATGGTGCCGATTTCGTTATTGACGTGCATCAGCGAGACCAGCGTGGTGTCCTCGCGCAGCACTGCCTCGACCATGGCGGGCGTGATCAGCCCGTCTTCGCCCGGCTCAAGGTAAGTCACTTCGAAACCTTCACGCTCGAGCTGACGAGTGGTGTCCAGCACCGCCTTGTGCTCGATCTTCGAGGTGATGATGTGCTTACCCTTGCTGCTGTAGAAGTGCGCAACACCCTTGATGGCAAGGTTGTCGGATTCGGTAGCGCCGCTGGTCCAGACGATTTCACGCGGGTCAGCGCCCACAAGCTCGGCAACCTGACGACGGGCGTTTTCGACAGCTTCTTCTGCCTTCCAGCCAAATACGTGAGAGCGCGAAGCCGGGTTACCGAAGTTACCGTCGACCAGCAGGCACTCACTCATCTTCTGCGCAACACGCGGGTCTACCGGCGTGGTGGCGGAATAATCGAGGTAGATCGGCAATTTCATTGGTTTTCTCCTATCAGGCAAACGCCCTGCTCACTCGATGGCAGACGCTTCAATCTTATCCAAAAGCGGTGCAGTGCCCCTGCCGGAGCAGCGACGCTGATCCTGACGCAACGCGACTTCCTGCACCTCATGGCGCGCGACCAGATCAGCCAGGCTGATGCCGCTGAGAAATTCGTGAATTTGCTGACTGAGGTCGCACCACAGGTGATGGGTCAGACAGGTGTCACCAGAGTGACAATCGCCCTGCCCCTGGCAGCGCGTGGCATCCACGGACTCATTGACCGCATCGATCACCTGAGCTACCTGAATGCCGCGCATGTCACGCGACAGCTGATACCCGCCACCCGGTCCACGCACACTGGAAACCAGACTGCCGCGGCGCAGCTTGGCGAACAGCTGCTCGAGATAGGACAGAGAGATGCCCTGCCGCTCGGAAATATCGGCCAGGGAAACGGGACCGTGTTGCGCATGCAGCGCCAGGTCAAGCATGGCGGTAACGGCGTAACGGCCTTTGGTGGTCAGTCGCATGGCTCTACCACGAATCACTGAATTGCGGCGAAGTATGCGATTCCCGAGTATTTAAGTCAACTATAAGACCTATTAATTTACTCAGGATTGACCGCAAAAACGAGGCGGCACTATAGCAAATGCCGCCTCGCTACGCATTACGCCGCAGGCTTGTCGCTCTGCTGCTGGTCCTTGCACACGTCCGCGAAATCTTCGTCGCGCAGAGTCGGCAAATCCTTGGCGCAGTAGTCACTGCCCAGCCCCGTCAGCGCCTTGCACATACCCTCCAGACGACCATCGACCGCATGCAGATGATCGAGCAACTGGCCGATGGCGCGCGCCACCGGGTCCGGCATGTCCTGACCGACGCCGTAGGCATCGAAGCCGATCTTCTCGGCCATGGCCTGACGCTTGGCCTCCTGCTCGTCGTCGGACTTGACGATGATCTTGCCGGGAATACCGACAGCAGTCGCACCCGCCGGCACCGCCTTGGTCACAACCGCATTGGAGCCGATCTTGGCGCCCGCACCGACGGTGAAAGGCCCAAGCACCTTGGCACCGGCACCCACCACCACACCGTCCTCCAGCGTCGGGTGACGCTTGCCCTTGTTCCAGCTGGTACCGCCCAGGGTTACACCCTGATACAGCGTGACGTCATTGCCGATCTCGGCAGTCTCGCCGATCACGATGCCCATGCCATGGTCGATGAAGAAGCGTCGCCCGATCTTCGCCCCCGGATGAATCTCGATACCGGTCATCCAGCGCCCGAAATTGGACACCACGCGCGCCAGCCATTTCCAACCCGAGCGCCACAGAGCATGCGCCACACGGTGCAACCACACGGCATGCAGCCCCGGATAGCAGGTCACCACCTCGAAGGCGTTACGCGCCGCTGGATCTCGGTGAAAAACGCTTTGGATATCTTCTCGAATGCGCTCAAACATCAGACTTCCCCTGCTTGTGAGGCTCTCCACGCACGGCCTTCTCCGTTTCGGTAAGGATGCCGCGCAGGATATTCATCTCCAACCTGCTCACCGCACTGCGCCCGTAAAGACGACGCAGGCGAGTCATCAGGTGCCTAGGCTTCTGCGGATCGAGAAACCCGATCATCACCAGCACACGACGCAAATGACCGTAAAAAGACTCGAGCTCATCTGCCGTCGCCGCCTGAGAATTGAGCATCGCCGTGGATTCCAGCTTCTCCACCTTGCTTGGCAGATTCTGCGCTGTCAGCCAGGCCATGCGCACTTCATAGGCCAGCACCTGCACCGCCGCTGCCAGGTTCAGCGAACTGAACTCGGGATTCGACGGAATATGCACGTGGTATTGACATCGCTGCAGCTCTTCATTGGTCAGACCGGCATATTCACGGCCAAACACCAACGCCACTTCACCACCAGCAGCCGCCTGCTCACAACTGGTCACGCCACACTCACGCGGATCCAGCAGCGGCCAGGGAATGCGCCGATCACGCGCACTGGTGCCAATTACCAGCGTGCAGCCGACCAGAGCCTCCTCCAGCGTCTCGACCACTCGCGCAGCATCCAGCACATCGGTGGCGCCGGAGGCGCGCGCGACGGCATCCCCACTGGGGAAATCCTCGGGAGCGACCAGCACCAGACGCGACAGGCCCATGTTTTTCATCGCCCGCGCGGCACCGCCGATATTGCCCGGATGACTGGTACCCACCAGAACGACGCGAATATTGTCCAGCAACGCAGACACTCTCAGAAACGTTTAGGGGCAACGATCTTACCCAAGCCCCTGCGCGATTACCATGCGAGGTACAGACGGCACTTCATCAACATTGGTTTTCTGCTAACATGGCCGGCTTTCTTTAACGCCCCAGGTGAAACTCCCATGCAGCCCATGCTGAATATCGCCCTGCGCGCCGCTCGCAGCGCCGGTGAAATGATCTTTCGCTCCATCGAGCGCCTGGATGTCATCTCGGTCGACGAGAAGGATGCCAAGGATTACGTCACCGAGGTCGACAAGGCCGCCGAGCTGATGATCGTCCAGGCCATCCGCAAGGCCTACCCGACCCACAGCTTCCTGGGGGAAGAAGGCGGCGTACTGGAAGGCAGCGGCGAAGGCGCCGACTACCAGTGGATCATCGACCCACTGGACGGCACCACCAACTTCGTCCGCGGCGTACCGCACTTCGCCATCAGCATCGCCTGCAAGTACCGCGGCCGCCTCGAGCACGCCATCGTGCTGGATCCGGTTCGCCAGGAAGAGTTCACTGCCAGCCGCGGCCGTGGCGCGGCCCTCAACGGCCGCCGCCTGCGCGTCAGCAACCGCAAGAGCCTGGAAGGCGCGCTGCTCGGCACCGGCTTCCCGTTCCGCGATGGCCAGCTCGACCATCTGGACAATTACCTGAACATGTTCCGCAGCCTGACCGGCCAGACCGCCGGCATCCGCCGCGCAGGCGCTGCCAGCCTCGACCTGGCCTACGTCGCCGCCGGCCGCTTCGATGCCTTCTGGGAGTTCGGCCTGTCCGAGTGGGACATGGCGGCCGGCGCCCTGCTGATTCAGGAAGCAGGCGGCCTGGTCAGCGACTTCAGCGGCAGCCACGAATTCCTCGAGAAAGGCCAGATCGTCGCCGGTAACACCAAGTGCTTCAAAGCCGTGCTGACCGCGATCCAGCCGCACCTGGCACCCTCGATGAAGCGCTGAGCTTCCGCCAGGCCATAAAAAATCGCCCGGAGCGATTTTTGACGTCGCGCAGCGACGGCCCGATGGGAGGCCGCCATGGATGGCAGGCCACAAAAAAACGCCCCGAGGGGCGTTTTTTTATTGCTCGAGATCCTTACTGGGCCTGCTGCACCAGCACCAGCTCACCCTGCTTGTTGACCGGAATACGGCTGCCTGGATCACGATCCATGCGCACGGTACCGACCTTCTCGTCCAACTGATATTTCACGTCGTAACCCACCAGCTTCTGGCTGGTATCGGTCACGGTGCTGCAGCGGGTTTCGGTGGTGGTGTAGGTGTCACGCTGCTGCATGCCCTCCTGAATCTTGTTGCCGGCATAGCCGCCGCCAACAGCACCGGCCACGGTGGCGATCTTCTTGCCATTGCCGCCACCAACCTGATTACCCAGCAGACCGCCAGCGATGGCACCGATAGCGGTACCGGCAATCTGATGCTGGTCCTGCACCGGACGCTGACGAGTCACGGCCACGTCCTTGCACACCTCCCGCGGAGTTTTCACGGTTTCGTTGATCGGCGTTACAGCCAGCACCTCGGCATAGTCCGGGCCACGATCAACCAGACTGTAGGTAGCGACAGCACCACCTGCGGTCACACCAACAGCACCCAGTACGGCACCTACCAATAGTGATTTATTCATTTTTTGTGTCTCCTAGGCTCGGCGACTCGCGCTCTTCTCCCTGCCTAGGACAGCAAAAAGCCGCGGCAAGTTCGACTTGCCACGGCTTTCACTGTCTTTCTTGAAGCCCGTCACACCATCAGGGGCGACCGTCGTCGACCTCGGCCTCGGCCACCGGAGGAATCAGATCCTCGACGCTGAGCTTCAGCCACACCAGCACCGAGGCGCCGATGTAGACCGACGAGTAGGTACCCACCACCACACCGACCAGCAAGGTCAGGGCGAACGCGGCCAGCACGTCGCCGCCGAAGAACAGCAGGGCCAGCAGCGCCAGCGCGGTGGACAACGAAGTGGCGATGGTACGCAGCAAGGTCTGGGTGATCGAGATATCGACGTTATCGATCAACGAGGTCTTGCGCAGCACACGGAAGTTCTCACGAATCCGGTCATAGATGATGATGGTGTCGTTGAGCGAGTAACCGATCATCGCCAGTACCGCAGCCAGAACCGTCAGGTCGAACTGGATCTGGAAGAATGCCAGCACGCCCAGAGTGATCACCACGTCATGCACCAGCGAGGCGATGGCGCCGACGCCGAACTTCCACTGGAAGCGGAAAGCCAGGTACAGCAGGATACCGCCGAGCGCCAGGAGCATGGCGATACCGCCCTGGTCGCGCAGCTCTTCACCCACTTGCGGGCCTACGAACTCGACACGCTTGACCTCGAACTGCGCAGCGGCATCCACCTTGCGCAGCGCCGCAGCGACCTGGTTACCCAGATCGGCGTCGTCACCCGCCAGGCGCACCAGCACATCGGTGCTGGCACCGAAGCTCTGTACCACTGCGTCGGTATAGCCAGCCTGCCCCAGCTCGTTCTTGATCAGATCAAGATTCGCCGACTGCTCGTACTGCAGCTCGATCAGCGTGCCGCCCGTGAAGTCCAGGCCAAAGTTGAGCCCTTTGGTGAACAGTGCACCCAGGCCAATCAGCGTCAGCACGACCGTGATGGAGAAGGCGATATTGCGGATCGCCATGAAACGAATGATTGATTTGTTCATGACTGCACCTCAGATCCACAGCTTCTTGACGTTGCGACCACCGAAGATCAGGTTGACCAGACCTCGGGTGAACATGATGGCTGTGAACATCGAAGTCACGATCCCCAGTGACATGGTCACGGCAAAGCCCTTGACCGGACCGGTGCCCATGGCAAACAGGATGCCCCCGACCAACAGGGTGGTCAGGTTACTGTCTAGAATCGCCGAGAAGGCACGATCGAAACCTTCGTGGATCGCTCGCTGCACCGGCAAGCCGTTGGCCAATTCCTCGCGTATCCGCGAGAAAATCAGCACGTTGGCGTCAACCGCCATACCCAGGGTCAGCACGATACCGGCGATACCCGGAAGGGTGAGCGTCGCCCCGATAGCAGACATCAGACCGACCAGCAGCACCAGGTTGAACGCCAGGGCCACGGTCGCCAGCACACCGAAGAAGCGATAAATGGCGATGATGAAGATCGCCACGAAGAGCATCGCCCACTCGGTGGAAGCGACACCTTTGGCAATGTTCTCGGCGCCCAGGCTTGGGCCGATGGTGCGCTCTTCGGCGAAGTACATCGGCGCCGCCAGGCCACCGGCACGCAGCAGCAGCGCAAGCTCGGAGGACTCGCCCTGGCCGTTCAGACCGGTGATGCGGAACTGGCTGCCGAGTGCCGACTGGATGGTCGCCAGGCTGATGATCTTCTTCTCTTCGACGAAGGAGGAAACAGCGACTTCCTGCTCGACACCATCGACGTTCTGGCGCACGTAGCGGGTGACCGGCTTCTGCTCGATGAAGATCACCGCCATGCTGCGGCCTACGTTGTTACGCGTGGCGCGATTCATCAGATCGCCGCCGTGACCGTCGAGGCGAATATTCACCTGCGGGCGACCGTTCTCGTCGAAACTGGCCTGGGCATCGGTCACCTGATCACCGGTGATGATCAGCTCGCGCTCCAACTGTACCGGCGGACGACCGGCCTCACGGAAGCCGAAGTCCTCGGTCGCACCACGCGGCGCGTCCAGCTCAGCCTGCAAACGGAACTCCAGGTTGGCGGTCTTGCCGAGAATACGCTTGGCCTCGGCAGTGTCCTGCACGCCCGGCAGCTCGACCACGATGCGGTTGGCACCCTGGCGCTGCACCAGCGGCTCGGCCACGCCCAGCTCGTTGACCCGGTTACGCACGGTGGTGAGGTTCTGCTTGATCGAGTACTCGCGAATTTCGGCGATCTTGGCCTGGGTCAGCCCCAGTTGCAGAACCTGCTGACCACCACGCTCGACGGTGGTCAGTTCGAAGTCCTTGTAATCCTTGCGGATCAGGCTCTCGGCCTTGTCCAGCGTCTCGCTGTCGGCGAAACCGAGCTGAATACGGCCATTGCTTTCCGGCATGCTGCGGTAGCGCACACGCTCCTTGCGCAGCAGGCTCTTGACTTCGCCTTCATAGACCTTGCGGCGCACATCCAGCGCCTTTTCCATGTCGACTTCCAGCAGGAAGTGCACACCACCGGACAGGTCCAGACCCAGCTTCATCGGGCTCGCGCCCAGATTGCGCAGCCAGTCGGGGGTGGTTTGCGCCAGGTTCAGCGCCACGACGTAATCGTCGCCCAATGCACGGCGAACGATGTCCTTGGCCGGCAGTTGATCATCTTGTCGGGTCAGGCGAATCAGGCCACCACGACCACGCTCGTCGATGCTGGCCGCCTTGACGGAGATACCGGCGTCCTGCAGCGCCTTACTGGCGCGATCGATATCCGTCTGCTCGATGCTGAGCGCCGAGCTGGCGCCGCTGATCTGCACGGCAGGATCGTCAGGGTAAAGATTGGGAATGGAGTAAACCAGACCGATCGCCAGTACGGACAGAATCAGCAGGTACTTCCACAGAGGGTATTTATTGAGCATGAACGAGCCGCCCGCTTTATGACGCGGGGCGCTAAAGTGCACCTCTAAAAACTACCTGCGTTGCCATCGCTGCGTTAAAAATAGGCTCAAAATGCTCGAAAATCGCTCGTAAAGTCGGTCGCGACCCCGGCCGTTTCTCGCCTGTTTTTGCCTTGCGCTGGCTGCCTCGCCTACGTTTTTAGAAGTGCCCTAAAGCGCCCCGTCGAATGGAGACTAAGAACCGAATCAGATGGCTTTCAGCGTGCCCTTGGGCAGGGTGGCGGCGATGGCCTGTTTCTGGAATTTCAGCTCGACGGTGTCAGACACCTCGATGACCACGAAATCTTCAGCAACCTTGGACACCTTGCCAGCGATGCCGCCGCTGGTGACCACTTCGTCGCCCTTCTGCAGGTTGCCGAGCAGATTCTTGTGTTCCTTGGCACGCTTGGCCTGCGGACGCCAGATCATCAGATAGAAGATGACCAAAAAACCAATCAAGAATACCCACTCGAAACCGCTGCCGGCAGGGCCAGCAGCCGCGGTGTCAGCGTAGGCGGCGGGGATGAAAAAGCTCATGTAACACTCCTAATGGAAAGGATCTTGAATCGTTCAGGAATCAGTCAAGCGGCGGCACAGGCAGGCCACGCTTGGCATAGAAGGTTTCGACGAAGGCGGCCAATGTACCCTGTTGGATAGCCTCGCGCAAACCAGCCATAACCCGCTGATAATGCCGCAAGTTGTGGATGGTATTGAGCATGCTACCGAGCATTTCGCCGCACTTGTCCAGATGGTGCAGATAAGCGCGCGAGAAATGTTTGCAGGTGTAACAGTCGCAGTTCGGGTCCAGCGGTGAATCATCGTGCTTGTGCACGGCATTGCGGATCTTCACCACGCCGGTGTCGACGAACAGATGACCGTTGCGCGCATTTCGCGTCGGCATCACGCAATCGAACATGTCCACGCCACGGCGCACGCCCTCGACCAGGTCTTCCGGCTTGCCCACGCCCATCAGGTAACGCGGTTTGTCGGCCGGCATGTGCGGCGGCAGGAAGTCCAGCACGCGGATCATTTCTTCCTTCGGCTCGCCAACCGACAGACCGCCGATGGCCAGACCGTCGAAACCGATCTCGCACAGCCCTTCGAGCGAACGCATGCGCAACTCTTCATGCATGCCGCCCTGGACGATACCGAATAACGCCGCACTGCTTTCGCCATGCGCGACCTTGGAGCGTTTGGCCCAGCGTAGCGACAACTCCATGGAGCGCTTGGCCACGTCGAACTCGGCCGGATAGGGCGTGCATTCGTCGAAAATCATCACGATGTCCGAGCCCAGGTCGCGCTGCACCTGCATCGACTCTTCCGGCCCCATGAACACCTTGGCGCCATCGACCGGCGAAGCGAAATAAACGCCCTCCTCCTTGATCTTGCGCATGGCACCCAGGCTGAACACCTGGAAGCCACCGGAGTCGGTGAGGATCGGCCCTTGCCACTGCATGAAATCGTGCAGGTCGCCGTGCTTCTTGATCACCTCCATGCCTGGACGCAGCCACAGGTGGAAGGTATTGCCGAGAATGATCTGCGCGCCAATACCCTCGACGTCGCGCGGCAGCATGCCCTTGACCGTGCCATAGGTACCCACCGGCATGAAGGCCGGGGTCTCGACCACACCGCGCGGGAAGGTCAGGCGACCACGACGGGCCTTGCCATCGGTAGCCAGCAACTCGAAGGACATGCGACAGGTGCGCGTCATACTCAAACCTCGGGCCCGCGCGCGGCGGGATTGCGGGTGATGAACATGGCATCACCGTAACTGAAGAAGCGATAGCCCTGCGCCACGGCTTCGCGGTAGGCGGCCATGGTTTCGGGATAACCGGCAAAGGCCGACACCAGCATCAGCAGGGTCGACTCGGGCAGGTGGAAATTGGTCACCAGGGCATCGACCACATGAAACGGGCGGCCTGGATAGATGAAGATGTCGGTATCACCGCTGAAGGGCTGCAACTCACCGTCTCGCGCTGCGGTTTCCAGCGAGCGCACACTGGTCGTGCCCACCGCAACCACACGCCCGCCACGCGCACGACAGGCTGCCACGGCGTCGACCACATCCTGGCCGACCTCCAGCCACTCGCTGTGCATGTGGTGATCCTCGATACGCTCGACACGCACGGGCTGAAAAGTGCCAGCACCGACATGCAGCGTCACGAAGGCGGTTTCCACACCCTTGGCGCGGATCGCCGCCAGCAGCTCGTCATCGAAGTGCAGACCCGCGGTCGGAGCCGCCACGGCGCCGGCCTTCTGCGCGTAGACGGTCTGATAACGCTCGCGATCCGCCTCGTCATCCGGCCTGTCTATATAAGGAGGCAGCGGCATGTGCCCGACACGCTCGAGCAACGGCAACACCAGCTCGGCAAAGCGCAGCTCGAACAGCGCATCATGGCGCGCGACCATCTCGGCCTCGCCACCACCGTCGATGAGAATCTGCGAACCGGGCTTGGGCGATTTGCTCGAGCGCACGTGAGCGAGCACGCGATACTGATCGAGCACGCGCTCCACCAGCACCTCGAGCTTGCCGCCAGAGGCCTTCTGACCGAACAGGCGCGCCGGAATCACTCGAGTGTTGTTGAACACCATGAGGTCGCTAGGACGCAGCTGCTCCAGCACATCGGTGAACTGGCCATGGCGCAGCTCACCACTTGCTCCATCGAGCTGCAACAGGCGACTGGCGCGGCGCTCGGCCAACGGGTGACGAGCGATCAGCGACTCGGGAAGATCGAAGTGGAAATCGGCAACACGCATGATTCGGCGGGGGTATTTCTGCAGGGCGGCAAAGCTTACCGGATTTCCACTTGTCCGACCACGTGAGCCTACGGAGCGTAGTTGGCGACGATACGCGCCAAGGTGCCGTCGGCCTGCAAGGCGCGGATGGCGGCATTGAAGGCCTCCAGCCGACCAGCCTGGTCGCGATGCAGGCGCAAGCGCAACTGAGAGCGGTTGATCGTCGGCCCCTCCTCTACCTCTTCCCAGCGCGAGGCCTGGGATTGCGAATTCTGATGCTGCAGGTAGCGCCACTCCAGACGGTCCAGGATGCCGGCCTCGCTGCGCCCCTGGGCTACCAGATAGATCAGCGCCCGAGCATCGGCGCCATCGTTTCGCTGGAAATACTCACTGCCAGCGTAGCCATAACCGCGCACAGTGGCGATCGAGCGACCACGCAAGTCCTGCAGACTCTGATAGGGAAACCGCCTGCCCGGCGCGAAGATCAGCATTTCCTCAGCCTGCAGCACCGGCACCGTCCACAGTGACACCTCCATCTGCCCACGATCGCTACGCCAGCTCTTGCTGACGCAGCACTCGATCTGCAGATGGCCTTCGCGGAAAAGCTTCTGCGTACGCAGCGGCGGCAGTGGATGACTGGACTGCAACTGCTCTGGCAAACGCTGATCCAGCGCGAGCATGAAGTCGTGGAGAATGCCACTGACGCGCGTCCCATCGACGATCCAGTACGGCGCCCAGCTCTCGTCGGTCACCGCGTAGGTCAGGGTCTCGGCGCGAGCGCCCGGCACGAGCAGCAGAGCGGCAACCAGCGCCCGGCACAATACTCTGGTCACACAGCGGCTCCCACGACGGCATCACCCCGAAATCATTGATATAAACGCCATACTCGGCGGTCTTGATGACAGCCGCGATTTTAGCCGCTAGCTGGTCATAAAAGCCGGACGCAATCAGCATTACCATTGGTTGTTAGTACAGGAACGCGCCAATAGCGAATCACAGCACTGCAGCCGATTGACCAGCGCCAGACGCATCCCTATACTGCGCCGCCATTGTGCCCCGGTGGCGGAATCGGTAGACGCGGCGGATTCAAAATCCGTTTTCGAAAGGAGTGGGAGTTCGAGTCTCCCCCGGGGCACCACGATTCGAAGCCCGCAAGACATTGGTCTTGCGGGTTTTTTCGTTTTTGCGCGAACAACCTGGGCAATTGTTGCAAGCAGGTTGCAGAGGAACTTTTTCGGCACCTCGGCAAGCCCCGTAAAACCTGGCTGGCGACCTTGCTGGCGGGGGTTGGCAATTGCGCAAAACTTAGCGTAGAGTGAACGAACTGTTTGCATGGGTCGCTGTGAATCGTGACTCTGGTGCAGCAGATCATCAAGATCCGCTACATCCCGCTCGACTTCTATTACTCCTTGCAACCAGTCTCAGCCCTCTATACTTGGAGGCTGTCATCAACTCTAGTTTCAAGGAAAAAGACATGTCGAATCGTCAGAACGGTACCGTCAAGTGGTTTAACGACGAGAAAGGTTTTGGTTTTATCACTCCTGAAAGCGGTCCGGATCTGTTCGTGCACTTCCGCGCGATCGAAGGTAACGGCTTCAAGAGCCTGAAAGAAGGCCAGAAAGTCAGCTTCGTAGCTGTGCAAGGTCAAAAAGGCATGCAGGCTGACCAGGTTCAAGTCCTGGGCTAATCGCCGCTGCTTTGAAGAACCCCTGATCTCTATCAGGGGTTTTTTTATGCCTGAGGAAAAGTCGCGGTTAGAATGGCGCGCACTTTCGTCACAGCGAGCCCATCATGCCGAAACACCAGCTGCGCCCGCAGGGAGACTTCCCCACTGCCGGGTTGATTCGTCGCCTGGCGGCCCTCTTCTACGACTTCCTGCTCTGCGTGGCCCTGGTCATGGTCGTGACCTTGGTCTACCAGCAGGGCATCCTGCGCCTGATCCACGGAGGCGATACGCTCAGAGCCATGGCCGAAGCCGGCGCCCTGGACCATGACCCGATTCTCGCCAGCCTGGCACTTCTGTCACTGTTCGCCTTCTTCGCCAAGTTCTGGACCCATAACGGCCAGACGCTGGGCATGCAGGCCTGGGGCCTGCGCGTCCAGAATACCGATGGTACGGCCATCGACCTGTGGCAGGCGCTGCTGCGCTTCGTGGTCGCCATTGGCTCGTGGCTGTTCGCCGGCCTCGGTTTTCTCTGGCAGCTATGGGATAAACAGGGCCGCACCTGGCACGACATCTATTCCGATAGCCGCGTGGTGCAACTGCCGAAGAACATTCACAAGAAGTAACCTCGGAGCAGATACGAAAAAGCCGGTTCATTGAACCGGCTTTTTCATGCCCGCCATCGACTCAGCCAGCGCGGCGTAACAGCCATACCCCCGCCAGCGCACAGATGCCGGCCGGCACCAGCACCGCAAGCAGCGGCGAGAAGCCGAATACCAGGCTCGATGGCCCCAGCAGGTCCTGGGCGATACGGAAGACGAACCCCACCAGTACCCCAGTGAACACGCGCTGGCCCAGCGTCACCGAACGCAGCGGGCCGAAGATGAAGGAAATCGCCATCACCACCAGCGCGCCGGTTACCAGCGGCTGCAGCACCTTGGTCCAGAACGCCAGCCAGTAGCGGGCATTGTTCAGCCCCTGCTCGCCCAGGTAATGGATGTATTGCCACAGCCCGGTGACCGACAGGGCCTCGGGCTCCATCACCACGGTGCCGAGCAACTCTGGATTGAGCTCGATATCCCAGCGTTCTTCCGGCTGATTGAGCACTTCGGAATGATCGTCATGCAGCAGCGTGGTCTGCACGTTGCGCAGCATCCAGTGGTTGTCACGGTACTCGGCACGACGGGCGAAACTGGCCGAAAGCAGGCGACGCTCATCATCGAAGCGGTAACGCGTCACCCCGAGCAGGATGCCATTGGGCTGCACGGCATTGATATGCACGTACTCCTGGCCCTGGCGATGCCACATACCACGCTTGGAGCTCTGCGCCGCTCCGCCACCCTGGGCGAGCGCGCGATCGGCCTGAGCCTGGTTCTCGGTCATCGGAGCGACGTATTCGCCGATCAGAATACCGGCCAGCATCAGCACCAGCATGGGCTTCATCACCGCCCAGACGATACGCCCGATGGACACCCCGGCAGCGCGCATGATGGTCAGCTCGCTGTTGCTGGCCAATGTACCGAGGCCAATCAGGCAGCCGATCAGTGCTGCCATCGGCAGCATCTCGTAGGCACGGCGCGGCGCGGTCAGCAGGACGTACCAGAGCGCCTGGCCGAGGCCGTAGTCACCCTTGTTCAGGTCGCCCAGCTCGTCGATGAAGGCGAACAGCAGCGCCAAGCCGAGAATGATGCCCAGCACTGCCAGAATGGCGAAGAACACCTGGGCACCGATATAGCGATCCAACTTAGCCATGAGCCACCTCCGACACCGGCGCACGACGACTGGCCCACCACAGACTCAGACGTTCCCAGTAAAGCAACAACAGGCCAATGGCGAGGAAGATGCCATGCACCCACCACAACCCCAGCGCCGGCGGCAGCTGCCCCTTGTCCAGCGCACCACGTGCAGCGATCAACAAGCCAAGGTAAGCCATATAAAGGAAGATCGCCGGCAGCAGCTTGAGGAAGCGTCCCTGGCGTGGATTGACCTTCGATAACGGCACGGCCAGCAAGGTGACGATGAACACCAGCAACGGCAGTGACAGGCGCCATTGCAGTTCGGCCTGCATGCGCGGGTCATCGCTGCCGAACAGCTCACGGGTCGGCGTGGCCTCACGCTCGCTGGCTTCGACGGCCACCTCGGGCTTGGGCAGCAACACGCCGTAGGTGTCGTACTGGATGGCGCGGTAATCCGCCTCGCCCGGCTCGCCGTCATAGCGGTAACCATTTTCCAGAATCAGATAACGGCTGCCATCTTTCTGAATTTCCTGACGACCGCTTTCGGCTACCAGCACGGTGATGCCGCGCTCGGAACGGCCATCTGCAGCGAAGCGCTTTTCCGACATGAACACGCCGCGCAACTCACTGCGGTCGGCCGACAACTCCTGCGAATAGGTCACCCGGGAACCATCGCGCAGTGACTGGAAGCGGCCCGGCACCAGAGTATCGAGCTCGGTCAGGGCATCCTGCTCACTGATGATGCGTGCCACGCTGGCCACGCCTTGCGGCGCCAGGCCAAGGCTCAGCCAGCCGACCAGCAGTGCGACGATCAGGGCCGGCGCCATGCTGTAGGCGGTGAGGCGCTGCTGGCTCACACCGGTGGCCGACAGCACGGTCATCTCGCTGTCCAGGTACAGGCGGCCGTAGGCCAGCAGGAAACCGAGGAACAGACCAAGCGGCAGGATCAACTGCAGGAAGCCGGGAATCCGGTAACCCATGATCAGAAACAGCACGCCAGGATCGAGCACGCCCTGTGCGGCTTGGGCCAGGTATTTGATGAAACGACCACTCATGATGATTACCAACAGCACAGCGCTCACTGCACTGAGGGTCACCAGCACTTCGCGGGACAGATAACGGAAGACGATCAAACCGGACGCTCCAGGGTTGTCAGGCTCAGGCGCGAGCGCTCAAACTAGCCGCACCTACTTGCCGGCCCACCGCAAGGTGGACCCTCGAAAAATGGCGGCCATTATCCGTCAAACCCGACTCTTTGTCTTGGGGACAGCTCACTATGGAATTGCTCGTCAAAAGTACCCGCCCGGAAACCCTGAAAACCGCGACGCTGGTTGTCGCCATCGGTGAAGGCCGTAAGCTCGGCGATGCCGCCAAAGCCGTCGACCTGGCCAGCAATGGCGCACTGAGCGCCGTGCTCAAGCGCGGCGACATCGCCGGCAAACCAGGCCAGACCCTGCTGTTGCACAGCCTGCCGGGACTCAAGGCCGAACGCGTACTGCTGGTGGGCTGCGGCAAGGGCGACCTGTCCGACCGCCAACTGCGCAAGCTGGTTGCCAGCGTGCATGGCGTGCTCAAGAGCCTGGGCGGCAGCGACGCCCTGCTCGCCCTGGGCGAACTCAAGGTCAAGAGCCGCGACACCTATGGCAAGACCCGCCTGATCGTGGAAACCCTGGCCGACGGCACCTACCTGTTCGAGCAGTTCAAGAGCCAGAAAGCCGACCCGCGTGCCCTGAAGAAGATCACCCTGGTCGTCGACAAGGCCGAGCTGGCCGATGCCGAACGTGCCCTGCAGCATGCCCGCGCCATTGCCAGTGGCGTCGCCTTCACCAAGGATCTGGGCAACCTGCCGCCGAATCTGTGCCACCCCAGCTACCTGGCCGAAGAGGCCAAGGCCCTGGGCAAGGCGCACAAGAACCTCAAGGTCGAGATCCTCGACGAGAAGAAGCTCAAGGAGCTCGGCGCCGGCGCCTTCCTCGCCGTGGCCCAGGGCAGCGAGCAGCCGCCGCGGATGATCGTCATGCACTACCAGGGCGGCAAGAAGGATGAGAAACCCTTCGCCCTGGTCGGCAAGGGCATCACCTTCGACACCGGCGGCATCAGCATCAAGCCGGCTGCCGGCATGGATGAGATGAAGTACGACATGTGCGGCGCCGCCAGCGTGTTCGGCACCCTCAAGGCCGTGCTCGAGCTGCAACTGCCGATCAACCTGGTGTGCCTGCTGGCCTGCGCCGAGAACATGCCCAGTGGTCGCGCCACCCGCCCTGGCGACATCGTCACAACCATGAGCGGGCAGACCGTGGAAATCCTCAACACCGACGCCGAAGGCCGCCTGGTGCTGTGCGATACCCTGACCTACGCCGAGCGCTTCAAGCCGCAGGCTGTGATCGACATCGCCACCCTCACCGGCGCCTGCATCGTCGCCCTGGGCAGCAACGTCTCCGGCCTGATGGGCAACAACGACACGCTGATCAAGCAGATCCTCAAGGCCGGCGAAAGCGCCGACGATCGCGCCTGGCAGCTACCGCTGCATGACGAGTACCAGGAGCAGCTCGACAGCCCATTCGCCGACATCGCCAACATCGGCGGGCCGAAGGCTGGCACCATCACCGCCGGCTGCTTCCTGTCGCGCTTCGCCAAGAACTTCCACTGGGCGCACCTGGATATCGCCGGCACCGCCTGGATCAGCGGCGGCAAGGACAAGGGCGGCACTGGCCGTCCGGTGCCGATGCTGACCCAGTACCTGCTGGATCGCGCCAAGGCCTGATGCCATAGCCGGGCCACGCCCCTGTAGGAGCGGCTCAGCCGCGATAACTCGCGATGAAGCCGCTCCTACAGCATCCAGCCACCACTCCCTGACCTATTGAAAACCGAATGCCCAGAATCGAGTTCTACGTTCTCTCCTCCAGCGACGCCACAGGTCGCTTGCGCGCGGCTTGCCAACTGGCGCTCAAGGCCTGGAGCGCCGGCTTGCCGGTGTTCGTGCGCGGCAGCGACGAGGCGCAGTGCGGCGAGCTCGACGAAATGCTCTGGCAGTTCAAGGCCGAACGTTTCGTGCCCCATGATCTGCACCAGGACGCCCCGCTATCGCCCGTGGTACTGGGTATCGACGAAGTGCCAAGCGCCGAGCAAGGCGTGCTGATCAACCTTGGCAGCAGCCTGTCGCCGCATGTCGAACGCTTTTCGCGCATCATCGAGATCGTCAATCAGCAGCCTGAACTGCTGGGCGCCTGTCGCGAGAATTTCCGCACCTATCGCCAGCGCGGGTATGATCCACAACGCGTCGAACTTTAGTGTCCGTGCACGCTCACAACTCATGTCACTCCCGCCCAACTTCTCGCTGTGCCGATCATCATGGACACCCCCAAGCCTCCACAAAAACCTGCTCAGTTGCTGCACGACCTGGAGTCGATCCGCGAGCTGCTGGGTGACGACAGCTCCGAGCCGCCGCTGCTGATCGAGTCACTCGATCCGGACAGCATTCCGGTGCTCTCCGACATCGTCAGCGCGCCCCCCGGCCCGCCGCCCCCTTTTCATGTTTCACCGCCAGCCAAGCAGGCCGCCCCAGCGCAGCCTGCTGCAAGCGCTGCCCCGAGCCCGCTGCGCGAGCGCATCGAGCCGCGCCTGCACGACAGTGCCCGCGACCTTCAGCACCTGAGTGGCGAACTGCGCGCCGCTGCGCAACTGATTTTGCAGGACGTGATCGACGATTTCGTGCCGCAGATCGAAGCCGAGCTCAAGCGTCGCCTCGAAGCCCGCCTGCCGCGCCTGCTGCCACCGCGCAAACCCTGACACGCCTCAAGGCACGCGGTGCAGCGCGAACCCAGCAGCGCGCCACCGTCCTCTGACGCGCAGCCCTTACGCCGCAAGGCCCATCCCCGTTATACTTGTCGGCTTTTCCGATCAGCCGTCACAAGGGTCCCGCCGCGCATGGACAAGACCTACCAGCCGCACGCCATCGAATCCAACTGGTACCAGAACTGGGAGCAGAACAACTACTTCGCCCCCCAAGGTAGCGGTGAGCCGTACACCATCATGATCCCGCCGCCGAACGTCACCGGCAGCCTGCACATGGGCCACGGCTTCAACAACGCGATCATGGATGCGCTGATTCGCTTCCGCCGCATGCAGGGCCGCAACACCCTGTGGCAGCCGGGCACCGACCACGCCGGTATCGCCACGCAGATGGTGGTGGAGCGCCAGCTGGCCGCCGACGGCATCGGCCGCCACGACCTGGGCCGCGAGAAGTTCCTGGAGAAGGTCTGGGAATGGAAGAACCAGTCCGGCGGCACCATCACCCGCCAGATCCGCCGCCTCGGCTCGTCGGTGGACTGGTCGCGCGAGCGTTTCACCATGGACGACGGCCTGTCCGAAGCGGTCAAGGAAGCCTTCGTCCGCCTGCATGAAGACGGCCTGATCTACCGCGGCAAGCGCCTGGTCAACTGGGACACCAAGTTCCACACCGCCATCTCCGACCTGGAAGTGGAAAACCACGACGAGAAAGGCTCGCTGTGGAACCTGCGCTACCCGCTGGCCGACGGCAAGAAGACTGCCGAAGGCAATGACTACCTGATCGTCGCCACCACCCGCCCGGAAACCATGCTCGGCGACAGCGCCGTGGCCGTGCACCCGGAAGACGAGCGCTACAAGGCGCTGATCGGCAGCTACGTCGAACTGCCGCTGCTGGGCCGTCGTATCCCGATCATCGCCGACGATTACTGCGACCCCGAGTTCGGCACTGGCTGCGTGAAGATCACCCCGGCGCACGACTTCAACGACTACGAAGTGGGCAAGCGCCACAACCTGCCGCTGATCAACATCTTCGACAAGAACGCTGCCGTGCTGGCCACTGCCCAGGTGTTCAACCTCGATGGCAGCGTCAACGAACAGGTCGAAGCCAATATTCCGGCACAGTTCGCCGGCCTGGATCGCTTCGAGGCGCGCAAGCAGATCGTTGCCGCTTTCGAGGCCGCCGGCCTGCTGGAGAAGATCGAAGACCACGCCCTGAAGGTGCCCAAGGGCGACCGTTCCGGCACCGTGATCGAGCCGTGGCTGACCGACCAGTGGTACGTCTCCACCAAGCCGCTGGCGGAGAAAGCCATCGCCGTGGTCGAGAGCGGTGAAATCCAGTTCGTGCCCAAGCAGTACGAGAACATGTACTTCAGTTGGATGCGCGACATCCAGGACTGGTGCATCAGCCGCCAGCTGTGGTGGGGCCACCGTATTCCGGCCTGGTACGACGAAGCCGGCAACGTCTACGTCGGTCGTGACGAAGCGGAAGTGCGCGCCAAGCACAACCTCGGCGATGCTGCCCTGCGCCAGGACGAAGACGTGCTCGACACCTGGTTCAGCTCCGGCCTGTGGACCTTCTCCACCCTCGGCTGGCCGCAGCAAACCGATTTCCTCAAGACCTTCCACCCCACCGACGTGCTGGTCACCGGCTTCGACATCATCTTCTTCTGGGTCGCCCGGATGATCATGCTGTCGACCCACCTGACCGGGCAGATTCCGTTCAAGACCGTGTACGTGCACGGCCTGGTGCGCGATGGCCAGGGGCAGAAGATGTCCAAGTCCAAGGGCAACGTGCTCGATCCGCTGGATATCGTCGACGGCATCACCCTCGACGAGCTGCTGGAAAAACGCACCAGCGGCATGATGCAGCCCAAGCTGGCCGAGAAGATCGCCAAGCAGACCAAGGCCGAATTCCCGGACGGCATCGCCAGCTACGGCACCGACGCCCTGCGCTTCACCTTCTGCTCGCTGGCCACCACCGGCCGCGACGTGAAGTTCGACATGGGCCGCGTCGAGGGTTACCGCAACTTCTGCAACAAGCTGTGGAACGCCGCCAACTTCGTCATCGAGAACACCGATGGCCAGGACACCGGCATCAATGGCGAGGCAGTGGACCTGTCGCCGGTCGACCGCTGGATCATCTCCGCGCTGCAGCGCTGCGAGCAGGACGTGACCCGCCACCTCGACGCCTTCCGTTTCGACCTGGCCACCCAGGCACTCTACGAATTCGTCTGGGACGAGTACTGCGCCTGGTACCTGGAACTGGTCAAGCCGGTGCTGTGGGACGAGAACGCGCCACTCGAACGCCAGCGCGGCACCCGCCGCACCCTGGTGCGCGTGCTGGAAGTGATCCTGCGCCTGGCGCATCCGTTCATGCCGTTCATCAGCGAAGAAATCTGGCAGCGCATCAAGGGCCAGGCCGGTGTGCAGGGCGAGACCCTGATGCTGCAGCCGTGGCCGGTGGCCAATGAGAGCCGCATCGACGCCGCCGCCGAAGGCGACATCGAGTGGGTCAAGCAGCTGATGCTCGGCGTACGCCAGATCCGTGGCGAGATGAAGATCTCCATGGCCAAGCGCATCGACATCATCGTCGCCAACGCCTCGGCCTCCGACCAGCGCCGCCTGGCCGACTTCGAACCGCTGCTGAACAAGCTGGCCAAGCTGGAATCGGTACGCGTGCTGGCCGCCGGTGAAGAAGCGCCGATGTCCGCCACCACCCTGGTCGGCGACATGGAAGTGCTGGTGCCGATGGCCGGGCTGATCGACAAGGACGCCGAACTGGCGCGCCTGGACAAGGAGATCGGCCGCCTGGAAGGTGAAGTCAAACGCGTCGGCGGCAAGCTCGCCAACGAAGGCTTCGTCGCCAAGGCCCCGGCCGAAGTGCTGGAGAAGGAACGCGCCAAACTGACCGAGGCCGAGCAGGCCCTGGCCAAGATGGTCGAGCAGCGCGGCAAGATCGCCGCACTCTGATCATCCCGCAACACCCACAGACCCGCGCCCTGAAAGGCGCGGGTTTTGTTTTTTGTGGCAGGGGCGTCAGCCGCGAGCTTTAACAGCAAAGTCGCGGCTGAAGCCCCTCCCACGGTTAGTTTGATTGCCCGGTATACCCATGACAGCCCGCTCCCCTTCCCTTGCCGATGCGCTACTGCCTATCGGCGTGCTCGTCGTTCTCCTCAGTCTTTCCGTCTACCTGTTCGGCGATGGCTCCTCCAGCGGCCCGAACCAGATCGCCCTGATGAGCGCCGCCTTCGTCGCCGGCCTGGTCGGGCTGAAGAACGGCCTGCGCTGGAGCGAGATCGAGGAAGGCATACTCGCCGGCATCCACATGGCGATGAAGGCCAACCTGATCCTGCTCGCGGTCGGCGCGCTGATCGGCACCTGGATTCTCGCCGGCACCGTGCCGACCATGATCTGGCTCGGCCTGAAGCTGATCAGCGCCGAGTACTTCTATGTCACCAGTTGCCTGATCTGCGCGCTCACCGCGCTGTCCATCGGCAGCTCCTGGACGGTGGCCGGCACCCTCGGTATCGGCCTGATGGGCGTGGCCGCCGGCCTCGGCCTGGACCCGGCGATCACCGCCGGCGCGATCATTTCCGGTGCCTACTTCGGCGACAAGCTGTCGCCGCTGTCGGACACCACCAACCTGGCGCCAGCCGCCGCCGGCGCCGACCTGTTCGCGCATATCCGCAACATGCTGCGCACCACGGTGCCGGCGCTGCTGATTGCCCTGGCGATCTTCTTCACCCTCGGCCAGCAGGCCGGCGCCGAACATGACACCGGGCGCATCAGCGAGGTCCTCGCCGCGCTGGAAGCCCAGTTCCGCCTGGGCTGGCACCTGCTGCTGCCGGTGGCCTTCCTGTTGCTGCTGGCGGTACGCCAATGGGCCGCCTTCCCGGCGGTATTTCTCGCCGCCCTGCTCGGTGCGCTGTTTGCCATCGCCTTCCAGCCCGACGTGATGGCGCGACTGGCCGATCCCTCGGCCGGGGCCCTGGCGCCATTGAAAACGGTATGGAGCGCACTGTTCGCCGGTTATGAATCGGCCAGCGGCAACGCCGAGCTCGATGGTCTGCTGTCCAAAGGCGGCATGGCCAGCATGCTCACCACAGTCTGGCTGATCATCTGCGCCATGTGCTTTGGCGGCGTGCTGGAGCGCCTCGGCCTGCTGCAACGTCTGTTGCAGAGCGCGCTGCGCCTGGTGCGCAGCGACAGCGGCCTGGTCGCCAGTACCATCACCACCACCATCGGTACCAACGTCATCACCGCCGACCAGTACATTGCCCTGGTGCTGCCAGGTCGCATGTACCGCGCCGAATACGAGAAGCGTGGCCTGGCTCCGACCAGCCTGTCGCGCGCACTGGAAGACGGCGGCACCCTGACCTCGGTGCTGGTGCCCTGGAATACCTGCGGCGCCTACATGGCTGCCACGCTTGGCGTCGCCACCCTGAGCTATCTACCGTACTGCTTCTTCAACCTGATCATGCCGGTGCTGGCCATCAGCCTGGCCTACCTGCTGCCGCCACGCCGCACCAGCGCGGCACAGTAGCCCCTGCTCACCTGCGCGCGAGCGGCATGGATCGCCCTCGCAGCGCCGCTGCGGCATTAAGTCCTTTCCTTTTACAAGGTGTTTCAGGCATCTTCCCCCGCCTACCGACCTTCAATATCAACAGAAGAAAACAGGCGGACCCTCCATGTATGCGTTGATGGCACTCGTATTCGTCCTCGGTTACCTGTGCATTGCACTCGAACACCCGTTAAAGATCGACAAGGCAGCCTCCGCACTGCTCACCGCCGTAATTGCCTGGACCCTTCTGGTCCTCGGCGCAGACAGCATCCTGCCGTTGCTCGGCACCGGCACCGCAGGCTCGAGCACCAACACCCATCACGTGGTCGAGGAACTGCGCCACCACCTCGGCGAGATCTCCGAAATCCTGTTCTTCCTGATGGGCGCGATGACCATCGTCGAGCTGATCGATGCCCACGAAGGCTTCAAGGTGATCACCGACCGCATCCGCACCCACAAGCGCGTCCATCTCCTGTGGCTGGTGGGCCTGATCACCTTCTTCCTGTCCTCGGCACTGGACAACCTGGCCACCACCATCGTGATGATCTCGCTGCTGCGCAAGCTGATCGCCGACCAGCATGAGCGCTGGTTCTACGCAGGCATCGTGGTCGTCGCCGCCAACGCTGGCGGCGCCTGGTCGCCGATCGGTGACGTCACCACCACCATGCTGTGGATCGGCAACCAGGTCACCGCTACCGGCATCATCGTCAAGCTGTTCCTGCCCAGCCTGGTCTGCCTGCTGGTGCCGCTGCTGATCATGAGCTTTCGCCTCAAGGGCGAAGTGGCCGAACCGCGCATCAAGGAAAGCAACGAAAGCCGCCGTGATCCGACCACACCGTTCGAACGCAACCTGGTGTTCAGCCTGGGCCTGGGTGCACTGATCTTCGTACCGATCTTCAAGACCGTCACCCATCTGCCGCCGTACATGGGCATCCTCTTCGGTCTCAGCCTGCTGTGGATCACCACCGAGATCATCCACCGCAGCAAGAACAGCGAAGAGAAGGACCCGCTGTCGGTGGTCGGCGTGCTGCGCCGTATCGACATCACCAGCGTGCTGTTCTTCCTCGGCATCCTGCTCGCGGTTTCCGCGCTGTCCAGCGCCGGCCACCTGACCCAGGTGGCCACCCTGCTCAAGGACGGCCTGGGTAACGTCTACAGCATTGCCATCTCCATCGGCATGCTCTCGGCCGTGGTGGACAACGTGCCGATGGTCGCCGGGGCCATGAAGATGTACCCGCTGATCAGCCCCGAGGCCCTGGCGACGGCGGCCGCTGACGAGCTGCCATGGCTGCGCAGCTTCGTGGTCAATGGCAACTTCTGGGAAATGCTCGCCTATTGCGCCGGTACCGGCGGCAGCTGCCTGATCATCGGCTCGGCAGCGGGCGTTGCGGCCATGGGCATGGAGAAGATCAACTTCATCTGGTATCTGAAGAAGATCACCGGCCTGGCCTTCATCGGCTACCTGGCCGGCGCAGCCACCTACATCCTGATGTTCGCCGCCTGATCCACGCGGCGCTCGGCACCGTACAGGGAGTCACCATGCAGACGAGCAAGACCCGCACCAGCTTCTACCGCCGCCTTTACCTGGCCTGGCTGATCGACAGCGGCCAGGCGGTCAGCGTGCCGGCGCTGATGGACGCCACCGGCATGCCGCGGCGCACCGCCCAGGACACCCTCGCCGCCCTGGCCGAGCTGGACATCGACTGCCAGTTCGAACAGAACGAGGGTGAACGCAACAACGCCGGGCACTACCGGATTCGCGACTGGGGCCCGATCGACAAGCGCTGGATAGCCGCCAACCTGCAGCAGATCAAAACCACGCTCGGTTATCCCTGAGATAATCGCGCCCTAGCCAATAGGAAGCGCGATGAATCTGGATCTGCTCTGGGTGCTGGGCCTGCTGGCCGGCGCCATCACCCTCTTCGTCATCGGCAAGCCACGCATGGATGTGGTCGCCCTGCTGGTACTGGTTGCCCTGCCGCTGACCGGCGTGCTCGACCTGCAGCAGACTCTGGCCGGTTTCAGTGACGCCAACGTCATCCTCATCGCCGCGCTGTTCATCATCGGCGATGGCCTGGTGCGCACCGGCATCGCCTACCGCCTCGGTGACTGGCTGGTGGCCAAAGCTGGTAGCAGCGAGACGCGCCTGCTGATCCTGCTGATGCTGGCGGTGGCCGGCCTCGGTTCGGTGATGAGCTCCACCGGCGTGGTGGCGATCTTCATCCCCGTGGTGCTCGGCGTCGCCGCACGGCTGCGCATCGCCCCAGCGCGTTTGATGATGCCACTGGCCTTCGCCGGGCTGATCAGCGGCATGCTCACCCTAGTTGCGACGCCGCCGAATCTGGTGGTGCATGCCGAGCTGCGCCGCGCCGGACTGGCTGGCTTCGATTTCTTCGCCTTCACCCCGATAGGCCTGGCCGTGCTGGTACTGGGCGTTGGCTACATGCTGATCGCGCGGCGCTGGCTGGTGCGCAATGACGCCCACGGCAACGCCGAACCGCCACGGCTGACCCTGGCCGATCTAGCCGAGCGCTATCGCCTCAGCGAGCGCGAGCGACGCCTGCAAGTGCGCGCCGACTCGCCGCTGGTCAATCAGGTGCTCAACGAACTGCAACTGCGCCGCGAGCATGGCATCAATGTCATCGCCGTCGAACGCCGCCAGCGCCTGCGCACCCTGCTGCTGATGGCCAGCGGCAATACCCTGCTGGAGCCGGGCGACATACTGCTGGTGGACATCGCCAGCCCCACCATCGGCCTAATTGGCAGCTACCAGGCCCTGGGCCTGGCGCCCATGCCGCTGCCGCATTCGTACTTCAGCCTGCACGCCCACGAACTGGGCCTGGCCGAAGTGGCGCTGCCACCGGAGTCGCAACTGCCGGGCAAGAGCATCCAGGAGCTGGGCTTTCGCTCGCGGCACAAGCTCAACGTGGTCGGCCTGCGCCGCCAGGGCCAGGCGCTGGAGGGCGTGCTGGTGGACGAAAAGCTCAAGGCCTCCGATACCCTGCTGGTAGCCGGCGCCTGGCGCGACATCCACCGCCTGCAGGGGCTGAATCGGGATTTCCTGGTGCTCAGTCTGCCGGCGGAAGTGGCCGAGGTGGCCCCTGCCGCACGCAAGGCGCCCTACGCACTGCTCAGCCTGGCGGTGATGGTGCTGCTGATGGTCAGCGGCCTGGTGCCCAACGTGCAGGCCGCGCTGATCGCCTGCCTGCTGATGGGCGCTTTCCGCTGCATCGACCTGGACAGCGCCTACCGCGCCATTCACTGGCCGACGCTGATCCTCATCGTCGGTATGCTGCCTTTCGCCCAGGCGCTGCAACAGACCGGTGGCGTCGAACTGGCGGTACAAGGACTGGTAGGTGGTCTGGGCGATGCCGGGCCGCGACTGATCCTCGCCAGCCTGTTCGTCCTGACCGCTGTGATCGGCCTGTTCATCTCCAACACCGCCACAGCGGTGCTGATGGCGCCAGTGGCCATTGCCACCGCGCAGGCGCTGGGTGCCTCGCCGCTGCCCTTCGCCATGACCGTGGCCCTGGCCGCCTCGGCCGCGTTCATGACACCGATCTCCTCACCGGTAAACACCTTGGTGCTCGGTCCGGGTCAGTATCTTTTCGGCGACTTCGTGCGTGTCGGCGTGCCCTTCACCCTGCTGGTGATGATCGTCAGTGTGGCGCTGGTACCGCTGCTCTTTCCGCTCTGAGGCGGCTCACGCGGCACCACGGAAGAAGCGCCGCCCGGCGCGACGTAGCCAACCGCCCTCGGAGACATCGGCACTGAGTCGACGCAGGTTGTCATTGACGGCTTCGACATAGTTTCGATCGTCGCTGCGGATATGGCTGAACAGCCAGCGCCCCAGCAGCCCCTTGAGTTCGTCGGCGATATCCTCGCCACTGATGAAGCGCTGGCGGTAGTCCTCCACGCGCTTGATGAACAGGGCGTGCACCCGCTTGTGCGCCTTGGTGAAGACATAGCCAGCTTCCTCGAGCATCGCCTCCTCGAAGGCGAAATGCGAGACGGTGTAATCGATCAACTCGTCGATCACCGTGCCCACCCTGCTCCTGCTGGCGGCGTGCTGGACATCGTCCAACTGATTGATCATGGCAACGATACGCTTGTGCTGATCGTCTATGACCGCGATACCGGTGTCCAAGTCATCACTCCATTGCAGATATGCCACAGTGCCTCCAAGCTGCTGATCGAAAAGGCTGGCAGTCTATGACGGCAGGCGAGCGCACCATTGACGTGGGTCAACGCGAGGCTGGCTGCTTTATGTCCACTCGCCATATTTCGTTAAACAGCGCACAGATGGCTTTGCCTTCATCTCGGGTTACTGTCGGCGCGCAAAGCGTGGGAAAATCCCGCGCCCGCCTGAGCAGATGAGCACCATGCCCCAGCCGCCGAAACGCCCGCAAAAACCCGCCCCCGCTGCCGTGAAGAGCGCACCGAGCAAGGGCGAGCTGCATCCGCGCAATCGTCACCAGGGGCGTTACGACTTCCCGGCGCTGATCAAGGCAAGCCCCGAGCTGGGCGAATTCGTCATCACCAACCCCTACGGCAAGCCGAGCATCGACTTCGCCAACCCGGCGGCGGTCAAGGTATTCAACCGCGCGCTGCTGGCGCAGTACTACGGCATTCGCCACTGGGACATACCCGATGGCTACCTGTGCCCGCCGATTCCCGGTCGCGCCGACTACCTGCACAACCTTGCCGATCTGCTGGCGACCGACAACGATGCGCAGATCCCCCAGGGAGCCAGGGTTCACGCGCTGGATATCGGTGTCGGCGCCAACTGCATCTACCCGCTGATCGGCCATTGCGAATATGGCTGGCACTTTCTCGGGGCCGATATCGCAGCCGCCGCGCTGGACTCGGCACGCGCCATCGTCGACGCCAACGCGCAACTGAGCGGTGCCATCGAGCTGCGTCTGCAGCCTCATGCCGAGCAGATCTTCGCCGGCCTGCTGCACAGCGACGAGCGCTTCGACCTGACCTTGTGCAACCCGCCCTTCCATACCAGCGCCGCCGAAGCCAGCAGCGGCAGCACGCGCAAGTGGCGCAACCTCGGCAAGCTCGACCCGAAACGCAAGCTGCCGGTACTTAACTTCGGCGGCCAGGCCGCCGAACTCTGGTGCCCTGGTGGTGAGGCAGGATTTCTCAAGCGCATGGCCAGCGAAAGCGCGCAGGTGGCAAAGCAGGTGCTGTGGTTCAGCAGCCTGGTCTCCAAAGGCAGCAATGTGGAGTTGCTACAGGGCTGGCTGGCCAGGGCCGGCGCTGCCGAGGTCCGCATCCTCGGTATGTCCCAGGGACAGAAGCAAAGCCGCCTGGTGGCCTGGACCTTCAAGGATGCGCCAGCACGCAGCGCCTGGCGCGACAGTCGCTGGCGCTGAGCCAGCTGGCTGGCAGTTCCTTCTACCAGGGCAGCCAGCCACCCAGCGCCAGCCAGAGCCCGGCCACCGTCATGCTCAGCAGCGTCACCGGCACGCCGCTGCGCGCATAATCGACGAAACCCAGGCTGACACCCTGGCGTTTCGCCGCTTCGGCGACGATCAGGTTGACCACGCTGCCGATCAGCAACAGGTTGCCGGCCAACGTCGACATGACCGCCAGGCCAATCAGCACCGAATGTGACAGATCGGGCATCAGCCCCAGCAACAGCACCACGAAGGGCACGTTGCCGATCAGATTGCCCGCCACCAGTGCGGCCGTGGCCAGCGATACCACGCCCTGTGGCAACAGGCCCTGCTCGGCCAGCCAGGTGGTACCCTGCGCCAGTTGCGGTAGCTGCAGCGCGGCGCCGCTGACCAGGAACAGCCCCACGAACAACAGCAGCAGGTTCCAGTCCACCTTGTTCACATAGTCACGACTGTCCACGCGGCGCGAGACCATCACCAGCACCGCTACCAGCAGCGCCGACAGCTCGCGCGGCATCGCCGTGGCGAACAGCGCCAGCAATGCCAGGCTGGCCAGCAGCGGCTTCAGATAGCTATGCGCACCATAGATATGCTCGACCGGTGTGTCGTCCACCGTCAGCGGCCTGGCCTCCCCCCAGCGTTGCCGCCACTGCAGCCAGATCACCGCGTAAACGATCGCCATCGCAGCCAGCGCAGGCGGCCCCGCCACGGCCACGTATCCCCAGAAATCCAGGCCGCCGGCCTGGCCGATGAGAATGTTCTGCGGGTTGCCGATCAGACTCGCGGCCGAGCCGGCATTGCACGACAACGCCAGCGCCAACAGAAACGGCCGTGGCTCCAGGCCTCGCTGGTGCAGGCTGCGACACAGTAGCGGGGTCAGGGCGAAGGCGACGATATCGTTGACCAGCACCGCCGAGAGCATGCCGCCGAGCAGCACCACGCCCAGTAACAGAACGGCTGGACGCTCGGCATGCTCGGTGAGGTAGCGGTTGAGCCAGGCATAGACCCCGGAAAAATCGAACTGCGCGGAGATCAGCATCAGCGCCAGCAGCAACAACAATGCGCCCGGGTCCAGATGATGGGCAGCCTCTTCCATGCCCAACGCCCCACTGACCAGCAACAGCACCGCGGCGCAGCAGGCGATCCAGCTGCGGTCGATGCGCAGACCGCGAATGCCGCCGGCAGCCATACCCAGGTAGGTGAGAACGAAAAGGCCGATGGTCAGCCAGGCGGCGAAAGTCATGCGCTATCGACTCGAAGCAGAACAGGTGGGAAGCAGCGGAATCTAGCGAGCGCGGAGCAGTGAGGGAAGAGCGCCCCGCACGTTTCGACACCGTCAGGGCTGCGCCAGGTAAGCCGTCACACGCGCCTGGTAAGCCGGCGACTCACGCTCAAGCCGCACCTGGTCCCAGATTCGTTCGGCCAGATCAGGGTCACTCGCCAGTAGCGCGTTGGACAGCATCAGGTAGTAGGGCTTTTCCTCAAGCAGCTGCGGTAGTTTCTCCACCCTCTGGGCCAGCTGCGGATTGGCCTGCAGCACGAAATCGCCACGCATGCTCTGCAAGGCGACGGCCTCGACTCGTCCGTGCACCAACATCTGCAACAAGGCCAGTGGGTCGCGACTCGATTCGTCCACCTCCAGCCCGTGCGCCAGCAGCAGATCACGAATGGAAAAACCACTGAGCGAGCCGACGCGGCCGTTGACCTGAGTGAAATGCTGGCCATCCCAGGACACTGGGCTGCCGACGCGGCGGTAGAAGGTATAACGCGAGGTGTGCAAGCGCCTGAGAGCGTCCGGGCGGCCATAAGCATCGGTGGGGTAATGGCCCATCCGCAGCCGCTCCGACTTGAAGCTGGCGGCGAACGCGCCGTCATAGAGGCCGTGCTGCATACCCGACAGGCAGCGCTTCCAGGGTACGGCCACGTACAGCACCTGCAACCCCAGCGCCTGCTGCACCAGTTTGAGCAGTTCGAGATTGAGTCCCGTGCCGTCGGTCATCACCCACGGGTAGGCATTCTGATCTTCATGACAGAACGTCAGGGTCGGCTCGGCACCGTAGCAGGTAAAGGCAAGCAGGCAGAGCAGGCAGCAATGCAGCGCTTTGTACAAAAAAGAGACTCCATCACCGGAACACCTGACGACAGGCGTTCGATCCACGGTTGGTCACCGACTTCTTGTCCTGTTCCAAGCATAGGCAGATTCGCTGCGCACCGTCTGCTTTAATCTGGTGCGCGCCTGCGATCACCAGGCCAGAAGCTGGATATTGACCATTACGCTGCCTGGCAGGCGGGAGCATCACCGGGGGGCAACGGGGCGGAATACTGGAGCGCCAACACCTGCTGATGCACGAGGCAGGCGCAGGCCAGCCCGTAGCCCGGATGCAATCCGGGGCAGCGGGATCAGACATTGCAGGATGAAATCCGGGATACGAATCAGCGAATAAAGCCCTTGCTGACCTCGCGAAATACCTCCGTGCCGGCCTGCTCCAGCCACTCGAAGGCGACCATCTCACGCGAGACGATCACCGCCCCGGCCCGTTCCATACGCGCCAGGCCCAGTGCCTTGTCGCGCGCCCGGCGCGAGCCCACCGCCTCGTCGACCACGAACACCTCGCGCCCGGCGGCCAGCAGACCGAGCACCGTCTGCAGGACGCAGACGTGGGTTTCGGTACCGCAGACGATGAACTGCTGGCGCTCGCCACCGGGCAAGTCGAACACACCGGCCCCGGCGGTTGCCGAGAAATGAATCTTCTCCCGCAGCCCGCCCCCCGGCAGCAGCTCATGCAGGCTCGGCTCGGTATAACCCAGCCCCTTGGGGTACTGCTCGGTCGCGATCACCGGCACGTGCAGACGCTGCGCCACCTGCACCAACCAGGCGGCCTGCTCGACCACTGCCGCGCCGCCGTCGATGGCCGGCAGCAGCCGTTCCTGCAGGTCGATCACCAGCAGGGTGGAATCCTTCGCTCGCATCAGCATCGCTACGCTCCTTCCTTCACCGCAAAACGCGCGTCGAGCCGGCTGTAACCCAGACCGACACCCTTGTGCACCCGCAACTGCACGGGAATACGCTCCTTCATCGCCTCGACGTGACTGATCACACCGATGGTCTTGCCGCTGGCGTTGAGGTTGTCCAGAGCATCGAGCGCCACCTCCAACGTCTCGCCGTCCAGAGTGCCAAAACCCTCGTCGAGAAACAGCGAGTCGATGCTGGTCTTGTGGCTGACCAGGTCCGACAGCGCCAATGCCAGCGCCAGGCTGACCAGGAAGCTCTCGCCACCAGACAGCGTGCGGCAGTCGCGCGCCACGTCAGCCTGCCAGGTGTCGCACACCTCCAGTTCGAGTTCACCGCTGCTCTTGCGCGCCAGTTGGTAGCGACCGTGCAGGCGTGCCAATTGGCGGTTGGCCAGGTGGATCAGATGGTCGAGGGTCAGGCCCTGGGCGAACTTGCGGAACTTGGCGCCGTCGGCCGAGCCGATCAGGCCGTTGAGCTGTTGCCACAAGGCCTGCTCAACGGCCTGCGTCTCGATCTCGGCAAACAGCGCCTGCTGACTGCTACGCCGCGCCTCATCGGCCTGCAGTTGGCCACGCAGCTCGCCAAGGCGTTCGCTGCAGGTGCGCAAGCGCGCCTGCACGGCCAGTAGTTGCTCATCCAGTTCGGCCAGGCTCAATGTGCTCAGCGCCTGCACGTGCAATTGCTGCCAGTGCGCCTCGGCAGCGGCAAGCAAGGTGCCGGCCTCACTCTGCGCCTGCTGCAGGCGCGCCTGCAGGGCGCTCAGGTGCTCGCGTTCGGCGTCATCGAGGCGCGCCGCGAGAAATGCCGCTTCATCGGCGAAGGGGCTGGCCGTCAGCGCCTGCAACCAGTGCCCGCCAGTCTCGTCCAGCCGCGCCTGCGTCTGCGCCAGTTGCGCCTGCAAGCTCTGCTCGCGCCCTTGCAGCTCGGCACCTTCGCGCTGCACCGCTGCCAGACGGCTGAGCGCTGAGTCCAGCGCCTGCGCCGGTTGCGCCTCCTGGTCCGGCTCGTCCAGCGTTGCGCTGCCGGCGGCCTGCCAGCGCTGCAGCCAATGTTCGGCCTGAGCCTGAGCTTCGCCAAGCAGGCGCTGAGCCTCACGCTGCTGCTCCTGTAGCTGCTGCGCCTGACTCAGGTCCTGCTGCCAGCTCTGCCAGGCAGACTGCTGCGCGGTCAGCCAGGCTTGTCCATCAGCCGGCAACACCTCGGCAAAACCATCCAGCGCCGCCAACAGCGCCTGTTCCTGAGCCTGTTGCGTGTGCAGCAATGCATCCAGTTGCTGCTGCTGATCGGCCTGCTGCGTCTGCAGCGTGCGACGCTCGCCCTGCGCCTGCAGGTGGCGTTTTTCCAGCGCCTCCAGCGCCTGCCTGGCCGCCTCACGGGCCACGCGCGCCTGGTCGAGTACGCGCTGCTGGCTGTCCAGCTCGGTCTGCCGCACCTGCAGCTCGGCCAACTGCGTTTCGTGTATCTGCTGTTGCTCGCGCACCGCGGCCGCGTCAGCCAGCTCGAACGCCTGCTCGGCTTGCAGTTGCTGCCACTGCACATCACGTTGTGCCAAATGCTCGCGGGCCTGATCGAGCTGCAATTGCAGCTGCTCGATCTGCGCACTGAGCTTGGCCTGCGCCTCACCCAGGCTGGAACCCTCGTTTTTCAGGCGCTCCAGTTGTTCACGGGCCAGCTGCAGCGCCTGCTGCGTCGCCGGGACATTCAGCGCCTGATATTCGCTGATCGCCGGATGCTCGTGGGAGCCGCACAGCGGGCAGGCGTCACCGGCCTGCAGCTGCTGGCGATAGACGTCCAGTGCCTGGATGCGCTGCTCCTGTTCGAGCAGTTTCTCCTTGTCGGCGATCTGTTCGCGCAGCGTCTTGTAGCGCTCGCGCAGCGCGACGATCTGTTCGTTGCGCTCGGTATGCAGCTGTTGCTGGCGGACCAGCTGCGGTTGCAGCGTGGCGATCTGCGCCAGCAGTTGCGCGCGCGCATCGGCCAGCTGCTGCAGGCGCTCCAGCCCACGCAGGCGCTGCTGCAGCGCTTGCCAACGCTGGCGCAAGCCGGCCTCACCGCCCTCGCCCAGCAGCGCCTGCAGAGCCTGTTGCTGCTGCACCTCGGCGGCCTGAGCGGCAGCGAGTTTTTCACCTGCGTCGTGGGTCTGGCGTTCGAGTTCGACGACCTCGTCCTGCACCCGCTGCAGTTGCTGCGCGGTGTTCTGCAGTCGCGTCTGCAGGCCGTGCTGCTCGGCCTGCAACTGGCTGCGCCGGTCGAACTGCGCCCTCCAGCCTCCCAGCAGCTCCCCCAGCTGTGCTCGCTGCGGCGCTTGATCGAGTTGCGCCTGCACACGCTGATGCTGCACAGCCAAATGTTGCAGCTGGGCCTGCCGCTGCAGCAGCGCCTGCCCGGCATAGCGGCTGGCCAGCCACAGCTGCTGCCCCTCGGCCTCGGCATTGCTCTGCAGTTGCTGCTGCAAGGCCTGCAGGCTGACGTCGGCCTGCTGGTGATCACGCTGCGCCTGCTGCATGCTCTGATACAACGGCTGCAAACGCGCGGCCGGCTCACTGGCAGCCAGGCGCTGCAAGTCAGCCGCTGCGGCGGCGGCCGTCTGCTGCGCCTGGTGCAAAGCCTGACGCGCCTGCTGCTGTTGCTGCTCGGCTTGCTGAAGGTCCTCGCGCCAACGGCGCTGCGCCAGCCATTGCTGCTGGCTGGCGAGCAGCGGCGCTTCCTCGTTACGCAAGCGCTCAATCTCGGCCTGCAGCTCGGCGCGCTGCGCCTCGTCCAGCAGCTCCATGCCCTGGGCACGACTTTTCAGCAGATTCAGCGCCTGCTCGGCGGCCTTGGTGCGCTCGTAAACCTGCTGGGAAATCTGCCCATACACCTCGGTGCCGGTCAGCTCTTCAAGCAGTTCGGCGCGCTGGTTGGCGTTGGCTTCGAGAAAGGCGGCAAAACCGCCCTGAGCCAGCAGCATGGACTTGGTGAAACGCTCGAAGTCCAGACCGGTCAGTTCAGCAGTCAGGCTTTCCTTCTCGCGGATCTTGTCGGTGAGGATTTCGCCGCCTTCGATCCGCGCCAGCTCGACCTTGGGCGCCTGCAGTGCACCGTCGACCTTGTCCCGCGCGCGGCGCTGGCTCCAGAAGGCACGATAGCCCTGCCCTTTCACCTCGAACTCGACCTCGGCCAGACAATCGGCGGTGTGCCGGGTCATCAGTTCGTTGCCGCTGGCCGACAGCGTGCTCATGCGCGGCGTGCGGTGATACAGGGCCAGGCAGATGGCGTCGAGCAGCGTGGTCTTGCCCGCGCCGGTCGGCCCGGTGATGGCGAACAGGCCACTACCGGCGAAGGGCTCGGCGGCGAAGTCGATCTTCCATTCGCCCTTGAGGGAATTGAGGTTCTTGAGGCGCAGGCTGAGGATTTTCATGCACAGGTCGTAAGCCGATGAAGGCCGTCATTCTGGCATTGTCCGCCGCGCCTTGCAGGCTCAGTCGCGGCAATAGCCCTCGCCGCTGCGCACGGTCAGGCAGTTCTGCTTGTCCAGCAGCCATTTCATGCCGGTGGCTTCGCCGTCGGTGGCACGGATGCTCTCCACCACACCGTCGCGCACGAAGACGATCTTCGCCCCCTGCGCACGCCCGACGAAACGCCGTGGACCATCGAGGTTGGCGATGGTCAGGCGATAATCGGCAGGCGCGCCGGTGATGTCCAGGTAGGTGCCCTCCGGCCCGTTCCAGCGACCCAGCCATTGCTCGGTCACCTTGGCGTCGTGCGCGCCGGAGGATTTGGCGCAGCCGGCTAGCAAGGCTACGGCCACAGCCGCGAGAATAAACGGTGCAGTTACTTGCATGACGCTCTCCACTGGAAGGGGTGTAGCGATTTCGACCGATACCGTTCATGGCCGGTTCAGGCCTGCACTCACAGTATCGCGATACGGTCGCGGCCACCGGCCTTGGCGCAGTACATCGCCTGGTCCGCACGCTCCATCAGGCTGTCCAGGCTCTCCCCCGGACGATATTCGGCGATGCCGAAGCTGGCGCTCTTGCGTTGCACGCGGTCGAAGGTGAAGCCGTTGATGCGTTGCTGCAGAGCCTGCATCGCCTGCTCCGCGTGGGCCGCATCGATCTCAGGCAGGATGATGAGAAACTCCTCGCCACCGAGCCGCCCGACCTTGTCCACCACACGCACGCCATCGCGCAGCAGACCGGCGAACTGACGCAGCACACTGTCGCCCACGGCATGGCCATGGGTGTCATTGACGCTCTTGAAGTGATCGATGTCGATCAGCACCACCGAGAACGGCGTGCCGTAGCGATTGGCCCGAGCGCCCTCCTCGACCAGAAAATGCAGGGTGCGCGAGCGATTCCACAGCCCGGTCAGGCTGTCGATGCTGGCGCTCAGGGCCAGGCTGTCCTGATGCAGGAACATGCGCTTGTGCGCCTTCTCCAGCAGAAAGGCGCTGAGCAGTCCGAAGGAGAACGACGCCAGGATCCAGATCAGATGCAGGCGCTGCATGCCGGGCATCAGCGACTGCTCCAGAGTGACCAGCAGGATCGCCGTGAGAGAAACCAGAGACGTGAGCATCGCGCGCTTGAGCGTCAGCCCGGATACGGCGAAGGTCCACATCAGGTTGAGGTAGATTTCCGGCGCGTAGAAGGCAAAGCGCGGCGAGCCGAAGTTGAAGTAGAGATTGGCCACTACCGAGATGATTGGAGCGGCCGACAGCAAACCCAGCATCAAGGGCTGCTGCCTTGGCTGGAAGCTAAGCAGCCCGATCGCCAGCAGCAGCCCAGGCACCAGCAACGCATGAACGATCAGCCGCGCGAAAGGCTGGTCGGCCTCGACATTCTGTTCGATGGCGGCATAGATCAGGTACAGCCCGGTTGTAAGAAACGCCACGTAGCGGATCTGTGCAATCTTCGCCTGCAAATACCAGCAGGCGAAGGCTTGCCGAGTCGCTTCGGGCACTCCATGCAAAGGGTCAAGCGCTGGCCGCAAGGCATTGAACAACGGCACTTTCACTCCCCTGTCGAAAAGCCACTATTGCACAGCATAGAACGCTATTCGCGCCCGATGCGATGCGGATCGCAACCCTGGCCCTGCTTCACAGCACGGCAGCGAGATTGCTCCGCGCCTGCGCCTCGTAACGTGCTCTGAAATGATCCGTGCTGTAGAGAGTCGGTCGTGCAAGAAATGACTTGAGCACAGAGCGCCGCTTCATTCGATACACGAAGCCCGGCACCCAGGCGTACTCGGCACGTACCTGGGCGTCGTACTCGGCGAAACGTTCTGGCGCAGCCCCGAGAATCGCCAGGTCTATATCCACCAGTAACTGCTCATCCGGCTCGCTGGGCGTCGCGTCATGCCGAGTGACCATGATCAGTTTCTCGACCCGCGCCAACGTCACCTGACTGGCCTTACAGCTCGCAAGCACCCGGCACGCCCAATCCGCGCTCTGGCGCTCGTTGTCCTTGCCGCGCACGTCGTAGACGGCGTCATGGAACCAGAGCGCGATGGCCACCTCCCCCGGTCGCTGCGCCAAATGCCGTGACTGCTCGAAATGCGCCAGGCATTCAGCTAGATGCTGCAGCGAGTGGTAGTGCCGCTGCGGTTGCTCGTAGGCACCAACCAGCTGCTCGAACAGACCTGCCGGAGGCTGTAGGTCGAGATCTGACCAGGCGTTAACCCAGGATGTTTCGAGGATGATCATGCTCAATTGCCTGACACTGGAGTTAAGCCACTGGCGAATGGTATCGGCGTCGATGAGAGGTTAGCCCGCCTCATTGCGAAGCGGGCATGCGGCGTGACGCCTGCGGCCCTCGCAGAGCACTCGACAGTACTCTCGATCAGAACGTATAGCGCACGGAAGCGTTGAGATCGGCTCGCCAGACATCGTCGATTCGATAGGGTTTGATCTCGGTTTCACCAAGATTGCCGAAGCGGCTATCACCGGTTTCAAAACCGCCGGTATAGGTGGCCAGTAAATCCAGCCCCAACTCGGTATTCGTCGTGACGCGGTGACGCAGGCCAACGCCGACCTGGGCTGCCCAGTTGCGCTTCGTTTCCTCAGCCAGCTCGGACAGGTACTCACCACCAGGTCGATTATGCTCCTCCACGTCGGCCAGCTTGTTGTAAGCCACGCCGACACCGCCACTCAGGCGCAACGCTGTCGCCTTCGACAGTGCGAGATCGTAGGCCACGTTGCCCATCACGATATTGCTGGTGGCCTTGCCTTTGTATGAAGAGGCGACGCCCAGCATGGGGAAATCCGCGTTCCAGCTGACGTCGCCCCGCGAGTGCTGGTAACTGACGAAAACCGACCACGCCGAATCGAAGCGGTAGCCAACGTGACCACCGAGCCCGGTCGTGCGCTTGAACTTCACCTCATCGACAACACCGCCACCCGCGAACGGTGCACCACCATCCTTCGTATCGGACGAGCCATAAGCCTTGCCGGTCAGCACATCCACACCGGCAAAGAAGCCGCCGTCTTGCCGCGCTTTCAAAGAGAAATCAGCCGCCCCTGATTCAGCCCACGCCGCAACTGGAGAAAACACGCCGACGAGAGAAACCAGCAGCCATGATTGATTGCGCATACCACCCCCTTCCTGAAGCTTCCTTTAAGGCCTGCTATCAAGATAGTAGTGATGAACTGATGTGCACCAATGAAAGCAGAAGAACTAGGCAACAAGTGGGCAAATGTAGCGAACCTCTTGAAAACAGCTACCACCCAGTTCGAACTGCTGCGGAGGTACATCATCTGCCCCAAACCCGACTGACCGATAGAAACGGATTGCCCGCTCATTCTCTGGCAAGACCCACAGGCTACATACGCTGTAACCCCGCTCGGACAGAATGCCCCGGGTCCGCTGCCACAGTTGGCGACCAACGCCCGCAGACCAACTGGTCGGTGCGACATAGATAGCCCAGACCTCCGCCTGAGAAGGTTTTGCATCCTGGTCCCTGCACTCGCCAAAAGCTACCCAACCGAGGACATCGCCGTTGTCCTTGGCGACGAGCAGATCCGGCAGCCCAGATTCGACGACAGCCCTCCACATGGCCTCTCGCTGAGAGGCCGATAGCGAGGCTAAATAATCCGCAGGCAGGATTCGGGCGTAAGCCGAACGCCACGCATCAACATGAATCTCTGCTATTGCACGAACGTCCGAAAGGGTGGCTCGATCAATGTTCATTAAGGTCTACGGAGAGTGAAAGGATAAAAGGAGCAGGTTTATTCTCCGATTGGAAGTACGCCCCAATGTGCCCATTGTTTTCCGAAAAGGGGACCGAAAAGGGGACAAATTTATTTTTAGCCTGATAGCGCTGTGCCATAAATAAATCTACCCCTTTTTTCGCTGCGCGAACTACAGAATGGCCAGGGCGGCAAAGCCCAACACAGGCCGGATATACGAATGCAACCGCGCTGACGACAAGTGCAAAAGCAAAGCTTTGCTCACTACTTGTGGGGAGAGTCCATATACACGAGTTAGGTGTGCGTTTACGCCGAGCATATTTTCTGAAGGCTTTTCCATTGCATTTTTTCGTGCCACCGAAACCAAAGACAAATGACAATAGCACCGGTACACGCTACTGCAAAAGCAAGAAAACCATACCAATTAAACTGTACTAACCAGAAGGCTCTATAAGTTTCTAGCCCTTTGTCAGAGATGATCATGATTATGGCTGTATAGACCATGTATATGAGCCATAAACTGCCACCTAGCCCACAAATGACAATGCCATAGAAGACCAAGTTACTGCTGGTGTTTGCCTGGGCAGGTTTTGCGGGCTCTTCCATGAGTGCACCTGATGTTTGAGCTGAGCGGCGGACGACGGCCCCTTAAGCGGAGGGTTAGACCTGCTTTCGGTAGAGCGCTAGAGAGCCGGCCAATGCGAGAAGGGCACCACCACAAACTCTCTCCAACCAGAGTGCACCCTTTGCCCGAAGCACCTTCATTGCCTGGGCTCCGGCGCATGCATAGCCGAGCATGACGGCGAAGTCGATGCTTGCGAAGGTGACCGCGAATGCCAAGTACTGCGGCCACTGGGGCTCCGAGGGCACAATGAACTGCGGCAGGAATGCGGAAAAGAAGAGGTATCCCTTTGGATTCGTGACTGCGACGAGCAGGCTACGGAGGAAGACGGTGCGCCGACTGGGCGCAAAGCCCCCACTCTCTTCTGATGGAAGTGCAAGTGAACCGGTGGATCGCAACAGGCGCAGGCCCAGATAGGCCAAGTACGCAACACCAACCCACTTGACGACCGAGAACCAGAATTCCGAGGCGGCGAGCAAGGCGCCGAGGCCAAGCGCCACGGCTCCGATGAGGAGGAAGTCGGACAACACCGCGCCGACCATGCCAGGAACCGACGCTCGGACGCCAAGGCGGGAGCCGTTCGTAAGCGCCAGCAACACCGTGGGGCCGGGCGTTGCGATGCCGATGAACGCGACGATGGCGAAGAGGAGGAGAGTTTCGGTCATGTGGCAGGCCTAACAGTGATTAGGTGGAGACAGCACTAATCCGATAGTAGAGTCTTCCGTATAACTCCGCACCCTCCTCATCCTCGCCCTGAAAAACTCTTTCAAATAATGCTATTACCAGCCAATTACTGATACTGCCGAGGTCAACGCCTTTCTCTGATGGTTGGCAATTGGGCGCCGGTTAGTGATATCTGCGCAGTTCAGAGTCTGCTAGGCCGACAGAGATTATCGCGAGCGCCATTCCCGGATTGCATCCGGGCTACAGGGTCTGTGCCGCTAAGCCTTGGGCAGCGCCTCCAGCACCTGCCGATACAAACCCTGCAGGCGCCGGGCATCCTCTTCTTCAAATGTCTCTTGCTGCAGGCGGCGGGCGAAGACGTCTTCCACGCTCAGCTCGTCCAGCGTTTCCCGTGCTTCGCTGGCCAGGCTGGCTGCCACATTGCCACGCTCGCGGCGGATGCGCAGCACTTCCACGGGGCGCCCTTCGCACAGAGTGTTGATGCGGCTTTGCAGATCGCTCAGGTAGTCGTCGCTGCTCACCTGTACTTCCAGCCAGACGGGCCGTTCGGGCGTGCCCTGGCTGGCGATGCCTGCGATGGCATCGGCCAGTTCCTTGAGCGAACCGCGCAGGCTGGCCATGGGCTGGAACACCGGCACGGCCAGCGGCGTGATCGATTGCAACGCACTATCAGCGAACTCCAGCAGCAGCACCTCCTTCTGCTGGCGCGCTTCGTCGAAGGACAGGGCAATGGGCGAGCCGCTGTAGCGGATGTGCTCCAGGCCGCCGACCTTCTGCGGGCGATGGATATGACCCAGGGCGATGTAATCGGCTGGGGGGAAGGCACTGGTGGGGAAGGCTTCCAGGCTGCCGACGTAGATCTCGCGCACCGATTCGCTGGCACTGGCACCAACGGTGGTCAAGTGGCCGGTGGCGATGATCGGCAGCGCCTGGCCCAACGCCTCGCGCTTGCCCAGCGCCAGCTCGTACAAGGCCTGGTAATGCTCGGCGATGGCCTGCTGTAGTGATTGTTGCTTGTCCTGCGCGCTCTGCCCGGCCTGACTGGCCAGCACATCGCGCGGGCGAATGAAGGGGATGGCACAGAGGATGGCGCCGGGCTGGCCGGCGCGATCATTGAGCAGCAGCACCTGTTCGGCGAGGTCGAGCCCCACGCCCGGCACCACCTGGGTGCCCAGTTGCGCCAGCAGGCTGCGGCTCTCGCCGAGCATGGCCGGCGAGTCGTGGTTGCCGCCGAGCACGATCAGAGCGCAACCGGCATCGCGCAGTTCGACCACCAGGCGGTAATACTGCTCACGGGCATAGCTGGGCGGTGCGCCGGTGTCGAATACATCACCGGCGATCAGTAGCATGTCCACCTGGTGCGTGCGTACCTGCTCCAGCAGCCAGGCGCAGAAGGCCTGGTGCTCGGCCTGGCGGGTCTTGCCCATGAAGTGCTGGCCCAGGTGCCAGTCGGAGCTGTGCAGGACGCGCAGGCTCATAGCGGCCAGTCCTGTACGACGACATGGGTCTTGACCCGCTGCATCTGCGGGAAGGCTTCGATGGCTGCGCGCACCTCGCTCAGGCGCGCCATGCTCGGCGCCTCGACCAGTACCAGCATGTCGGTCTCGCCGCTGATGCCGCTGCAATGGCGGATTTCCGGGTATTCGCGCATGCGCTCGACGTAATCCTGGCAACGGGCGTTCCGGTAGAAGAGCTCGAGGTAAGCCCTGACTCCGCCCTCGCCCGGCACCGCAACCTGGGCGTGATAGCCGCGAATCACCCCGCTCTCTTCCAGATGGCGAATCCGCTCGCTGACCGCCGAACGGGAAAGATTGACCTCACGGGCGATCTGGCTGACGGAGGTGCGCGCATCGCTGCGCAGCAGGGCGAGGATCTGACGATCAAACTTGTCCACGGGGCTTCTCGGGGCGGCAATCAGGTTGACGGTGGAAACCGCCATTTCGTCGGCAAAAGGCGGCAGCCTGTAATCGGGCGGCGCTCTACCATGGCGGCATCTGAAAAGTGACGAGCATACCCCATGAGTCGATTGAACAAGGAATTGGGCCTGCTGCAGGGTGTCGCCCTGCTCAGCACCTCGCTGCTCGGCACTGGCATCTTCGTGGTGCCGGCACTGGCCGCCACCGCCGCAGGCCAGGCGTCGCTATGGGCCTGGATGATCCTGATTGCCCTGGTGCTGCCGGTGGCCTTCACCTTCGCCCAACTGGGCAAGCGCTTCCCCCACGCCGGCGGCGCGCCGCATCTGATCGGCCGCGCCTTTGGCCTGCGCATGGAAGGCGTCAGCGCCCTGTTGTTTCTCGCCGTACTGCCGGTCGGCTTGCCCGCTGCGCTGCATATCGCCAGCGGCTTCTGGCTGGCGCTGTTCGATCTCGACCGGGCCGGGCTGCTGGCCATCGAACTGGCCACGCTAGGCGCCATCCTCCTGCTCGGCCAGCGCCCGCCAAAGGCGTCAGGCCTGCTGCAGGGCCTGATCGCCGTGTCCATCGTATCCAGCGTGGCGCTGATCTGGTGGATGGGTGATCTGCCGCGCGCCAGCCAGCCCCTGCTGCCGGCCATGGACGGCCAATGGCACCTGTTGCCGACTGCGCTGGGGGTGATGTTCTGGTGCTTCGTCGGTATCGAAGCCTTCACCCATCTGGGCGAGGAGTTCAAACACCCGGAGCGGGACTTTCCCCTGGCGCTGCTGCTCGGCGTACTGCTGGCCGGCCTGGTGTACTGGGCCTGTTCCGTAGCGGTGCTGAGTTTCGCCACCTACGGCGACGTACACAGCGACACCACCGCCCTGCCCCGCCTGTTCGAGCAATTGCTGGGCGAGCGGGCGCGAGTGCTGGTGGCGGTGCTCGGCTATCTGGCCTGCTTCGCCTCGATGAACGTGTACATCCAGGGTTTCGCCCGGCTGATCTGGAGCCTGGCCGAGGAAGGCCGCCTGCCCACTGCCCTGGCCGTACGCAACCGCCAGGGCGTGCCCGGCAAGGCCTTGCTGCTGGTGGTGATCAGTTGCGCGCTGTGCGCCGTGCTGTCGGCCACCATGAATCTGTCGGTGGACGACCTGATCCGCTACGCCAACGGCAACTTCGTGCTGATCTACCTGCTCAGCATGGCCGCAGGCTGGGTGTTGCTGCGCGGCGTCTGGCGTCTGCTGGCCGGGCTCAGCGCGCTGCTCTGTGCAGCGGTGCTGGCCATGCTGGGCAGCGATGCACTGTATGCCGTGGTGCTACTCGCCGCCTTGCTGCTGTTCAGCCATCTGCGCGCCAGGCACAAGGCGCTGGCGTAGGGTGAATGACGCTCTTTTCATCCACCATCACGCAAGGCGCTGTCGGTGGACGGGTGAAGCGTCGTCCACCCTACGCCTGTCCACCGTGTTGCTAGCGGCCAGCCACGCTGCAGATGACCTCGGGGCACATGGGGTTCTATCCTTAGGCTGAATTCGCCGAAAGGAAGCCCCATGCGCCGCGTACTCAATGACCTGAAAATCATGATCCTGGCCAACCTGTGGATAGTCCCGGTGGTGGCTGGCCTGGTCTGGGCGCTGTTCCAGTTCGTCGCGCCGCCACCGCCGATGAGCGCCAGCATGGTCACCGGCGCCCAGGGTGGCGCCTACCAGCAGTTCGCCGAGCGCCTGAAGGAAGAACTGGCCAAGGAGGGTTTCGAGCTGACTCTGGTGCCGTCGTCCGGCTCGCGCGACAACCTGCAGCGCCTGCTGGCCAAGGACCCGGAAGTGCAGATCGCCCTGGTGCAGAGCGGCCTGGAGCGCCAGCTGGCGCCCGAGCAGCGGCACCAGCTGGAAAGCCTGGGGGCGATCTATCAGGAACCACTGTGGCTGTTCTACCGCCGTGACGTCAGCCTGGATCGCATCGCCGATCTGCTGCCGCTGCGCCTCGGCCTCGGCGGCGAAGGCAGCGGCACCCGCGCCGCCAGTGATGCCATCCTCGGCGCCAACGCCATCTCGCCGGAGCAATATCCACCGAGCTGGCAGAGCCTCGGCGGTGGCAAGGCAGCCCGCGCGCTGATGGCCGGCGAACTGGACGCGGCCTTCTTCGTCGGCCCGGCGGAAAATACCCTGGTGCAGCAACTGGCGGCCAACCCGGATATCGCCCTGGCGCACTTTCGCCGCGCGGCGGCCTACGAAGCGCGCCTGCCGTTCTTCAATCAGGTGACCGTCGGCGAGGGCCTGCTCGACCTGGCCAGCAACGCCCCGGATCGCGACATCGTCACTCTGGCGCCGGTGGCCACTCTGGTGGTCAACGAAGACTTCAACCCCGGCCTGGTGCCGTTGTTTCTCGAAGCCAGCCGCGAAGTGATGCGCGACGGCACCCTGCTCGACGCTGCCGGCACCTTCCCCAGCGCCGAGCCGCGCACCTTCGAACTGCACAAGGATGCCGTGCACTACTATGAAAAGGGCCTGCCGATCCTGCAGCGCTACCTGCCGTTTCGCATCGCCTCGCTGGCCGACCGCTACATCATCCTGCTGATCCCTTTGATCGTGGTGATGATCCCGCTGTTCAAGGCGGTCGGGCCGATCTACCAGTGGCGCATCCGCGCGCGCATCTACCGCTGGTACAAGTACCTGCGTGAAGTCGATCGCAAACTGCACGCTGGCTCACTGCCAGCCGAACTCGACAGTGAAATCGAGCGCCTGGAACACCTGGAACAGGAGTTGGCCGCCGTGGAAGTGCCGCTGTCGTACTCCAACCAGCTGTACGAGCTGCACCTGCACGTGCGCTATGTGATCGAGCGGTTGCGCGCACTGCAGCAGCGCCGCCAATCCTAGGGGGGACATCGCTGTTCATGTCCACCGATGCGCAGGTTCTGATGCCGACGCGGTGGATAAATCCAGCCTACGCAACCAGAACAGCTATCGCGGCTGAAGCCGCTCCTACAAGACGTCTCCCTGTAGGAGCGGCTTCAGCCGCGAAAGCTCTGGCTTTGTAGCTCGCGACGACCTCCAGGGGCTTCAGCCGCGATCTGCTGCATCCCCTTCAGCGATGCATCCGCACCAGAATCCACGACCCGCTTCGGGTAAACTGCGCCCCTGTTTGAATTTGCCCATCGAGACCGCCATGCCGATCCGTCACTGCATCGTCCACCTGATCGACAAGAAGCCCGACGGCAGCCCTGCCGTACTGCACGCCCGCGACAGCGAGCTGGCCACCTCGCAAGCCATGGAAAACCTGCTGGCCGACCTCAACGAGAGTTACAACGCCAAGCAGGGCAAGGCCTGGGGCCTGTTCCACGAGGAGTCCGGCGCCTACCCGTTCAGCGGCTGGCTCAAGGCCTACCTCGACGGCGAGCAGGACTTCACCGCCTTCAGCCGCCAGGCCGTCGAGCACCTGCAGAAGCTGATGGAGGAATCCAACCTCTCCACCGGCGGCCACGTGCTGCTGGCCCACTACCAGCAAGGCATGACCGACTACCTGGCCATCGCCCTGCTGCACCACAGCGAAGGCGTGGCAGTGACCGACGCGCTGGACGTAACCCCGGCCAAGCACCTGGATCTTGGCCAATTGCACCTGGCCGCGCGCATCAATATCAGCGAGTGGCAGAACAACAAGCAGTCCAAGCAATACATCTCCTTCATCAAGGGCAAGAACGGCAAGAAGGTCTCGGACTACTTCCGCGACTTCATCGGCTGCCAGGAAGGCGTCGACGGTCCGGGCGAAACCCGTACCCTGCTCAAGGCGTTCAGCGACTTCGTCGAAAGCGAAGACCTGCCCGAAGAACAGGCCCGCGAAAAGACCAAGACCCTGGTCGGCTACGCCACCAGCCAAGCCAAGATGGGCGAGCCGATCACCCTCGACGAGCTGTCCGGGCTGATCGACGAAGACCGCCCGCGCGCCTTCTACGAGCACATCCGCAACAAGGACTACGGCATGGCCCCGGAATTTCCGGCGGACAAGCGCACCCTCAACCAGTTCCAGCGCTTCACCGGGCGTGCCGAAGGCCTGTCGATCAGCTTCGAAGCGCACCTGCTGGGCTCGAAGGTCGAGTATGACGAGGGCCGCGACATGCTGATCATCCGCCAGCTGCCGACCCAGCTGAAGGATCAGCTCAAGCGCCGTCAGGACTGAGATGAACGCGCGCCTGGCGGATGAGGTGCTCGACGCCTGCCTGTGCCAGCGCGAAGCCCCGCTGACTGGCGACCCGGCGCGCACCTTCGGCCTCGACAAGCACCCAGCCAAGGCTCGCCTGGAGCAGCTCAAGCCCTGGCTGCTGGAGCAGCAGACGCGGCTCTGGGCCAACCGGCGCCAGGCCGTGCTGCTGGTGCTGCAAGGGCCTGACTGCAGTGGCAAGGACGGTGTGATCCGCCGGGTACTGAGCGCCTGCAACCCACAGGGCCTGAGCATTCACAGCTTCCAGGTGCCGAGCGCGCGGGAGCGCCAGGCACACTTCCTCGAACGCTATCGCCAGCGCCTGCCGGCGCCAGGCATGCTCGGGGTGTTCAATCGCAGCCACTACGAAGCGCTGATCAGCGACCCGCTGGACGGGCTCTGTGGCGAGGACGCACTGCCCGAACGCCTGGCCGACGTGCTGGCCTTCGAGCGGCAGCTGCCGGCGCAGGGCATCCACATCCTCAAGTGCTACCTGCAGATCGACAAGGCCGAGCAGTACCGGCGCCTGGTCGATCGCCTGGAAAAACCGGAAAAGCGCTGGAAGCTCAAGAGCAGCGACCTGCGCTCACATCGCCAGTTCGACGAGCGTCAGCGCCGCTGGAGCGAGCTGCTGAGCACCAGCCACCACGCCGACGCGCCCTGGTACGTGATCCCCGCGCACAAGCGCTGGCTGCGCGACCTGCTGCTGGCCAGCCTGTTGGCCCGCGAGCTGGAGCGTTTGCAACTGCGGTGGCCGGATCAGCCGGCACCCTTTACTCTGCAACAACTGACGGCCGCCACCACGCACAAGGACGTGTTGCCATGAAGAAGATCCTGCTGATTCTCGCTGCCCTGGCCTTGTGGCAAAACTGGGACAAACTCGACCGCTGGCTCAACCCGCCACAGGCCGGCAACGCCAGTGGCGAGATCGTCCTCTACGCCACCAGTTGGTGCGGCTATTGCGCCAAGACCCGCGAACTGTTCGCCGAGGACGGCATCGCCTACCGCGAAGTGGATATCGAGAAGGACAGCGCCGGTCGTGCCACTTACCAGGCCCTGGGCGGGCGCGGCATACCGGTGATCGACATGCGCGGGCAGGTCATCCACGGTTATGACGTGCGCGCCATCCGTGCAGCCTACTGACGTATCAATCTGAAGCGTCGCCCTCGCGCCGCCACTGCCGCGGGCTGACGCCGAACCAGCGGCGAAACGCGCGGGAGAATGCGCTGGCCTCGGAGTATCCGAGCAGCGGCGCCAGGGCGGTGATCGGCAGTTGCTGCTGGCTCAGGTAATGGGTCGCCAGCTCGCAACGCAGCTTGTCCACCACCGTCGAGAAGCTCAGCCCCTGCTCACGCAGGCGTCGCTGCAAGGACCAGCTGGTCATGCCCATCTGTTCGGCCACGCCTTCCAGTGTCGGCTCGCCTGAGAGCAACTGCTGACGAATCTGCGCACGGGTGTCGTCGGCAATATCCTGCTCGCTGCGCATGCTCTGCTGACTGAGCTGCCGCAGCGAATCCTGCATCACCAGCAACAGCACCGGATCGTGCTCCGGCATCGCCCGGTTCAGGCCGCGCTTGGGGATCAGCAGAGAATTGAATGGCTGCTCGAAATAAACCGGCGCATCGAACACTTTGCAGTGCTCATGCCAGTGCTCCGGGCGTGGATGCTCGAAGTGCACCGCCCGCGGCGCCCATTGGCTACCCAGTACGTGGCGGATCAGATTGAGCGCCATGCCCAGGGTCAACTCGGCGTCCTGACGGCGGCTGAGAATCGCGCCGTGGCGAATCTGATAATCGAAGCGGTAACACTCGCCCGCATCGACCAGGCGAATCAGGCTGTTGCGCTGATGCAGCGGAAAGGCACGGGCGAAGTTGATCAGCGCCTGTTCCAACGTCGCCGAACACAAGCCGATATAGCCCAGCAGACCAAGCGCCTGCGGCCTGAACTGCTGCCCGTAGTAAAGGCCGAAGTTATCGCAGCCGGACTGACGCGCCGCTTCCTCCAGCACCTGACAGTAGTTCGGTAACGCCAGGCTCAGGGTCGGATGACGCAGCAATTCGGGATCGATGCCCGACACACCGAGGATGCGGTCAGCGTCGCCGCCATGCTTCTCGATGAAACCGCATAGCCCGCTGGCGGCTGCAGCCAACACGCCGGCATTGCTCGGCGCGCCCTGCTGGGAAGACAAACCTGTGGGCTGGGCAGTAAGGGAACTCATCGATGCCTCCTCGGTGACAAGCCTGCAAAAGAAGCAAGAAACACACCGGGCACCGAAAGCGATCATCGAACGCACACCAGGCCTCGCTCCAGAGCCCCCAAGAGCAAACCCCACTGGCCGATCACGCCCCAAAACGAGTCATATGGAAACACTCGCACCCGAACAGGGCGGTGGAATTTATCCCTTTACGACACGTTCATCCCCGAAGGCCGAAACTTGACTGCAGACGACAGCCGCTCAGCTGTAGCGTCAAGTTCATCACATGAAATCGTTTCATGATCGTGGTGAGTGCTCCTTGCACAGCCCTCGCTGCACATAACTACAACAACCGTCGTTACGGAGAGACTCCTCATGATTTATGCCAAACCCGGTACCGCAGGCGCCGTCGTCACCCTCAAGCCGCGCTACGGCAACTACATCGGCGGCGAGTTCGTCGCCCCGCTCAGTGGCCAGTACTTCAGCAACACCAGCCCGGTCGATGGCTCGGTGATCGCCGAATTCCCCCGTTCCAACGCCGCCGACATCGACAAGGCGCTGGACGCCGCGCATGCCGCCGCCGACGCCTGGGGTCGCACCAGCGTGCAGGAGCGCTCGCATATCCTGCTGAAGATCGCCGACCGCATCGAAGCCAACCTCGAGCTGCTGGCCGTCGCTGAGACCTGGGATAACGGCAAGGCTGTGCGCGAAACCCTCAACGCCGACGTACCGCTGGCCGCTGATCACTTCCGTTATTTCGCCGGCTGCATCCGCGCCCAGGAAGGCAGCACCGCCGAAATCAACGACGGCACCGTGGCCTACCACTTCCACGAACCGCTGGGCGTGGTCGGGCAGATCATCCCGTGGAACTTCCCGCTGCTGATGGCCGCCTGGAAACTCGCCCCGGCCCTGGCTGCCGGCAATGCCATTGTGCTCAAACCGGCCGAGCAGACCCCGCTGTCGATCACCCTGCTGGCGGAAATCATCGGCGACCTGCTGCCGCCGGGCGTGCTCAATATCGTCCAGGGCTTCGGTCGTGAGGCCGGCGAAGCGCTGGCCACCAGCAAGCGCATCGCCAAGATCGCCTTCACCGGCTCCACCCCGGTCGGCTCGCACATCCTCAAGTGCGCCGCCGAGAACATCATCCCGAGCACCGTCGAGCTGGGCGGCAAATCGCCGAACATCTTCTTCGCCGACATCATGAACGCCGAGCCGGCCTTCATCGAGAAAGCCGCCGAAGGTCTGGTGCTGGGCTTCTTCAACCAGGGCGAGGTGTGCACCTGCCCGTCGCGCGCACTGGTGCAGGAGTCGATCTACGACGCCTTCATGGTCGAGGTGATGAAGAAGGTCAAGCAGATCAAGCGTGGCGACCCGCTGGACACCGAGACCATGGTCGGCGCCCAGGCCTCGCAGCAGCAGTTCGACAAGATCCTCAGCTACCTGGAGATCGCCCAGCAGGAAGGCGCGCAGGTGCTGACCGGCGGTGGCGTAGAGAAACTCGAAGGCGACCTGGCCAGCGGTTACTACATCCAGCCGACCCTGCTCAAGGGCAGCAACAAGATGCGCGTGTTCCAGGAAGAGATCTTCGGCCCGGTGATCGGCGTGACCACCTTCAAGGACGAAGCCGAAGCCCTGGCCATTGCCAACGACACCGAGTTCGGCCTGGGTGCCGGCGTGTGGAGCCGCGACATGAACGTGGCCTACCGCATGGGCCGTGCGATCAAGGCCGGGCGCGTATGGACCAACTGCTACCACCTGTACCCGGCGCACGCTGCCTTCGGCGGCTACAAGAAGTCCGGGGTCGGGCGCGAAACCCACAAGATGATGCTCGATCACTACCAGCAGACCAAGAACCTGCTGGTCAGCTACGACATCAATCCGCTGGGCTTCTTTTGATCTGCCATTCCCTCGACACGATCACCCCGTGGCCAGGCCACGGGGTGTGAAGGAGTTTTCCCCATGAGCAAAGAAACCCTCACCACGCAGGCCTCGGCAGGCGGTGTGGAAACGGAAGCGGTCAGCGCCGACTACTTCGCCAACCGCCAGTTGAAGCAAGGCGCCGCCGGCTGGATCCTGCTGATCGGCCTCGGCGTGGCCTACGTGATTTCCGGCGACTACGCCGGCTGGAACTTCGGCCTGGCCCAGGGCGGCTGGGGCGGCATGTTCGTCGCCACGCTGCTGATGGCCACCATGTATCTGTGCATGTGCTTCTCGCTGGCCGAACTGTCTTCGATGATCCCCACCGCCGGCGGCGGCTACGGTTTCACCCGCACCGCCTTCGGCCCCTGGGGCGGCTTCCTCACCGGCACGGCGATCCTCATCGAGTACGCCATCGCCCCGGCAGCCATCGCCTGCTTCATCGGCGCCTACTGCGAGTCGCTGTTCGGCATCGGTGGCTGGGTCATCTACCTGATCTTCTACGTGGTGTTCATCAGCATCCACATCCTCGGTGCCGGCGAGGCGCTGAAGCTGATGTTCGTCATCACCGCCGTGGCGGCCATCGCCCTGGGCGTGTTCATCGTTGCGATGGTGCCGCACTTCGACGCCGCCAACCTGTTCGACATTCCCGCCAGCGAAGCCACCGGCGCCAGTGCCTTCCTGCCGTTCGGCTACCTCGGCATCTGGGCCGCCCTGCCCTACGCCATCTGGTTCTTCCTGGCGGTCGAAGGCGTGCCGCTGGCCGCCGAGGAAACCAAGAATCCCAAGCGTGACCTGCCCCGCGGCCTGATCGGCGCCATGCTGGTGCTGCTGGCCTTCGCCGGGCTGATTCTGCTGGTCGGTCCGGGCGGCGCCGGTGCCCAGGCGCTGATGGCCTCGGGCAACCCGCTGGTCGAGGCACTGGAAAAGGTCTACGGCGGATCCACCTGGATGAGCCAGTTCGTCAACCTGGTCGGTCTGGCCGGGCTGATCGCCAGCTTCTTCTCGATCATCTACGCCTATTCGCGGCAGATCTTCGCCCTGTCGCGCGCCGGCTACCTGCCACGCAGCCTGTCGCTGACCAACCGCAACAAGGCGCCGGTGTTGGCACTGATCGTGCCTGGGATTATCGGCTTTGGCTTGTCCTTGAGCGGCCAGGGCGACCTGCTGATTCTGGTGGCGGTGTTCGGTGCGACCATCTCCTACGTGATGATGATGGCCGCCCACGTGACCCTGCGTATCCGTCGCCCGGACATGCCGCGACCGTACCGCACGCCCGGTGGTGTACTGACCTCCTCGGTGGCGCTGGTGCTGGCGGCGGTGGCACTGGTCGCGGGTTTCCTGGTCGACCCACGGGTCGTGATCGGCGCTGCGCTCATCTACGCTCTGTTCATTGCCTATTTCGCCTTGTACAGCCGCCACCACCTGGTGTCCGGCACACCGGAGGAAGAGTTCGCCGCCATCCAGGCCGCCGAACGCTCCCTGCGCTGAAATACCCAAGCGGTCGCCTTGCGGCGACCGCGACAGGAGGAACGACATGGCAAGTTTCACCCACAGCATCGGCAACATGACCTGGCGCTTCGACAGCCTGCGCGAGCTGATGGCCAAGGCCACCCCGGCGCGCTCCGGCGACTACCTGGCCGGGGTTGCCGCCAGCAGCGACGCCGAGCGGGCGGCCGCGCAGATGACCCTGGCCGAGGTGCCGCTCAAGCACTTCTTGCAGGAAGCGCTGATCCCCTACGAGAGCGACGAAGTCACCCGCCTGATCATCGACAGCCATGACGTCCAGGCCTTCGCCCCGGTCAGCCACCTCACGGTGGGCGGATTTCGCGACTGGCTGCTCAGTGATGTCGCCGACGAAGCCAACCTCACGGCGCTGGCCCCCGGCCTGACACCGGAGATGGTCGCGGCGGTGTCGAAGATCATGCGCATTCAGGACCTGGTGCTGGTGGCGCAGAAGACCCGCGTGGTCACCCGTTTTCGCAACACCCAGGGCCTGCGCGGACGCATGTCCACCCGCCTGCAGCCCAACCACCCGACCGACGACCCGGCCGGCATCGCTGCCAGCGTGGTCGACGGCCTGCTCTATGGCAACGGCGATGCCATGATTGGCATCAACCCGGCCACCGACAGCATGAGCGCGGTGTGCACCCTGCTGGAGATGCTCGACGCCGTCATCCAGCGCTACGAGATTCCCACCCAGTCCTGCGTGCTGACTCACGTCACCAGCTCGATCGCCGCCATCGAACGCGGCGCGCCGCTGGATCTGGTGTTCCAGTCCATTGCCGGCACCGAGGCGGCCAACGCCAGCTTCGGTGTCAGCCTCAAGGTGCTGCAGGAAGGCTACGAGGCCGGTCTGAGCCTCAAGCGCGGCACCCTCGGCAACAACCTGATGTACTTCGAGACCGGCCAGGGCAGCGCGCTGTCGGCCAACGCCAACCATGGCGTCGACCAGCAGACCTGCGAGACCCGCGCCTATGCCGTGGCCCGCCGTTTCAACCCGTTTCTGGTCAATACCGTGGTCGGCTTCATCGGCCCGGAGTACCTGTACAACGGCAAGCAGATCATCCGCGCCGGGCTGGAGGATCACTTCTGCGGCAAGCTGCTCGGCGTGCCGATGGGCTGCGACATCTGCTACACCAACCATGCCGAGGCCGACCAGGACGACATGGACATGCTGCTGACCCTGCTCGGCGCCGCCGGCATCAACTTCATCATGGGCATTCCCGGCTCCGACGACGTGATGCTCAACTACCAGACCACCTCGTTCCATGACGCGCTCTACGCGCGCAAGGTGCTCGGCCTGCACGCTGCGCCCGAGTTCGAGGCCTGGCTGGCGCGCATGGGCATCTTCCAGCAACAGGGCGGACAGCTGCGCATGGGCAAGGAACTGCCACCGGCATTTCGCCAGGCTCTGGCCCAGTTGGCCTGATCATTCGAGGTTGTCATGAGCGAAAAGTCCCCCGCTACCGAAAACCCCTGGCAGCAACTGCGCCAGCTGACACCGGCGCGCATTGCCCTGGGTCGGGCCGGCACCAGCCTGCCGACCGCCGCGCAACTGGACTTCCAGTTCGCCCACGCCCAGGCGCGTGACGCCGTACACCTGCCGTTCGACCACGCGGCCCTGCGCGAGGCGCTGTACGAGCGTCAATTGCCGACCCTGCTGCTGCACAGCGCCGCCGCCGACCGCCACACCTACCTGCAACGCCCGGATCTGGGCCGGCGCCTGCATGAAGATGCCGCGCAACTGCTCGACGAATACGCCGAAGAGCACGGCCGGGGCTACGACCTGGCCATCGTCATCGCCGACGGCCTGTCATCCCTGGCCGTACAAAAGCACAGCCTGCCCTTTCTCGAACGCCTGCTGGAGCAGGTGCAGGCAGAAGGCTGGTCGCTGGCCCCCATCACCCTGGTGGAACAGGGACGGGTGGCGGTGGCCGATGAAGTGGGGCAACGCCTGGGGGCGAAGATGACGGTGATCCTGATTGGCGAACGTCCTGGCCTCAGCTCGCCGGACAGCCTCGGCCTGTACTTCACCTATGGGCCGAAGGTCGGCCTCAACGATGCCTACCGCAACTGCATCTCCAACGTGCGTCTGGAGGGCCTGAGCTATGGCATGGCCACCTTCCGCCTGATGTACCTGATGCGTGAGGCCTGCCGCCGGCAACTGTCCGGCGTCGACCTCAAGGACGAAGCCGAAGTGCCGACGCTGGACAACGCCGGGCCGGGCAATTTCCTGTTGCCGGACAAGCGTTGAGACGGTTGGTCAGCGCCTACGGTACGCGCCTGGGTGGATGAAAAAAGCGTCATCCACCCTACGCACTGGCCCCCCACGTAGCCCGGATGCACTCCGGGAATCCCTGGCACAGCATCCACGGATTGCATCCGGGCTACGGATTACTGCTGCCGGATCAGCGCTGAGCCATCGCAGGATAGGCGACGCTTCATCCGCCGCCCCAACCGCCTCTGTCGCGGCTAAAGCCCCTCCCACAGGTCATCAACCTGTTAGCTGAGTGCTGTGAAAACAGCTTTTGTGGGAGGGGCTTTAGCCGCGATCTTTACGAACGATCAGCAGGCCTCGATACGAAAGCCCCAACGCGGGAAGTGCACGTGCACGGTGCCGGCACGCTCGTCTTCGCGGCGCAGAATCAGCTCCTCGCGCCCAGCGAACACCAACTCGCCTGCCACCGGGTCGACGCCATAGTCGACCGCCGCGATGGTCACGCGCTGACCGGCGCTGAAGCCATTGGGTTCGTTGAATACCTCATCGGGCAGCGCCGCCGGCGTCGCTTCGCGCGCCACGGCAATGGCCTGCTCGCCGCTCATCTCGCTGAGCGCGCCATGGCCAAAGCCCAGCACCCGGGCCAACCAGGCCGCTACGTCCGGGTACTCGTCCACCAGCGCTGCCGTGACCGGCGTACCGCGCAGGAACCACAGCGGATGCGCGACGGCGAAGTCGGCAATCGAGGGCTCGCCAAACAGGAAGTCACCACCGCCCTGCTGCAGTTGCTGCTGCAGGCGCCCCATCAGCGCCGGCCACTGGTGACGCGCTTGCTCCAACGGCAGACGGCTGGCCGTACCGCCCGAAAACAGGGCCGCACGATCGGCCGCGAAAGCCTTGGCGAACTCCGGCGGCACCTTGGCAAAGCGCACGGCCATGGACTCGGGGGCAAACACCAGCGACACCGTATGCTGGAACAGCACCGAATCGGCCCACTGGGCGAGGGTCGCGACATTGAAGCCCTGCCCTTCCGGGAACAGCGGCGGCGTGCTCTTCTCCGCTTCCAGACGGCGGGCGATCAGTGCGGTGTCGCAGTAGATGTCGGCACCGACCTGCAACACCGGCGTCTTGCGGTAGCCACCGGTCAGCGCGGTCAGATCCGGCTTGGGCATCACAGGCGGGATCATCACCGAGCGCCAGGACAGTTGCTTGAAGCCCAGCAGCAAACGAGCCTTCTCGGCAAATGGAGAGGTCGGGTAATGGTGAAGAATCAGCTCGTGCATGGCGCGCTCCGCGTCAGTTCGAAAGCGTCCAGCTTACCCCTGCCGCCCACGCACGCACACCGCCTCAGGCTGATGAATCGCCATCAACGGCCAGAATGAGCGCCTCTTTGGCACTTTTGCTCAGGCGCTTGATCGCCCGTTCGCGGCGCAGGGCATCGCCCTTTCCGGCACAGGCCTCAACGTAGGCCAGCGCCAGCGCCGGGCTGGTATGAAAGAAACGCGCGCCCTTGCCACTCTGGTGCTGGGCGAAGCGTCGCTGCGGGTCATCGCTGATACCGCAGTAGAGGGCGCCGTTGGCGGCACGCACCAGGTAGACGAACCAGGGCTTTTCCAGTGCCGCCGTCATCCGCGTGCCGGAAACCACTCACGCGCCGAGCGCCACAGGCACATGCCGACGAAATAGGCCGAGGCGGCGAACCACAGGCCCAGTACCCACATCGAATTGTGCGGGTACTGCACAATCAGCAGCGCGCTGGAGAGCATCCAGACGAAGGTCACGACGATGTTCAGCGGCATGAACTGGCGTACGCGGAAGGGATGCAGAAACTTCATCTTGGTCAGGGTCAGAGCAGCCAGCAGCACGATCATGCCGAGAGTGACCCAGGGGTGTACGTCAAGAATGTAGAAGTACAACACCACCACGTTCCAGGCCGCCGGGAAGCCGACGAAGTAGTTGTCCTTGCTCTTCATGTTCAGGTTGCAGAAGCAGAACAGCGACGACAGCAGAATCAGCCCTACGGCAAACAAGGGGGTGTAGTCAGGGAGCGGGATGAAGCGATAGAGGAAGATCGCCGGGATGAACACGTAAGTCAGGTAGTCGATCACCAGGTCCAGGGTCGAGCCGTCAAAGTGCGGCAGCACGCCCTTGACGTCGTAACGTCGCGCCAGCGAACCATCGAGCCCGTCGACCAGCAGCGCCAGCCCCAGCCACATCAGGCATTGTTTGGGCTGGCCGTCGAGCACGGCAAGCAGTGCCAGCAGGGCGAGAATCACCCCACTGGCAGTGACGGCATGCACCCCCCAGGCCTTGGCCTGTTTTACGGCTACGATCAGTTCGGTCACGGCAGGTCTCGATTGGCAGTGGAGAGGCCGCACCCCATGTGCGAACTCTCTTATTGAAGGCTAAGACCGGCTAGCCTACCACTGCGTTCCTTCACACGCCTCAGCGAGTACCGCGAAACTGGGCCAGACCGCGTGCCGCTTGTCGACGAATGGCAGCCTGAACCGGTGGTGCCCAGCCCAGCAGCAGCCCTTTGCCACCCAGCGCCTGACGGGCCCAACGCCAGAGATCGAAATGATCGCGATGCTCGACGATCAGCCCGTCGCGAAACACGAAGCGCGCCTGGATAGTGTTAACCACCTGACGACCGGTGGCGCTGAACCGGTAGCGGGCGACCCAGCGGGCACTGCCGGCATGGTCATCGGCGTGTACCGAGTCGAAGGTCAGCGAGAAGCCTTCGGCTCGGCTGCAGAGCATGCGCCACATATCGCTCGCCTCAGCACCGCGCAGGCCGATGAAAACCGGATCGGAGAAATGCACGTCCTCGGCGTAGCAAGCTGCCATGGTTTCGGCATCGAGCGCCTGGAAGGCGCTGTAGAAGCGCTGGATCAACTCGGCGTTGGGGTGGCTCATGGCTCGCTCCTGCGTGCTCGTTGGTGAATGCAGCCTAGTCTGGGCGCAGGAGGAGCATGCGGCGATTGGCTATAAAGACGACTTTGTGTCAATAATCGCCAACCCCATTCGAGCTCATGGTCATGCTGCGCATCGCCTTGTACGTCTGCCCGCAAACCGTCTGTTCCAGCCTGAGCATGGCCCAGGACGCCTTCAGCCTGGCCAATCGTCTGGCCGGTACGCCACATTTCGAGCTGCTGCGTTTCAGCCTCGACGGCCAGCCCGTGCAGTTGGAGTTCGCGCAGATTCAGGTCGATGGTGGCCTGCCGTTGGCCGAACAGGCCGACCTGCTGATAGTGCCTGCAACGGGCAGCGCCATTGCCCGCACCCTGGACAGCAACGCCAGGCTTCTGCCGTGGCTGGCCCGGCGTAACCGGCAGCAGGTGGCGAGTCTGTGCAGTAGCGCCTTCCTGCTGGCCGCTGCCGGTTTGCTCGATGGTCGCCACGCCACCACCCACTGGGCGCTGGCCGAGGCGTTCGCCCGCCACTTCCCCCAGGTGAAACTGCGCAGCGACCTGCTGCTGACCGAAGATGGCCTGCTGTTCTGCTCCGGTGGCGCCCAGGCCGGGCTCGACCTGTGCCTGCACCTGATCGCCCGGCATGCCGGCGAATGGCTGGCGCAGCAGGTCGCCGGCGCCATGGTGATCGAACGTCAGCGCGGCACGCAGACCCGCTTCGCGCCGCTGCTGCCGAGCAGCGAAGATATAACCCTGGCTCCATTGCTGAGCTGGCTACGCGAACATCATGCCGAAGCGATCGATCTCAACCGGTTGGCGCAGCAAGCCCACTGTTCGGTGCGCACCTTGCTGCGCCGCTTCAAACAGGCGACCGGGCTGACCCCTGGCGATTATCTGCTGCGCCTGCGCATCAGCCTGGCGCAGCAGGCACTGGCCGATTCGGCGCAATCGCTGGAGCAGATCGCCGGCCAGGTCGGGTTCGCCGACCGCGCGAGCTTCGCCAAGCGCTTCAAGCAACTGTGCGGGGAAACGCCCGGCGCCTTCCGCAAGCGCATGCGCCGTGGCTAGAAACGAAAAAGGGAGCCCGAAGGCTCCCTGATCCAGGGTGCGGTACCGACTCAGTGCAGGATCTGGCTGAGGAACAGCTTGGTGCGCTCGTTCTGCGGGTTGGTGAAAAAGGCATTGGGCTCGGCCTGCTCGACGATCTCGCCCTTGTCCATGAAGATCACCCGGTTGGCCACGGTACGGGCGAAGCCCATTTCGTGAGTCACGCAGAGCATGGTCATGCCGTCTTCGGCCAGGCCGATCATGGTGTCGAGAACCTCTTTCACCATCTCCGGGTCGAGGGCCGAGGTCGGCTCGTCGAACAGCATGATCTTCGGCTTCATGCACAGCGCCCGGGCAATCGCCACGCGCTGCTGCTGACCACCGGAGAGCTGCCCCGGAAACTTGCCCGCCTGCTCGGGAATACGCACGCGCTCGAGAAAGTGCATGGCGATTTCCTCGGCCTGGCGCTTGGGCATCTTGCGCACCCACATCGGCGCCAGCGTGCAGTTCTGCAGCACGGTCAGGTGCGGGAACAGGTTGAAGTGCTGGAACACCATGCCCACTTCGCGGCGAATCGCCTCAATGTGCTTGAGGTCGCTGGTCAGCTCGGTGCCATCGACGACGATGCGGCCCTGCTGATGTTCTTCCAGGCGATTGATGCAGCGAATGGTGGTGGACTTGCCCGAGCCGGACGGCCCGCACAGCACGATACGCTCACCCGGCTGCACGCTGAGGTTGATGTCCTTGAGCACATGGAACTGCCCGTACCACTTGTTCACACCCTGCAGCAGGATCATCGGCTCAGCGCTGGGTTGTTTGATTGCTTCACTCATGACTCACTCCTAACGCTTGTGGCCGGTATCCAGCTTCCGCTCGAGATGGAGCGAATAGCGGGACATGCCGAAACAGAAAATCCAGAAGATCAGGGCGGCGAACACGTAGCCTTCGGTGGCCATGCCCAGCCACGCCGGGTCGGTGGTCGCCTGCTTGATGCTGTTGAGCAGATCGAACAGGCCGATGATGATCACCAGACTGGTGTCCTTGAACAGGGCGATGAAGACGTTGACGATGCCGGGGATGACCAGCTTGAGCGCCTGCGGCAGAATCACCAGGCCCATCATCCGCCAGTAGCCAAGGCCCATGGCCGCAGCCGCTTCGTACTGACCTTTGGGAATCGCCTGCAGGCCACCACGCACGGTTTCAGCGATATAGGCGGACTGGAACAGGATCACCCCGATCAGCGCGCGCATCAGCTTGTCGAAATGCATGCCTTCGGGCAGGAACAACGGCAACATCACCGAGGACATGAACAGCACGGTGATCAACGGCACACCGCGCCAGAACTCGATGAAGGTGACGCAGATGACCTTGATCGCCGGCAGGTTGGAGCGTCGCCCCAGCGCCAGCAAAATGCCCAGCGGCAGAGCACCGGTGATCCCCACGTAGGCGATCACCAGGGTCAGCATCAGGCCGCCCCACTGACTGGTGGACACCACGCTCAGGCCGAACACGCCACCGTGCAGCAGACACCAGGCGATGACCGGGTAGATCACCAGCAGCGCCAGGCCGTAAAAGGCCTTGCGCGGCATCTGTGGCACGAACAACGGCGCAGCACCGACGACGGCCAGCCAAAGGGTGGCATCTACGCGCCAGCGCAGTTCGCTGGGGTAGAAGCCGTACATGAACTGGCCGAAGCGCTGCTGAATGAACACCCAGCAGGCGCCTGACTGGGTGCAATCGGCACGGGTACTGCCTACCCAGTTGGCGTCGATGAAGGCCCACTGCAAGAGCGGCGGCACAATCAGCCAGATCAGGTAGGCGGCCAACAATGTCAGCAGGGTGTTGAACCAGTTGGAGAACAGGTTGGCCTTGAGCCAACCTACTGCGCCGACACTCATGCGCGGCGGTGGCAGGTCCGGTTTGAATGTATGAGTCTGCATGGCTGCTCCTTACCGCTCAGTCAGCGCGATGCGCTTGTTGTACCAGTTCATCAGCAGGGAAATGCTGATACTGATTGCCAGGTACACGCTCATGGTGATGGCGATCACCTCGATGGCCTGGCCGGTCTGGTTGAGTACGGTGCCGGCGAACAGCGACACCATGTCCGGGTAACCGATACCGGCCGCCAGCGAGGAGTTCTTCGCCAGGTTGAGATACTGGCTGGTCAGCGGCGGGATGATCACCCTCAGCGCCTGCGGAATGATCACCAGGCGCAGGGTGACGCCCGGGCGCAGCCCCAGCGAACGCGCAGCCTCGGTCTGGCCATGGCTGACCGCCATGATCCCGGAGCGCACGTTCTCGGCGATGAAGGCTGCGGTGTAGATGGTCAGCGCCAGGGTCAGAGCCATCAGCTCGGGAATCATCACCCAGCCGCCACGGAAGTTGAAACCGGTCAGCGCAGGTACGCTCCACTGCAGCGGATTGCCCGCAACGAGCGCAGTCAGACCGGGAATCACCACGATCAGCGCCAGCGATGTCCACAGCAGAGGGAAGATCTGGCCCGTCGCCTCACGGCGCTTTTTGGCCCAGCGCCCGAGGGCGATGATGCCGACGATGGTCGCCAGCACGGCCACGGCGAACACACCGAAGCTCTCCGAGGGCCCCGGCGACGGCATGTACAGACCGCGACTGTTGAGGAAGAAGGTGTCCCCGAGTTCGAGGCTTTGCCGAGGCCCCGGAAGCGCGAGAAAGACCGCGAAGTACCAGAACAGGATCTGCAGCAACGGCGGAATGTTGCGGAAGATCTCGATATAGACGGTGGCCAGCTTGCTGATCAGCCAGTTCGGCGATAGCCGCGCCACCCCCAGCAGAAATCCGAGGATCGAAGCCAGCACGATGCCGATGAAGGACACCAGCAAGGTATTGAGCAGGCCGATCAGAAAAACGCGACCGTAACTGTCGCTTTCCGTGTAGTCGATCAGATGCTGGGCGATACCGAACCCGGCACTGTTATTGAGGAACGCGAAGCCGGAAATGATTCCGCGCTTCTCCAGGTTGGCCTGGGTGTTCTGGAAGAGAAACCAGCCGAGCGCCACAACGGCAGCAACGGCAATAATCTGGAAAGCCCAGGCGCGCACCTGCGGATCGTTCAGAAGCGATCCTCGCGGGCGCGGGGCATTAGCAGTCGTTTGCATGACAACCCTCACGGAAGCCCCGGCCGCACGCAAGCCAGCCGGAGTTCACTAAATCGGAAACGACAGCGGCAGGCACTAGGCCTGCCGCTGTGGACGGTCAACGCACCGGCGGTGCGTACTGCAGACCACCCTTGTTCCAAAGGGCGTTGAGACCACGCTCGATCTTCAGTTCGCTGCCGGCGCCTACGTTGCGGTCGAAAGACTCGCCGTAGTTACCGACCTGCTTGACGATCTGCACGACCCAGTCTTTCGGCAGTTTGAGGTCTTTGCCGAACTCACCTTCAGCGCCCAGCAGACGGGCGACATCCGGGTTCTTGGTGGTTTTGGCGGTTTCTTCGACGTTGGCCGAGGTCACGCCCAGTTCTTCGGCGTTGAGCATGGCGAACAGGGTCCAGCGCACGATGTCGAACCACTCTTCGTCACCCTGGCGTACGACCGGGCCCAGCGGCTCCTTGGAGATGACTTCCGGCAGTACTACGTACTCGTCCGGATTGGCCAGCTTGATGCGCTGTGCGTACAGCTGCGACTGGTCGGAGGTCAGCACGTCGCAACGACCGGCTTCGACCGACTTGGCGCTTTCGTCAGAGGTATCGTAAGTAATGGGGGTGTACTTCATGCCGTTGGCACGGAAGTAGTCGGAGAGGTTCAGTTCGGTGGTGGTACCGGCCTGGATGCAGACGGTAGCCCCGTCCAGCTCCTTGGCACTGGAAACGCCCAGCTTCTTGTTCACCAAGAAACCCTGACCGTCGTAGTAGTTGGTACCGGTGAAGTTCAGGCCCAGCGCCGAGTCACGCGAGCTGGTCCAGGTGGTGTTGCGCGACAGGATGTCGACTTCGCCGGACTGCAGCGCGGTGAAGCGCTCCTTGGCGGTCAGCGGGCTGTACTTGACCTTGGTGGCGTCACCGAAGACCGCAGCTGCAACAGCGCGGCAGACGTCGACGTCCAGACCCAGGTAGTTACCTTTTTCATCGGCGTAGGAGAAGCCAGGCAGACCGTCGCTGATACCGCACTGCACGAAGCCTTTCTTCTGCACTGCATCCAGAGTGGCGCCTGCCTGAGCAAAGCCACTGACACCGAGCACAGCTGCGGTGGTCAGCACAGCCAGGGTGGATTTCACCATCTTCATCAAAAACCTCCAGTTGCTCTTGTTGTGTTGGAGTCTCAGTCCTGCTTCCCCACCCTTTTGAGGCACGCGATCCGCTGGCAGCAACGGCATCGACGAGAAGTTCGAACGTCAGGTGGGAGTCTAGTCGGCTTAACCCTCTGCTGGCCAACCGCTCCTACCCAGCCCATTGGTTGAACGGGCCTGAGACGGATCGTCATCCGTCTGGGCGATCAGCGCCCCGACGGTCTATTAGGAACCCCACACAGCAGATTCCTGCCTGTTGAGCGGTGCGCGATGGCACAGTGTTACCGTTAGCGCACCACGTCGTCAGTTCATATGAGCCATAGCAAGCCTCGTACCAGCACATGGCAAATGGCCGGATATGCAAGGGTCAAGAGCAAAAGTTGCACCCGTGCGACAACTTCTTCACAGATTAGCCAAGCCTCGCGCAAGGCGCCGCCCTAAATTAAGGCGCCCGCACCACACTGGAGCTACCAATGACCGCACCCATGATTTTGCAGCCCCCACAACCAGCAGACGCCAGCGTGATCTGGCTGCATGGGCTGGGTGCTGACCGCTACGATTTCCTTCCAGTCGCCGAGATGCTGCAGGAGCGCTTGCCCAGTACGCGCTTCATCCTGCCGCAGGCGCCCACCCGCCCGGTGACCATCAATGGCGGCTGGAGCATGCCGAGCTGGTACGACATCCTCGCCATGACTCCGGCGCGCGCCATCGATCAGGCGCAGATGGAGGAGTCGGCCGATCAGGTCATCGCCCTGATCGAGGCCGAGCTCGCAAGCGCCATCGCCCCCGAGCGCATCATCCTCGCAGGCTTCTCCCAAGGCGGCGCGGTGGTGCTACACACTGCCTTTCTGCGCTATCAGGAGCCCCTGGGCGGCGTACTGGCACTCTCGACCTACGCGCCGACTTTCAGCGCTGAAATGCCACTGGCGGATACAAAAAGACAACTGCCGGCGCTGTGTTTGCATGGCAGATTCGACGACGTGGTGACCCCCGACATGGGCCGCGCCGCATATGACCGCCTGCACGCCTGTGGAGTACCGGTGCAATGGCGTGACTATCCGATGGCACACGAAGTGCTGCCGGAGGAGATTCGCGACATCGCCGAATGGCTGGGCCAGCTACTGACCGACTGACCGAACCGAAGAGACGCACGATAAATGAGCACAGCGCCCCTGATTCGTACCCTGCAGGACATCGAGAAGATCGAGAGCACCCCGCTGAGCGATCGTGGCCTGCCCGAAAGCACCTTTGAGCTGATCCGCCGCACGGCGCAGGCCAATCCCGATGCACCGGCACTCTCGTTCATCCTGCAAGGCACGGCCGAAGAAACGCCGCTGCGTCTGACCTACGCCGAGTTGCTCGGCAAGATCACGCAGACGGCCAATGCCTTTCATCGCCTGGGTCTGCGCCCGGGCAAGGCGGTTTCGTTCCTGCTGCCCAATCTGCCGCAGACCCACTACACCATCTGGGGTGGCGAGGCGGCCGGCATCGTCAACGCGATCAACCCGTTGCTCGAACCCGAGCACATCGCCGAGCTGATCCACGCCTCGGACTCCGAGTTGCTGGTGACCCTGGCGCCCTTCCCCGGCACCGAGCTGTGGGACAAGGTCGACGCCCTGCGCGATCGCTTGCCGGCACTCAAGGCGATTCTCTGCGTGGACATGGCCAACTTGCTGCCCGAGCTGCAACGCAGCGCGATCAAGGCGCAGCGCGGCCCATTGCCCGAAGGCGTGCTGGATTTCGACGAGACCATCGCCGCCTGCCCGGCGGATCACCTGGAAAGTGGCCGCGTGATCGCTGCCGACGACATCGCCAGCTATTTTCATACCGGCGGCACCACCGGCACGCCGAAACTGGCGCCGCACAGCCACGGCAACGAAGTGGCAATGGCCTACAGCATGAACCTGGTCACCCGCTTCGGCGTCGGCGACGTGACGCTCTGCGGTCTGCCACTGTTCCACGTCAACGGCGTCATCGTCACCGGTCTGGCGGCCTTCATCGGCGGCGCTGAAGTGCTGCTGGCCACCCCGCAGGGCTATCGCAACACCAGCTTGATCGGCCATTTCTGGAAGGTCATCGAACGCCATAAGGTCAGTTTCTTCAGCGGCGTGCCGACCATCTATGCCGGCCTGCTGCAGATACCCAGCGAAGGCCACGACCTGTCCTCGCTGAAGTACGCCCTGTGTGGCGCCGCGCCGATGCCGGTGGAGCTGATTCGCCAGTTCGAGGCCAAGACCGGTCTGACCCTGATCGAGGGCTACGGCCTGACCGAGGGCACCTGCGGCAGTTGCGCCAACCCGCCGGCAGGTGAACGCCGGCCGGGCTCCATCGGCCTGCCCATGCCCTACTGCGAAGTGCGCATCAAGGTACTCGACGAGCAGGGACAATACCTGCGCGAAGCGGCGCCCAACGAGATCGGCAACCTGTGCATTCGCGGTGCCACGGTGTTCAAGGGCTATCTGCCGGCGAGCAAGAACGCCGGCATCTGGGTCGATGGCGACTGGTTCAATACCGGCGATCTCGGCCGCGTCGATACCGACGGCTACATCTGGCTGACCGGCCGCAGCAAGGACCTGATCATCCGTGGCGGACACAACATCGACCCGCAGATGATCGAGGAGGCGCTGCACAAGCACCCGGCAGTGGCCATGGCTGCCGCGGTCGGCAAGCCCGACGAGAAGGCCGGCGAACTACCCGTGGTCTACGTCCAGCTCAAACCCGACGCGCAAGCCAGCGAGGCCGATCTGCTGGCGCATGCCGCTGCCCATATCCCCGAACGCGCTGCCATACCCAAGGACGCCTGGATCATCGAGGCAATTCCGCTGACAGCAGTGGGCAAGACCTTCAAACCGGCGCTGCGTTTCGATGCCATCGCCCGGGTTTACCAGGCGGCTGTGGCCGAGCTGCATCCGGCTGCCACGGTCGAGGTGCTGAGTGACGACAAGGCCGGGCAGCTGGCCCACATCTACCTGCCAACTCAGGATCAGACATTGGCAGCCGCCATTGGCGAGCGCCTGGCCGGCTACGCGGTGGGCCATCGCATCCACTTCATGCCGTGACTGAAAACGCGCAGGGACGCGCGCCAGTTAACAACCTCGTACATTAGTGCAACCGCTGGTCGGCCGAGCTTTGCCACGCCCGAGTGCCGGGAATACTGTCTAAAACCATCCGTAGACACGACAGGGAGCGTTGACGGTGCCCTCAGGCCTATTCGCTCGGCCAGGCCCGACGAGATCGCGATGAAACCGGCGCACTGGCAGGCAGACCTGCAGCAAGTTCAGCACCTGCGACTCTTTCAGAATGTCGCCACCAGCAGCCTGAATCAGCTGCTGCTGGAATTTCGCGCCTGCGAGCTGGAAGCTGGCGAAGTGCTGCTCTCCCCATTCAACCGCAACCAGCACCTCTATCTGCTGATCGAGGGGCAGCTGCGCGTCTACCTGGGTTCACTGGACAACCAGCCCGTGAGCACCCTCGAAGTCGGCGACTGCGCCGGTGAAATCAGCTTCATCGACAACGAACACCCTTCCGCCTATGTGGTGGCCGAACGTCCCTCTACCGTGCTACGCCTGCATCGCGAGTCGCTGGTCGCATTGTTCCAGCACTCTCCGCAGATGATGCAGAACCTGCTGGAACTGCTCTGCGAACGCGTGCGCCAGGGCAACCGGCAGATTCTCGACAGCGAGCAGAATGCCAACGTCGACACCCTCACCGGCTGCTTCAACCGGCGCTGGCTGGATCACGTGTTCGAGCGCGAAAGCACCCGCTGCGCCTTCAACGACGACCCCATTTCGCTACTGATGCTGGATGTCGACCATTTCAAGGCTTACAACGACCAGCACGGCCACCTCGCGGGTGACTACGCACTGTGTCTGGTCGCGCATACCCTGCGCAGCCAGTTACGCCCCAAGGACAGCCTGATTCGATTCGGTGGCGAGGAATTCGTCATTCTGCTGCCGGAGATCGCCGCTGAGGACGCACGCAGCATCGGTGAACGCCTGCGCATCAGCCTGGAGCAGATCACCTCCTTCTACTCGCCAGTCGGCGTACTGCCTGGCGTTACCATCTCCATTGGCCTGGCGCAGATGCAACATCAGGACAGCCTGCAGGGCCTGATCGCGCGTGCCGATGCCGCGCTGTACCAGGCCAAGCAGCAAGGGCGTAACTGCCTCAGCGGTTGACAGTCCAAGCGCAGCGCGCCTCGCATTCCCTGCTAGAGTGGCCGGCATAACAACACGCCTGGATGGCTCCTCATGCGCAAACTGCTGATCGCCGGACTCCTGCTCGTCCCCCTCTCCGCCCTGGCCGTTCTGGGCCTGCCCCGAGTGCTCGACGCACAGATGAACAGCGTCGCCAGCCCGCCGCCCTACCCCGCCAGCGCCAGTGCACAGAAGCTGCACCAGGGGCTGTTCGTCGCCGATCTGCACGACGACGCCCTGCTCTGGGAGCGCGACCTGCTCAAGCGCTACGACTACGGCCACTCTGACCTGCCGCGCATGCTCGAAGGTCGCCTCGGCCTGCAGGTGTTCTCCACCGTGACCAAGACGCCGCGCGGGCTGAACATGGAGAGCAATGGCGCCGACAGCGACAACATCACCCTGCTGGCCATGGCCCAGCGCTGGCCGCGGGAAACCTGGAGCAGCCTGCTGCAGCGTGCGCTGTACCAGGCGCAGAAGCTCAAGGACGCTAGCGCCGGCAGTGACGGACGCCTGGTGCTGATCCGCACCCGTGCGGACCTGGCACGCTTCATCGAAGCCTGGCAACAGGATCCGCGTCGCGTCGCCGGCCTGCTGGCCACCGAAGGCTTGCAGCCCATCGAAGGCAAGCTGGAAAACATCGACGTGCTATATGACGCGGGCTTCCGCATCGCCGGCCTGACCCACTTCTTCGATAACGAGGTCGGCGGCTCGGCCCATGGCCTGGAAAAAGGCGGGCTGACCCCGCTGGGCCGCCAGGTGATCGCACGCCTGGAAGAGAAATCCATGCTGGTGGACCTGGCCCACGCCTCGCGCCCGCTGATCGACGACGTGCTGGCCATGGCCACGCGCCCGGTGCTGGTCTCGCACACGGGCGTCGAGGGCACCTGCGCCGGCACGCGCAACCTCAGCGACAGGCACATCCGGGCCATCGCCGCCAGCGGCGGGGTAATCGGCATCGGCTACTGGAGCACTGCGGTGTGCGACACCTCGGTCGCCGCCATCGTCAAGGCCATCCGCTACACGGCGGACCTGGTCGGCGTCGAGCACGTGGCCCTGGGCTCGGACTTCAACGGCACCGTGCATACGCCGTTCGATGTCACCGGCCTGGCACAGATCACCGAAGGGCTGCAAAGCGCCGGCTTCGACGATGCCGCCATCGCCGCGATCATGGGCGGCAACGTGCAGCGCCTGCTGCTGGCCAGCCTGCCGGAAAACTGAGGCACGGGTTGCAGCCTGCTCTTGACAGACGCGAGCGAAGCACTTCGCCACGCTCGCGTCTTGCATTACACTGGCGAGCGTTCACTCCTTAACCAATCGATGAGAAGCCCGTGCTCAAAGCACTCAAGAAAATGTTCGGCAAAGCCGAAGACGAGCAGCCACAACCAGCGCCGTCACACGTAGCAGCGCCGGCCCAGAGCCGTGACGCCGAAGACAAGCATCCCCGCACGAACAAGCCCGCCCGCACTGCCAGCGAGAGCGCCGGCGAGAGCCCCGCGCCACGGCAGCCCCGCTCGCCCAAAGCCGACAAACCACGGCGCGAGCGTCCGGCCAAACCGGTGGACACCTGGAAACTGGAAGACTTCGTGGTCGAACCCGCCGAAGGCAAGACCCGCTTCCATGACTTCAAGCTCGCACCCGAGCTGATGCACGCCATCCACGACCTCGGTTTCCCCTATTGCACACCGATCCAGGCCGGCGTGCTGGGTTATACCCTCAAGGGTCAGGACGCCATCGGCCGGGCCCAGACCGGCACCGGCAAGACCGCCGCCTTCCTCATCTCGATCATCACCCAGCTGCTGCAGACCCCGGCGCCGAAAGAGCGCTACATGGGTGAACCGCGCGCGCTGATCATCGCGCCGACCCGCGAACTGGTGGTACAGATCGCCAAGGACGCGGCCGAGCTGACCAAGTACACCGGCCTCAACGTCATGCAGTTCGTCGGTGGCATGGACTTCGACAAACAGCTCAAGCAGCTGGAATCGCGCTTCTGCGACATTCTCGTGGCCACGCCGGGGCGCCTGCTGGACTTCAACCAGCGCGGCGAAGTGCACCTGGACATGGTCGAAGTGATGGTGCTGGACGAAGCCGACCGCATGCTCGACATGGGCTTCATCCCGCAGGTACGCCAGATCATCCGCCAGACGCCGATGAAGGGCGACCGTCAGACCCTGCTGTTCTCCGCCACCTTCACCGAAGACGTGATGAACCTGGCCAAGCAGTGGACGGTCAACCCGGCCATCGTCGAGATCGAGCCGGAAAACGTTGCCAGCGACACCGTCGAACAGCACGTCTACGCCGTCGCCTCCAGCGACAAGTACAAGCTGCTGTACAACCTGATCAGCCAGAACGACTGGACCCGGGTAATGGTCTTCGCCAACCGCAAGGACGAAGTACGGCGTATCGAAGAGCGCCTGACCCGTGACGGCATCAGCGCCGTGCAGATGTCCGGCGACATTCCCCAGCACAAGCGTATCCGCGCGCTGGAACGTTTCCGCGAAGGCAAGATCCGCGTCATGGTCGCCACCGACGTGGCCGGTCGCGGCATCCACGTCGATGCCATCAGCCACGTGATCAACTTCACCCTGCCGGAAGACCCCGACGACTACGTGCACCGTATCGGCCGCACCGGTCGTGCCGGCACCAGCGGCACCTCGATCAGCTTCGCCGGTGAGGACGACGCCTTCGCCCTGCCGCCCATCGAGGAGCTGATCGGCCGCAAGATCCAGTGCGAAATGCCGCCGGACGAGCTGCTCAAGCCGGTGCCGCGCAAGCACTGAGACGGCAGAGGCAGAACAAAGGCGAAGCCCTCCAGCTTCGCCTTTTTCATTTGACCCAGTTGATCGATACGCCATGCAACACTGCGACTACCTCATCATCGGCGCCGGTATTGCCGGCGCCTCCACCGGCTACTTTCTCGCCAGCCACGGCAGGACGCTGCTGCTCGAGCGCGAGACGCAACCCGGGTATCACGCCACTGGCCGCTCGGCGGCGCTGTATACGGTGGCCTACGGCACGCCGCAGGTCCGCGCACTGACCGCCGCCAGCCGTGCCTTCTACGACGCCCCTCCCGCCGGTTTCGCCGAGCACGCCCTGCTCACTCCGCGTGGCGAGCTGGTGGTGGATTTCAACGCTGACGTCGCCGAACTGCAACGCCAGTACGAACAGGCCCGCGAGCATGTGGCAGAGGCTCGCCTGCTCGGCGCTGACGAGGCCTGCGCGCTGGTTCCGGTACTGCGCCGCGAACTCGTGCATGGCGCATTGCTCGACCCCAGCGCCGCCGATATCGACAGCGCAGCGCTGCACCAGGGCTACCTGCGTGGCATCCGCCAGCAAGGCGGGGAGATTCACTGCAACCGCGAGGTGCTGTCGATCAGCCGCCACGCCGACGGCTGGCAGGTAGATTGCGCCGGGCAGAGCTATCGCGCGGACGTACTGATCAATGCGGCCGGCGCCTGGTGCGACGACATCGCGCGTCTGGCCGGCCTGCCCGGCATCGGCCTGCAGCCCAAGCGCCGTGCCGCCTTCACCTTCAACGGTCCGGCAGGCATCGACTGCCAGCACTGGCCGGCGCTGGTCAGCCTGGATGAGTCGTTCTACTTCAAACCCGATGCCGGCCTGTTGCTCGGCTCGCCGGCCAATGCCGATCCGGTGGCGCCGCACGACGTGCAGCCCGAGGAGCTGGACATCGCCCTGGGCATCCACCAGATCGAAAGCCACACCACACTGCAGATTCGCCGGCCCGCGCACACCTGGGCTGGCCTGCGCAGCTTCGTCGCCGACGGCGATCTGGTCGGCGGCTTCGATCCTCAGGCGGAGGATTTCTTCTGGGTGGCGGCACAAGGCGGTTACGGCATTCAGACCAGCGCCGCCATGGGCCAGGCCTGTGCAGCCTTGATCCGTCGCCAGCCGCTGCCGGAAGAGCTGCTGAGAGCCGGTCTTAGCGAGGCGCTGCTCAGCCCGCTGCGCCTGCGCAGCTGAGCAGTCAGCAGGGCTTCAGCCGCCCTGCCGGCCTGTGGTGCCCTCGGCCTTTTTCAGGCGGCCAGCCGCTTTCACCACACTCAACTCCAGCACTCGATCCCGACCGCCCTCGGCGATCAGGTAGCGACCATCGTCCAACGGCAGGATCGCCTGCGGCGCCTTGAGGAAGGACAGCACCGTGGTCTGCTCGCCCTGGGCATCGACCAGCAGCAGGCGGGCACGATGGGTCGAGTCCTCGCTGATCCACAGGCCCTGTTCGTCACACAGCATGAAGGTCGGGTTACGCAGCCCCTCGATCACCACCGGGTCGCGACCATCCTCGCGCAGCTCGCGAATCACCCCGGTTTCCTTTTCGCTGTAGAGCATGCGCCCGTCCGTGCAGCGGGTGATCGACTCGGTTTCCGACAGGTTGTCGCGCACCACGCTCAGTTGCCGGTCATCCCAGCGGTAGCGCCAGAGCCGGCCGTTGCCCTTGCGATCCTCGATGGCATAGAGGTAACGACCGTCGTCCCACAGCCCTTGCACCTGATCGCCCTCGAACAGCTCGGAGACCCGCTTGCCCTGCAGGAAGCTGACCGGCTTGTCGCCCGACTCCTGACTGAACACCAGGCCACCGCGCGCGCTGAGCAGGCCATCGGGTTTGGACAGGCCTTCGACCACCACTTCACGATCACCATCAGGCTGCATCAGCAGGATATTGCCACGACCATCCTGCAGCTCCTGGCTGACCAGGATGCCGCCACCCGCATCCCGCGCCAGCCCGGCGGCCTTCTGCACGCCATCGTAGGCGACGCGATACGACCAGCCGCTGGCAGCCTGTACCGGAAAGAAATACTGCCAGGCGAAGAACGTCAGGGCAGCGGAGACCAGCAAGGCTGCAGCCAGCAGTGCGTTTCGCAGAAAACGCAGGGGCATGTTCATGTTTATAGACTCGCAAAGTGTTCGTAGAGAATCGTCGCGCCCACCAGCATCAGCACCACGCCACCGAGGATTTCGGCGCGCTTGCCAACCAGTTGGCCCAGCATACGACCGAGCAACATGCCCAATGTCACCATCAGGGTGGTGGCCAAACCGATACAAAGTGCTGCGACCAATATGTTCACCTCGACGAACGCCAGGCTCACGCCGACTGCCAGGGCATCGATGCTGGTGGCCAGGGCGGTGACGGCCAGCACCCAGAAGGAATGGCGCGAGGGTTTGTCTTCAGGTGCGTCGTCATCGGCGCTCAGCCCGGCATGGATCATGTGCGCGCCGAGCCCGAGCAGCAGCACGAAGGCGATCCAGTGATCCCATTGCAGGACGAAGCGACTGGCGGCCTGGCCGATCAGCCAGCCAATCAGCGGCGTGATGGCTTCGATGCTGCCGAAGATCAACCCGGCACGCAGGGCTTCGGCAAAGCGCGGTTTGTGCAGACCCGAGCCCTTGCCGATGGCAGCGGCGAAGGCATCCGTCGACATGGCGAACGACAGAAGAAGCAGCGAGAGAGGATTCAAGGGAAACTCCAGCCGGGCCTGAGTCAACGACAAGCCACTGCGCGCCCGACCTGGCACAGGACTGTCGTTGGTCTCACCAATCCCAGCGGATGCGTTGGCCACGGCAGGTTGCCGAGAATGTTGACCAACGCGCCGACGCTGACGCGACGGCAGGCTACTCCCCAAAGAGGCGCGCAGGATAAACCCGGGCTCGCCAAGGAGGAAGTGACGGCGCCAGCCAACCGCCCAGCGGTCGTCAACGGCGCCAGCTAGCTGTGTAAACCCAGTACGTTGTTCAGTGGAAGCGGCGCTCTGCTGATCGGGGGCAGGTATCCGAGGCTGGCGTGCAGTCGGTGCCAGTTGTAGTGATGCAGCCAGGGCAGCAGGTGCGCTGC